>CAJTGB010000027.1 GCA_910575835.1 Lachnospiraceae bacterium | reverse complement strand
ATAGTTCTTACATTATCCGAGGCAACTTCTCTGAAAGCCTTTTATGCTGGCGGTTTTGAGAGTTTCCTCGGATAATTGATTATCTCGGATAATGCGCCCTCTTTCAGAGGGGGATTTTCCAGCTTGTCACTTCGGAAGCTGTCAACGTGAACGCGCCCAGCTCGTCCACGTTAAAACTTCCCTTCAAAAATCAAGACGCGCCCGGCGCACTTTGATTCTGGAACAGTCTTTTTTATCGTTCCTGCTGTCGGGGCTTCTTGTCAGGATAGAGCTTCCCGGCGACAACGGCGGCATGGCTTTTTATCTTGATTTCCCCTTCCTGCTCGCTGCGCTTTGCGTTCCGGTAGCCTTCATCGGAAAGGAAGAAACGGAACCGCTCCCCCTTAAAACCGACAAAGCACTGCTTCTGTACTTCCAGCGTAATCATGTGCCGGGTTTCCGGGTGGAACCGTTCCTTTCCTGACAGGTCATGCCCCTGCAAAATCGGCTCCTGTGCCTTTGCCGCCGCAAGCCGCTGGCGGATGGAATTGTCACGCTCTGCAAGGAACCGGGCTTTTGTGGCGGCAACAAACCGGCTGCACTCCGGCTCCGGTATCTTTTCCAGTTTTCGGATGGCGTTCTCCACGATTGCCTTTGTCAGTAAGTCCTTTATCACCGGCACGATTTCTTTCATGCCCGCAAGGGTTTCCGCCTTGGTCGGTGCGGCATACTGGTAGATAATATCCAGCTCGCTTTTTGAAAATTTCATTCCGTGTCCTCCTTCCGGTTTTCGGTAAGAACCTGTGCCACAAGCCGCTTCGTGTCGCCCCGGTGGAACAGTACCTTCAAGATGGTGCTGACCTGCTCGTCCGTCACGGATTCCGGGTGGGGGAGATGGCTTTCCAGCATTGCCCCTCTGGTGCAGAGCCGGTGCGTCCGTTCCTTCCGGTTCAGTGTCTTTATCTGGTGTTCCAGCATTTTCTCCTTATGCTGCGCCCGCCGCAGCCTTGCTTCGGTCTTTTCAATCTCCTGATTCAGTTTTTCCAGCTTCTCATTCATGGGCAGCATCCTCCCTGGGGAGCAGGATATAGATGTGGCTGACCTCCCCGATTCCCTGACGGACACGCATGATCATCCCGGCCTGTTCCAGCTCGTTCAGGGAACGCTTGCAGGTCTGAGGGCTTCGGGAAAGCGCAGCCGCTATCTCCATGACGGGGAAGCGGATAAACAGAATCCCGTTGCTGTCCTCGGTTCCCCTTGTCAGAATTTCATCCAGCAGGCGGGCGTACATGACTTTTGCTGTATTGCTGACCGGAAGTCGGAGCATTGCCTTTGGGAGCGGCATACAGGGCGGCAGGGGTGTACTGGCTATCATAAATTCACAATTCATTGGGTGGTGTCCTCCTTTTGGCTCGTTTGGATAGGTAACGGGGGCAGTCAATCATGACAGCCCGGAAACTCTGCTTGCACTCATGCTGGCATTTCCGGCAGAGTCCGTTGTAGCTTCTGCGCCCCCGGTCATTCAGGAAGAAAGCAAGCTCTTTCTTCCGTTTTTTTGACATTCTCGGCATAATGCCTCCTTCATAGAAAAACCGCCCGATTCAGCAGTAACAGCCGGAATGGGCGGATAGTGGTTTTTTGTGTATCGTTTCGGGGCGATTTTCAGGGGAAATACAGCCGCAGAGCCGCCCCAAAATCCCCCTTAGTATTACGGGCAGGGCAGACTATGCCCCGTGAAATTGTTGTGTTTCGGTATCGTTTCGGTGTTCATTTTGCCGGTTCCCTCTGCTGTCGTTCCTGCCCCCGTCTTTGGCGGCGTTTCGCTCTCCTTGGTACGCTCGTTGCGGTCAGGGTTCCTCCGTTTCCCTGCCGGAAGTCGTTGCGCTACATCGCCGGGGAGCATATCCCATACAGGCCGGTCATTCGATTGGAATAATCCATCGATGAACTACCTGTATCATAGAACATTTTTGAGCCTTGTGCCGTATGTCCACAAAAAAGGAATTAAGGGCAAATATCGGAAATTTCCACGATTGTGGAAAGTATGGTATAATCCAGTCAGGCGGCAGGGAAGCAGCCGCTGGAAAGGAGCGTGCGCACATGAAAGGAGCGACTACCATACAGGAACGCCTTTGGGATTTACGCAAGGAAAAAGGATTAAATCTGGAAGAACTGGCACAACTGACAAAGATTTCAAAATCTGCCCTTGCCAGCTATGAATCTAAGGACAATAAAGAAATCAATCATGGCAACCTTATCACGCTGGCGGATTTCTATGGAGTGTCCATTGATTATCTGTTATGCCGGACAGAAAACAGGGAGCAGGTCAACACGCCTTTAACAGAATTGCATTTGAATGACGAAATGGTTGCGCTTCTGAAAAGTGGCCGGATTAACAACCGTCTGCTGTGCGAACTTGCCACCCACAAGGACTTTATAAAGTTTTTGGCTGATATTGAGGTTTATGTGGATGGGATTGCTTCCATGCAGATTCAGAACCTCAACTCCCTTGTCGATACTGTCCGGCATGAAATTATAGAACGCTACCGCCCCGGAGAAGATGACCCGTACCTGCGGATTTTACAGGCCGCACACATTGAGGATGACGAATATTTCAGCCACATGATACAGGATGATATAAGCGTAATCGTCCATGATATTCGTGCTGCACACAAGTCTGACAGTGAGAGTGCGCCACCGACTACCATTGCCGAAGAATTGAAACAGGACTTAGAGGATGTTGCAAATTTCAAGGGAAGCCCTCTTGAAAAACAGGCTGCGCTTTACTGCAAGCGGCTGGGTATCAATTATAACAAGCTGTCTGATGTGGAGTTCCGGCAACTTGTACATATCCTTGAAAAATCGAAATTCTTCAAAAGCTATGTCGGCCAGAGAAAAAAACGGAAATAAAAAACCGCTGTTGCATGGTTGTGTATGTTTCCATGTGGCAGCGGTTTTGTGCTGGTGGTATTTAGTTGAGAACGTGGCTTGATAAACTGGAAGTTGTTTATTAAACCTTTTTAACCTTAACCAACAACATCATAGGTCTACGCATTTCATCACACATTCCCGGCATATCCATCATATCTGCCGGAGGCATTGCTTCCTCAATAGCCTCAATTTGAAAACCACATTTTATAAGTGGATTCAATATCTGCGTTAATGTGTGGTGCTGTTTAATTACTCGTTGACCAAGAAAATTGGTTTCTCTTTCGCCTGTGTAATAGTAATTGTCGATTGGCCAATATTTAGGTTTCCCATTTTCATCATAAATCCAATCCTCATTAACACCTGCGGTGAAAGTCGGATGTTCAATATTGAATAGGAAATACCCACCTACTTTTAATGTGCAATACACCTTTTGATAAACATTAGCTAAATTTTCGATATAGTGCAGTACCAGGTTAGAAACAACTAGGTCATAAGTATTTTCAGGATAAATGTATTCTTCAACACCGCAAACTTTATACTTGATTTTGTCATCAGAGTTATCAGCTACTGCTTTTGCAATCATTTTTTGACTACTATCAATACCAAGAATTTCAGTAGCTCCCATTTGTGCGGCATATTTGCAATGCCAACCGTAACCACATCCTAAATCCAAAACTTTTTTTCCCTGTAATTTAGGGAATAACGGTTGCAACTGATGCCACTCTCCAGCAGCTTTCAGACCGTCTTTGCTTCTTCCCATTTCCGCATATGCGGCAAAAAATTCACTATTATCGTAAACATTTCTCATTGATAATTACCTCCACAACTCCCGATTTTTCTGGCTTTATTATATTACAATGTCCTTCCAGATGGAATAGGCTTCCTCAAAAATTCATTCAAAACCTCTATGTTTGTCAACTTTCCGCTTTGGTATCTGATTCCGGCTCATTCTTCGTGATAACAAGCCGCCCTTGCTGGCATTTCACGGTAATTTTATCCCCAGCGGAAAAACCGGCCTGTTCCAGCCAGTTTCCCTGTAAAAGAATCTGCGGCGGCGATTTTTTGAAAGCACCTCGCCCATTATAAACGGTCAGTTTGCGGTCGTCCATCCGTCCTCCTTCCCCGCCGCCTGCCGGCATACGATTTCAAATACATCCCCATCCTCTGTCCTGACAGTGAGCAGGCTGTTCTGCTCGTCTGCGTTCAGGTCGGCAATCCCCATCCCTTCGCTGTCGTTCAGTAAATCAAAAAGTTTGTCCCTAAAATAATTCAGTTTCATTCTGTTGTTCCCCTTTCATAGCTTATAGTCTATTGGCTAATATTATATAGTCTTTTAGAAGCTATTGCAATCCCTATGTGTGATGTAGTCTAAAAGTGAACAAAATAAATGCTAATAGCTTATGAAATGGGTGGGCATTATGGAAACAAAAGGATTGGGCAAACGTATCAACATGGTGAGGAAAGACCGGGGATTCACGGCTGACAGGCTTTCAGAATTATGCAGTATAAACGCAACCTATCTCCGGCAGATTGAAGGCGGGACAAAGGTTCCCAGCCTGCCTGTATTTATCAATATCTGCAACGCACTGAAAATTTCCCCGGATTATCTGCTGCGGGATGCGCTGGGAGATAATGAGGTCAGTGATATACGGGAACTGGCAGAGTTGTGGGAAAGCACTTCGCCCAGCCAGCAGGAAATCGCCGCTGCCATGATTCGGGCGGTATTGGAGCGCAGGGAAGATTAGAAAGACCAGCCGGTAATCGGCTGGCCTTTGCATATCCAATCAAATATAAATCAATTCGCTTTTTATGATTTCCTCTGCCCGGTTTCGGATATTGTTCATCCGCCCTACCCATTCAAGCTGGTTCCGGGCTTTCAGTTCCTCGGTCACTCCCTCGGTGGCTTTCATCTGCTCTATGATTAAGTCAAGCCGTTCCTCCGCCTGCTCGTTCAGGTCGGCAAGGTACGTCCATAATTTCCCTGTTAGGATAAGGGAACTGTACCATGCCGGATGTTCCTGTTTCAGATATTCCCGGTGCAGCCGCCCATAATATCCGATAGGGCGGTTTTCCTCCGGCAGCTTCAAGTCCGGGATATAATAATCGCCTACCAGAATATAATCAATGCCGTTCTCTGTGATTCTTTCTTTCAGTTTTTCCATTATCGTTCCCTCTTGTGGCGGAAGGCTCGTCACTGGCCAGTTCAATCACGTCCATAATGCCACAATCCAGCGTTTCGCAGATTCGTGCCAGCGTGTCCATGCTGATGTGTTTTCCTTCTTTGCCCATATTGGCAATCATATTTGTGGTTAGGCCAGCGGCAAGCCTTAAATCTTCTTTCCTCATGTTTCGCTCTATCAGCGTGTGCCAGAGCGGTTTGTAGCTGATGTGCATTTTTCTCCCTGCCTTTCTGCCCCGGATGGGCGCTTGCCCCCATTATATCAGGTTTCTTGCTAATCCACAAATATTTCTTGACGATATCGCCGGTTCCGTCTGGATTGTGCTTTTCCTTTCCTCTTTTGATTACCTCTAATTAGCCATGACCTGCTTCATGCCCTGTGACTTTGCTCATGTGAGATAAAGAAGTAAAAGAAGTGTAAAAAATTTTGCCGTTCCCTGTCCGGCTGACTGCCGGACGGGTCGGGCTTTAGTCGGGCAATTCTACCTTGCCGACAAAAGAGTAATAGATTTCGATTTCCTGTCTGCGGAGCTTCCCCCGGCGTTTCCCGTCAAGGGCTTCCGATTCGTGGATAACGATTTTCTCCACAAACTCCCGCAACAGGGTAGGGGTGAGTTCCTCAAAGCTGGTGTACTTGCGTACCACTTTCATAAACTTTTCAGCGTTTGCCGTGGCTTCCAGCGTCTTAGAAAGCTCGCTCTGCAAGGCGGCGGCTTTCTCTTTCAGTTCCTTTTGCTCGGCTTCGTAGTCTGCCGACAATTCCGTGAAACGCTCGTCCGATATGCGCCCGGTCACGCTGTCCTCATACAGCCGTTTGAAGATGGCGGAGAGTTCCGCAATCCTTTTTTCCGCTGCTTCCAGCTCTTTCTTCTTGGCGGCGTTCCGGCGTTTGCTCCCGTCCTCGGTCTGCTCGGTCAACAGCTTCATAAACCGGGCTTCGTGCTTGGCGGCGTAGCTGGTGACTTTCCGTAGGTTCTCGGTCACTCCCTCGGTCAACAGGTCGGTGCGGATAAAGTGCGCCGTACAGTCTGCCGTGCGCTTCTTGTAGCTGCCGCATATGTAGCAGTCCTGCCGCCGTTTATCCGTCTGATACCTCTGCTGGTACATGACGCTGCCGCAATCCGCACAAAACAGTATGCCGGAGAACAAGCCCACTTCATCATAGCGGTTAGGGCGTTTGCGCTGCTTGCGTAGCTCCTGCACACGCTCCCATGTGTCACGGTCTATGATGATTTCGTGGTGGTTCTCGAAAACCGCCTGTTTGTCCTCACTGTTGTAGATAATCTTGCTGCACTTGTAGGATTGTGTGGTGGTCTTGAAGTTCACAAGGCAGCCCGTGTATTCCCGGTTTTCAAGGATATGTACCACGGTATTCGCCGCCCATTTGCACTCATAGCCGGGGTGGTAGCGGCGGGTTCTCCCTGTCCGGCGGTATTCCAGCGTTCCCGGCGTGGGGATTTGCTGTTCCGTAAGCATACGGGCTATCTTGGTCGGACCGTTCCCGGCAAGGCAAAGGCTGTATATCTGCTTTACCACGGGGGCGGCTTCCTCGTCAATGATAAAATTTTCGTCCTCGTCCATGAGGTAGCCATACACGGGCTTGCTTGTGACAGGTTTCCCACTCATGCCTTTTGACCGCTTCACGGCTCTGATTTTCTTGCTCGTATCCCTCACCAGCCATTCGTTAAAAATATTTCGCAAAGGCGCAAAGTCATTCTCGCCCTGTGCGCTGTCAACGCCGTCATTGATGGCAATGAAGCGGACGTTTTTCTGTGGGAAAATCATTTCCGTGTACATTCCCACTTGCAGATAGTTTCGCCCTAACCGTGACATATCCTTTACGATAACCGTTCCCACAAGCCCCGCTTCAATGTCGGCAAGCATGGACTGGAAGCCGGGTCTTTGGAAATTTGCCCCGGAGAATCCGTCGTCCGTGTACCATTTGAGGTTGGAAAAGCCGTTCTGTTTTGCGTAGGCTTCCAGAATCCGCTTCTGGTTGCTTATGGAATTGGATTCCCCGGAAAGCTCGTCCTCGTGCGACAATCTCGGATAAAGGGCGGTAATGAGTTGTTGGGTGGTCTGTCTTAACATAATGTCCTCCGTTTCCGACAGCCAGTCCCACTATTCCGTAGGCTTAGTATACCATAGGGCGGGGCTGTCTGTACAGTTCTTTTTGCTTCTTTATGTCGAAAAATATCACGGTTTTTTGTTACGGTTTATAGCAAGTAGCTTATTATAGAAAATATCAAATTTTTATGCTATACTTTAGTTCGTTACAAAGTGACAAACTAAATCTACGGGGGCAACACATGGACGCACAAGTTTTTTGGGATGTTATCGGCAATTACAACAGACAAACATGGATAATCCAAATTGCATTACTCGTTTTTTTACTCATAGCGGTTGCTTTGTCCTATACAAAAAAAATAAAGTGGGCGGCAAAATTCTCGCTTGGGATTATTAACCTCTTTATAGGCATTGGATTTTTCGCTTGGTATGGAACAGAGCCTATTCAGAAATTTTTTGCATTTCCGTTGTATATCACTTGCGGTGTTCTGTTCCTATACGAAAGTCTGCATAACAAGGACGATATACTCAAAACACCTACCGCATTTCAGATGTTTCTACTGGTGCTTTATTTAGCGTACCCTTTTGTTTCCATTCTTTTAGGTAATTCTTTCCCGCAAATGGTAACATACATCATGCCTTGCCCCGTAATCAGCATAAGCATGACGGTTTATGCTGGCTATAAAAGAAAAAACAAGCTGCTCCTCGCTTTACTGACCATATGGGGATTGACCGGAATAAAATCAGTCATCTTCAATGCCTATGAAGATATAATTCTACTGATTTGCGGTTTGTATGGTATCGTGCTGCTGGCAAATGAAATACGGCAATCAAGCAAGAAATAAACATGGTGTCATTTATTACTATTCCAGCGGTCACGCTCCACGGCATGACCGCTTTTCCATGCCACAACTTAGGCGGTAAAAGGCGGCTTGTGTCCGGCTGCGCTTTCGGCTTCCAGCACTTTCATCATCTTGTCGGCGGCGGTGGCGGTAGTGCCTTGTTTGAAGTAGCCGGAAACCACAAGGACGGTGTTCCCCCGGCGTACCTCGGTCACGCAATCCGGGCGGCGGGCGGTGGTGGCGGTGCTTTTCTTGGGCGTGTCGGTCATAGGCAAATCTCCTTTCCGTTCAGCAGCTTTTTAAGGCGTTCCATTTTCTCCCTTGCTCTGGCTTTCCTGAAATTCTCCCCGGTAATGCAGACGGGGGTACACATTTCCGTAAGGCGGTCATAAATGCGGGCGTGGGCGGTGTCCTCCGGGTTCTGCAATTCTTCCAGCGTCAAATTTGTTGTCACGATTAAGGGCTTGCCGCTTCGGTATCGGCTGTCTATCACGTTGTAAACCTGTTCAAGCCCGTATTCCGTGCCACGCTCCATGCCGAAATCGTCAAGGATAAGCAGAGGGAAGCTGCAAAGTCGGGCTATGTACTCGTTCCTGTCCTTATAGCTGGCGGCAAGGTCGTTGAGTATCAAGGCAAAGTTTGTCATGCACACGGAAACCTCTTTCTCCATGAGGGCGTTGGCGATACACCCGGCGAAATAGCTTTTGCCTGTGCCTACCATGCCCCATAACAGATAACCGATATTCCCGGCTTTCATTTCCTCCCAACACTCCACATAAGCATGGGCTTTGTGCATTTGGGGGCATTTCCCGTTGTCGTTTTCAAACGTCCATTCCCGCATAGCCGGGTCTGTAAATCCCTTTCGTTTCAGCCGTTCCACTTCCTCCCGGTGCTTATATTCCCGGTGGCTGGCTTCCAGCGTTTCCCGGCGTTTTCTCTGGCAGTCACATTCTTTGGGGTGGCGGTCACGTCCAAAAAAGGTCTTGCCCTCCGGGAAGTAGGCTTCTTTGGGCTGGCGGCAGCTCCCGCAATATAAAAGCCCGTCCTCCCCGATATAGTCCTCCAGCTCTGCTTCCTGTGCCGTGGCAAGCCGGAAAATGGCGTTATCGTAATCACTCATAAAATCGTCCTCCTTGTTCATGGTCTTTTACGCCCTGTTTACGGGGCGTTGTGTCTATGCGGTCAAAGGCTCTCGCCCTCTTTGTAGGAATAATCGGGGATTCCTTTCTTTCCTGTGCCTTTCCTGTCACGTCTTGCCCACATACGGACAGCGGCGGCATGGTTGGCGTACACTTTCCCATAGGCGGCTATGAACTCGCTCAATTCCTCAATGAACCGTTCCAGCCTGTCCGGGTATTCCCCTTTCAGCTCCGCATACTCGGATTCGGAGAGGAAAAGGTTTTTATATCTGCCAAAGGGTGCGGGCTGCTCCCCACTCACTCCTTTTCGTTGGTTCTCTTTTAGTTGGTTTATAGTAAGTTGGTTAGGGGTCGGTTTTCCGTCCAACGCAAAGGTCGGTTTTCCGACCTTATGAGGGTCGCTTTTCCGGCTATCAGAGGGTCGGTTTTCCGGCTGTATGGCAGTCATATGGTCGGAAAACTGTACCACTGGCATTTGCGGTATTTTCACATAAAGACGGTTCGGTGCGGAGAAGCCCCGGCGTTCCCTCACCAGAAGCCCGGCAGCGTCCAGCTCGTTCAGTGCGCTTTTTATGGCGGTGCTGCCTTTATCCAGCATTTCCGTTATCTCCGAAACGGGATAGACAATATACGTCCTGCCCTCGCTGTCCTGCCAGCCGTTCTTCTGTGAGAGGGTGGAACGGTCAAGAAGCAGCCCATAGAGCAGCCTTGCAGTATGCGACAAGTCCATTTTCAGCAGAAAATAGGGATAGGGCAGAAAACGGGGCAATATGGTGTCGGCTGTGATGTATTCGGTTATGGTTCTCACCTCCTGTCTGTGGCTTCTGTTACGCAGTTAAAACGGCATTTTCGGGGGTAAAGGATAAATGTATCGGCTACCCGTTGAGGGCGGTCAAAAAAGCCTTGATTTACGGGGGTCTGGAATATCCTAAAGCGTGACATTTATCCCTCTGTTTCCGCTTGCGCTGTGTGGCTTTGATTCTTTTCATGCGTCCGGCGCAATCCGGGCAGTATTTCCCCCGGTTAGACTTGGGGAGAAAATACCCACCGCACTCGGTACAGCGTTTCCTGTCTGCCCGGTGGAGTAGGGCGGCTTCCAGTTTCCCGTCCAGCGGCAGTACGGCTATACGAAACCAGCGGCATATAAGCGAATAGCTGATACTCTGGACGCATACGCAAGGCTCGCCGTTATCCAGCAAGATACAGTTGCCGTTATCGTAGTTGCAGCACTCATGCACAAGGCGGCGGGCGGCTCTGTACTGTGGGTAGTCCATGTAGGGGCGTTTACCGTTCATTTTCCCGCCCCTTTCCCCGTTCCGGCTCACGGCGCAATATTTTGTCAAGATTGCTTTTCACGGTCTGCAATTCCCGGACGTTCGCTTTCTTCTCCCGGTACTCGTTGTAAAGGGCGTTTTTCGCTTTGGTAAGCTGCTCAATCTCCGCTTGTAAGGTCTTGGAAGATGGCAGTTTGGTAATGCCCTGTGCCTTGAAATACCGGGCGGCAGATTCGGCTATGATAAAATCGCTTTCGTGCTGCTCCCGGTAGGCTCTCCGGGCTTTCTCGGTTTTCTGCGCCCGCAGTCCGTCACGGGCTGGCTTGGTCTTGATATACGCCAATAGCTGTTTCTGCAAGTCCTTTTTCTCCCGCAAGGTGCTTTCCACGGCTTTCAGTTTCCCGGTAGTTTCATGCAATCCGGCACTGGCGGCGGCAAGGGCGGCTTCCAGTTCTTCCGGGGAAGAAAAGCCGGATTTCTCGTAAACGCTCACGGTAGCCGCCATTTGCTTCAAGTTGTACAAGGTCGCCCATTTCTCGTAGCCTTTCCCCTTGCCCTCGGCTTTCTTGGCGGCTATGTCTACCATGCGCTGTACGCCGTCTTGTTTCGGGGCGTTTATGGCGGCTTTGTTACGCTGTAAGCGGTCTTTTATGCTCCGGGGGTATTCCTGTTTGGGTGTGGGCGTTTCGGCGGCTCTGGCGGCGTTCTGTGCGTTTATGGTGAGTGTTTCCAGTATGGCGGCTCGGTCAAAATCATCACCCAGTTTCCGGGCGGTGATGGGCTTCGTCCTGTCCGGCGTGAGATATGACAATCTTCCCCGGCTCTCCTTGACGGTCACACCCTCCCGGAGCAGCAGAGAGGAAAAGTCGTCAAAGGTGGCAGCGGCGGCAAGGGCTTTCCGTATGGTCTGCCGTAGCTTCTCCTTGTCGGTTTCAAACTTAGTCTGCTTGGTCGGCTCTCCTGCGGCGGCTTGGGAAGCGTTCTCTTTATCCAGTGCGGCTTGTCCTTTCCGCTTCGCCCAATACTCACGCTCGGTAATGCGATTCTTGCTCCCGTTCAGCAAGTCAATCTGATAGAGGTTTTCCCGGTGGCACATCTCCATGACTTCCGCTTTGAAATATTCCATAGCTGCGTCCGTACAGCGGTGCTTGCAGCCCTCCCTTGTGTCGGCTGGTCTTTCCATGTAGGGAAGCAGCGGCACTTCCGCAATCCGTAGGGAATTGATTACGATATGCACATGAATATTGCCGCTGTGGTTATGCCCGTCCGGGTGGGTGCATACAAGGGCTTGGTGTCCGGGGAAATGCTCTTTACAAAACTGCTCGCCTAACTGTTGCGCCCGGTCTACGGTCAAGCCGTTGTCCTGTGCGTCACGGGGGTCAAAACTGATAATGTAGTGGTGGCTCTTTACGTCCTCCCGTTTTTGGTTCTTGCCGTATTTCAGATTGGAGCGCATACACGCTATGGCGAAATCTTCATCACCGCAATTCAGAGAGGAAATGCGGTAATCGTCACGGAGAACAAGCCGCCCATTTTTATCAAGCGTGGGCTTCATGGTAAACTCGTCATGCTCAAAAGTTAGGTACTGTTCAGCCGCCCCGTAATCGGCATTTTTAGAGCTGATATGTTTGAATGTTGCCAACGGCTTCACCTACTTTCTGCAAGACTTCAAACTTCAAGGCGGCAAGCTCCGCTGTGGCGGCTCGCACCTCTTGGGAGAGGGCGTTATAAGGTGCGCCGTACTCGTTCAGACAGCGGGCAATCTGGTTCAAGTTGCCGCCGATTTTCCCGTACTCGGCTGTGAGTTTCCCAACGGCAGAGAGTAATTCATCATTGACCGGGGAAACGGTAATGACCGGGCGTATGCTTGACTTAATGAGGGCTTGCCGGATAAACTCGGCTTGGCTCATTTTGCAGAGGGTGACACGCTCGGAAAACTCTGCATATTCTTCCTCGGTCAAGCGTGTCTTGATTACCCGGTGGCGGTGGGGCGTGTTGTATCTTTTCATGGCTGTGAACCTCCTTTCGTGAGTGGATTTTTTCAAGCGGCGCAAGCCGCAAAAGGCGGGTTTGGGGTGGCAACCCCAACAAGATTCCCATAGGACAAAATGAGCGATTAGCGAAATTTGGTACTGTGGTAGAATCTTGCTCTAAGAAAGTGACGGCTTCCGCTGTGTGGGCTTCCCTCAATACCTTTAGTGCCGCAAGCGGGGATTTTGCCAACTATGCGGCGGTATTTCTCCCTCTATTACTTACTACGCACGGCAAGGCAAATCTGGCAAAGTTCCCCGGAATTTCTTTTCGTGTTTTCACAACAGCATTTGACAAAAACGGAAAACTGGAAGCCTTTTTTGGCTTGAAATCAGTTCCGTTTTGTAGTGATATACGGACAGTTTCAAAAAACGCCAAACTTTCCGGCAATTATTTTTCCCCTTATTACCTACTACGGGAAAAAAGGAAATTTAGGCAATGTTTTCAGAAAGTAGTTGAATTATTTTATTACGGTGCAAAATCCGGCTTGGTTTTGGGCGCAAAAAAACAGGAAACCTTTTCTTGATTTCCTGTCTTTGGCTGCCGCTGATGGGCGGCGGTTATTCTGTTATCATTCCCCGGAAGCAAACTTGTAGCCCACGCCTAAAACGGTTTTTATGTAAGTGGGCTTGCCGCTGTCCGGCTCTATCTTTTTCCGTAGATTGCATATCACATTTGACACGCTTGACTGGCAGCTTTCGCTTTCCATGCTCCACACGGCTTCAAAGATTTGCGCCTTTGTGAATACCCGCCCCGGACTGGCGGCAAGGTAGCAGAGTGCGCCGTACTCTAAACGGGTGAGGGGAATGTCTGTGCCGTTTTTTAATACCCGGTGTTGGTGCAATTTTATTTCCAATCCCGGAAAAGTAAGTGCCGGGGAGTGGGGCGGCTGCATGGCTTCCAGCGGTATCATATCCGCAAGGGCGGCTATGGCTTTCTCAACCGCTTTTTCTTCTGTGTCGTTAAATATAAGCATGACTATTTTTGCGACAAATCTCACCTCCTGTTAGGTAGGCTGTCCGTCAAAGCGGAACTGGAACAGGGCAGCGATAAGCCGCCGTTTGATATTGTCCTCGGTGTCCTTGTTGACGTGTCCGTTTTCAAGGGAAGCAAGCCGGATTCGCTTGCTGTAATGCCGCAAAACCTCGTCAATGGCTTCCGGCTCGCCGCTGGTCGCCCGGACAATCGTTTCATACGGCACAAGTTTAGGATTCCTCACGGAAAAGCACCTCCATTTCTTTATGCAGCATTTGCAAGGCACTGTGTATGTGATGCCACGCCGTACTCCGGCAGCGTCCGTACATTTCCCCGATTTCCTGTTGTGTATAATCTCCGAAAAAGTAAAGGAAAATAATTTCCCGCTTTCTTTCCGGCAGAGATAACAGGGCGGCGGCAAGTTCCCCATTGGTGAGGATAACTGTCTGACCGCATATCGTAATGGGATATTCTTCATAGGGTGCTTCAAAATATTCGTCTGTCGTGCCTAAAGGGTAAAACTTTTCTTCTGTGAGGTATTCAAGGGATATTTCTTTTTGCCGCCGTCTGCTCCTATCACGCCATGCGTTGAGTGCCGCAAAGCGTATGACGGTCTTGCAAAAGCCATTGAACGTATACATGATATGTTCCTTGTATGCTTCTGTGCAAGGCATAGATGATTCCCCCTTTCTCCCACATAGGGCGGTGCATGGTTTACGGTTGCTTGTTTATAATTCAAAGTAACAACAACTCTATGCGCAGGTCTTAACTCGTTTCGCTACTTTAATTATCTTCTCCCGGTATCACATTTTACCATTCACAAAAAACAATTTCAGCATTTTCGTAAATAGGACATATATCTTTCAAGATATTCCTTTTGACAGTTTGTATTTTTTTATAATCAATATTATTGGTAATATAAATGCAAACTTTTATGTGCATACCAATTTTATATATGTCACATTTTTGCAATGTCATAATACCGCTAAGATTCTTTTCTACAAATTGGAAAACTGTTCTTTTTAGTTCCTGATTCGTTGTCAACCCTCCTGACAATTCGCGGAAAGAAGATATGAAAACACTTATCGGTTCTTTTATTGCAGGCAAGACTATAATTGTCGTAATGAAAAAATCTCCAGTATAATGAAGAAAACCCAAACTTCCGTTAATATCTATCAGTTTTATCAAGAACGCAGACAGTGCTACGCCCAAAGATAATATGCCGTCGATAAAATTTCCTTTCGATTCTGTTGCTAAAAGTGTACTGGAATCATTAGTTTTACGGCTCTGGCTTCTGTTAAAAAAAGACAGCCCAAAACATATGATACACATAAGTATCTCATAAGGAATTACAGGTTCAATCATCAAAGGGGTTCCAACGCCATATGCAAAATACCCCCATGCTGCTTTTGCAGTACGAGCAACAGAAGAAAACAGCAGCACCAATGTTAATAAAGTTCTAAAAATAGAATATAATGGCTCTAAAAAATAAAGACCGTCCGGGTAATTCTTTGTCTTTTTATTACTAATTTTTGAAATTTCCAATGCTGCCAAACAAGAGCAGGAAGCAATCATTGAAAAGGAACAGTCTAAAAACAGAGCTTGAATATTTGTTATCGAAAAAATCCAAAACCCACCTATTGCCATTATTAAGTTTACAATGCAGCTTACTATCAGCGATTTGCGTTCAATTTGTTTTTGTGTCATGGTTACCTCCATTGCCTTGGAATTTTATAGTATTCAGATTGACATATCCGTACAACAAGCAGTATACTATAACATGTGTCGTTTTTCTATCTTCAATTTTATCTATAATTGTTGCCTAAACGACACTGCCGCTCGAAACTGTTGTTTAAAGGAGAAAACTATGAATAAACATGATAGGCGGGTCAAAAAGACAATAAAAGCATTACAGTCTGCTCTTGCTGACGCAATGCTTGATAAGGAACTTCAAAAAATTACAGTACAGGAATTAGTCAACAAGGCAGACATACATAGAGCTACTTTTTATTCGCACTACCATGATGTGTATGACTTATATGAGCAAATGGAACATGACGCTATATCTGAGTTCACTAAATTTATTAACGATAATCCAGCAGGTCATTACGAAAATATTTATAATTCCATTATTGATTATATTTATGAAAATCCTGCCCTAAGCCGTTTGCTTTTTTTCGGAAAGGGAATTGACCACAAATTTCAAGAGCATATGTATGACATCATCGAAGAAAAATATCTTGAAATATGGATGCAAGAAGAAAATATATCTTCCGTTTCAGAAGAAATGCTCTATATGGCGACATATCATATTCAAGGCTGCCTCTCAATAATCTCACTTTGGATTAAGAATAATTTTTCTACCCCAAAGGAAAAAATAATCCAGCTTATTTATTCTATTGACGCAAGTTGGAATATGCCATAAAAGAAATAATCTGTGTGGAGATAAAGAGGGATTCCGTAGTAGTCGGCACTGTGGGAATGTGCATAACTTGCTGTCTTATGGAGTTGTGGGAAAGTCTGTTTGCAGAATGTGGGAAAGCTGTGCTTTAGCTTTTCCATGTTCTGTGAACGGACTTTTCCATGACGGAATAGTAAGTTATACACATTTCCACGGTGCTTGTCTTTTGGTCTTTGGTTCGGAATAGTGTGGTGCTGGCGGTCTATCTCTTGTTTTCGGTTGCTTGCTTCTTTACCGTACATGAGCATTTGAGCCGGGGTTGTCCGAGCCGTAGCCCTCCAGCAGATTGACGACGCCCCAAACGCCGAGGCCCGCGCCCAGCGCGATAACAAGGGTCTGCAAAGTGGTGATAGCGGATGCGAAAAATGCCATATAGTCCTCCATTTCTCCGGGATGTTCCCGGGCACAAGAAAAGCCGCCCGGTGCAGGCGGCAGGTGACACTTCGGGACAAAATGTCCCAAAGCTATACAAAAGCGTCCGGGTCGTCCAAATCGTCATAGTTGAGGATGTCCTCGTCCTCGTCTATGGGCGTTCCGTCCGGCACGTCCGCCTCGTACACGGTGTACTGCTCGTTGGGATTGAGCTTTTTTATACGGCGGCAGATAAGCCGCTCCAGCGAAAAGGCGTTTTTCTTCTTGTCCGCCTCCGCCGTGTATCGGTAGTTGGGGTGCTGTTTCAAATCATATTTCCGGGAATAGAACGGCGGCAGGCCCCGCAGTTGCAGGATGCACCTGTCGCCGGGCATGGTGGCAAGTTCGGCGGGGGTCATAAGCTCCCGGCCCAGCCGCTGGGTGTTCTGGTTGTAGCTTTCGGACTGCCCTCGGGAGCGGCCCTCCGTCTGCATGGAGATGGTGGCCTTGCCCAGCCAGTTTTCCGATATTTCCTTGATGGTGCTGGCCTCCCGGCCCCCGAGGAACACCACGCTGTCCATGTTGCCTAAAATGGTTTCCGCGTTTTTATCATAGATGGCTTTACATTGGGCTAACTGCTGGTAGAACAGCGTCAGGCTCACCTCCCGGGAGCGGATGACCGCCACCAGCTTTTCGAGGTTGGGGACTTGCCCGGTGTTGGCGGCCTCGTCCCACAGCACCCGCACATGATGGGGCAGGCGGCCCCCGTGTACGTTGTCCGCCCGTTCACAGAGAAGATTGAACATCTGCGAAAAGGCAAGGGCCACGATAAAGTTATAGGTGGTGTCGGTATCGCTGATGATGAAGAACGCCGCCGTCCGTCTGTCCCCCAGCTTGTCAAGCTCCATCTCGTCATAGCTCATAATCTCCCGGAGTTGCGGGATGTCAAATGGGGCCAGCCTTGCGCCACAGCTAATAAGTATGCTCCGCGCCGTCTTGCCGCTGGCCAGCTTGTACTTTTTGTACTGCTTGACCGCGAAACAGTCCGGCTTGCGCTTTTCCAGCCCGGCGAACATATAGTCCACCGCGTTCATAAAGTCGTCATCGTCCTCCTTGACCTCCATGCCGGAAATCATGTCTACAAGGGTATTCATGTTTTTATCCTCGTCCGGGCCCTCGAAGATGATATAGGCGATAAGGGCGCAGTATAGGAGCGTTTCTGATTTCGTCCAGAACGGGTCGCCCTCCTTGCCCTCGCCTTTGGTGTTGGCTATTAAGGTATTGACGAATTTCAAAATGTCGGCCTCGTTGCGGATATAGGCCAGCGGGTTGTAGTGCATGGAGCGGGAAAAATCAATGCTGTTAAAAACCTTGATTTTATATCCCTTTTTCCGTTGCAGGAAAAAGCCCGCCTGCTCCAGCACCCCGCCTTTTGGGTCTACCACCACATAGGAGGAATGGGCCTGGAGTAATTGCGGGGTAAGCCAGAACCGGGTCTTGCCGGAGCCGGAGGAACCGACAACACAGCAATTCAGGTTCCGGGCGTTGGCGGGGACGGCGGGCCGGGTGTTGGTGGTGAGAAACTCCGTCCCGGTCAGAATGATGTTGTTTTCAAACCTGGGGTCGGTGAACGGCTTGATGTCTTTTTCCGTTCCCCAGCGGGCCGAACCATACTCTTCATCCCGGCGATATTTTTGGGCTTTTTTGCTTTTCTGGTAGATAACCAGCCGGATCGCCACGGCCCCCACGATGCCAGTGAGCCAGTCAAAAGGAGCAAGCCCCGGCGCGAAGTCGGCAAAGGCCGGGCCGAGGGCCGCCACCATCCCCACCAGCTTGTGGGCCAAATCCGCCCCCGCCGCCAGACGGTAGGCCGTCCCCACCTTTAGGCAGGCCCAGCCGATGAACAGATAGGGGAGGTTGGGCAAAAGGTACTTTTTCAGCTTATCTGTCCTCATGGGCGGCCTCCTTTACGCGGTCTTTCCTTTGGGGCGCGGGCTGGCGCAGTATCTCGGCGGCGGCCCGTTTGAGCTGTTCCCGGATGGGTACGCGGTCAGTCTTTGCCTTATCCAGCACACGGCGGGAGTATTCCGAGAAACAAGCGGTGATTGCGTCCGCCTGCCCGCTCTTGAAGAACAGCAGATACTTGTCCGGCCCGGTCTTATAAAAGGCATAGTCAACATTCCACTTCCGGGCCACCCGGTCAAACTCCTTGGGGGCCCCGGTGAGTTCGATGCTGTTCGTGGCCGCGCCGTGGGCCATGAGCTTTTTCACGGACTGCCTGCCGTGGGGCGTCTGGTGGGCCCGGTGCTCCTTTTGTATCTTCCGGCCAGCCGCCCGGAGCGCATAGGCCAGCACCCGGGCCGTCAGCTTTCCCGTCCGCATGGATAACGCAATAGTGCGCCGGGAAACATCCTCGTCAATCAATCAGAACCGCCTCCTTTCATGGGGGATAGGCCCTCCGGCCTTTGGGACATTTTGTCTCGAAGTCACCGCTCATCCCGGCCCGTTTCCGGGTGCTTGCGTTCAGCCTCCAGAGAGGAACGGTCAATCACTTCCTTGTAGGCGGCCATCTGCTCCCGGATGGAGAGCCGGGGGAGGGCAAAAACCTTGTGCTCCTTGGGAATATCCTCTATCCCGTGGTAGACTTCCTTAATATCGCCCGTCTGGACGATATAGCCGCCGGGGGCAAGGTGGCCGTCCTCGTTGATGGATATGTCCCGCCCGTATGCCTCATAGTCAAAGTAGTCTTTCAGCTCGGCGGGGATCGGCAAATCCTCCGCAAAATAGCGGCCCAAATCCTCCTCGCTTTCAATCTCCGGGTAAAATTCAAAGCAGTCCAGATTTTCCGCAAGGTTGATGATGTCCGCCACGCTGGAGGTATGCGCCCCCATATGGAGCGCGGCCTCGAATTTTTCAATCTCGCTTTGGGGGAGCTCCGAAAGCAGGCAGGCCAGATGGTTCAGCTCGTCCAGATTTTCATACTCGCCCAGATAGTCATAGAGCCCCAGCACATCGCCGTCAAAGCTGGTGATGAAAAATTCCTCGTAGCGTATGCCGTCCACGCCGATATTCTTTAACAGCGCCTCCACCGCCTGGGGGCTGGTGGGGAATTTCAGCGTTTCCCCCACCAGCTCGCCCTCGTTGTATTTCCCCAGATTGGTGATGTACGCCTCGAACAGCGCGGCCACGTCAGCGGCGGCCCTGTCCCTTGACGGTCAAAATGCCCTCAAGGGTGGTGGCGGTAATGCCCAGCCGCTGGGCCACGGCGATGTCGTTCTTCATGGACTCGGTGACGGTATGCCCGCACACCACCAGCACCCGGGAGCGGCGGAGCAGGTCGCGGCCAATGTCGATGCTGCTCTTGTGCTCCTCGGGAACCGCGTCATTGAGGAAAAGGGGCAGAAACAGCGCGGGGCAGATAGGGGCAAAGCCCGCATCGTAAACCGCCCGGCAGTACTGCGCGGCCAGCTCCGCGTTTTCCGTGTCGCCGCCATACCAAGCGGCGGTGATGTAAGCAAGGGGTCGTTTCATAGTCGTTTACCTCCGATATTTTGATAGTTGTCGTTCAACCCAATCCCCCCGCCCTTTCCCATTCATGGGAAAGGGGGCGGCTCTGGAGGATATATCCCCCGCCGCGCCGGGA
This sequence comes from Lachnospiraceae bacterium, assembly GCA_910575835.1. GTDB lineage: Bacteria > Bacillota > Clostridia > Lachnospirales > Lachnospiraceae > Sporofaciens. The sequence goes on along the minus strand of CAJTGB010000027.1, from coordinate 42,425 downwards.
GGGGTGGCACAGCCGGGGCGTTCCGCCCCTTGACCGCCCACTCCCGGCTGTGCTCAGTAGCAGGCGGCGACGGGGGATATACCACCAGAGCCCCTCTCTAAAAAGAACGCCATGAAAGGCGCGGGGGAGGGACGTGGGAAAGAGAAAAGCCTTGGGACAAAATGTCTCAAGGCTTACTTTTCCCGGTCGGTCTTTTTCTCCGGCGCGGTGCGCTCCGGGGGCTGTTTCTCTTTCCACGCGTCCAGCAGGGACATAATCTGGTCTTTCATTTCCCGGGGCGTGGCGTCCTTGCCGAAATACTTGTTCAGTTCAGCGGCGGAAATAATCACTTTGTCTACCTCCTTTTTCTCACGGCTCAAAATGCCGTCAATGACATCGCCGTTCAGTTTCCCGTCCTTATCCAGCTTGCGGAGCTCCTGCGCCTGGGAGAGCGAGGGGGACGCCTGCTCGCCCTCAATGGAAACGGCGATAAACCTCTGGTTTTTGGGCTTGATGAACGAGATTTCCACGGCGGGGGTGAAAGACAGCTTTTTCTCATTCACCATAGACTGGAGCTCCGGCACAAGCTCGGTCAGACGGATATACCGCTGTACCTGCTTGTAGTTCATGCCGTTCCGCTCCCCCACGATTTCCGTGGAGCGTTTTCCAACGTCCCCGGCGGCCACGCCCTCCATCTTCGTCCCCTGATGGCTGATGGCCTCCACCTGCATTTTCAGAGACTGGGCCTTTTCCATCGGCAGAATTTTTTCCCGGTGGCGCAGGTTGTCGTCCGTCATCGCAAGGATGGCCTCGTCATCCGTCATGTTGCGGACGATACACGGCATATTGGCGAACCCGGCCAGCTCACTGGCCCGCTGGCGGCGGTGGCCCGCGATGATTTCATAGCCGCCGCCCTCCCGGGGACGCACCAGCGCGGGCTGGTGTACGCCGTTGTCCTTGACGGACTCCACAAGCCCTTTCATTTCCGCATCGTCCCGCACCCCAAAGGGATGGTCTTTGAACGGGAACAGCTCCGAAAGTTTGAGATAGACAATCTCTTCCTTTTCAGCGCGGGTCGCGTCACGGGGCTGGGGCGGCTGTTCCGGCGCAGGAGCGGCGGGGGCCTCTTCCTTACCCTTTACCGTGGCGGCCTTTCCGCCCTTGCTTTGGGACATTTTGTCTCGAGGTTGGGACGGGGGCCTGTCCGGGGCCGCCTTATCAGCCTTGGCCGGGCGGCCACGGCGGGCCCCCGTCCCTCCCGGTTCACCGGGCCCCGCTTTTTCTTCTTTGGGCTTGCGGCCCCGCCTGCCCTTGGGCTTATCCGGCTCGGGCGTTTTCTCTTTGGCGGCCTTTCCCTTTTTCTCGGGCTCCTTTTCCCCGGCGGCCTTATCCTCCGGGGCCGGGGTGGGCGGCTGTTCCGGTTCGGGCGGCTCGTTCTTTTCCACCTCCGCACGTTCCGCCGCCCGCCGCTCCGCCATCAGCTTTTCAATCTGGTCAGCGGAGACACTCACCTCGCCGGGAGCACCCGCCGGGGCATCCTGGGCGGGTGGTTCGCCGCCAGTCTGCTCGGGGGCGTTCTCCGGGGCCGGGGGCTCCGGCGCGGGAGCGTCCTGGGCAGGAGCACCCGCCGGGCCGGCATCGAACAAGCTGGGCTGGGGATTTTCCTCCGGGCTTACGTTTAATTTTTCGTCTGCCATTCGTTACCTCCTTTTTTAATTTCGTGAATGTTGCACAAATCTTGCGCTAAAACTTTGTTACTATTTTTTCGCCTCCCTCCCGGCTATCCACGCAAAAAAGCCGCCCGTTTTTTCATGCCGGACGGCTTTCTGCGTAATGTGATAGCTCAAATAATATTTTTTTGTGGTTGCTGGCTCCGAAAAGCCTTGATATTACAGTGTTCCTATTAAAACTCATTCATAAGAATACTGGCCCTGATGTACCGCACAGTTTTAAACTGACGGATTGCCGAAATACACAAAGCATTACTCAGATATGTTTTCCCACTGCTGGTCAGACCGGTAATCAACAGGTTTCGACCTTCTTCCACCCAATGGCAGGTATTCAGCCTCTCTATGGATGCCGTATCCAACATACGTCCTGGATCATAGATGGATTCATCCAGATCTGCGGCTGGATAACGTAGTTTGGCCTGCTTTAGGAACCGTGAAAATTTCTTGTCGTAACGGTTCTGCCATTCGGTATTGACGATCTCAATGATTCTGTCCATAAATGAGGCGAGATCCGCATTCGGATCCCTGAGTTGGTTTTCTAATGCATCTGCCATACCGGAAAGCTTCATCTGACGGAGACTTGAAGTAACTTGCAGCTCTTCTTTTGTAAACGCATCTTTTGGAGGCATCATTTGTAAAAATCCCTCCCTCTGATGTTTTCATGTACAGGCATCTGTCCGGTTTGGCATTTCCCATATCTTTCATTACGTACTGTATTGAGTACTTTCTTGAAATAGTATATTGCATGCATTTGCCTTTACACAGCGTTCAGCTGCCTCTTCAATGATCGTATAGGAAATGTTTTTGCAGCTGTGCAGGATCCCATTACAGCTGTTGTAGGCCTGCTCCTCGTGTTTTGCTGAACGCAGGATACGGTCAACCAAAATCTCCATATATTCTCCATATACAGATGCCCAGCGTCTGTAGTAAGCACCATCCTTGGAATTCAGCTCCTTGTAATACTGATGATTCGCCGGCATATGGTTCTCTTCGGTAATATATAGCGGAAAGGTTTTATAAGACCGGGCATGCTTGCAGATCAGTTTATTGTTTTTATCGCATATCCTGACTTCGCTTATGGTGGCTTTGAGAACAGCCGGTTCTTTCAGGTATCTGTACGGTACGGAGTAGTAATGCCCATCATACTCAAGATGGTAATTATTTGGCACATGCAGGAAATATTTGTAGTCACATAAAGTATAATTTGCACCGGGCAGGGGCTTCATTTGCGGTTTGTCGTATTTGGTATATGCATCTTTCCGAGTAAACCGAATGTCGGATTTCTTTTTAAAATTTCTCTGATTGATCCCTGAAATAAGCTCCATAATCCGGTCATTGAGCATCGACAAGTCGGTAAATACACTTTCCTTCAGCTTTTCGACTAAATGTATCTCCAGAAATTTCACGTGGTTTTCCACGGTTGCTTTTCCTTTCGGTTTTCTTGGAGGCGGCGGCAGTACAATCGTATCATAAAACTCTTCAAGGTCCGCAAAAGCAGAATTTAGGATCAATTCATCCTTTGTATGTCTGGTGACTGCTGTTTTTAAATTATCCGGAACGAGGTATTGTGGTATCGCACCGTAAAAGCTTAGTGCATGGACAACGCCAGAAATAAAGTTCGGCAGTTTTTCATCCATAAAAGCCTCTGCATAAATGTAACTGCTAAACCCAAGGGTTGTAGTAAAAAGATGGACTTTATGGATTTCCCCTGTTTCCGGATCGACAAGAAGCTCCGGTTGGTCGCCAACCCAGTCAATATACATCTTTTGCCCTGGGATTCGTTCTACTGGCATGGAGGCGTTCCGGCTGCCATAATTTTCTTCCATAAATCGGCGGTATAAATGATAAAACTGCGATTGCTGATATCCATCTGGGTGCTGCTCCTTGTATTCCAACCACAAGAATCCCAGATCCGCATTTTTCCCCATGGCGATCATGCGGTCATGGATTGCTTCAAAATCAGGGAGAGGAATATCTTGATGGCGGAGATTTTCCGGCGGATAAAATGCCTTCTCCACTTTTATAGGTTCCATCCTCTTCAAATCATCGAGAGAAAGTCCTAATTTTTTAAAGCGTTTCATAATGAGCGTCACTGTACTGGATCCGATGGAATAACGTTTTTGTACAGTGGTGTAACTCTGTTTTTGTAGGCGTAGTTCTACAACGCCGATAATAGTAGTGTAACTTTGCATGACATGCTCCTTTCTTTACACTCTGATCTGATTGTTCCATCTCAAAGTATAAAGGAAGATACGCCGTTTGAAGTGGAATGAGCACGCCGTTACTGTGGAATGATTACGCCGCCGGAAGCGGAATGGCTACGCCGTTCGTGCGGAATTTGCAAGGTATTCACAGGATACATGGAAGAACTCTGCCAGAGCTACTACTTCATAATCCGGGACGAACCTTGTTCCCTTTTTAATCCGTAAAACAGTCAGGTCGCTAAATTCATATCCGGCAAGCTGGAGCTGCTCTGCAAGGGCTTTCTGCGATAACTTTCGCTCCGTCCGCAATTCCATAACCCTTTGACCGATTAGGTTTTTAGAGTTGCTTTCCTTATTCCAATAGATTTTAATATCCTACCACCAACTTTCTAAAGATGAAGTCTTATATTATTAATTTTACGAAATATTGTTGATAATATACTTCTAAAGATGAAGTGACAGGGAATTATCTTGCTATTGGAAAATTGGAGATTGACAATATGGACTGTAAAATACAATATTATGTTTAGCAGAGAAAGGTGGAAATAAGCATGAATGAAGTTTTGAAACATTGTCAGATGACTTTAAGGAACTGCGCAGCGAATCAGAGGACAGGGAATATTTCGTCCAGACGGAAGAGGCAAAAGCAGCCAGCCGGGAACTGAAAAAGAAACGGAAGGCATTTGAAGCATATCTTTCCAAACTGCCGAAAGAGGACAGGGAGTTTTTGGAGGACTATATGGATGCGGTGAGGCCTATTACAAGGAGGAGCAGAGGGCGTATTATCAGGGACTTGTGGACAGTTCTGACTTTTTGATAAAAAATTGATTATTTAAACGAACTGTGACATAATGGTGTCATAGTTTGTTTGCTAAACTGATGCAGAAAGGAGAAAAATGAAGATTGATCGGCTTATGGGCATTGTTGTTTATTTGTTGAATAATGGTCGTACATCTGCACAGAAGCTCGCTGAAAAATTTGAAGTTTCATCCAGAACAATTATGAGAGATCTTGAATCCATAGATAAGGCAGGTATTCCAATTCAGTCTTTCTATGGTGTAGAGGGAGGTTATCAGATCATGGATGACTTTGTTTTGGAAAAGCAGGTTGCTACAAATCATGAATATAATTGGATTGTTACTGCACTGAAAGGGATGGCGAGTGCATATGCGAGTAAAAGTTTAGAGCAGGCTTTATCTAAAATAAAAAGCATAAATTGTACAGAAGATAATGCTGTTTCTGTGGATTTTAGTGTAGCAAGTGAGGATGATGAAATAAATGAACAGTTAATGCTATTAGAAGATGCAATTAAGAAAAAAAATATTGTTCGATTTGCCTATACAAACAGTCATGACGAAATAAAAGAATTTCAAGTTGAACCAGTTCGGCTGCAATACAAATGGTATAGCTGGTATTTGATTGGATATTATGAAAAATATCAGGATTATTGTATGTTCAAATTAGTTCGTATGGAACGTTTAAAAGTAACAGATATAAGAAATACAAAAATCCATGATCTTTCGGATATTAAGCAGAAGGGTTCTGTCAATAATATTGTTAACATCAAACTACATGGAAAAGCAGCCATAAAGTCAAAATGTAGAGAATACTTAAATGGACGAATTACAAAGGAATTTGAAAATGGTGATTTTGAGTTTTGTTTTTCTGCACCGGAGCATGAGATGTTTTGGTATGGGATGATTCTTTCCTTTGGAAATAAGGTTAAGGTAATCGAACCACAGGAGATAAAAGAACGCATTATAAAAATTTGTAAAGAAATTCAAACGGTATATGAGGAATGAAGATGAAATTATATTCAAAGGAAGAAGTAAGACATATGTTATGCCGTTATCACAATTTAGACGGTGCGGAAATGTTGTGTGGAAAAATAGGCGTAGAAAAGATAATGCAGCGAATACACAGTATTCAATATGATCCCTTGAATGTTGTAGCAAGGAATGCTGATTTAGTATTACAGGCAAGAGTGACGGATTACAAAGAGCAGGATCTTTACAATCTATTATACAAAGAACATAAATTGATTGATGGATTTGATAAAGAAATGTGTATTTATAACACTAAAGATTTTAACTGCTTTAGGTTTTAAGTGAAAATGAAATACGCGGTTCCACACTTCAAACACTGATTGAGAAAAATAAAATTGATGAAATACAGGTTGAAGGAATTAAAGAAACTTTTTATGTTTCAAAGGATATTCAAAAATATATGAAAAATCAAACTGCAAATAACTATGCAAGATTTATTGCGCCATTAGATAATATTATGTGGGATAGACAGATGATAGAAAAACTATTTGGTTTTATATATCGGTGGGAAGTGTATACTCCTATTGCTAAAAGAAAATTTGGATATTATGTGTTACCGGTACTATATAATGGTCGATTTATTGCAAGGTTTGAGGCGGAATCCGTTCGTCAGGCAGGGGAGTTTGCTATCAAAAACTGGTGGTGGGAATCAGAAGTTGAACCGGATAATGATATGATAGAAATAATTATAAAAGAGATGATACGTTTTGCAGAATTTCTTCAGGTCAACAATTCAAAAAATAATATTGTAAAGTTAGGAGTGTAGTAAAATGAAAGAAATAGAAAGATACGATATTAATGAAGCTTGGGCACATTCAGGTATTATTAAAGCTGGAGACTTTTGCTTTTTGAATTATTGTGTCCGTAATGTGGATGGTGCTATTGAGCAGCAGATTAATGGAGCTTTTGATGAAATGGAAGAAAGGTTGGCATTGGTGGGTATGACTCTTGAAAATGTAGTACAGATGAATTGTTTATTTAAAAATATCTATGATATTCCGATAATGGAAAAGGTTATTAAAGAAAGATTTAACGGAAAATACCCTGTACGCAAGTCGATTCAAACCGAATTTGCAGATCAAAATAATAGATTGCTATTTCAAGTTGATGCTATAGCCTATTTGGGAAAATAGTAACTCCAAGGTAGATTTTTGTCTACCTAGTAACTTGCTTTTTGTCGGCGGGAATAAGGAAGGATGTATGTTCAGAGACTTACTAATAGAGAGTTTGATATATTGTGTCTATTGGCAAAGAATCCGGGCAGAATATTCAACAAAGAGCAGATTTATGATATTGTCTGGCAGGAGCCGTATTCCGGCGATTACAATATTGTCATGAGCCATATCCGCCACATTAGAGAGAAAATAGAGGACAATCCGGGCAAGCCGCTTTACATACAGACCGTATGGGGTATTGGCTATCGGTTCAACAAAAATTTAAGCAGCAGTCTGTGATGTGAAAACAGATTGCTGCCTTTCTTTTAAATAAAGCAGTGGATTATTATTGGAAATTATCTATTCATTATTTGATGGAAAGTGTTTTTTCAGAGAAGCAATCCATTTTTCGATTGCTTCCACTAAAACATATTGTTGCTGTAAAACTGCAATGCCTGTTTCGGGAATTTCCGGAATATTTTCTTTTTCAAGGATGTTTTCCTCTAAATAAGTTTTCAGTGTTTTGATGTTCTTTTCAATGTTATTTACACAAGATTGCTGGATTGCTGGAGGTAAACTGTCTAAGTTGACAATCACAGCATTAAAGTCTAAAAAAATATGGATAGGTTTAGCAGCGATTTCCTGCATGAGTCTTTCAAATTCCTTACTTCCGGCATCGGTAAGGGAATAAACTGCCTTTTCTGGCATTTTCCCTTCCTTTACAATCGTTCCTTTGATAAATCCCTTTTCTTCTAACTGGAGTGCCTTTTTGTAGATAGACGGGGTGCTTATTTTTACCCATTTGGATATATTGCGGTATTCCACCAGCTTTTGAATATCATAAGCGCCCATAGGCTCTTTTTTTAACATTCCCAATACAATTAAATCAATCGTAGCCATTGTGACCAGCCTTTCTCTCTGAATTTATATGTATTACACTGTAATTTATAGTAATGGATTTTATAGCTGCTGTCAAGAAACAGAAAAGAAAATATCATTACTCTCTTGACAACTACTATAAATTATAGTATATTTTCTTTTGCGTAAATAGTATAAATTATACTACTGTAAATAATATTGATTGTCGAGAGAAAGGAGCATTTAGAAATGAATGAACGTAACAATAAAATGGAACTATTAGGGAGTGCGCCAGTCCCCACAGCTCTTGTGGCTCTTGGTGTACCGATTATGATTGGTATGCTGATCAATGCCCTTTATAATCTGGTAGATGCGTATTTCGTGGGAGGTCTGGGAGAAAGCCCTATGGGTGCGATTTCGATTGTGTTTCCGTTAGGACAGGTAGTAGTAGGACTGGGGTTGATGTTTGGCAATGGTGCGGCATCTTATCTTTCAAGGCTGTTAGGCCGTGGAGACAGAGGTACTGCGAATAAGGTGGCGAGTACGGCAGTATACAGCAGCGTTATGATTGGTGCGGTTATTATTATTTTGGCTGCTGTTTTTATGAAACCGATTTTAACCATGCTTGGGGCAACAAATACCATTATGCCTTATGCTTTGCTTTATGCAAGGATATATGCAGTTTCCTGTATCTTTAATGTTTTTAATGTGACAATGAATAATATTGTGGCAAGTGAAGGGGCAGCGAAAACAACCATGTGCGCCTTATTGTTAGGAGCTGTATTAAATATTGGCTTAGATCCGGTTTTTATTTATGTGTTTGATATGGGGGTAGCGGGAGCTGCGATTGCCACTGCCATTTCTCAATTTGTTTCCACGCTTGTGTACTTAACTTATGCACTTCGTAAAAAGAGTGCATTTTCATTCAGTATAAAAGATTTTAAACCTTCCAGGCAGATATATATGGAAGTTTTGAAAATTGGAGTTCCAACACTTACCTTCCAGCTTCTTACCAGTTTTTCCATAGCGCTCATTAACCGGGCGGCAAATGGATATGGAGATGCTGCCATTGCCGGGATGGGGGCAGTCACAAGGGTTACATCTATGGGAACTTTAGTGGTATTTGGCTTCCTGAAAGGATTTCAGCCGATTGCAGGATTCAGCTATGGGGCAAAGAAGTTCCAGCGTTTGAGGGAGGCAATTAGAACCTCTATTTTGTGGTCAACGGTTTTCTGTGTAATAGTGGGTTTGCTAATGGCTCTGTTTTCTGTACAGATAATTTCTAAGTTTGCAAATGGAAATATGGAAATGATTGCAGTAGGGCAGAAATCCCTTTTGGCAAATGGATTTTCATTCTTTCTGTTTGGCTTTTATACGGTATATTCTTCTTTGTTCCTTGCACTTGGTAAAGGGGTAAAAGGCTTTATACTTGGGGCTTGCAGGCAGGGAATTTGTTTTGTCCCAGTGATTTTGCTTCTCCCGAATGTTTGGGGAATCAATGGAATACTTTATGCACAGCCGATTGCAGATGTGATTTCAGGCATTATCACAATTTTTATGGCATTACAGCTTCATGGGGAACTGGCAGAAGCACAGCTTCATATTGAAAAACAAGAGTAAGATTTAAGTGAATATATGAAACATAAAAAAAGAGATTTCTAAAAATTGATATAGCTAATTTATTTCTTCGCTGAAACTGGCAATGTAAGAGACTGCTGTTTTAGCAAGGTGATTATTCACACGGGTGTCGCTCCCCGTCGCCCTCCATATCGTTTCCTGTAACCTGACCGCAAAAACGATATGGAGGTATATACAATGACTATCATCGACCTGCACGACTTTTACTACCGGTACACCCAAGATAAATATATCAAATACTTATTCTCTAACTTTTTCATATAAATGGGAGGCTAATATCATCGTCCGTTCCTTTTTGTCATTCCAGTCCAACGGATTTTCAGAAAGTATAGGTAATGTATTGATGATTTGAATTAAGTCCTGATATTCTTGAATCTTTTCCTCTAAATATATGATTTTGTCCTTAAAAAAGTCTCTTGCTTCATGTACTAAATCGTCAGTGGGATTTGTCACAGTATATCGTTCCATGACCTCTTTTACTTCCCGAATTGAAAAGCCAAATTCCCGCATGATTGAAATTAGAATCAAGTTATTACAATCTTCCTCGGAATAGCACATTTAAAATAGCAATGTTTTCGGACTTGCATTTAGGATATGAAAAATCTTATTATCTCTGCCAATATAACTATTCTGGAAGATGAAGCAATCACGATTGATGATAAGGCTGTATTGGTTGGGAGGAAGGATTCTTCTCTTATAGGGAATCAGGGAGAGAATCGGAGTGATATTTCATATAAGCTGGAAGAAATATCTGATTGCCTGCCTATTGTCGTTTTAGATCATCAGCCGTCTAATATTAATGAATATAAACATGCAGATTTAATATTGTCTGGCCATACCCATCAGGAGTAGGAACATGGAAGAGCTGTCATTTTGAAAAACAATGTACCAAGATATCTTGTCATAGACTTTAGCAAAGTATATAATGATATTATTGCATCAAGTGAAGATGTACTGAATATATCAAAGAGGCTAATCGAGAAAAATAAAAAGTATGCCCGATTCATCTATAATGTTAGAACTTTGCGAAATACTGGGAATTACAGTAAACGAGTTGTTAAGCGGGGAGGAAATAGACATGGAAAGTTATGAAAAAAAGGCAGATGAAAATTTGATTGCATTAAAAAAGAAAGACAAAAATAACATGACAAAGCATGTCATTATTTCAATTCTTTTTTCAGCAACACTATTGATAGGGATTATGGTATGCCTTATTTGCGATATTGCAATATCCGGCAATTTAACATGGTCATTAATTCCGGTCAGTTCTATTGTATTCGCATGGATAATTTCTTTTCCAAGTATTTTTTGGGGGAAAAAAGGGTTTATCGTAAGTTTAATATCATTAAGTGTTTTTATCGTCCCCTATCTGTTCTTATTAGGCGGTTTATTAAAAGCGAAAGAAGTATTTTCAGTTGGTGCAGTGATGGCGGTGGTTTCAATCATATTCTTGTGGATAATAGTTGCAGTGTTTAAGTGTATTGAAAGGAAGTTAGCCGCTTTAGGAACAACTTTTTTATCTGCTATTCCATTAATGATTATTGTCAATGTAATACTATCAAAGATGATAGAAGAGCCTGTTCTTGATGTATGGGATGTGCTGTCTGTGTTTATGCTGCTGATATTGGCATTTGTATCCTTTATTTGTGATTACGCTAAGAAAAAAGGACTGATGAAATAAGCTGATGAAATAATGAAACTGTACAATGTCAAATAGGCTTAATTGCGATATAATAAGAACGGCATTGTGGGTGTAGAATGTACGGAGTATGATACAGAATCGGATTTTGGAGGAAATTGGGGATGGAAAAAGATAAAAGAAAATTAACAGATAAAGAATTGAAGCGTAAAGATCACTTTGAAAAATTAAACGCTGAAATGCAGCAAAAAGGATATCAAATAAAGAATATGATTATTGATATACAACAGGCGAATTTTCAGGGGCCTTTGAGTATGCTGCCATTTATGGTTTTGGCATTTGGGGTATACTATTATGTGAATGGTTTGGATATAGACGGAATCTCTATCGGAATTGTCGCAGCAGCATATCTGCTTATTCTTGTTCTGATTGTACTGCATGAGTTAATACATGGAATCACTTGGGGGATTTTTGCAAAAGATCATTTTCATTCGATTGATTTTGGATTCATTCGGAGCAGTTTTACTCCATACTGCACGTGCTCAGAACCGTTGAAAAAGTGGCAATATCTGTTCGGAGCGGCTATGCCTACACTAATTTTAGGATTCGCAGCTGCGGTAGCTGCAGTGATAACAGATCAATTATTGCTGCTTTTCCTGGCGGAAATCATGCTTCTGTCAGGCGGCGGAGATTTTCTGATCATACTGAAAATCTTGTTATACCGCACGGATAAGAAAGAAAGTGTGTACTGCGATCATCCTTATGAATGTGGCTTTGTTGTTTTTGAGAAATAGAATTTTGAATAACCGTTGTATACAAAGAACGGCGTACCAAGGCAGGAATCAAGAAAAAGGTTCCTGCCTTTTGTGATATTTATTTCAAAATATTTAGATCATACCGCACATTTTGGTGATATAATGCGTTAATCAGAGTGAAGGAGGTCTCTTGATCCATGGACATAGAAGAACAGTATGACAAAATATACCGTTATTGTTATTTTAAGCTAAGTAATCAGCAGTTGGCGGAGGATATTACGCAAGAAACTTTTCTTCGCTTTTTAGAGAGCAATACTTATTATGAAAAGGGAAAGAAATTACGGTATCTTTATACGATAGCGCATAATTTGTGTGTTGACATATATCGCAGTAAAACGGAGGATCCTTTAACAGAAGAATTATGGTCAGAAGATAAAGAGAATGAAATACTTACAAGTATTGTTATAAGAGACGCATTGCATAGACTGACGAGAGAAGAGCAGGAAATACTGCTTTTGCGGTATGTGAATGAAGTGCCTGTATCGGTTATTTGCGGGATATTGAAGGTATCAAGATTTTCATTGTACCGTAAAACGACAAAAGCGTTAAAACAGCTTCAAGATATGCTTAGAAGGGAGGATTTCAGGTGAAACAGGATTTAAAAAAAGAGTTGTGCGAGGCTTTTGCAGCACCTTCGCCAACACGAAAAAGAGAATTTTTAAATAGAATCCCGCAATCAAAGATCAGTAATCTGGCATTTTTAAGAGTACAGATTACCTATATCCCCAAATATGTCTGGGGAACTTTTGGGATCATACTGGGGATTGCAATTCTTGGCGGATGTTTTTTAGAACAAGATATATTATGGGTAATATCAGCGTTGATTCCGTTCATAGCATTGACGGCGATCACAGAGCATGTGCGTTCAGAAGTTTATTTGATGGCTGAGCTGGAGATGAGCGCTCGTTTTTCACTGAAGAGTGTTTTACTGGCACGGATGATGATATTGGGTATGGTTCATTTGATCTTAATGATGTTATTAATTCCCATCTGCACTATTTATAATGCGGTGTCAGTGTTTCAGACTGGATTATATTTATTAGTACCTTATGTGCTTACATCGGCAATCGGCCTGTGGGGAACCAGGAAGATACAGGGCAGAGAATCTATGTATTGGTGTATGGGAACAGCAATCGGGATTAGCGGAATGAATCTCTTTATCCAGAACATTTTTCCGATCGTATATGAAATGAAATATTCTGTGATTTGGTTGGTCGTGTTAATTATATCTGTTGCAATCATCATAAAAGAAGCGAAAAGAAATCTAAAACAAGTGGAGGAATTGGCATGGAATTGAGCTTAGATCGTTTGACAAAGCAGTACCGTAACAAGATAGCGGTAGATCGGGTATCTCTCAAATTAGGAGAAGGAGTGCATGGTTTGCTAGGGGCAAACGGCGCGGGGAAAACGACGTTGATGAGGATGATCTGTGGAGTATTAAAACCAGATAGTGGGACGGTAATGTTTGACGGCATAGATGTTTCTACAGAACTATACCGGTCTAAACTGGGATATTTACCGCAGGATTTTGGATATTATCCGGATTTTTCAGGAATGGATTTTTTAATGTACATGGCAGCTTTGAAGGGCTTGATAAAAACGCAGGCTAAGCGTAGGGCAAATGAACTTTTGGAATTGGTATCTTTACAAGGAGACGTACATAAAAAAATCAAGACATATTCAGGAGGAATGAAACAGAGATTAGGGATCGCTCAGATGTTATTAAATGATCCGAAGCTTCTTATTTTGGATGAGCCGACCGCGGGACTCGATCCCAAAGAGCGTGTTCGTTTTAGAAATATTATTGCAGAAATTGCGAAAGACAGTATTGTTATTTTGTCAACACACATCGTTTCAGACGTCGAACATATTGCAGATAACATATTAATGATGAAAGACGGAAAAATGATCTATCAGGGGAGATGGCAGGAACAGTTGGGCGATCTGGAAGAATTTTATTTGAAACGATTTGAGGAGGAGTAAGATGAAACAGATAAGAACATTATATTTCTTTGAATTAAAGAAAATTGTGGATCGAAAGATCACGTGGATGATCGGAGGAGTTATAATTTTGCTATGCATATTTTTGAGTTTTGCTGATCTGCTGTCTTCGTCGGTCTATGTCGGCGACGTCTCGATCAGTGGTTACGAAGCTATGAAAATAAACAGAGAATATGCAAGAAATCTCAAAGGAAGAGTGATCGACGATACGCTGCTTCAGGAGATGGCGGATTCCTATCCTGAGGGAATCGAGAATGAGGGGAGAGTTATTATTAATGACAGGACGAACGGTACGGTGGGAGTTATAACAGAGAGTACAGAAGAAAACGGAGAAAGGAAAGTATATGCAGAACAGTTAGATCCTCAAAGTTTTATTAATGAATATGAACCGATTTATTCGTTTATGTGTAATGTTGTAGAAAACGAGATTTTAGGTACAAGTGAGGAAGAGCTGTATGACGAAAGAGCAATGGTGATCTCGCAGAACCGCACGGATCAGATGCTTACGGAAGAGGAACTGAATTTTTGGGAAGAAAAATCTGCACAGATTAAAACACCATTTACTTATGAATATGCAGAAGGCTGGGGGAATATATGGACGTATGCATATACGGTTAATTATATGATATTTTTGATGATCGCAATATGCCTTTCTAATATGTTTTCTATAGAACATTTGCGTAAAACAGATGCGATTATTTTATGCAGTCAATATGGAAAAAAACATCTATATCTGGCAAAGATATTAGCAGGAGCAACCTTTGGTGTAATTACAGCAAGCCTTATTTTAGGGGTAACAGTGATCTCAAGTATTTTTGTCTACGGTGCGGATGGATATGATGCGGCTTTACAGCTTATATATCCGTTGTCTTCATGGAAGGTTAGTATTGGAGAGTCCATAATTATCTTGTTTGGTGTATTGTTGATCATTTCTGTATTGTATAGTGTTGCTGTAATGGTACTGTCGGAAATGATAAAGAACAGCGCAGCGGTTATGGCTGTTCCGGTTGGAATTATGATCCTGACTATGATGATCGACATACCATATCAATGGAGAATACCGTCTCAAATATATGATTTGCTCCCAACAAATTTATTGATAAAATTTCAGTTATGGGATGACAGACTAGTGTCTGTTTTTGGACGATATTTGACAAATTTTCAGATTTCTCCGCTTATATATGGAATTGCTGTCATAATATTATTCTGGATCGGAAAGAGAAAATATCAAAGATATCAAATAGCTGCAAGATAAAACTATCCAATGACAAATAGGGATGATTGCGCTATAATTGTTTTGGAAAAACAGAAGAAATCTTGATGAGGTGAGCATCATGTACAACATTGCACTCTGTGATGATGAACAGGATTTTGCGGATGAAATGAAGCAATACATACAGCGGTATCAGGAAGAAAGCGGTGAGGAGATCCGTGTGGTGGTATTCAGAAATGGTCTGGAGCTGATTGAAAATTATGATCCATCCACGGACTTAATTTTCCTGGATATCCAGATGGATCAGATGGACGGCTTAGAGACGGCAAAGCGTATCCGGGAGAAAGACGAAGAGGCGGGCATCATCTTCCTGACTTCGTTGAAACAGTACGCATTAGAGGGATATCAGTATCAGGCGGTCAATTATCTTATTAAGCCGATGAAGTATATCAGATTGAAAACGGAGCTTGACCGCTGGATTGAGAAATGCAGGAAGAAGAACCCTTGTATCGTGATTGCCAACGATCAGGGAACATTTAAGGCGGCTGTAAATAAGATTCACTATATCGAAACCTATAAGCGGAATCTTCTGCTGCATACGGACGAAGGGGAAGTGATCAGTTATGAGAGCATGAAAGCGCTGGAACAAAGGTTGAGCCCTTTTGGGTTTTACCGCTGTCATGCCGGATATCTGGTGAATATGGGACTGGTCCGGAAGGTGGAAAAACTGGAGATTACCTTATCTTCCGGTGAGACAGTCTATGTCAGTAAGCCGAAGAAGAAAGACTTCATGAAAGCGTTAGCCGGATACTGGGGGAAGATGCTATGATGCAGATTCACTTTGTGGTACATATTCTTTCTATCGGGGTAAATGTACTGTATAGTTATTTGTTTTTTCGGATATTTTTGGAGTTGCTAGAGATTCGTAAAAATATCTTGATAAAAGTGACCGCATATATCGCATTTGTGTTTTTATGGACGCTGCCGATCTACAATTACAGCAGCATTCAGTTTGTGTATGCGCTGGCGGGAATGGTTCTGTTCGTCGCCTTGTTCTTTCGCGGAAATTGGACGAAAAAGATATTTGCGGTACTCGTGTTCTGTCCGTTGATGATTGCGGTAAATTTCATCACCTTCAACCTGTCGGACAGCATTTATTACCGGGTTACAGGTGATCCGGGCGGTCTTGAATGGTCTGTACAGGAATTGACGGCGGCAAGCCTGATCGCTCTGCTGATCGATGTGCTCCGCCTGCTGCTTACATTTGCGGTATATCCGTTTTTTAAGAAATATATTTGCCGGATCAAAGAAGTTCTGACGGCCCGTATGTGGATCGTACTGGATATTTTGCTCTTAGTTCCGTTCGCGGCGACTTTTGGGATTCTCTGCTTCACTGCGACGGATGTTGCGGTGATCTATCCGATCTGCATAACTGTGATCGCCTCCAGCTTCGGATATATCTATCTTGTATCTTACATTTGCAGAACGATGGAAGTGGTGCATCATGCAAAAGAGATGGAAATGCTCCAGAAGTTTTATGATGAACGCCTGAAAGAAGAGGAACGTGTCCGGGCAGTTTATCACGATATGAAGAATCATCTATTGCTGCTTGAAGCCCGCACAGGGCATCAGGAGGAGACGCAGGAGATGATACAGAGATTACAGGAAAAGGTAGAAGATTATGAGAACTATATCCAGACGGGCAATGCGTATCTTGACATTATTTTGCGGGACAAGATGAGGCTGGCAAAGGAATCCAGGATCGATGTCCAGGCTGAGGTGGAGTTTTCGAAAGGGAAGTTTATAGACGGGCTGGATATTAGTACGATCTTTGGAAATGCGTGGGATAATGCCATGGAAGCCTGTATGAAATTGCCGGAAGAACAGAGGTTTATTACGGTCAGGGCGGGCGTCAGAAATCAGTTTTTGATCGTGAAGTTTGAAAATTCTGCCAAAGAAAGCGATCTGGAAATTCCGACAACAAAAGCAGACACCTTTATGCACGGATTTGGAAAGAAAAATATCCAGAAAGCTGTAGAAAAGTATCAGGGCAGTTGTCAGTGGGATTATACGGAAGGGATTTATTCGCTGTCCATTCTCATACCCATGACAGAGGAAAAATAAATATTTTACTTTCTTCTCGTAATTGTGTACTCATGGAATGAAATAAGTTTATAATAATATATTGTAAGCATTAGGCACATGTTTTTAGAAGTTGGAGGTGCAATTAATGAAAGAGAAAATAACATTATGTGGTGATAATTGTATTGAGTGTCCAAGATATAATGCACATACTGATGAAGAATTAAAGGCAGTTGCAGAACTGTGGTACAAAGTAGGATGGCGAGAGTGTGTTGTATCAAATAAAGAAATTGCATGCAGTGGTTGTTCTTCACATAAACGATGTACATATCAATTAGTGGAATGCACAAGAGAGCACGGTGTATATAAATGTAATCAATGTAATGAGTTTCCGTGCGGAAAGATTAATGCTATGTTAGAACGTTCTGCTGAGTATAAAAAGAAGTGTAAGGAAGTTTGCTCTGAGCAGGAATATATTATTTTGGAAAAGGCTTTTTTGAAAAGGAGCATAACTTGAAAAAGTGTTAGGTGAGCCAGCGGGAACACTTTTCCGAAAAGGGAGATATTTTATAGAAACGGTTTAATATTTTTGGATATAAAGAGAGCCGGCGGACTGTGATTTTTCACAAGTCTGCCGGCTCTGCGTTTATGCGTCGGGCTTTTGTTTATTTGAAAATAGTCTTTGTTTTTACATAGAGGACAGACGGGGAACCGATCTCGGATAGGCGTTGCAGGAGGTCAAAGTAAGCGTTGTGGAAGTCAAAGTAAGCGGGAGATATTGAAATAATCTTTTGCAACAATATACTAAAGATTATTAGAAAGAATCGCAGGAGGGCGAGAGGACATGCGTATATTGAGTGCAAGAAATTTAAAAAAATATTATGGAGCAGAAGACAATTTAACGAAGGCGCTGGATGGTGTCGACCTGGATGTTGAGCAGGGAGAATTCGTGGCAATTATCGGCGCTTCCGGCAGCGGGAAATCTACACTGCTCAATATGATCGGCGGTCTGGACGTGCCGACCTCCGGACAGGTATGTATTGGCGGAAAAGAGATCGGGAAGATGAAGCCGGATGAACTGACCGTATTCCGCAGAAAGAATATTGGTTTCATTTTTCAGAACTATAATTTAATACCGGTATTGAATGTACTGGAGAATATCACGCTTCCGATTGAGATGGACGGCAAAAAGCCGGATGAAAATTTCATAGAGCAGATCATAAAGCTTCTGGGACTGACAGAAAAGGCGTATAAGATGCCCTCGCAGCTATCGGGCGGACAGCAGCAGAGGGTGGCGATCGCCAGAGCGCTTGCAAGCAAACCGTCTATGATACTTGCCGACGAACCGACCGGAAATCTGGATTCTGAGACGAGCCGGGAGGTGTTGGAGCTGTTGAAGGAGACTTCGGAAAGATTCCATCAGACGATCGTGATGATCACCCACAATCCGGAAATTGCACGGCAGGCGGACCGTATGATACGGATCGGAGACGGACGGGTGGTAAAGGAGGCATAAATCATGGGAGGCAAAAAGCAGATAGAAAAACAGATAGAAAAGCAAGCGATCAGACGCATCGTACAGCAGAATTTTAAGAAAAAACGGATGGAGAACATGGTGCTGATTCTTTCGATCTTGTTAGTGACAGTCTTAATGACGGTTATGTTCGGAGCGGGCATCAGTCTTTTTCATAATCTGGAACTGGCGAATCTGAGAATGAAAGGGACGGAGGCGAATGTGATCATTCCGCATATGGAAGAAGAGGAGATGGAGCGGTTTGGCAGGATTGAAGAAATATCAAGCATAGGGCGGCAGCAGTTTGTGGCGGCGGCAGTTATGCAGGAGGGGATGTCTGACAGTCAGGTATTTGCCATGACCGCCTATGACAAAATAGAATGGGAGACGCATATTGTGCCTACGCTTTCTGACATACAAGGAACCTATCCGCAGGATGAGAATGAGATTATGATGTCCCGGTGGATGCTGGGGCAGTTAGAAATTGATGAACCAAAGATCGGTATGAAGATCCCTGTTTCCTTTGTGGATTTAGCCGGGGAGGAAAAAGAGCAGACGTTTATTCTAAGCGGATATTATGTGGATTATATCAATTATGCTCCGAACATAACGCCAAACAGCGCGAATACAATTTCCGCAAATCTGTATTATACAGAGCAGGGAAGTACGAAAAAAGCCATCGGTAATATGGCAGTCTCTCAGGAGTTTGCAAAACGGTATGGAACATCGGAGGGGCTTTATGGCACGGCTAAGATCGACGACAGCCTGAGTACAGAGGAAGCCTTTGCATTGATCGCGGAAGTGACGGATCGGCAGGATATTATTGTGACGGGATTATCGAAAACCCTGGCGCAGTCTTTCGCCTTGGCGGTGATTCCTGTATTATCCGTTGTTCTGATCATGATTGCGGGATATCTTTTGATCTTCAATGTGATCAATATTTCTGTTCTTCGGGAAATGCATATGTTCGGGCAGTTAAAGACGCTGGGTGCCACTTCGAAGCAGTTGAGCTCCATTGTAAAAAGACAGAGCAATCTGGTATCTGTGATCGGGATCCCCGCAGGGCTTCTGGCTGGCACGGTATTGGCAGAAGCCGTAGTACCGGGACTGTTAAGAAGGATGACGGAAGGAAATGGATTTGGAACGACCTTTGAAACCGGGATCATAATCTCACCGTGGATCTATGTGTTCGCAGCAGCCTTCGCATATCTTACCGCGGCACTTAGCAATCAGAAACCATCGAAAATGGCGGCGCAGGTGTCTCCGATAGAGGCGCTCAAATACGTGGAACAGACAGAGACGATAAAAGCCCATAGAGGAGGCAGCGGCGGGAAATTATACCGCATGGCATATCGGAATGTATTTCGCAGTAAAAAGAAAGCAAGGGTAACGTTTGCTTCTCTTTTCTTTGGATTTTTGATTTTTCTGATCGTAGAAGTCTGTACCTATGGCGCAGATTATGAAGAAAAATACGATAGGGAACAGCCGGACAGCTTTACCCTGCAAAATCTTACATTTCAGATGGCAGACGCAGGCGGCATTGAAAATATCCTGAACGAATCGGTGACAGATACGATATGCGGTTTTGAGGGTGTAGAGAAGATAACCGCTGACTATGTAGAGCCTGTTTATTTTCAAAATGAAGAGCTTTTTTTAGAGCCATTTATAAAACTTCAGGCACAGTACACAGGCTTGTCAGAAGAACAGATCAGGGGACATCTGCGGGCAAGAAGTATCGGACTTCCGTTGGAGAAATTTGAGGATTTTTCTTATGAGAGCACATTTTCGGAAGCGGAAATCCAGACGTATCTGGAAGATGGAACGGGTGTATTTTTTGACGAATATGCAGAGGCGGATATCCGGCAGATCTGCGGAAAGAAGATCACACTTTCCGGCAGGCGCGAAGGCGGGAAGACTGCGGAGTTTACCGTGCTTGGTGTGATAGGGGATAAAGGGAATAAATATGTCAATACGCCTCACTTTTACGGAGACGTCAGAGACGATGACGTCCCTCTTTATATGACGGCAGAAGCCTTGGAGAGAGTATCGGGGGAAATGCTGGTCCAGACGCTTCGTATTCAGACGGACAAAAGCAGAGACGAAGAAATATTGGAGGAATTGGAGGCAATGTTTGCCGCGACGACCGTTATCCAGATCGGCTCACAGGTGGAAACGAAGGATCGGGCAGACGCTGCATTTGACACGATCAGAACGATCGGAAATCTGTTCGCCGTATTCTTGATTTTCATGGGCACGCTCAATTTTGTAAATGTCATTTTTACAAATATTTACGCCAGACAAAAAGAATTGGCCGCATTGGAGAGTATCGGTATGACAAGGGATCAGATGAAAAAAGTATTGATGCTGGAGGGGATCTATTACAGCGGGATTACGATGCTTTTCTTATGTACCATAGGCGTTGCCGTGTCGTATGGCGCGTCATGGCTTTTTAGGACGGCGTTCGTATATTTTGCCAAATTTGGGATACCGGTTGCAAGCCTATGCATCGTGTTTGTCCTGATGCTCCTCATCTCGGGAAGTGTGCCGGTGTTGGTCTATCATTATATTTCAAGAGAAAGTGTGGTGGAAAGACTGCGTAAAGGGCAGGATTGATCTGCGGTTCGGAGTCCGCAGACGAAATGACAGGGGGCATAGTGTGCTGAGTTTCTGGAAATTCGCTGTTTATGGGGTGGATTTTAGAAATAGAATTTTTATATAATGTTATGTAATAAACGAGTAGGAGGTACTGAGGATGGATGTTCAAAAAATAGGCGGGTTCTTAAAGGAACTCCGAAAGCAAAATAACATGACACAAGAGCAATTAGGCGAAAGGATCGGTGTAACAAATAAGACTGTTTCAAGATGGGAAACAGGAAAGTATATGCCGCCGATTGAACATTTGAAGCTTTTGAGCGATCTATATCAGATCAGTATTAATGAGATTCTGACAGGAGAAAAATTAGATGAAGAAGATTATAAAGGAGCGGCTGAAAATAACATTGTGTATACACTGGAAGAGATAGAAGCAAAGGAAAAGAAATTTGAAAATGTTATGTTTATCGTTATGGGGATAACTTCTCTGCTTGCGATTGCCAGTATGTTTCTTCTGCCAGAGGGAAGCGGATTAACGGTTGCTGAAAAGGTAAAGGAAATGATCGTGGTTATATTTATATGGATTCTGGCTGCCGTTTGTAATACGTTGAGTATTATTACTATTATAGCTAAGAAAAACAAATAGTATTGGGTACATCATTGCATTAATCTTGAGGTAATAGTGCTTGATATTCGTGTCAGCTGTGCGTCTACGAACCGACGGTGTAGTAACCACAGGCAATTCCAGTGTAAACACTGGAAGAGATAGAAGCAAAGGGAAAAAGGTATGAAATTAAACAGCACGGCTTGTAAACCGTAAATTGTTATGATATGGTATAAGTACAGGAAGAAAACTTTGCTGGTAATGCGGCATATATTAAAGGTGGTGAATTCTTTGGGGGTAAAAGATACAGTAACAACAAAATATATGCGGCAGAATGAAATCTTTGCTGATGCCTTTAACTATTTTGTATATGGCGGTGAGCAGGTTATCAATCCGGAAAGCCTGGAGGAACTGGATACCTGTGAGGTAGAAATCGAAAATCAGTCAAATATCCACTATGCAATGCCGGTAAAAAATATGGTGTATGATGCTCTCCAATATGCGAAACAGGTGGAGGCGGCGGTAGCTTCCCATAAAGTGTCCGGTGATTATAAAGGTGCTGACAGTGATGAATATCTGTCAGGATTTATGAAGGAGGATCGGCTGTTACCTGTGGTAACGTTGGTCATTTATTTTGACTCAAAAGAGTGGAGCGGTCCGTTATCTATCCATGATATGTTTGATAAACGGGATGCGAGGGTGCTTGCGTTGGTTCCTGATTATAAGATTAACTTGCTTGCGCCAGTTTCCATAGAGGATGGAGATTTTGGAAAGTTCCAGAGTTCTTTGAAAGAAGTGTTATCATTTATTAAGTATGCAAGAGACAAGGATGAATTGAAAAAGGTATTGGATGCAGACGAATCTTTCCGCCATTTAGGGAGAAAAGAAGTGGATGTATTAAATGCCTGCGTAGGTGCAAAGATAGCAGTCAAAGAAGGTGAGGAGGCGGTTGATGTGTGTTTGGCAATACAACAAATGAATGAGGAAGCGGCTCAGAAAGCGGCTCAGAAGGAAAGAATATCTACACTGTTTGCTAACATTAAGAACCTTATGGAAAAAATGGGGTGGTCTGCGGAACAGTCTATGGATGTATTAAGCGTTTCCGACAGTGACCGAAAGGCAATTAGGCAGCTGCTTAAGTCAAAGACCTAACTGCAAGCAACGGGGCATCAAATTTGCAGCGCTGCAGAGCAGCGGGGTATTTGATCCTCGCGGCAGTCGCCAAATGCGCATACAAGCATGCCCGCTTTGCTCGCGGGAATAAAATGCAGAATGAGTCAGGCGGTTTGCCGATTGCCAGGCTCATTTTGTTTTACCATCTTTTCTTTGGGATCTATTCTATAAAACCATGAGCAATGTGCCCGCGCCGATCAGGACGCAGCCTGCAATGGATTTCGGTGTGAACTTCTCATGCAGGAAGATAAATGCAAGCACAAGCGTAATGACGACGCTTAATTTATCAACCGGCACAACTTTTGACGTTTCGCCCATTTGAAGAGCCTTATAATAGCAAAGCCAGGAAGCTCCCGTAGCCAGACCGGATAAGATCAGGAACAGCCAGCTTTTTTTCCCGATGCTGGAGATCCCGCCCTGGGCATTTGTCAGAAATACCATCCCCCAAGCCATGAGGACGACCACCATTGTCCGGATCGCTGTCGCCAGATTGGAGTTTACGTCCGCGATCCCTATTTTTGCCAGTATGGATGTGAGCGCCGCAAAAATAGCTGACAGCAGAGCAAATATAAACCACATGAAACCACCTCCCAAGTACATCGTATGATACTTAAAGACTGCCGCTGGCTAATACGCCACAGCCTCCGCCCGGGTCATCCAAAAATGAATCCCCGTGGTTGAGTTCTGCCAGCGATTCTCGTTAAAATCCTTCACTTCCACCCACTCGCCTTTTTTATAGACGAAATTCTCATCCACAAAAGACCATGCCTCATCAAAATTCTGGGTAAGGTCAAAGCTTTTGATCGTAAGGACCTTCGCCTTGCTGCACCGGCAGGAGGGACGGGTTGCGGAAGTCCGTTTAGCGTCTGCCGGAATAAGGAGCTGCACGATCCGATCATTGACACATTTCTTATAGCCAAGAAACGCGCCTTCCTCCGGGCAATGGGGCCTGAACCACTGTGTATTCTCATCGGACAATATTCTCTCAAGATTGGCAGACTCCAGCACCGCGCCGTAAAGATCCGCCCCTTCAATATTGCATTTTGTCATATCGCAGTAACGGAAAGATGCTGTCATCATCTTCGCGTTTTTAAAACACGCGCCCCGCATGGAACAGCCGTCAAACAATGCATTTTCCACAGAGCTATTCTCAAAATTCACTCCATCCAGCACTGTATTCTGGAAAGAGCTTAAAGTAAAATCCATGTGGTCAAGCGCCATTCCGCTTAGATCCATGTTCCAGATTTCCTTTTCGGTAAATGCAAGCCTCTCCCCGGCTTTTCTTCCAGCAATTATGCTCTTAAAATCCTTCTCCGACAGCCTTTCCATAAAAGCTCCTCCTAATTTTAATGCATGGATTTACAGGCAAAGGTTATGCGCTCTGTTTGTTTTACAGACGATTTCTTTCTATAAATAATCTTATCATAATCCAGGCAATATTTCCAATCTATTTAGTTTAAAAAAATATGCCTATTGAAGAATAGAAATAAAAATGTTAGGATAAGAAAAAATCTTGGAGGTATCAATATGATAAGATCAGTTTTTATAGACTATACAGGTACGATCATTCAGGAAAAGGGAGAAGATTTGGAAAAGCTTGTTCTTAGGATATGGAAAAACAGCAATTTTAAAAGTCCCGAAGAAATAGCGGCGAGTTGGTGGGATCAGTTGAAAATGATGGAAGAACAAAGCTTTGGGGATACATTTTTAACAGAAGATGAAATTGTTGACCGTTTGTTAGGGAAGTTTGAAGAAGAAGCGGGGCTGGTTGATGATTTATCTGAGCTGCACAGACTATTTCAAAGGTTCTGGATGTATGCGCCGATCTTTGAGGATGTAAAAGAGTTTTTTGAAAAATGCCCTCTGCCGATTTATGTAATAACAAACAATGGTGTCTGTTATGTACAGGAATGCTTGAAACACAATGGCCTAAAGGCAGCAGGGATTGTCTCCGGGGAGCTGGTGCGGGCATATAAACCGCATAAAGAGCTGTTTGAGTATGCCTTAAGAGTATGCGGATGCGATGCAGAAGAAGTGATACACATAGGAGATTCCATTGCTTCTGATGTAAAGGGTGCGCTTACAGCGGGCATAACGCCGATATTGATAGACAGAAACGGAACAGGCAGATGTTCGGAATGCAGGGCAGTAAATAAATTGACAGAGGTATTGGAATTACTGGTTTAATCTGTATATCAAGGTTACCAGGCCGGATAACCTGTACAATAAATACCTCGACAAAATACCTCGACGATTGAAGAAAGGCTTTACACCGTTTTTAATGGATGTGATCGGCGAACAAGGCTGGCACGGACCGGGCGATTCAGTAGTTCGATTTCTGCAGGATTGGAGATGATAAATCATGACTGAAAGGCAGAAGATAATTGCGCGTAAACTGGCTATACAGTCCGCGAAAAACAAGCTAAAGCAAATATCAGGCATTGCTCTGTTAAAGCTCTTCGGAGAAAACGAAAATCCGGCGCTGAATGAGCTGTGTTCGGCGTACTTTTCCACATTTGAATATAACCTGGAACCTTATAGTAAGCTGCCGTATAAATCCCCAAAAGAAAAGATTTTCTCCTGGATCATAGACACTATGGAGTTGAGGGAGAAGGGTGAGTATTATCTTTTTTGCGGGTTATGGAGTAAAATCAAGATATTAGATTTAAAGAGCGCCGTGTCCTCTTTATGGCGGATAGATGAAGATACCGTGGGCTTTTTGCTTGCAGAAACAGATCTGAGCCGCATATTGGAATGCGGTCTCGATTCCCGTGATGAATACCATTATGTCATAGATATTTTTGAAAATGTAGAAGGAGAGGAGTCAGGTATGAAACCGGATATTCAGATTAAAAAGGCTTCGGAAGCGGACCTTGATCAGATTGAGAAGCTGTACGGAGACATATGCGGTTACTTAGAAACACACAAGAATTATCCCGGATGGAAAAAGGGTATCTATCCGGCTCGCTGCGATGCCGAAAAGGGGTTAATGGAAGATGCGCTGTACATTGCACGGCTTGGAGATCAGACTGTAGGTTCAATGATTTTAAAACATGAGCCGGAAGAGGGATATAGCAACGGCAGGTGGTTGACCGAAGATGATTATAGCCGCATTTATGTAGTTTATATTCTTGCCGTCCACCCTGCTTTCTTAAAGTGCGGTATAGGAACGGAACTATTAATGTTTGCGGAACAGACGGCGCGGAAAGAATACTGCGTAAGCATCAGGCTTGATGTGGTAAAAGATAACTTCCCCGCGGAGCAGCTTTATCAAAAATGCGGATATCAGTTGATCGGAACCGTAAGTCTGGGATATGAAGCGTTTGGGATTCCCTGGTACAATCTTTATGAGAAATTGATATAAAAAGAAAGGCTGAATTATGGAACTCATTTTTGATTATATGGAAAATGACATGCTGCGGCATAAACTAAATGCACTAACACAGAAGACCTATGGATTTGATTTTGAAGATTGGATGGCCGGAGGATATTTTGAGGGCGACTATATTCCGTATTCATTTATACAGGATGGAAAAATCCTGGCAAATGTATCAGCAAACAGAATGCATTTTATTCAAAACGGAGTCCCTAAGTATTACATACAGCTTGGAACCGTTATGACGGACGAGGCGTTCCGAATGCGGGGACTTGCAGGAAAGCTGGTCGAACATGTATTAAAAGAATATGAAGATAATTGCGACGGAGTCTATTTGTTCAGTAACTTGGACGCATTAGGTTTCTATCGAAAAGCAGGATTTAAAGAAAGCGGTCAATATCAATATTCTTTAAAAAAGGAGTGGCCAGGCAGCGTGAAAGGAGGCGCTGTTTTCAGAAAAGTGTGCGGGCAGGACGAACAGATGAAACAGAAATATATGGATGCTGTAAGAAACAGTGCCGTAAATTCAGCTTTGGAACACATCAACAAATTTGGATTGCAGATGTTTTACACGGCTGATCTGCACGATGTATATTATGCAGATGATCTGGACTGTTTTGCTGTTATGGAGAAATCAAAAGATACTCTTATTCTCAATAGTGTTATTAGCAATATATTTCAATGAAAGAGATAGTTGCTCATATTGATGCCGCATATAATTCTCTGATGCTTGGATTCACGCCTGTTTCTGACGATCTTGATATGTTTGAAGCATCGGTCTGTGATGATACAAATGATACCCGTCTGTTCTTTTGCGGAAGAGATTTGGAAAGTATTGAAAAAGAAAAGCTGTTCTTTCCGCAACTGTCACATGCGTAATTTTCCCTGTAAAGGGAAATGCAGACTTAAACTATGGAGGAAACGATATGCTATATCTAAAAGAAGCAAATATGGAAGATTTAGAGCAAGAATATGAGTTTGTAACAAGCACTCCCGAGAACGAGAATGGGTTTACAAATCCTGAAGCCGGATGCACCAAAGACGAATTTACATACAAGATTTTGCCGGGTTATATCGATGCGGCGAAGGGTGTCGGACTTCAGGAAGGATGGGTGCCGGAGACAGAATTTTTCCTGTGGGAAGATAATATTATTGTCGGATGGTTCAGAATACGGCATTGGCTTACGGAGGAACTGGCAAAAGGTGCAGGACATATAGGATATGGGATCAAGAAGGAATTCAGAGGAAAGGGGTACGCCTCCATAGGCTTGAAACTGACGGTAGAAAAGGCGTGGCAGATGATTCGTGAGGATGAGATTTATATGTCTGTTCACAAGGATAATCCTGCATCGCTTAGAGTACAGATGAAAAATGGTGCGTATATTCATCATGAAGATGAACGGGAGATTTATACCAGAATAAAGAGATAGATTTAAGAGGCAATGAAGATGGACAATCAATATAATAAAACGATCACAGCCTGTTTCACAGGTTATATCGTGCAGGCAGCAGTTAACAATTTTACCCCGCTGCTGTTCTTATTTTTCCAGAGAAACTATGATATCTTATTGTCCCAGATTACGCTTCTGGTGACTTTTAACTTCGGAATACAGTTATTGGTCGACCTTCTTTCGGTCGGATTTGTGGATAAGATAGGGTATCGTATTTCGATGGTGGCAGCCCATGTGTTAGCGGCGGCCGGATTGATACTGCTTACGGTCCTGCCGGAGATGCTGCCGTCTCCTTTTGCCGGGATTTTAATCGCGGTCATGATCTATGCTGTCGGCGGAGGGCTCTTAGAAGTTCTTGTCAGTCCGGTCGTGGAGGCGTGTCCCTCGGATAATAAAGAGAAGGCGATGAGTATGCTGCATTCTTTTTATTGTTGGGGCCATGCGGGAGTTGTACTGATCTCAACATTATTTTTTTATACGGCAGGCATTGAGAATTGGAAAATACTGGCGGTGATATGGGCGCTTATCCCGATCGCGAATGCCTTTGCATTTACCAAGGTCCCGATCGCACCGCTGATGGAAGAGGGAGAGACGGGGTTACGGCTGAAGGAATTGTTTAAGATCAAAGTATTTTGGGTCTTGCTTATCATGATGATATGCGCAGGGGCAAGCGAACAGGCGGTCAGTCAATGGGCTTCCACATTAGCGGAGAAGGGGCTTGGGATCTCTAAGACGGCGGGTGATCTGGCCGGGCCGATGGCATTTGCGGTTCTGATGGGGATGTCCAGGTTATTCTACGGGAAATACGGTGACCGTATCCATCTGGAGAAGTTCATGATCTATAGCAGCTGCCTGTGTATTCTGTCTTATCTGGGGATTTCCCTTATACCGGTTCCGCTGCTTAGCCTGGCAGCCTGCGCGGTCTGCGGGATGTCGGTTGGGATTATGTGGCCGGGAACCTTCAGCAAGGCGTCAGCGGCATTGCCGAGAGGTGGGACGGCTATGTTTGCGTTTTTGGCCCTAGGCGGAGACGTGGGCTGCTCCGGCGGGCCGACGGTGGTTGGAATGGTGTCCGGTGTATTGGGTGACGATTTGAAGAAGGGGGTTCTGGCAGCGGTTCTGTTTCCCTTGATATTATTGATCGGAATTATCCTCTGCAGAAAGATAGAGTCTGAGGCGGCATAATACATCGTCTCTTGATTTTACTGTAAGGGTCTGTTATGATGGAAACAGTGCAGTCAAGGAGGAAACCATTGAGCCGATTCGGCAGGAGGGTGGTAAGATTGGCAATTACAGTGAAGGATGTATTGGAGATCGCACAGGCAAAGGGATGTACCCTTGCAGTGGGCAAAGAGAGACTCAATAGAGTCGTGCGCTATGTGGATTGTATAGAGATTCCCGATATGACGGCGTGGATGCGCCCCAACGTGCTCTATATTACGACCGGCTATGCGTGCAGCGGGACCAGGGAAGAGATTCTCGCGCTGATCCGCAACCTGAACAAGGCTAAGGCTGCCGCGCTTGCGATCAAGTCGCGGTTTATCGGACAGTATCTTAAGGACGCGTTAAAGCTGGCTGAGGAGTTCCGTTTCCCGATCATCCTGATACCGGAAGAGCTTCCGTTTATAGAGCTGAATTATGCGGTGATGGAAGCGCTGGTAAAATCACAGAATAACCTGATAGACAAGATGAAGTCCCGGCTTGCAAGGTATAACAGGCGTGAGGCAGACAAGAGGCTTTTTATAGATCTCCTGACCGGTAACGTCACATATGAAGAGGAGAGCAATCTTCGGATCAGTGAACAGAGATGGCCTAAGCCGCCGTACCGGGTCATGCTCTTAGAGGCGGGAGAGTTAGGAGACAGGCTTAAGGAGCTTCCGGAAGAGGAAGTGGAAGAGCAGCTGGAAAAAATAGAAGGCAACATCAGAGAGGGGCTGTCCGCCGAGAAATGCACAGGAGTAGTCTTATCTAACAATGGAAGCTTTCCGTGTATCCTGAAGGCGGAAGAGGAGTTCGATCAGGGATGCTTTGAGCGGATCCAGGAGTATATTTCACAGAGAAGCGGCTGTGATATGACCGTCGGCGTATCAGGACAGGGAGTCTCCTATCAGGCGTTCCAGGATGTCTACCGGGAGGCCCGGGATGCAGTGGAGATCGCCAGAAGCCAAAGCGGCCAGCGGGTCGTGTGTATCGAGAAGGCCGGCTATTGGAGGATGCTTAAGGATATCAGCAAGCAGCAGGTCTGCCGGGATTATGCGGCAAGCAAGCTGGATGCGCTGATCAGATATGACGAGGAGAACGAGAGCAATCTTCTGGAGACGCTGGAGATATTTGTGAATCATCTGGGAGCAAGAAATATGACCGCGACGAGCCTGTATCTGCACAGGAATACGCTGATGTACCGGATCAAGAAGATCGAGCATCTGACCGGATATAATCTGTCGGATCCGAACAGTATACTGGAATTATCCCTTGCGCTTCATTTAAGAAGGTTTCTGTGAATAATGGGCAATCAAAAGAGCCCGGCAGAAGGAGTATAACTGCCGGACTCTTTTTTTGTACCCTATCGGGCATCCTGTAATTCATGCCCCTTTCGGGGCGGATGGACTTCCATCCATTCATCTATACCCAAGGGCACACCGTAATACATGTCCATCGGGCGGACGGACTTCCATCCATTCATCTATACCTTGCCGAACGGAGTCTGTCCGTCCGGCGGGTATGCTTACTTCTGTGAGGCGCCGAGAGTCTGAAAATGATTCATAGAGCCATAGAGGCTTTGGATCCGTGAGAATTCATCTTCGTCGTAGAATTTTAACGTGCCCTTTCCGAAGGCTTTGGCCGTCTCTAACATGAACCTTGCTGCCTCGTCGAGATCCTCCATATGGCTTGCTCCGGTCGCGCAGCCGGGTACGACCGTCTCAGTGGTAACGGCAACGCCTACGACAGGAGCTTTTGTGGCGGTTGCAGGCTGAAGGATACTGTTGATATGATAGAGGTCGTTTCCGTAAGGAGTGATGTCCTGCTGTGTCAGGGCGAATACGCGGGGCAGCTTGCCTGTGGTGATCTGCATGATATCCAGCAGATCTTCGGAAGTGCGCAGAATATAGCCTTCCTTTACCGTAGGGGATATAGCGAATCCTCTTGCATTCATAATGCGGTTTCCTTTGGTAGTATCAACGGACAGTACCGCATCCAGCTCCGGTGAGAGCTCTTCTGTGTTGACCTGGGACATTTCCACAGGCGAACCCATAAACGGCACGGGTTTGTGCGGAGCGGTAGGAGCGTCCGGGCAAATGTGGGTGGAGATCATCACGTCTCCGTCCAGAAAGTCGCCTTTGTTCTGCATACTGAGGAGCTTGGCTGCAAGCGCGATGGCGACCAGCGCACCGTCGCCGTCGGATACATACCCGATCCGTTCCGGTCTGGCGCCAAGGCCTCCAAGCCTTCCGAGAAGGCCGATCGTCGGAGCGCTGCCACCCTTTGATTTGCCGATCACTCCCGGGATCATGACCTTAAGCATATCGGTGGAACCATTTGGTCCGACCAGAGGATATACTTTGATTTGAGCGCTGGGACGGATCATTTTCAGATAATCTGCGACCCGTTCGCCGTCTGCGCGGCTGCTGTCTATAATTTCGTATGCATCGATCAATTGTTTGAATAACATGTTGCGTTCCCTCTTTTCTGTGATGTTTTCTATACGCTAGTCTAACACCGGGCATATTGAAAGTCGATGCGGTTCATGCCTAAAAAAGAGAATGAGATATTGGGCGTTATGCACATAAAAGAATATATAGGTAAAGGATATTATGCACGGTGCACAAAAAATGGTTTTTTTCTGGTGCATGGAAAGCGTTGAGCTTAAAAAATGGCAATGCTATACTTGTGCAAGAAGTGAAAGAATGGAGGGAAATCAAAAATGAAACAAAAAACGGGTACAGTAAATTGTATGATAGCAGCGGTTGTGCTATGCGTACTTGCGGAATTGATCGGACCGTTGAAATTCGAGGTGGCGGGAATCGGCGTTACGATCCTGACGATGATCTGGGTCATTATTATGGGAATACTGTTATCACCGATGCTGTTGGGGAAGCTGATACCGCCGTTGAAAAAGATCATCAGCAGTGCGGAGATCAAGAGGGCGCCGTTTTTGCTGTCACTTGCACTCTATCCGCTGGGAATTATGTTCGGAATCAACGCGGGGCCGCAGATCGGAATCGTACTGAAGGCGGGACCGGCGCTGATCCTTCAGGAAGCCGGCAATATGATGACGATGCTGATCGCCCTGCCTCTTGGACTTTTGATCGGACTTGGGCGAAGCGCGGTAGGAGGAACCTTCTCTCTGTGCCGTGATACGGCGCTTGGTATCATCGGTGATAAGTACGGTCTGGAATCCAGAGAAGGTATGGGGACGCTTGGAACTTATATCAGCGGAAGCGTGTTTGGAACATTATTCTATTCCTTCCTGGCTCCGGTCGGGCTGATCATAGGCTTCCATCCTTATGCGCTGGCGATGGCGTCAGGAATGGGAAGCGCGTCTATGATGAACGCCGCAACGGCAGCGCTGGCGGACGCAGCGCCGGCGATGTATACAGAACAGATTCTTGCATATTCCGCAACGAGCGGGCTTCTGACGGCAGTAACCGGGGTATATGTGGAAATGTTCCTGTCGCTTCCGCTTGCGAACTGGTATTACCGGCATGTCAATCCGGCAGTCAGCAGACTCCGCATGAAATTATTCAAAGCAGCACCGGAGGAGGTTTAGAAAGATGGCGAATACGGTACAGACAGAAAAAGAAATGACGACATTTGAGAATATACTGGAGCAGATTAAGATCGTTATCGTGATCTACGGTATCATTGCGGTAATCCATATAGTCTCGGTGGGGAACAGCCTTACGGATCTTGGCAAAGCAACGCTTGTCAGCTTTGCGATGGTAGTGGTCTCCATTGTACTGAAAAATGTAGTGAAGAGGCCGAATCTTCCGGGATTCGCATGGGCGACGCTGGTATCGTTCGTGCTTACGATCCCTGTGTCTCCGGTCGGTGATTTTATCGTAACAACTCTGGGGGCGTATACATTCGGGCTGGTAGGCCTTCCGCTTCTGGCCTTCGCCGGAATCGCGGTGGGAGAGCAGTTGGAAGTCTTCAAGAAATTGAGCTGGAAGATCGTCATTATCTCATTTGTCGTTATGGCGTCGACATATTTCGGCTCGGCACTTATTTCCAATATTGTACTGGCGTTGAACGGAATGATTTAATATAATTTAACAGAAAGGCGGTAAAAGAGATGGAATCTATCGAGAGGATCAAGCAGGATATCATTGCATCAGCAGATGAGAAAAGGACAGAATTTGAGGAAACGAGCAGCTACATCTTCAATCACCCGGAGCTTGCGTTTGAGGAATACAAGTCACAGGCGGCGCTCTGTGAGCTCCTTTTAAAGCATGGGTTTGACGTGACGAAAGGGGTCGGAAGCCTGCCGACAGCCTTTGAGGCGGTCTATGATTCCGGGAAACCGGGGAAGACGGTGGTTCTTATGGGAGAATACGACTGTCTTCCGGAGATCGGACACGGATGCGGACATAATCTGATCGGCACTTCTGCGGCAGGTGCGGGAATCGTACTTAAGGAAGCTATGGAGAAGTATGGAATCGGCGGAATTCTGAAGGTGCTTGGAACTCCTGCGGAGGAGAACGGAAGCGGCAAGGCGATCATGGTTCGGGAGGGAGTGTTTAAGGGAGTAGATGCGGCTCTTTTGATGCATCCTATGGAGACATCCGTGCCGGATGACATATCATTTGCCTGTGTGACGATGGAATTTGCCTTCAAAGGGAAACCTGCCCATGCGGCTGCCTGTCCGTGGAACGGGGCCAATGCGTTAAGCGGCATACAGCTGATGTTTCACGCGGTAGATATGATGCGCCTGCATTTCAAGGATTACAGTAGAGTACACGGAATCATTACCGAGGGCGGTACAGCGCATAATACGGTTTCGGACGAGGCGAAAGCGGTGTTCAATATCCGTGCTCTGGATTATGAATATATGATGGAGCTTGTGGAGATCGTCCGTAATTGTGCAAAGGGTGCGGCGATCGCCACGGGAACCGAGGTGGAGGAGAAACAGCTTGGAGAGATTCTTAAGGACATACGGAATGATAAAAAACTGGTTCAGTATGTGCGCAGCAATATGGAACTGATCGGAGAGGATTACATCGAGCGTGATCTGACACAGGGAATCGGTTCTACGGATGTGGGAAATGTGACTCATGAGATTCCGTCGATCCAGTTCTATGTGAAGCTTAAGGAGAATGTGGGTACGCATACCAGAGAATTTGCTCTTGCGTCAGGCGGGGAGGAAGGAAAGAAGAACCTTCACACTTCCGTGCAGCTCTTAGCGCTCAGCGCATGTGACGTATTGATGGAGGAATATAAATAAAAGCTTTACACTGTATCTGCCTGCTGATATAATAATGTTGGGATTAATACCAAAAGAAAAGCAGAATAAAAGACGAATCTATATCTAAGGTATAAGGCCGCAGAGGGCTTTATACCTTTTTAGTGATTTTACGGAAGAGGAGAGCCATGACTAGAAAAGAGATAAAGACCAGGGCGAGGCAGACAGTTAAGAAGCATTACATGATGTTGGTGATGGTGAGCCTGATAGCAGTATTTTTGGGATTGCAGAGTTCGAGTTTTGATAATTTTGTGAGGATGTATTCTTCCGAAAGTGTTGGGACAGCTGCGGAAGGTAAGACGGACACAAGAGTAGCAGTGGGAAATACAGGGCTTGTTGACGTGCTTAACCAGACCATGTCCGGGGACACGGAGGAGGGAAGACAGCTCTCGGAAGCTCTTAAGGAGGAAATAGAGAGGTCGGGGGAGGAGAACAGAATATTGGGAAGAAGCCGGGGCGCGTTATCTAAGATCGTTAATGGGATAACGTCAGGCTCTTTGTTCGTTATGTTTGTATCAGGAATCAATTCCTTATCCGGCTCAAAGAATCTGGGAAGCCTGATTCTTATTATGCTGGCTTTCGCAGGTGTGCTGGGATTCAATTTCCTGATCGTCAACACATATACGGTGATCTCGGCGAGGATGTTTTTGGAAGGAAGGATCTACGATAAGCTGCCGGCTCAGCGTTTTGTATTTCTGCTGCGTGTGAAGAGGTGGATGAAAGTATCACTGGCGATGCTTAAGTACACTATCTATCAGGCCTTGTGGATGCTGACGGTCATAGGCGGTGTGATCAAATACTATTCTTATTCCCAGGTTCCCTATATCCTGGCAGAGAATCCGGACCTTACCGGACGGGAGGCTATTACGCTGTCAAGGAGGATGATGCGGGGGCATAAGTGGGAGCTCTTTTTGCTGGATTGTTCTTTTATCGGATGGAGTATCCTGGGCGCGTGCACCTTTGGGCTGTCGGAGGTGTTCTATTCGCTTCCCTATCAGTCGGCGTCCTTCTGTGAATATTATGTGAGATTGCGCGGGAAGGCGAAAGAATCGGGGATCCTGGGGGCAGAGCTGCTGAATGACAGATATCTGTATGAGAGGGCAGCGGACGACGTACTGTGGGAAGCATACATGGATGTGCTAGAGTGGGAAGAAGACACTGAACTTCAGGAAGAGAGGCCGGGAGGGATTCGAAGAGTCCTTGCTGACTGGTTCGGTATATTGCTTGGCAGTTCACAGGAAGAGCGTGCCTACGAAGAGAGAAGGGAACGAGAGGTTCGGCTCGGCATGCTTAAGGATGCGGCGGAGGGAAGAATGTATCCCGGCAGACTGTCCCGGTTCCCGGAGGCGGCGAAGCAGAAGAGGGTGGAGACTTTTCATTATATGCGGCGTTATTCGGTCTGGTCGCTGGTGCTGTTGTTTTTTATATTTTCATTTATCGGATGGTGCTGGGAGGTGAGCCTTCATCTGGTGCTGGACGGAGTCTTTGTGAACCGCGGCGCCCTTCACGGGCCGTGGCTTCCGATCTATGGTTCGGGCGGAGTTCTGCTCCTTACGCTGCTTAACCGGGTGAGAAGCAGTCCGGTTAAGGAATTCTTCTGCATCATATTCGTATGCGGAATGGTCGAATACTGGACATCCTATTATCTGGAAATGGTTTATGACGGGATGAAATGGTGGGATTACAGAGGATATTTCCTGAACCTGAACGGCAGGATATGTGCGGAAGGGCTGCTGGTCTTCGGGATCGGGGGAATGGTGTTCGTCTACATCGCGGCGCCGCTTCTGGATAACCGGATCCGGGTGATCAGGAAGCAGGTCTTAGTATGGAGCTGCCTGATTCTTTTGGGGATGTATGCTGCGGATACGGTTTATTCTGCCGGGCATCCCAATGAAGGGGAAGGGATTACGGATTATGAAGTCCAGAGCCGCTTTCCTGACCGGCATGAGTCCGCGGTATGGGAGGATCAGCAGGGACATTACGGAACACAGGAGGGTTATATATGCTGGCAGTAATTTTATCCCCATTATATGTATTGGTTCATATTTATATTGCGAGATGGATGTACCGGTGGGTGAAGAAATGTCTGAGAATAGATTCTCATCAATATTTTAAATGGTTTTGGTTCGCGGTGGTTATCGTGTACCTTCTTTTTGCCACGGCTATGGGTGTAGGCTTCCTTCTCCCGACAGGTGCGGTTAAACGCTTCTTCGTGAGGTCGGGGAATTACTGGCTTGGAATATTGCTGCATGTGATCCTGGTCGTTGCGGCGGCGGATGTCATCCGTCTGATTCTTAAGAGGTGCAGATGGATCGATCAGGAGAAGCTGGCAAGCCGCAGGGTATTTGCAGCGGCGGGAGTCTTCTGCGTTGCTGCCGTCACGGCATTGGGCGTGTGGGGAGTGGTCAATGCAAGGATCATCCATACGACGAGATATGAGACGGTGATACATAAGGATGCCGGATCTATAGATCAGATGAAGGTGGTCTTGGCGGCCGACCTGCATATGGGTTATAATATCGGATGCAGTCACATTCGCAGGATGGCGGAGCGGATCAATGCGGAGGAGCCGGATCTGGTGGTGATAGCCGGGGACATCTTCGACAATGAGTATGAGGCTTTAGAGGATCCAGAGGAGCTGATCGATATCTTTAAGGGGATTAAGAGCAAATACGGCGTCTATGCCTGTTACGGGAATCATGATATCAGCGAGAAGATACTTGCAGGATTTACTTTTGGGGGAAACGGCCAAGAGAAGCAGAGTGATATCAGGATGGATGAATTCCTTGATAAGGCAGGAGTTACACTGCTTCGCGACGAGTCGGTGCTGATCGCGGACAGCGTCTATCTGTACGGCCGGCCGGACAGGCAGCGCCCGGGACGGGGGATAGACAAGAGAAAGACGCCGGAAGAGATCACGGAAGATATGGATCTGTCAAAGCCTGTTTTTGTGATCGATCATCAGCCCAAGGAGCTTCAGGAGCTGGCTGACGCGGGGGTAGACCTGGATCTGTGCGGCCATACCCATGACGGGCAGATGTTTCCGGGGAATCTGACGGTCCGCATGATGTGGGAGAATGCCTGCGGGTATCTGAAGAAGGATGATATGTACAATATTGTGACCTCAGGAGTGGGAGTCTTCGGACCTGATATGAGGGTCGGTACGATCGCTGAGATCTGTTCGGTCACTGTGAAATTTGAGGGGCAGAAGGTTTTATAAGCTATTGAAAACAAACGTAAGTTCTGGTATGATAATAAAAAGCAGATGTGGACATACTGTTATTGTGAACAGAGAACTATATGTGCTGACAAAAGGCGGGGTGATGATATGTCAGAGCATAACCACACGTATATTGCAATAGATTTGAAATCATTTTATGCTTCTGTGGAATGTGTAGAGAGAGGTTTGGATCCTATGACTACCAATCTGGTTGTCGCGGACTTAAGCCGTACAGAGAAGACGATCTGTCTGGCGGTATCGCCCTCTCTGAAAGCTTACGGGATCTCAGGCCGTGCGAGACTGTTTGAGGTAGTGCAGAGGGTGAGGGAGGTCAACGCGAAGAGACAGAGTCAGGCGCCGCAGCGCAGATTTGACGGCGCTTCGTATGATGACACAGAGTTAAAGGCGTCGCCGGAAAAAGCGCTGGATTATATCGTTGCGCCGCCGAGGATGGCGCATTATGTGGACTATAGTACGAGGATATATGAAGTTTATCTGAGATATGTCGCGCCGGAGGATTGTCATGTATATTCTATCGATGAGATCATGATGGACGTTACCCATTATCTGAACACGTATCAGATGACGGCGCGTGAACTGGCAGGCAGGATCATTCAGGATATCCATGCTGCGACGGGGATTACGGCTACGGCAGGAATCGGAACGAATCTGTATCTGTGCAAGGTGGCCATGGATATTGTGGCAAAGCACATTCCGCCGGATAAGAACGGCGTGCGGGTCGCCAGCCTGAATGAAAAAAGCTACCGGCGGATCCTGTGGGCGCATCAGCCGATCACGGATTTCTGGCGTATCGGGAGAGGGTATGCGAAGAAGCTGGCAGAGCACGGCATGTTTACCATGGGGGATGTGGCGAGATGTTCCATCGGGAGAGCGGATGAGTTTTACAATGAGGATCTGCTCTACAAATTATTCGGGATCAATGCGGAGCTTCTGATCGACCATGCATGGGGATGGGAACCCTGCACGATGAAGGATATCAAGGCGTATAAGCCCAGTGTGAACTGCTTAAGCTCCGGGCAGGTACTACATGAACCGTATACTGCAAAAAAAGCGCGGATTATTGTCAGGGAGATGACGGAGATGCTTGTACTGAATCTGGTGGACAAGCGTCTGGTTACAGATCAGATCGTTCTGACAGTAGGCTATGACAGAGAGACACTGTCAGACCCGGATGTGAAGCGCTCTTACGGAGGTGAGATCACAATGGACCGCTATGGCCGTTCGGTTCCCAAGCATGCTCATGGGACGGCGAATCTTGCAGGACAGACTTCCTCTACGAAGATGATCGTGAAGGCTGTGCTGGAATTATATGACAGGATCGTCAATCCCAAGTTTTTAGTTCGAAGGGTCACATTGGGAGCCAATCATGTGGTGGACGAGGAGTCGGTTGTGAAGGAACCCGTTTTCGAACAGATGGATCTGTTTACGGACTATGCTGCTCTGCGAAGAGAGCAGGAGGCGGAGGAGGAAGAGAGAAGACGGGAGAGAAGCCTGCAGCAGGCTATGCTGGATATTAAGAAGAAATATGGGAAGAATGCGATACTGAAAGGAACGAATCTGCTGGAGGGTGCGACAGCAATGGAGCGGAATCAGCAGATCGGCGGACATAGGGCATGAAGCTAAGAAGATATAAGGAAATTCATAAGTATGATGATATGATTGATCTGGCGCACCATGTATCCGGGACGCATCCGCAGATGCCCGTTGAGGACCGGGCGGCGCAGTTTGCCCCGTTTGCGGCTCTGACGGGACATCACGAGGCAGTCAGGGAGACTGCACGGCTGACGGAGGAGCGGATAGAGATCGATGAGAACTGCAAGGCGGTTCTGGACGGTAAATTACAGAATATCTATGAGCATCTGGATCTGGAGCCTTCCGTATCTATTACCTATTTTGTGCCGGACCCAAAGAAGCCGGGAGGAGCGTATGTGACGGTCAGCGGATGCGTCAGGAAGATCAGGGAACATGAGCGGACAGTGGTGCTGACGGACGGAACGGAGATACCGATCGATGAGATTACCGATATTATAGAAGGGGAGGAAGCTCCCTGGTAAGCCGCGGCAGATGGCGGATGGAAAGCAGATGCTAGGAAAGCTGCGGCAGATGGCGAATGGAAGGCAGATGACAGGAAAGCTGCGGCAGATGGCGAATAGAAGGTAGATGCTAGGAAAGCTGCGGCAGATGGTGAATGGAAGGCAGATGATAGGAAAGCCGTGGCAGATGTCAGAAGGAAGGCAGATGACAGGAAAGGCGGGGCAGATGTCAGAAGGAAAGCAGATGGTTGGTAGGCTGCGGCAGATGGCGGATGGAAGGCAGATAGTTGGTAAGACGGCTGATAGATGGAAGAAAAATGCTTTGTAAGATCGCGGTTGACGTTGGTTGGATAGAAGAGATAGATGAGATTGCAGAGATAGATGAGATTGCAGATACAGGGGGAGGATAGCGTATATGATGATTTTGCTTGGGATACTTATTCCGTTTATAGGGACGGCTGCTGGCGCGGCGTGCGTCCTGTTTATGAGGCATGAATTAAAACCGCTGCTTCAGAAGTCGCTGCTTGGATTTGCGGCCGGGGTGATGGTTGCGGCTTCTGTGTGGTCATTGCTGATCCCGGCAATGGATATGTCAGAGTATATGGGAAGATTTGCATTTGTTCCGGCAGCAGTCGGATTCCTTCTGGGAATTGGTTTTCTGCTGCTGCTTGACCATATCGTTCCCCATCTTCATGTTGGAAGTGAGAAGTCTGAGGGTCCCAGAAGTTCGCTGAACAAGTCTACGAAGCTTATTCTGGCAGTCACCATCCATAATATACCGGAGGGAATTTCAAGCGGCGCCGTGTTTGCGGGGCTTTTGACTCATAATGCAGATGTGACGCTTGCAGGGGCATTTGCTCTGTCGATCGGAATTGCCATTCAGAACCTTCCAGAAGGATTTATCGTATCGCTTCCGGTCAGAAGCGATGGAGGAAGCAGAGGGAAGGCATTTTTGTACGGAACATTATCAGGCATCGTGGAGCCGATAGCGGGAGGGATCACGGTGCTGCTTGCGGCATATATCACCCCGGTCCTTCCGTATCTTCTTGCGTTTGCGGCCGGAGCGATGATCTATGTAGTGGTAGAAGAACTGGTGCCGGAGTCGGCGCAGGGAGAGCACAGTAATATTGGAACCATCGGATTTGCCGCCGGGTTCGTGTTGATGATGATACTGGATGTGGCGCTTGGATAGTGTATGGGATATATTGAAAGGGAATTCGGAAGTTATGAAGATTACGCTGATAACAGTAGGAAAGATTAAGGAAAGGTATCTGAGGGACGCTGTTGCGGAGTATGTGAAGAGGCTGGGCAAATACTGTAAGCTGGAGATCATAGAGACCGCGGATGAGAAGACGCCGGATCATCCCAGTGAAACCATGGAGGAAGCGATACGGGCTAAGGAGGCGGAGCGGATATTGAAGTATATTCGGGAGGATGCTTTTGTGATTACCCTCGAGATCCAGGGAAAGCAGTTATCGTCAGAAGAACTGGCGGAGAAGATCGAGACGCTTGGTGTGCAGGGGAAGAGCCATATCATCTTCATTATCGGCGGTTCGATCGGACTTGGGAGGGACGTATTGGCGAAGTCGGATCTTGCGCTGAGTTTTTCGAGGATGACATTCCCTCACCAGTTGATGAGAGTGATTCTGTTGGAGCAGATATACCGAAGCTATCGGATCATTCAGAAAGAACCATATCACAAATGAGGGTGAAGTTTTGCAGAGGTTATGATGTGAGTGATGAATTAAGAGCGTTCCTTGATTATATGGCGATAGATACTCGAAAAGACAGAGAATTTGTAATCGACGTGATGGATGAGATAACAGAAGATTTTTCGATTGCGCTAAAATGGATTTTATGCAACCCTAACAGAGTATATAAAAAGATTGCCATACAAGGTATATTGTGATATATTGTCGATTAGGATAAATTTCAGATTGAAAAAAGAATATTGAAAAAAGTTTTTGCATATGCTATAATGCCAATAGGCAAAAAGAAATCACAAGTCCATGCGGACAAAAAGTGAACCCCCAAACCGTGTTGCAGCACAGTTTGGGGATTCTTCTTTTCTTTTAT
The DNA here is from genome assembly GCA_910575835.1 of Lachnospiraceae bacterium. Lineage (GTDB taxonomy): Bacteria > Bacillota > Clostridia > Lachnospirales > Lachnospiraceae > Sporofaciens. The sequence continues at coordinate 767 of CAJTGB010000027.1, read as the reverse complement.
AGTGGCAAAGTACCCACTAGGTTAGTTGTTGCTCTTATCGTCACTGTCTAACCATTTGATGATATAGTGGCAGGCTATACCACCCAAAACAGCAACTAAAAAAGAAATCACAACTTCCATGCAAACACCTCCTCCCTGTTGCGGGTTTCGGTGAGCAACACATAAATTATATCATACTATTCGATATCTTTCTACTTTGATCTCAAAGATTTGTTCTGAGGATTGTGGCTATAGCAATCCGATGCTCGCTATCTCTATGGACACTGTCATAAAGTGGCTTCTCGGGGGAGTTAATTTTCTTAATTTATACCTTTACCTTCCGAAAGAAACTTATTTCTGTCCTTATCTGGTTTCATACTTGATTCAGACAGGTATACTCATTGTTGCTCTTTTCAGTCTGTTTTATCAGATTTACAAAGGAAAAAAGAAATAGCCCCACTACTGCAATAGTGACGGCTTGCCTCTTTATGAGGTAAGAAACTACAAATTGGGGCAGAGCCGCTTGTATGGCTTTCCCTTTGTCTATAATATAGCACATCTATAAGAACGATTTAAGTCTATTTTGCCTTATCTGGCACATACTGAAAAATATCCCCTATATCACAGTTGAAAGAAGATATGCAGGAAGCAAAGAAAAACAGAGAATAGAGACAAGAGTATTTGAAAGACCAATGTTAACAACTTAGTAGTGGCATGATATCACAATAGGATTAAGCTATTAAACCAATAATAGCAGATGATAGGAATGATTAAAATACACTGAAAAA
>CAJTGB010000026.1 GCA_910575835.1 Lachnospiraceae bacterium | reverse complement strand
ACCCGCTATGTCCAATGTTTATGTCCATTTTTCTCTAATTTCTTTTCCTGCACGATATTCAGTTGTCAATCTTCGGCTGGAATCTCATTCATTGAGATTCCGAGAAGTTATATTGATAAACCAAGCGTTTTGTTAGAATGAGAATTCCTCCGCGTCATCAACGTCTGCGTCGCACTCATCAACAAGATAATCCACTACTGCCTGAGCGTCGTCCATCGTATCCGCATCGCCCATAACCGCGATCTCATCACGTTTGACATTGATCACTTTGTATTTGCTCTGGATATACTTGTATGTCTCGGCAACTTCTTCCGGGTCCTTAGAGGACGGGCAGACGAATACAACCTTGTTCTCCTCTGCGTAAGCCTTAAGCTCTTCTAACTTCTCATATCCTTCCACGATCTTGCCGCCGGTGATATAAAGGATCGTTGAACGAGGATTTGTCTTAACTGTCGTCATCGTCGGCGGCGACGGAATGAACACCTGTTTGGTATCGCTCTCCGGGTCAATGATATTTCCCAGTCCTTCGTAATCATAAAATTCAACCATAATAATCTTCCTCCTGATCTTCTGAATCTTCTGAACTCTTAGTCTTCTGAATTGAACTCTTCAACAGTCCATGGACGTCTCAGGTCATATTCAAACATGTCTACCAGTTCCTTCTCACATACTCTGTTGAACAACTGTGCGTATGCCGCATCCGGATCGTCCTTGTCAAGTACGTTTGCCGATGTACTTAAGGAACAATGCTGGCTGCCGCCCCACGCATGCATCTCACAGTAAACGCCTGCTGCGGAAAGCTTGCTGATGTACTCTGACGTCTGATCCAGACCATTGTCATTGATCATTGCATGAATGAATGTCGGCGGAAGTCCCACACACTCTTCAACGGTAGCGCGTCCCGGGAATGCCTCAGCCGGTACGTCTACAGAGTTATTAAGCTTCCCAAGGTACTGGCGTGCAGACTGCGCTGCGTCGGATCCGCCCCAGAATGCGGAATTAATGCTGAGTGAGCGGTACTGCGGCAGCGGACGGTCGTCAATGATCGGAACCCATACCATACATCCGCGTGGAGTAACTCCGCGTTTTTTCAGCCTGTGGCAAAGAGCCAGCGATAAGTGTCCGCCTGAGCTGTTACCATGGAGGATGATCTTGTTCGCACTGATATTCAGCTCTTTTGCATGCTCAGCCAGGAAATTATACGCTGCTTCACAGTCATTTACCGGTTCTGGATACTTTGCTCCCATGCAAAGCGTACGATAATTCAATGTAGCAACCGGTACTCCGAACTTATCTGCCCAGTTCTCGATATCTGCAGTAAACCGGAAGCATGTGGTGAGACCGCCGCCAGGGATGATCAGGATACATGGGCTGTTTCTCTTATAGCGCCACTTCTCCTTCGGAACCGCAACCAGCATCTTAACCGGCGGTGCGTCCGGCTCGTCAATACATCCGGGGGCCTCGTATTCCGTTACGCGCGACCAATCATAATCCGGCAGATAATCCTTAAATCCGTCCTCTGCATGCGCTGCGAAATCCTGTCTCTCTTCAAATGAAAGATCATCATTCAGCAGAACCTCTGCGTATCCAACAGAATTGCCCATCAATGAATAAGCCACTTCCAGTTCCGGGTGTCCCCACTTTGCATCATCACGAATCCTAAATTTCTCGAGTCCCATAAATATAATCCTCCTTCGACTTTACTGTTGTGAATATTTTATCTATCAAACCCTCTTATGATTGATTGTAATACATTCACAAATTCTATAAGTAAACTATGCTCTTTTCTATCAGAAAAGTCAATATTAACTCTCCCAAACTCAGACACATCAAAAAAATTGTAATGAATTTAAACACTTTTCAAATGTGTCCATCCAATAATTCAAACAATTAGACAAGATGCTCCATAGACACCATCATGCTTCAAAGCAAGCGCATCACGATCCGCTCGAAGGTCACCGCACCTCTCCACATCACATCCTCATCCACGTCAAACCGCGGGTTATGATGCGGTACATCCGTCCCCTTCCCGGGATTCGACGAACTCAAGAAGAAGAACGCCCCCGGCACGATCTGCAGATAATTCGCAAAATCCTCTCCGCCCATATTCGGGATCGGGAAATTATCAATAATATCCTTCGGTTCAAACAGATCGCTCACCGACTCCGCCGCAAGCTCCGCCATCTCTTCGTCATTGACCACCGGAGGGGCGCCCCAGATGATCTCGCAGTCGCAGCTTCCGCCGAACGACGCCGCAGTCGCCACCGCCATTCCCCGGATCCGCTGCGCCACATAATGTCTGACGGATTCTTCCAGCGCACGGATCGTACCTTCCAGGACCACTTCATCCGGTATCACATTATACTGCGCGCCGCCCTGAATCTTCCCGATGGTGATGACGCTCGCCGAGCTTCCTGATATCTCTCTTGTCTGGATCGCCTGCAGGGACAATATCAGATGCGCCGCTATATTCACAGGATCCACGCCCTTCTCCGGCGTAGAACCGTGGCAGGACTTGCCCCTGATCCTTAATACGAATTTGTCAAAGGACGCCATACAGCAGGCGCGCGGGAAGATCAGCGTACCGCTTGGGATCTCTTTCCCAAGGATACTGCCGATATGAAGCCCAAAGACTGCATCCACATCCTCCAGATAACCGTTGGATATTGCGATCTCCGACCCTCTCGATATCTCCTCCGCCGTCTGGAAGATCAGGCGCACCGTCCCGCGAAGACTCTTCTTCTGCGCATTCAATAGCCTTGCCGCACCCAGAAGGATCGCCATATGCGCATCATGCCCGCAGGCGTGCATACACCCCGGATGTACGGATGCGAAGGGAAGCCCCGTCTCCTCCTCTAACGGCAGCGCATCCATATCCGTTCGAAGCGCCACCGTCCGTCCTCTTTTTTCTCCCTCGATCGCTGCCATTATCCCGCTGTCCTTCTTGGAACACAGATAAGGGATCTTCAAGCGGTCAAGCTCTTTTATAATATATGCCCTTGTCTTTGGGAGATCGGTTCCAAGCTCCGGGATCTGATGCAGATCCCGCCTGAGCTTAACTATATATCTCTGAATATTCTCATATTTTTTATCCATTTTATAATTATTCATGTATCAGCGCATGCTGTCCTTCTTCTGGAGCCTCTGTCAGCATCTTAAGAGCCTCTTCTACCAGGCCCTTGCGGAACTTCACTTCCTGTTCCGCAGGAAGAGACGGATTGCCGAATACATGGAGCACACTGTTGCCGCGAAGAATCCTGTGGGAACCGATACCTTCGGATATCTTCGTAAGATTCGTCACATGGATGACCGGAATTCCGGCCCTCTCGATCTCTTTCACCATCACTGCACCGCAGCGAGAGCTGGTGCCTCATGTGGAGGTCAGAATCGCAGCGTCCACCTGGTTGTCAAGCAATCCCTTCGCGATCCCTTCTCCGAACTTCTTGCCTACATCCATCGGCGTCATAACGCCCGCAGTCGTATAATAGGATGTGAGGACATCCCCGATCCTGCCCTCTTTCTTAAGCGCAACGGCGGCATCCACCGGAACCAGACGGTTCGGATCCTGCAATACGAAGGCATTATTGTAACCCTGATGGCTGACTTCATAGTCTGCCGCATCCAGCCTCTCTGCTTCCCCAAAGGAATAATTCTTGAAATACTTGGAATTGGTCGGAACCATGTTGTCGGGGTTCCCCTTTGGGACCAGACCGCCGTCTGTTACGAACGCCAGGCGGATCTTGCTGAGCGGCTTGTCAAGCACCGGAAGCGGGATATCCTCATGATTCGGCATCATGACCTCTGTGCGGAAGTTCCTGTGATAGAACTTATCAAGCAGCATATTCACTCCGCGCACGGACGCCGGCATCGTGTAATCGATGTCGATCGCCGGACCGGAACCGTGGAAGCCTTCCTTCTTGCCGTCGCCGATGAATTCACCCTCCGCCAGACGCTTCGCGAAGGCTGCGATCTCCTTCATGGCCTTGCGCATCTTCGCCGCGTTGTTCTCTGTCTGGAGAATATATGCGCGGTCCTTATAGAGGTCCGTTCCGGGATTCTCGGAATAGAGCCCCGTCACCGCCGGAAGCTTTAACTTCTCCGTCACCGCAGCCGTAGCCGCGCCGCAGCCAAGCCCGTAACGCCCCGCATTGAATCCGGGTCCCGCAACGAACAGCTGCCCGTTATATTTCTTAACGATCTCAAGGAATTCGCCGCATACTTCCTCCGTATTCTCGGCAATGTGATTATCGCCGCATATGATCGTTGCCACGATCTCATAATTATCGCCAAGCAGACCCTTAAGCAGCAAACCGGGTCCGACCGGCTCTTCCTTCACACTAATACCAACGCTGGCCGTATCTTCCCCGCCCATTCCAGCATAGAACTGATTGATATAATGTATGACTCTGATCTTCTCTGCCATGTCTCTTCCTCCTTAATTGTCTGCATTTCCCGCAGCATCCGGCAGATCGCCGTCTGTTGTCACGTAACAGTCGCCAAGCTGCGACCATATTCCCTGATAAGCGAAGTTCGTCGTATGAGTGAACGGCCCCTTAACGTCATATCCCATAAGGCTCGGCACATTCGTCCCCTCTCCGATCACACGGTCTACCTTCGGGTGCTCTAAGTCATAGTTTCTTCCGCTGTTGATGACCGCGTCGATCTTCGGATCAGAGATTACCAGCATATCGCCCGGCTTATCATTGGATACGGCAGACAGATTCATCACGCAGGGCATGCCCATCTTCTCCGCCCAGTTGAATGCCAACGCCTGGTCAAGCTGGCAGTGGCCCATGCCGGACTTGTTGACGATCACGCAGTCCGCCTTAAGAGTCTCCTTAAGAAGCGTAGCCGCGATCATTCCCATCGTGTCCTTGCCGTCGATCTTCATGACATTGTTGGTGACAACCATGCCTACGAATTCAATATCCTTGCCGTGCCGTCCAAGGAGCTCTTTCAGATATACCTCATTCTGCAGATAATAGTTCGGCTCCCAGTAGCGCCATACCATAGCGCCGTCCAGAATCTCTGTCGGCTGCACTACCATCGGCAGGAAATTAAGCGCGCTCTGCCCGTAGAAATGGAAATTCCATGTATCATGGGACGCCATATGTACAACCAGATATCCGACCTTCGGAAGCGGCTTGCCGTCCGGTCCCGGTCCTACCGGTCCCATCTCAAACTCTTCCGTCTCATCCGGAAACAGATCGATTGCAAGCTTCGCAAGGAATACGTTGATCGTCAGCGACGCGTGCTTTAACGCCTCGGCATAGCTTGCGTCGCTGACGCCTTCCGCCGGCGCGGCGTCAAGAATGATATGATAATGTTTGGAGAAATGTGTATATTTCGCACATGGACCTCCCATGTCCATATAATATTTGATATTGCATTTTGCATAGTAAATGTCGGAAACAACGACTCCCTTAAGGGCAACCGTGCGCCCCTCCCCCATCGGGGCTAACTTTCCCCAGATCCCCGGATAGGATGTCTCCGGCGCGTCCGCCTTACAGCGCGGCTGCATGATATCATGAATTCCCAGAATACGGCAGCTCTCGCCGGGTACGGCAAGCTTAATGTCGAGACTTCCGAACATCTCGCTCTTCGCCATATCCATCAATTCTTCCTTATTCACCGTCAGCACTCCGTCTGTCAAATTGGTTGTCTCGCCAAACTGAACCTTATTCACGCGGACATAATCAATTTGTAACCTCTTACTCATATCCTTTTTCTCCTTTCTCCATGAGATGTTGTAATAGTCGGATATACTCTGTATTGCTTGTAAATTCGTCAGAAATCTACTGTGATTCTATTTTACTTTTGCATCATCATCCGTTACAACACACAAATAAACTGTTTGTTTAATTCTATTACATATGCGGTATATGCACAAAAAAATATCGATAACCGGGCATGATTTATAGATATTATCCAAAAATATGCTGAAAATAGAAATTCCAAAGGCATACACCTTTGGATCAATAATTTTTCTTACTCCTTCGGGCTCTTCTGCAAGAGCCGCACCGCATTCTCCGCCAATTGTATCCGGTACAGAACCTCCCTCTCCTCTGCCAGAGACGGCTTTCCAAAAGGATAGCAGACATTATACCCCTTAATGACCCGCCGTATCCCTGTATCCTCCGCGATCTGCGTAAGGTTCGTCACCTGTACCACCGGAATTCCCTTTAACTCCAATTCTTTTCCTATATATGAACCGCATCTGGTGCTGGTTCCGCACGCAGAAGTGATGATCACGGCGTCCGCCTGCTTAGCCGCAACATAAGAAGCGATCCGCCTGCCAAGCCGGATACTCTTTTCTGCCGATGTCATCACGCCCGTCGTTGAGATAAAGCAATCATACAGCCTGCCGATCTTCCCGTTTTCTTCCAGATTCCGCAGAGCGTCCACCGGAACCAGACGGTTGGGATCTTCCTCAACATAGCTGTTGTCATACCCCTGATGACATACCTCGTATTCTTCTCTTTCTAATCTTGCTTTTCCCTTTATATCATATACCCCAAAACAACCGGCATTCGTTGAAGGAATACGGTCCGGGTTGCCCTTCGGGACCAGCCCGCCGTCCGTGATCACCAATATCACCGCTTCCTTCAGCGGACGTTTGAGATGCGGGATACAGACCGTATCCATGGCTTCCATAAGAACCTCGCTCTGGTAATGCTCTCCGTTATATTTAGCGAGAAGCATATCAAGGCATCTGGCCGGCGCCGGTTTCTGGTAGTTAATAAACGGAATCAAATTACCGCTTCCCTGCCGTTTACTCTCCGGATTGGAATATATGTAATCCGTCTTATTTAACATACTTTTAAATTCTTCTTTCTAACTGGATTTTTGTCAAAATTTTTGGTTCGCTGCTCCATCATCCGCTGATTTGATAATATGGAATATCCTGACGCCTCAGAATCTAAGATCTCCCTGATCTGCTCAAAATACTTCATATAATTGTCTCTCATTCCCTCGTTCACCCAATCACGGATGATCCCGACCAACGCATGAGCTTTTAACTTCGCCATAAGGCTTAATTCATTCTCCGACAGCTTAAAGCCGCATTTGGAATATCCCATATCAATATTGATCTTCCACAGTTCATAATAGATCTCATGAAGATACTCGAACAATGAATTCTGCCCCATATATTGAAAACATGCCAGATAAAACTTCCGGTTCGCATAGAGACATTTGCATACCTTCACAAAACTCTCTGTCAGCTTCGACGGATCATTAAACGAATTGACATTCTCCAGCATGTCCGTATAGAAAATCCAGTTAATCAGCTCATACTTGTCTTTAAAATGATAGTAGAATGTGTTCCTGCTGATATCACAGTAATCCGTAATATATTTCACAGAAATCTTGGATAACGGCTGCTGCTCTAAAAGCTTTTTCAAAGCATTCGCAAGCGCCTCTTTTGTAATTCGGTTATTTGACATACGCGCTTCCTTTACCTCCGCGGTCTCCGTCATTTTTACGAAAACCTTATTGTTTTGATACACTGTTTTGTACACATTCATTATATTATAGGATTTTTCTATAATCAATATAAAATAACCCGATGTTGTGCATTTAGGAAATATGTAATAAAATTGAACACTTTTCCGTCTTCTCTGCCCGTCTTTCGCATCTCATTTTCATACACAATCCGGTCTCTGTCCATATTTTGCAACAACCTATTTTTCTGTTAAATGAAATACTGATCAAAGCTTGTTAGACTTTTATCATCGATAGTCAGAATCACTGTAGAAAAATATTAGGAGGAACTGTTATGTATGCTTTGATCGCAGCCGTACCAATTCTTTTTACTGTTGTCACAATGGTAGGTTTCAATTGGCCGGCAAAACGCGCGCTTCCGACGGCATGGCTTATTGCCTGCCTGGTATCGGGGACCATCTGGAAAATGGGTATTCTGGAGATGGGGGCCAGAACCGTCGCCGGGTTCTTAAGCGCATTTGAAACTCTTTGTATTATCTTCGGCGCCATACTGCTTATGAACGTGCTGAAACAGTCAGGAGCAATGGCTTCTATCAACAGCATCTTTTCCAATATTACCAGAGATGCGCGTATTCAGGCCGTTCTCGTAGGCTACATCTTCGCCGGATTCATAGAAGGCACTGCCGGGTTCGGAACTCCCGCAGCGCTTGCGGCTCCGATCCTGATCAGCCTTGGCTTCCCGCCGCTTGCCGCCGCAGCCGTGTGCCTGATCTACAACTCCACGCCCGTCGTACCCGGCCCCGTCGGTGTTCCGACGCTGACCGCCGCGCAGACTATAGAAAGCTCTGTGGCCCACCTTGGCGGCGACCCTGACCAATTCCTGACGATGCTCACGAGATGGAGCTGCATCCCTCACCTGATCGGAGGCTTCTTCATCATTATCCTCGGCGTTGCCGTATTGGTTAAGGTCTTCGGCAAGAGGAAGTCCTTCCGGGATGTACTCCCGGTCATCCCGTTCTGCCTGTTTACCGGATGCGTGCTCGGCGTCATCTATCTTACCATGGCATTCTTCGCGGGGGCCGAGCTTACTTCCATGGTCGCCTTCCTTGGGTCTCTGCCGATCCTGATCTTCGCAGTGAAGAAGGGATTCCTGGTTCCGAAGGATGTATGGACCTTTGACGGAGTCGAAGAATGGGGAGATAAGACCTGGATGTCCACACAGGAAGTCGCATCCGTAAAGAGCAAGGGTATGTCTGCTGTTATGGCATGGCTTCCTTACGTGATCATAGGTATATTCCTGGTACTGTCGCGTGTCGCCGTCTTCAAGATCAAACCGGTCTTGAATGACGAACCGTTTATCATACATATCAAGAACATACTGGGCTTCGAGGATATCAACTGGGATTTCAAATTCCTCTGGAACGCGGGTATCATGCCGTTTATCCTGATCGCGCTGATCACGATCCTCCTTCATAAGATGACGAAGGAGGAAGCCGTAACGGCCGCTAAGGATTCCTTTAAGCAGATCTCCGGCGCGGCAGTCGCCCTTTTGTTCGGCGTCGCCATGGTACAGCTCTATCGGTACACGTGCAATGCCGATATCGGCACGGCAGTCGCATCCGCTGATTTCTCCGGTGAATTCACCTTCGCCAACAGCAGTATGCTGTATGTAATGGCAAGCGCTCTCGCCGACATTTTCAAAGGCGCTTACTTTATCGTAGCCCCGATGATCGGCGTGCTTGGAGCGTTTATGTCCGGTTCCTGTACCGTATCCAACACTCTGTTCTCGCCTCTTCAGTTTGAGACGGCAACGATGGTCGGATTATCCCAGGTGTTGATCGTAGCCCTTCAGAACTGCGGCGGCGCCATCGGGAATATGGTCTGCGTCAACAATATCGTGTCTGTATGTGCGACCACGGGAACCAACGGCAATGAAGGCAAGCTGATCCGTACGAATATCATTCCGTGTATGATCTACTGTGCGGTCGTTGCCGCTGTAGTCGGTATCTTCCTCGCAGCCGGTATCAATCCGATGCCGGAACTGCTGCAATGATAGATTAGAATATTGACAGCAAACAGCCAGAATGGCCGTACCCCCGGTCTCTCTGGCTGTTTGCGTGTCTATGTGTGCATCTTCCGGAGCACCTTGATAAATGCGTCCACCTGCGGAAGCCTGAGCGTCTCCCTCTGACAGAAGACGTACGTCCGGCGGATGAACGGGTCCCCGTTCTTGAAAGAAAGAGGCTTCTTAACTCCCGTAAAATTCTCCAATGCAATCTCAGGGAGAATCGACCATCCGACTCCCGATCCCACCAGTTCTTCGCAGGTCGTGATATTATCCACGCATATTTTAGAGGATTCCGTGGAGATCCCCTGTTCCCGTATCCACCGTAGAAGCTGGCCGGACAGATACGGGTCCGCCTTGCGGCTGATATAGGGGTACTCCTGAAGCTTCCGGTCCTCATTTTCTATGCTGCATACCATATAGACCCTCTCTTCCGCCAGAAGATACCGCCCGCCTTCCCATGAATATTCGCCCCGGATGATCGCAATATCCAAAGTACCGTCCAGCATCTGCTGATATAGCTGCCCGCTCTGATCCATAATGATCTGCAGGTTGACCTTCGGATAATTTCTATAATATTCCGCCAGCTGCCCGGCAAGCCGGTATGTCCCGTAACTGAGCGAATATCCCGCCCGCAGAGTTCCGCAGACCTCTCCGCTGATCAGCTCTAGCTCCTGCTTTAACCGGTCCATTGCATCTGATGTCCCCGTACTGAACTTAAGCACCTTCTCCCCTGCCGGGGTAAAATGAATCCCCTGATGAGAACGTATCAACAGCTCCTTTCCGAACTCCGCTTCCATAAGCTTGATCCGTTTCGAGATCGCAGGCTGAGTCATAAACAGGATCTCCGCGGCACGCGTAATATTTCCCGTCTCTCCTAACACCTTCAATATTGTAAAATCTTTTGTATCCATATCTTTTCTCCTCTATGCATGCCCTAACATATTTCATTTACTTATCAAAGTATACCATATATCCATTCCAAAAAGTTATGGTTTTCTATTCCAAAGCAATATTTCCATTTTTATCTGTTTTCATTTATAATACACGTAACAGGAATATTAGGAGAGGTTTTAATAAGATCATATTCAGAAAGAGGTGTGTTATATGAAGTTTACGATTGGTTATAGAAGATGGAATACAATGTTTTTTGCGGTATGTTTTGTGTTATTTTTGATCCCGTGCATAAGCCTTGAGATCTCCGGTGAGATGACCGGGATGGGACGCTGCTTTACCGGCGGTATGTTGCTGCTGTTACTGTACGGGCTGCTCCGCTCCTGTATCCGGTTCGAGATCACAGATACGGCCATTACGCGCAAGTGGCTTCTGTTCCCGGCTAAGGAGATCGCTCATACCGAGATCGAAGAGCTGTCCCCTGAGTACCTGTCCGAGGTGCTGGGAACCTATAAGGCTGTCAAGAGTTATACCGTTCATGCAGAGAACGGCAAGAAGTTCCGCATTCCGGCGCACGATCTTCACGCTGCCAATACACGATTCCTGGAAGTTTTATTCCGCGGACAGTTAGCCAAGTAAGAATCATATATAGAAAACAGACCATCAGGGAACTGGTTCCTGATGGTCTTTCTATTTCTGTAAAATATACCCCGGCGGTTCGGGGCATATATTCCATTATGCTAATTTTGCCTTTGCAGTCTCGGCAAGAGTAGCAAATCCGGCTGCGTCGTTCACTGCCATCTCTGCCAGCATCTTTCTGTTCATATCAACATCTGCAAGCTTCAATCCATGCATGAACTTGCTGTAAGATAAACCGTTCATTCTTGCCGCCGCATTGATACGTGCGATCCACAGCTGACGCATCTGACGCTTACGCTGCTTTCTTCCCGCATAGGAAGATGTAAGCGCTCTCATGACAGACTGCTTTGCAACTCTGTACTGCTTAGAACGTGCTCCTCTGTATCCTTTTGCTAATTTTAAAACTCTGTTATGCTTCTTTTTAGCGTTCATTCCGCCTTTAATTCTTGCCATGTCTCGTTTCCTCCTTCAATACTTTGATCCAATATCTTACAGATATGGTAATACCTTCTTCATGTTCTTTACATTTGTCTCGTCAGTAATGATTGATTTTCTAAGATTCCTCTTCCTCTTCGGAGACTTCTTAGTTAAGATATGGCTCTTATACGCTTTATTTCTTTTTAACTTTCCTGTACCTGTCTTTTTGAAGCGCTTTGCAGCTGCTCTATTTGTCTTGATCTTTGGCATGATAAATTTCCTCCTTAAATTTAGTAAATATATTTTTAACGTTTTTCAGTTAAAACCATACTCATGCTTCGGCCTTCCAGCTTCGGCTGTTTCTCCACGACGGCGATATCCTTGAGCAGCTCTGCAAAATCATCCAGAATATGCTTGCTCTGCTGTACATGTGCCATTTCGCGGCCTCTGAAACGCAGGGTAATCTTTACTTTGTTGCCCTTACTGATAAACTTCTTGGCATTATTGACCTTCGTATTCAGGTCATTCGTGTCAATATTGGGTGAAAGACGCACTTCCTTCACTTCAACGGTCTTCTGCTTCTTCTTAGCCTCTTTTTCTTTTCTTGCAAGCTCATATCTGTACTTACCGTAATCGATGATCTTGCATACCGGCGGCTGAGCCTTTGGAGCGATCTTCACAAGATCCAGTTCTGCTTCCTGAGCCAGTCTCATTGCCTCTTTGATCGGCATGATTCCCTTCTGCTCTCCATCTTCTCCAATTAATCTTACTTCCTTGTCTCTGATCTGCCCGTTAATCATTAAATCGCTAATTGTCTTGCACCCCCATCATAAAAATATAAAATAAAAATAAGTGAACAGCACTCAGACTATCCACTTTACATATCTGTACAACGGGCTTATCATATAGAATGATACCAGACAATATCACATTATAATCCCAAATACTCAATATCAGACCAATAGTCACCCAATCGTGCTATGGTGAGAGTGGATACTCTACTTTATTTTCTGCTTCACGCAAATACTAATCTATCACATCTATTCTGCAATGTCAATACATTATTTTCCCAATTTCATCAAATATAAAAAGTAAATCCTTGAAAAACTTGTCCTTTCATGTAATAATAGAGCAAGATCTGTTTTTTGGGAATGATTATTATATTGAGGAGGTTTTTACATGAAAGACAGAAGTAATTTTACAAACAAGCTCGGCTTCGTCCTTGCAGCATCAGGATCGGCCGTAGGCCTTGGGAACATCTGGAGGTTTCCCTATCTTGCCGCACAGTACGGCGGCGGTACGTTCCTGCTGATCTACCTGATCCTGGCAGTAACTTTCGGTTTCACGCTGATGATCGCAGAGATCTCTCTCGGCCGCAAGACCGGGTTAAGCGCCATCGGCGCCTTTAAGGCATTAGACAAACGGTTCAATTTCTTAGGACTGCTTGCCGTTATCGTTCCGGTCATCATTTTCCCTTACTACTCCGTTATCGGCGGATGGGTGGTGAAATATTTCACCGTATTTGTCAGCGGCGGCGTGAAGGACTCTGCCGGAGATACTTATTTTACAGACTTTATCAGCAGTACGTTCCAGCCGATCGGATGGTTCCTGCTGTTCCTTGCATTCACTGCCGTCGTTGTACTGTGCGGTGTTGAGAAGGGAATCGAGAAGGTGAGCAAGATCATGATGCCTATCCTTGTCGTGCTCACGATCATCATCTCCGTATACGGGCTGACACTTGAAGGCGCTGCCGAAGGACTGATCTACTATATCAAACCGCATATGGCGGACGTATCCGCCAAGACGATCCTTGCCGCTATGGGACAGCTCTTCTACTCTATGTCTCTGGCAATGGGTATCATGATCACCTACGGTTCTTATATGAAGAAAAGCGATAACCTGGAAAGCTCTGTCCGCCAGATCGAATTGTTCGATACGGGTATCGCGTTCCTGGCCGGCCTTATGATCATCCCGGCAGTGTTCGCGTTCTCCGGCGGAGACCGTTCCGCGTTAAACGCAGGCCCGGGCCTTATGTTCATGACCCTTCCTAAGGTATTCGCAAGCATGAAGTTCGGCGGAGTGATCGGAACGATCTTCTTCCTGCTGGTATTCTTCGCGGCGCTTACATCCGCGATCTCCCTGATGGAGACCATCGTATCCGTATTCATGGACCGATTCGGCTGGAAACGCCGGTTTACAGGTATCTTCGTTGCCGTACTCGCAGCGCTTATGGGAATTCCTTCTTCTCTGGGATTCGGACCTTTGGGCTTTGTCACCTGGAATAATCTGTCCATCCTGGACATCATGGACTTCTTAAGCAACAGCGTGTTGATGCCGATCGTCGCATTCTTCACCTGTATCTTCGTCGGATTCATCATCAAGCCTAAGGCGATCGCCGACGAGGTGAAGGAGACTGACGGCACCTTCAAGTCCGAAGGCATGTTCACGGTCATGATCAAATGGATAGCCCCCATCTTCCTGATCATCATCCTTGCAAGCTCCATCGCAAGCGGTCTTGGATGGTTCAAAATCTAATGCCGGGAGAGTAAACAGTTATGGAACTTAGAAAATGGAAGGTATTTCTTACGGTCGTCGATTCCGGAAGCTTCACCAAAGCCGGCGAAGGGCTTGGATATACCCAGTCAGGAATCACTCAGATGATGAAATCTCTGGAGCAGGAGGTCGGCTTCCCTCTCTTCCACAAGGGACACCATGGGGCGTCCCTGACAAGGGAGGGTATGGCGCTTCTTCCTTCTATCCGTAATCTTTTCTCTGCAAATGAAACATTGAACCAGGAAATCTCCTTTCTGAAAGGGGCTAAAAAGGGAACCCTTAAGATCGGCGCTTACACAAGCTGCTCTATCCACTGGATCCCGGAGATCATCCATTCCTTCAAGAAGGAGTACCCCGGTATTCTTTTTGACATCGCAGAAGGGAACGAATACGAGCTATCCTGTTGGATCCGCGATCACAAGGTTGACATCGCATTCACCAGTTACCAGGACGATTCATCTTATCATTTCATTCCTGTATACGAT
This sequence comes from Lachnospiraceae bacterium, assembly GCA_910575835.1. Classification (GTDB taxonomy): domain Bacteria; phylum Bacillota; class Clostridia; order Lachnospirales; family Lachnospiraceae; genus Sporofaciens. The sequence goes on along the minus strand of CAJTGB010000026.1, from coordinate 48,033 downwards.
GACCCCATGCTTGCAGTCATGCCAAAAGGACATCCCTTCGCCGCATACGACGAGGTTCCGATCGAATTATACGCCAATGCCGCCTTTGTAGTATCCGATTACACTTATCTGAATGACGTCCATCGGATCCTCAAAACGGCAAACGTGACGCCGGATATCAGATACACGACCCACAGCGACTATTCCATACTGTCCATGGTGGAGCATAATCTTGGTATCAGCATTCTCCCATCCCTTGTCCTTCGCAATAAGTCAGGGAACTTCGAGGCACGCCCTCTGAAACCTAACTCTTACCGGAGGCTTGGAATGGCGGTTGCTTCCTCTTCCAATATGTCGCCTGTAATGAAAATATTTATCAAATACGCAAAAAACTATCTTCTCTCATGAAGATAGTTTTTTGCTGTCCGGTTATCTCTTCTCGCCCATACAGAATACCGCGACCACTCCCGGTCCGGTATGGCTTCCGATCACGGTTCCGATGTTGTTGATCAGGATATTGTCAACCCCAAGCTTCTGTCTTACCAATCCAGCCACATAATCTGCATCTTCCCTGCAGTCCCCGTGCGTGATCATTACGATGTCATTCTCCCATCCCTGCGCCTGCTTAGAAGCCGTCTCCACGATCTTCCCAAGGGCTTTCCTGCGTCCCCTCTCCTTGCCGATCACCTTAAGAGCGCCCTGATCATCCACATGCAGCATAGGCTTGATCTTCACCATACCGCCAAGCACCGCAACCGTCCTCGAGATACGCCCGCCCCTGTAGAGATGTTCCAGATCGTCGATGGTAACGTTATGGCAGATGTGAAGCTTGTTCTCCTCCACCCACTTCGCCGTCTCCTCGATCGAGCTGCCCTCGCTCCTATGCTTCAGAGCATAGTACAGAAGCAGCCCTTCGCCGAGACAGGCACACAGGGTATCGATCACTATGATCTTCCTGTCAGGATATTCCTCTTCTAACTCCTTCGCCGCGATCCTCATACTGTTGCAGGTTCCGCTTAGGGCGGAAGAAAACCCAAGATGCAGGATATCCTTCCCTTCCCGCAGATAAGGTTCTAACGCCGTCTTCGCCTCATCCGGGTTCACCTGAGAAGTAACCGCCATCTTCCCTTCTCTTAGCTTGCCGAAGAATTCCTTAGAAGAAAGACCGTTCATATCCTCATAGGTGTTCCCTTCTATCGTATATTTTAACGGAATGACCGGGACATTTCTCTCGCTCAGCCATTCCTTCGGAAGATCTACCGTGCTGTTTACTGTTATCACATATTCACTCAATTTTTAACCTCCTTCAAATCATCGTTCATATTACGCAGAACCCTTCGCATCGTAATTGCAAACAATACGCACGTCGTCACCACAGAGATAATATCCGCCACCGGTTCTGCCCTGTAAATTCCCATAACTCCCATAAACTTCGGAAAGACCACTGCAAGCGGGATCAGCAGGAATACCTTGCGCAGAAGCGCAATAAACAATGAGACCTTCGCCTGCCCCAACGCCAGGAATGTAGACTGGCAGGCCGACTGCAGGCCGAAGATCGTGATACCAAGGAAATACACCGGCATCACCTGACATGTCAGGCTGATCAGTTCTTCATTGCTCGTAAATATTCCGGCATAGACCTTCGGGACAAGTACAGCCACGCCGCCGAGAAGCAGTGTCCCTATAAGCCCGGAAGCAAGCAGCCTCATAAATGTCTTCTTCACCCGTTCCTTATCTCTGGCCCCGTAGCTGTAACTGATAATAGGCTGTACTCCCTGAGAGATCCCCTGCACCGGAATCAGGATCAGCTGCATGATACTGGTCATAATGGACATCGTTCCCACATACAGATCCCCTCCGTAATTCTGAAGACCGGAATTCAGCGTAATACCCACCATACTCTCCGTACTCTGCATGATAAAGGGCGAGATCCCAAGGCTTCCGATCCGTTTTACAATATCCGGCTTAAGCCTCATATTCTCCGTCCGAAGCCTCATCACACTCCTGTTGGACGTAAGAAACCGAAGCACCCACGCAGCGCTGACCGCCTGAGATATGACCGTCGCCAGGGCGGCTCCCCTAACTCCCATATCCAGCGCGAAGATCAACAGCGGATCTAAGCATATATTAAGCACAGCTCCGATCACCACCGACAGCATGGCCACCTTCGACTCTCCCTGCCCGCTGATAAAGGTATTAAGCCCTACCGCGACCTGGACGAAGATCGTCCCCGCCAGATAGATCCCGATATAACTCTCTGCGTAACCGATCGTCACTTCGCTTGCGCCGAATGCATATAGTACCGGCGTCTTAAAGACCGTAAAACCAACCATGAGCACGACAGAGAACAGTACGATCATTCCCGCCGAATTACCCAGTATCAATTCAGCCTTACGGATATCCCGTTTTCCAAGTTCAATGGAAGCAAGCGGCGCGCCTCCCATCCCTGCAAACGCGCTGAATGCCGAGATCAGCATAATAATAGGAAACGTAACCCCCACTCCGGTGAGCGCAACATCTCCGTAGCCATGGATGTGCCCGATATAGATCCTGTCCACGATATTATACAACACGTTAATAAGCTGTGCAGCCACGGCAGGCAAGGCCAGAGAAACCATCAGTCTTCCCAGGGGCGCCGTGCCAAGCCTCTCTTCATTCATCTCTCTCTTCATATGTATTCCTTTCTAATGCAGAGCTGCCGGGAAGCCGAATACCCCGCAGCTTACTGCAAAGTATCCGACCCTCGCGGCTCCCATCTCTTACGTCCTATATTCTAACATGTCTGTTAATTACTGTAAACAGTGCAAGATCAATTAAGCTTCACGTTCAGATAATTCCTGCCTGACAGTGTTTTATTGAAGCAAATACTGCAGACTATGATCAGCGTCCCAATAAGGAAGCCCCACCAGTTAAACAGCGCTGTCAGGATCAGAAGCTCCAGGCGCATGAATTTCAGAGCATAGCCAAGCTCAAAATTCGGCTGGGTGTAGTTCGCAACCGATACGAACGCCATATAGAGCATGACCTCCGCATTGAACCACCCGGACTTCACCGAGAATTCTCCCATTACCAGACCGGCGATCACGCTGAGCGGCGTACTGAGCATACTCGGCGTATTCAGCGCTGCCAGACGCAGTCCGTCAATAGCGATCTCCAGGATCAGAAGTTGGAAGATCAGCGGAATATTCACCATATCCTTCACCGATACGAAGGCAAATGCTTCTGGAAGCCAGTTTAGATTCTGCATGAAAAGCAGAAACACCGGCGTCAAAAATACTGTCATGATCGTGATCAACCCTCTGGCAATCTTCAGATATATATTGGTCAATGTCGGGAAATAATAATCATTGGCCTCCTCGATCATATCGAAGATCGATGTTGGAAGTATCATTGCCGACGGTGAATTGTCGACCAGAAGAACGATCTTGCCCTCCAGAAGACAGGCGGTCGCCGTATCCGGCCGTTCGGTAAACTTAAACTTCGGAAACGGATTATACCACTTCCGTTTATACAAGCCCTCTGCAAGGCTCTGCTGATTCATGCGCAGCGCGTCGGTCCGTATACTCTTGATCCGATCCGATACATTCGTAAGAAGCTCCTGATCCACCCGGTCGTTCATATAACAGATCGCGACATCCGTCCTGGAACTGTCGCCGATCTCCACCATCTCCATGACCAGATGCGGATCCCTGATCCTCCGTCTCATGAGCGCCGTATTGAATACGATCGTCTCCACGAACCCGTCCCTTGATCCTCGAAGCGACTTATCCTTATCCGGCTCTTCCACGCTCCTTGCAGGATAAGTCCTGCAGTCGATCGCGATACACGCCTCGTAGCCCTCAATAAAAAGACAGGTGACGCCGGACAGCAGATTCTTGATGATCTGGTCAAAATCCCCCAGGATATCCACTTCCACATAAGGAACACATTCTCTGGAAAAACTGGTCGCATCACCCGGCATGTCTTCTTCTGTGACCCCGAAGAATGAATCCATGATCTTAAGCATAGATTCATCCTTCATAAATCCGTCTATAAAATAGAAGGATGCACAGCGGCCGCCGATCATGATATCCCGCTGAATAATATCAAAACTATCCTGTACCGGAAGCACCTGATTCATATACGCGGTATTCTCTTCTCTTGAAGCAGTTACCTTTTTTACGTCTGACATAGTTATTCCTCCGCTTAATTACTGAGTCTTTAAGCACTAGCATCCCCATGTTCCCTTAAAAATATTCACACAAAAAGACAGCGGCACATCCGCTGCCTTCCTTGTTCGGCTTAAGTCGTACTTCCAAGCCCGCCGTTGCGGACCGCCGTCACATCATCGTCCACCGTAATGCCGTATTCCACGAAGATTCCCTGCATAAATCCCTTGCCGGCTTCGATACGGACCGTTTTCCCTTCCTTGCTGTCATTCGTAAGCTTCACAAATATATGTCCTTCATTATCCGAATAATAATAGTCGCTGTCTATGATTCCTACCGTATTGTTAAGCTGCAGACGGTATTTGAATCCAAGCCCACTCCTTGGATAGCACTTCATCACCCAATCCTCTTGCATTTCCACACAGACGCCTGTCGGAATCTTGACCGTCTTCCCCGGTTCTAACACGATCTCCACCGGCGCATAGAAGTCATATCCCGCGGACCCCGACGTTGCCCTGCATGGCAGCCGGACGGCGTCATAGATCTTCCTGATCTCTTCTTCCCGCGCTGCCCCGAATTCATCCAAATACCCTTCCTTAAACTGTTCAAAGCTCACTTTGTGAAACTGCGCTATTCTCTTTGCCATGATAACCTCCCAACTGCTCCACATTTTTCTGTAGGTCCAAAGCCCCGAAGCAGCGAGCCGGATATCCATACCTGCATGTACGGCTGTATAGCCTGCTGTATGGCTGTCTGGTTCGCTGCTTCGGGAAAAAAGCAAATCAGGGAAAGTCTGAAAATACTGTCTTTTCACGACCTTCCCTGATCTGTTCATATCTTAATCACTTACTTGGCATAATCTGTAACACGTGATTCACGGATCACATTGACTTTGATCTGTCCGGGATACTCTAACTCATATTCTATCTGCTTCGCTATATCCCTGGCCATCAGCACCATATCCGCATCCGATACTTGCTCTGGAACCACCATAACTCGAATCTCTCTACCCGCTTGAATCGCAAAAGATTTGTCAACCCCCTTAAACTGGTTGGTTATATCTTCTAGTTGTTTTAACCTGTTGGTATATGTTTCTAATGTCTCTCTTCTGGCGCCCGGGCGTGCAGCCGATATTGTATCAGCCGCCTGCACAACACAGGCAATCAGACTCTCCGGTTCTACATCGCCATGATGCGCTTCAACCGCATTAATAACCGTCGCTGATTCCTTGTACTTCCTACAAAGATCCACGCCGATCTGAATATGTGATCCTTCCACATCATGATCGATAGATTTGCCGACATCGTGCAGAAGTCCGGCACGCTTGGCGATTCTGACGTCCAGCCCGATCTCGCCGGCAAGCAGACCGGCAAGCTGCGCAACTTCAACAGAATGCTTCAATGCGTTCTGACCATAGCTTGTCCGAAACTTCATTCGTCCAAGCAGCCGGATCAGTTCAGGATGAATTCCGTGAACGCCCACTTCCAAAGCCGCTGCCTCTCCCTCTTCTCGAATCATGGCATCTACTTCTTTCTGCGCCTTTTCTACCATCTCCTCAATTCTTGCCGGATGAATACGTCCGTCAACAATCAGTTTCTCCAGCGCGATCCTTGCGACCTCTCTTCGGATCGGATCAAATCCTGATAATACGACCGCTTCCGGCGTATCATCAATGATCAGCTCAACACCTGTCATTGTCTCCAATGTACGGATATTGCGCCCTTCACGTCCAATGATCCTTCCCTTCATCTCATCGCTCGGAAGCTGTACAACCGAAATTGTAGTCTCCGCAACATGATCTGCCGCGCATCTCTGGATAGCAGTCACAACGAATTCCTTCGCCTTCTTGTCCGCTTCTTCCTTCGCCTGCGTCTCTAATTCCTTGATCATCCTGGCGGTGTCATGTTTAACATCGTCTTCAACAGTTTTTAACAAATACTCTTTTGCTTGTTCGGAGGTAAGTCCTGAGATTCTTTCTAGTTCCTGTACTCTCTGTCTGCCCAGCTCTTCTACTTTCGCTTCGCGCTGGCGCAGCTGTTCTTCTTTTGCCGCATGTCCGGCTTCGCGCTTCTCGATCGCATCCGCTTTCTTATCTAAAGCCTCTTCTTTGGAAAGAACGCGCTTCTCATAACGTTGTAACTCATTCCTGCGTTCCTTGGTCTCTTTCTCAAGTTCATTCTTGTTCTTAATAGACTCTTCTTTAATTTCCAAGAGAGACTCCTTCTTTTTTGCCTCAGCCGTCTTCACTGCGTCATCAATGATTTCCCTTGCTCTGAACTCCGCATTCCCAATCTTAGACTCCGCGTTCTGCTTCAGATTAGAAACTGTCAGAAAATGACTGATGACTGCTGCCGCCACGATCAGCACAACTCCTACAGCAATTAATATTCCATTCGGCACAGGAGCACCTCCTTATTCAGTTTTCATTGTACAACTACAACACTTAGATTTTATACTGTTTTCACAAAGATGTCAAGCATTCCGCCCAGAACATTTAACTTTCTGTTACGGCTCTCTGTATTTTAGAAGGCTTCGTTCACTTCGAGTACCCTGCGGATCTCATCATACCGGAATCCCTTGCGCATCAGATATCCCGCCATCTTCTGCGTCTGTACATAATCGGCAGTCTTAAGATCGAACTTCTTCTTCCGAAGCAGTTCCCTGACCGCCGCTTCGGAATCTTCTGTATCATAGAATTCCTCCAGCGCCCTCTCCGCCTCTTCCCGGCTGATACCCTTCTGGCACAGTGCGGCGCCAAGTTCTCTTCTGCTCTTCCTGTTCTTCCTGCCCTCGATAAAGCTTCTGGCATATTCCCAATCGTTCAGATACCCAAAAGACTTCACATACGCGATCGCTTCCTCTGCTGCTTCCTCCGTATATCCTCCCGTCGTAAGCTTCCTTCGAAGCTGCGCTTCCGTCCTTCCCATATCGTTCAATAGATGAAGCGCCCTTGCCTTCGCTCTCTTCACTATGACGTTCCTGTAGATCTCTTCGTAAACGTCCCCGCTGATCTCTTCACCCACGGCGATATGATACCTGGACAGCTCGCCCTTATAGAGTACAAACAAAGGCTTCTCATTCTCATCCGCGTATATGCGGAATCTGGTCTTCGTTATCGGTTCAATCTTCGTAACTACCATTTCTATGCTTCATCACCGTCTGCGGCGTCCTCTCCTGCATCTGCTTCGGCTTCCTTCACTTCTTCCTTCGCAGCCTGGGACTTCCTGCCGCCCTTCTTACCGTCCTTGGGTATCGGCTTCGTGTTCTTGTCCTCTAACGGCGTATCCTCTCCGATATCATAATGGCTGCGGATCTTAGCCTCCAGCTCTCCCATAACCTCGGGATGCTCCTTTAAGTACGTCTTGGCATTCTCGCGGCCCTGTCCGATCTTGTCTCCGTTATAGGCGAACCACGCCCCGCTCTTGCTCACCAGCTTGCAGTCCACAGCCAGATCCAGGATATCTCCCTCTCTTGAGATCCCCTTGCCGAACATAATATCGAACTCCGCCTCCTTAAACGGCGGTGCGATCTTATTCTTCACGACCTTCACACGGGTCCTGTTCCCCACCATATCGCCGCTCTGCTTCAGCGTCTCGATCCTCCGTACATCCATACGGATAGAGGCATAGAACTTAAGCGCCCGTCCGCCGGTCGTCGTCTCAGGATTCCCGAACATGACCCCGACCTTCTCGCGGAGCTGATTGATAAAGATCACCACACAGTTGGACTTGCTGATCACCGGCGTCAGCTTCCTGAGAGCCTGTGACATCAGTCTGGCCTGCAGGCCCACATGGCTGTCTCCCATATCTCCCTCGATCTCCTGCTTCGGCACCAGCGCCGCCACAGAGTCCACAACAATAATGTCCATCGCGCCTGAACGCACCATCGTCTCAGTGATCTCAAGCGCCTGATCTCCGCTGTCCGGCTGGGAAATATACAATTCATCAATATCTACGCCGATATTCTTCGCATAGACCGGATCCAGCGCATGCTCTGCATCAATAAATCCCGCGATCCCTCCGCGCTTCTGTACCTCCGCGATCATATGTAACGCAACCGTAGTCTTACCGCTGGACTCGGGGCCGTACACCTCTACGATACGTCCTCTCGGAACACCTCCAAGCCCCAGCGCAAGATCCAGACTGAGCGATCCTGTCGGAATCGTCTCTACCGTCACCTGTGCCTTGGGATCTCCAAGCTTCATAACCGTTCCCTTGCCAAAATCCTTCTCAAGCTTCGCTATCGCAGCATCCAATGCCTTCTTCTTATCTTCACTCGCCATAATAAAATCTCCTTTTCACGCGCCAAACGAACGAATGTTCGTTCTATGGTTAATATACTATTATACTTATTACAAAATGTCAACACCCAATTCAGGAAAAAATTTGAAAAATATTTGAACCTATACAGATATATAGCTTTAGATCAATAGAAATCCCCAACCCCTAAGGACTATTCTGACTGCTTTTAAAATACCACACTTCTTCTCTTACGTCAACCGGCAGATGTAATATAAACACGGATCGCCGCAGGGCTTTGATACCCGCGGGCAGCAAACCAAACGGGAATACCTGCATGTATATCCAGCGAACGCCGCGCACCAAGGTACACGGCGCCGAAACAAAAGACCCGATGACAATTATTAATTATCTAGCCCCTCACAGAGACGCCGACCGCAGAGTCCAGAGGATCGCCCATCCCAGATCTCTTTCTTCCACAGACTTTTGGGTTACCACATCATAAGACGCGATCTCCTCCCCGTTCAGAAGATACCGGACCCTGCCCGCCGCATCCCCCTTGCGCACCGGCGCCGTCAGAGATTCCTCAACCTCCGTCTGCACTTCACATGCCTCATCCGCCCGAAGGAGCACCGGGATCTCTTCCTTCCCTTTTACAGAGAGCGGTATACGTATCTCGCACTCGTAAGGATCCTTCTCCTCTATCCCTCCGTCGACCTCCATCTCGGGAAGTTCTACATCCTCCCATACATTCCGGTACTCGTAGTTGGCGATCCCGTATTCCATCAGCTTCCGGGTATCCGTCCACTTATAACCCTTGTTGTTCGGCCAGCCGCAGGCTAAGAGCGCCACGATAAACGTCCTGTCATCCCTCTTAAGCGCCCCCACGTAGCAGTATCCCGCATCCGCGGTAAATCCGGTCTTCCCGCTTAAAGCCCCTTCCATCATATCCAGAAACGCATTGTGGTTATTGCACGAAAAATTCCTGCTTCCGTCCATATTGGCAAACTGATAACTCTTCGTCCTTGTGATCTCAAGAAACTCTTCGCTGCAGGGCGACTGCGTGATACAGTACCGCATGATCACAGCCAGATCCCTGGCAGTCGTAGAGTGGACCCCTCCCTCGTCGCTGGCGTCAAGTCCGTTGGGCGTCACGAAATGAGTGTCATTGCAGCCAAGCTCCTGTGCCTTCTGGTTCATGAGCTTGGCAAATTCCTCCGTCGTCCCCGCGATCCCCTCCGCGATCACCACCGCGCTGTCATTGTGGGATTCCAGCATCAGCGAATACAGCAGATCCTTCAGATAGAACTGCTCCTGATCCCGGACTCCGAGCCTTACCTTAGGCTGCCCGGCTGCGTTTGCAGAAGCCGTGACGATCTGATCCTCCTGCCTGTTCTCCAGTGCAAGGATACAGGTCATGATCTTGGTCGTGCTCGCCATAGGCCGGATCTCATTCTCTTCCTTGCCAAATAAAACACGCCCACTGTCAGCATCCATAAGTACCGCTGACCGGGCGTATAACTGCTCCGGCACGTTCTCTTCCCCCTCTGCCCGGACCCGGGCTGCTCCGAACCGAGAAAGCAAAAAACATAAAATGAGACCATATAATAAAATTTTCTTCTTCATCCGCTACACCACATACCACCATGTTAATGCAGTATATGAGAATACCGGCTTCTCTATTCTTAGAATTCAGATCAGAATTCAGACGGAGGTTCAGATCCCTCCCATAAGGCGCCCGCGTCAGATATCCAGCTTCAGCTGAACTTCTTCCTCCGCCTCTTCCTTGAAGCTCTCCATCTGTTCAGGATTCAGGCTTGGCAGATCATCAACCGAATGGACGCCGAACCTCCTTAAGAATTCCTCCGTAGTACCGAACAGGATCGGCTTGCCGGGCGCGTCAAGCCTTCCCCGCTCGCACACCAGATTATATTCCACCAGCTTATTGACCGCATGATCCGACTTCACCCCCCGGATCTTCTCCACCTCCAGCTTCGTCACCGGCTGCTTATAGGCGATGATCGACAATGTCTCCAGAAGAACATCCGTCAGTACATATTTTTTCGGCTGTCTCGCCACACGGATCAGATATTCGTACATTTCCTTTTTGGTACACATCTGAAACGCGTCTTCAAGCTCGATGATATGCACTCCCCGGTCCTCCGTCTCATACTTGTCCATCATCTTGTGTATCAGCTTCCTGGTCGTGTCCGCGTCGTGCCCGACCGCCGCCGCGATCTTTGAAAGCTCTACTGATTCCCCCATGGTAAATAATACCGCTTCTATAACTCCCTCTAACCTCTTGATCTCCACTTCTTCCATGATTCCCTTCTCCACCACATCTGTTATCAGCCAAACGCCTTCGATATGATCATGATCTCCTCAAAGGACCGTTCCTGTTCGATCATGATCGTCCCCTCCTTCATAAGCTGCAGGATCGCAAGGAAGGTCACAATGATCTGCGTCTTCGACCTCTGTTCCTCAAGAAGCCTGCGAAATCCGAATCTGCGGTGATTCCGTGCATATTCGGCGACATAGAGGAGCTTGTCCGACAGGGTCACCTCCTCCTTCTCTATCTTGCCAAACTTACTGCGGACAGGGTCGATCTTATCCACCTGTCTTCTCATGACCTCCCTGAACACCTTGTTAAGCTTCGCAAGGGTGATGTTCGCAAGCAGCACATCCAGATCCACAGGCTCTACATATCCAAGGACCTCTTCCGGGATCGTAGGCTTCTTATACATGACCTGCTCTCCCTCTACCTGCCTGTCCTTTAACTCGTAAGACATATACTTGTACATCTTATATTCCAGCAATTGCTCCACAAGTTCCTGGCGCGGGTCCTCCTCTACTCCCTCTTCATTGACCTCCTTAGGAAGCAGCATCCTGCACTTAATGTCGAGCAGCGTCGCCGCCATCACCAGAAACTCGCTCATGATGTTCAGGTCTTCCTTCTCCATCTCCCTGATGTACTCCATATACTGGTTCGTGATCTCAACGATCGGAATATCATAGATATCGATCTTATTCTTATCTATCAAATGTAACAGCAGGTCCAAAGGCCCCTCAAAGACCTGCAGCTTTACCGGAATTCCCATAAACCTCTCCCATACCCTTCTCTGATACGGCGTCTGTAATATCAAGTTCATACCGGTGCCGTACCGGGTTATCGCAATTGTAATATTATACAGGATTTTCCTTTATTTCACAAGCCGGAACTTTTGAAAATTCATAGATCAGCCGCGAGGGCCCGCAAGCTCCACCGCGACCGCCTCCGCCGGATTAAACAGGCGGATCGGCACCGAATGCACGCCAAGCCCCCTGCTGACCACTACAGAGGCGTCTCCTTCCCTGTAACAGCCTCCCGAATATCTTGGAAACGGCGTAAAATCCGGCGCGATCACGCCTCCGATCCCCGGTATGCCGATCACGCCTCCGTGATAATGTCCGCACAGGATAAGATCTGCCCCCCACTCCCGGTACGCCTTCACATGGCCCGGATGGTGCGCCATCAAGATCTCGAAGGCTTCTCCTGACCTTCCGATCCTCTTTTCCAGATCCTCTGCCCGAATCTGGCCTCTGGCCGCACGCTCATATCCGCGCATAGGAATCTCAAGTCCTGTGATCTTAAGCCTCGCTTCTTCCCATTCAACCGTCACGGAAGCATTCTCCAGAAAACGGACTCCCGCCTTAAGGAGCCGCCCCTTATAATCACGGTACGACTGCTTATATTTCTTCGGCCGTTCCTTCAACTTCTGCTCATGATTGCCGTTGGCATGGTACACCGGACAGAGCTTCGGAAGCCTCGCCAGGAATTCTGCCGTGCGCTCATAAGAATTCCCGTCTGTCCTGATCAGCATATCTCCGCCGATCAGGATCAGATCCGGCTTCTCTTTTGCGATCGCATCATACAGCGCGTCGTTATTCTCCCCGTAACGGTAATTGTGAAGATCGCTTAAGAATATCAGCTTTCTTTGGCGGCCAAGCCCGGCAAGCTTCGGCGAACGCACCGTATAACGCGTCACCCGAAAACAGCGCAGCTCCCGGAGGATCTCGCCGATCATGGCCGTCAGGCATATAAGTCCTGTTATGATAAATAATTTCAATCTCTTTCTCCTTAAAAGAATCTCTTATTCACGGATTTTGCATTGTAATTCATTATATAATTATTCCTGTCAATTTGTAAACAGATATGTTAGAATAGTTTATCAGGAAATACAAGAAAGGAAGGGATTGATATGACAATACCTGAAAAACTCTCCGCTCTTCGGTCTTTGATGGAGGAAAGGGGCTATGATGTATACTTGGTTCCCACAGACGACAACCATCAGAGCGAATATGTAGGAGAACATTTTAAAGCAAGGGCATTCATCACCGGATTCACCGGATCTGCCGGAACGGCTGTCATTACCAGGACAGAGGCAGGACTTTTCACGGACGGCAGATACTTTATCCAGGCCGCCAAGCAACTGGAAGGAAGCGGCATTACGCTCTTTAAGATGGGTCAGCCCGACGTTCCGACACTGGCAGACTACATTGCAGACGTGATACCCGACGGCGGCACGCTCGGCTTCGACGGGCGCGTTGTATCCATGGGCCAGGGAAAGACTCTGGAGAAGGCATTAGAAGACAAGCATGCCAAGATCAACTACTCCGAGGATCTGATCGACCTGATCTGGGAAGACCGGCCGCCGCTGTCCACGAAACCGGCATTTGCGCTCGGCACAGAATATACCGGAGCCGGCACTGCAGACAAGCTTGCCCGCATCCGCAAGGCTATGGAGGAAGCAAAAGCAACCGTACACGTACTTGCTTCCCTGGACGATATCTGCTGGACCACGAACCTGCGCGGAGACGACATTGAATTCTTCCCGCTTCTTCTGTCCTACGCCATCATCACCATGGATGATATGAGGTACTATGTTGATGAGCAGAAGTTGACAGACCAGATGAAGGCAGAGCTTGCCAAAGATAATATTAAGATCTGCCCGTACAATGACATTTACGAAGATATCAAGAGCCTTGGCACAGACGAAGCCGTACTGGTAGACCCTGACAGGCTTAATTATGCGCTCTACAACAATATTCCTTCCGAAGCCAAAGTCATCGAGCAGATGAATCCTGAAGTCCTCATGAAGGCGATGAAGAACGAGACTGAGATCAAGAATATCATCAACGCGCACATCAAGGACGGCGTCGCTGTGACGAAATTCATGCACTGGCTTAAGAAGAACGTAGGAAAAATCGAGATCACAGAGATCAGCGCCGCCGAGAAGCTGGATTCCTTCCGCAAGGAGCAGGATGGGTATCTGTGGCAGAGCTTCGAACCGATCTGCGGATCCGGGGAACACGGCGCGATCGTACATTATTCCGCTACGCCGGAGACCAACATCCCGGTAACCACCGACGGACTGTTCTTAACCGATACCGGCGGCGGCTACATGGAAGGCTCCACAGACATCACAAGGACCTTTGCCTTTGGGAACATAACCGACCGCATGAAGGATGATTTCACCACCGTCCTCCTGTGCAACCTGCATCTGGCGCGCGCCGTGTTCCTGAAAGGTACCGCAGGTTATAACCTGGACGTACTGGCAAGGATCCCGGCATGGGAGCGGGGACTTGACTTCAACCACGGCACCGGCCACGGCGTCGGCTATCTGATGAACATCCACGAAGGGCCTTCCGGTTTCCGCTGTGCCGTGCGCGGCCACGAGAAATGTCCGTTAGAGCCCGGTATGGTCCTCACCAACGAGCCCGGCCTCTATATCGAAGGCTCCCACGGGATCCGTACGGAGAACGAGATGGTAGTCAGAGAGGGACAGAAGACCGAATACGGACAGTTCCTCTACTTCGAACCGATCACTTACGTGCCGATCGACTTAGACGCCGTCAACCCTGATCTTATGAAGCCGGAAGACAAGGAGCAGTTAAACGCATACCATGCCAAGGTATACGAACTGATCTCACCGCATCTGAATGCTGAAGAACAGGAGTGGCTGAAAGAATATACAAGAGCCATTTAAACTGATTTGGGGACGCAGTAGAATTCAATTTACTGCGTCCCCAAGTGTCTGTCTTATGATTTCCCTGCCTTCTTTGAATACCATCATCATCTCATTGGTCAGGCTTATGCCGTCCGGCTCTGCCGGAATCTCTTCCCGTTCAAACCACTGGGCAAGCGCCAGCTCTTCCTCGTCAAGCGTGACCGTCTCATCCCCGTCAAGCTCACAGAAGAATCCCATCAGCAGAGTATCCGAGAATGACCAGGGCTGGCTCTTATAGTAAGTAATATTCTTAACCTTAAGGCCGACCTCCTCCATCACTTCCCGCTCTACCGTCTCCTCCACCGTCTCGCCGATCTCCGCGAAGCCGGCAAGCAGCGCGTATTTCTTATATTCTCTTCCCGCATACTTGGACATCAGCAGGCGGTTCTTGTGGGTCACGGCAATGATCACAGCCGGACAGATCTTCGGATATTCCATCACACGGCATTTGGGGCAGAACAGCATCCTCTCCTTCGTATCCTTCTCCATCGCATTGCCGCATCTGCCGCAAAACCGATGGTTCTCATACCATCTATGTAACTGCCATCCCGTCACTCCCGCGAAACCAAGATGCTTCGGGCCGACATTCCGAAAGATCTGCCTGTCCTTCCAGGTGTACCCGCACTCCCCGCCGGCCGGCGCGGTATTGTCATCTCCCGCCGGAAAATCCGCCGAAAAACCGCTCCCCAGATAGAACCTCGCGCCGTCAATGGCAAACAGATAAGTACAATCCCTGCAGAGCCTGTCCGCATCAACATACAGCTTAGCTTCTTTGAATGTGGGAAATGCGATCTTACCGCCTTCTTCCCTGACCAATACCCTGTCTCCGTCATAACAGAGCAGGAGATCCCCCTCTGACGGCGGCGCAGGACAATATTCATTCTTATACCGGTATGGCGCAATATCTTGTATCATGACTGCTCCTTTTCTATCCTCTTACTTTCGTTCCGTTCCCGTCTCTTTTAGCCATCTTCAGGCGGTTCAGAGACACTTCCCGTTCTCCTGTCACCGCTTTCATCTCCGACCCTTCCTCAAAGAGATAGGCTTCCTCAACTTCATCATTCTTGCGGAGCTTCATTCCCCGCACGCCGATCGCACTCTTCTTCTTCTCCGACACTTCTTCGGCAGCGAATTTAAGGAAATATCCGTCCTTCGTTTGAAGGACCACATTATGATTCTCGCTGATCACCTGCACGCTGATCACCATATCGTCGTTCTGAAGCTTCGTGGCCGCGATCGTCCGCTTCGACACCTGGAATTCACTTCCCTCTACCTTCTTGACCATCCCCTGCCTGGTGGCAAAAAACAGCTTCGAGTAACGCATCTGCTCCGCATCGCAGATATAGACGATCTCCTCCTGCGTACTGTCAAAATTACTTACGTTGTCCACCGGAAGCCCTTTATCCCGGAATTTGCCGTACGGCAGATCCAGGACCTTGACCTGGTGCATCTTCCCTGTATCGGTAAATATACAGAGCCTTCCGGTGTTCATGCAGGGAAGGACATAACGGTTCTCGGCATCTGCCGCCTCCTTGTTCCGCCCGTATGTGCTGGTATCTATGGTCTTGGCATAGCCAAACCGATCCATCAGGAACACTACTTCCTGCTCCTCCACCTTCTTCTCCTCATAGACCGCTTCCTCGGCATTCTCAACTACCGTCCTGCGCTTTCTCGCGAATTCGGCCTTAAGCCTGTCCAGATCTTCTATGATGACATTTGCCATAGATTCATAATGATTCAGGATATCCTCGTATCTCTCAATCTTGCGGATCGTCTCGTCGTGCTCCTTCATCAGCGCCTCGATCTCGAGGCCGATGAGCTTATAGAGGCGCATCTCCAGGATCGCTGTGGCCTGCCGCTCAGTGAAACGGAGCATGGACGCCATCTTCTTGGAGATCTTGGACTTGAACTTAATATTCTCCGTCACTCCGTTAACCAGACACGCCTTGGCGTCCTTCACAGACTGGCTTCCTCTGAGGATCTCGATGATCAGGTCGATCACGTCGCATGCTTTAATAAGCCCTTCCTGAATCTCTTTTTTGTCCTTTTCCTTATCCAGAAGGTTCTGATACTTTCTGGTAGCCATCTCGAACTGGAAATCCACATGATGCTCTATGATCTTCTTAAGCCCCATGGTCTCCGGCCTGCCGTTCGCGACTGCAAGCATATTTACCCCGAAGGTATCTTCAAGACGGGTCTTCTTATAGAGCATGTTCGTCAGGTTCTCAATGTCAGCGCCCTTCTTAAGCTCGATAACGATCCGTATCCCTTCCTTGGACGACTGGTTGGAAATGTCTACGATATCGCTGGTCTTCTTCGACTCCACCAGGGCAAAGACATCGTTTAAGAACTTCCCGATTCCCGCGCCGATCATGGTGTAAGGGATCTCTGTAATGACCAGGCGGCTCTTGCCGCCCTTCATCTCCTCGACCTCTACCTTTCCTCTGATCTTGACCTTGCCGCTTCCGCTCTCATAGATATCAGGAAGGTCGTCCTTATTGACCACGATCCCTCCCGTAGGGAAGTCCGGCCCCTTGATATAACGCATCAACTGCCTGGTACTGATCTCGTCGTTCTTCATGTACGCCTTGACCGCGTCGATCACCTCGCCCAGATTGTGGGTCGGGATGCTGGTCGCCATACCGACGGCGATCCCTTCCGCACCGTTGACCAGCAGATTGGGAAGACGCACCGGAAGAACCTCCGGCTCCTTCTCCGTCTCATCAAAATTCGGCACAAAATCCACAATATCCTTATCCAGATCCGCCAGATAGGCCTCCTGCGTCACCTTCGCAAGGCGGGCCTCCGTATAACGCATAGCCGCCGCGCCGTCACCCTCGATAGAACCAAAGTTCCCATGACCGTCGACCAGGATCATACCCTTCTTGAATTCCTGCGCCATGACCACGAGCGACTCATAGATGGAGCTGTCGCCGTGAGGATGGTATTTACCCATGGTATCGCCCACGATACGGGCGCACTTGCGGTAAGGCCTGTCATAGCGTATCCCTAACTCATGCATATCATACAAGGTCCTGCGCTGTACCGGCTTAAGACCGTCCCTAACGTCCGGCAGCGCTCTTGCCACAATGACGCTCATAGCATAATCTATATATGATTTCTTCATGACATCCGAATATTCGGTTCTAATAATCTGTGAATCCTGCATCTTCATTCTCCTAAATTAAATATCCAATTCTGCTTCTGTCGCATTCTCATAGATAAATGTCCGCCTTGGGGGCACCTCAGTCCCCATCAGCATCTCAGTCACACTGGACGCCATCCTGGCATCCTCTATCTCTACTAATTTTAACAGACGCGTCTTGGGGTTCAGCGTGGTCTCCCACAGTTGGTCCGCATCCATCTCTCCCAGACCTTTGTACCTCTGCAGGGTAAACGGGCCGTCGTGGGTCTTGCGGTAACGCTCCAGAGCCTTGTCGTCGTAGAGGTATTCCTCCTCCCCCTTCTTCGGCATAGCCTTGTATAGCGGAGGCATAGCGATATAGACATGTCCCTCGTAGATCAGCTCCGGCATGAACCGATAAAAAAGCGTCAGAAGCAGCGTGGAAATATGCGCCCCGTCCACGTCCGCATCCGCCATGATTATGATCTTGTCATACCGCAGCCTGCTAATGTCAAAGTCATTGCCGTAGCCTTCCGAGAATCCGCAGCCGAACGCGTTGATCATGGTCTTGATCTCCGCATTGGCAAGGACCTTATCGATACTGGCCTTCTCCACATTGAGAATCTTCCCCCTGATCGGAAGGATCGCCTGATACATCCTGTCTCTCGCCGTCTTGGCAGAGCCTCCGGCAGAATCTCCCTCCACGATGAAGATCTCGCATTTGTCCGCGTCCCGGCTCTCACAGTTGGCAAGCTTCCCGTTGCTGTCAAAGGAATACTTCTGCTTCGTCAGAAGATTGGTCTTCGCCTTCTCCTCCGTCTTGCGGATCTTCGCCGCCTTCTCCGCGCAGCCGATCACCTTCTTAAGGTTCTCCAGGTTCCGGTCAAAGTACCGGATGATCTCATCGTTGGTCACCTTGCTGCACGCCTTGGAAGCGTCCGGGTTGTCCAGTTTGGTCTTGGTCTGCCCCTCGAACCTTGGGTCCGGGTGCTTGATGGATACAATGGCCGTCATCCCGTTCCTGACGTCCGCCCCCGTAAAATTCGTATCCTTCTCCTTCAAGATCCCAAGCTCTCTGGCATACTGGTTGATCACCGTCGTAAAGGTTGTCTTAAAACCGGTCAGATGGGTCCCCCCTTCTGCATTGTAGATATTGTTGCAGAAGCCAAGGACATTCTCGTGGAACTCGTTCACGTACTGGAACGCAGCCTCCACCTCGATCCCTTCCGCCTCTCCCTTGAAATACACCGGATCGTGCACCGGCTCCTTCTTCGAATTCAGATCCTTAATAAAACCTAATATCCCGTCCGGTTCATGGTAGACGATATGCTCCGGCTCATTGCCCCTCTTGTCGTCAAATGTAATCGTAAGCTCCGGATTCAGGTACGCCGTCTCATGCATGCGGCTCTTAACTTCCTCCGCGCGGAATCTCGTCTTCTCAAATATGGTATCGTCCGGCAGGAAATTCACCTTCGTACCGGTCTTCCTGGTCTTCCCGATCTTCGGGAGCAGCCCGTCTTCTAATTCGATCACCGGCTTGCCCCTCTCGTACCGGTCATGATGAACGTATCCTTCCCGGCTGATCTCCACATCCATATAGACAGACAGCGCATTGACAACAGAGGAACCCACGCCGTGAAGCCCTCCGCTCGTCTTATATGCCGTATCATCAAACTTGCCGCCTGCATGGAGGGTCGTATAGACGACTCTCGCCGCCGAAACACCCGTAGCGTGAAGCCCCACCGGCACTCCTCTTCCGTTGTCCCTAACGGTAGCCGATCCGTCCTTTTCAAGCGTTACGCAGATCTCCGAACAAAATCCCGCCAGATGCTCATCCACCGCATTGTCCACGATCTCATAGATCAGATGGTTCAAGCCCTTCGTCGACACGCTTCCGATATACATTCCCGGCCTCTTCCGTACCGCTTCTAATCCCTCCAGTATGGCAATGCTATCTGCATCATATGTATTCTTATTCGCCATTTCTACTAGATCCCTTCTTCAAATTTTCCCATACTTTCCATATCTTAGCACAAAATGTGGCGCAGTTCAAACATATTTTATTCGGCAAGTACCGTATTTAGTGTATCCGCCAGTATTTCCATGGCGTTGCGCATCTCTTCCACCGTATTCGTCTGCGCTCCGGCCTCCACAAGCAGCGTCTTGGGTTTGAAATGCATATTATACCGATAGCCTCTCAGGTATATATGTCTGGTAAAGCCCGGAAACTTATTGGCCGCCGCGATCTGAAGCTGCAGAGAAAACGCCAGGTTATCCTCTATATACGGATTCGGAAGGTAACCGATATTGCCGTTCGCCTTCGTTCTGCTCAGCCCGTTGAAAAACATGATCTGCGCCGTAGGCTTTCCCTTGATCTGCGCCGTCAGATGGGTTCCTTCCGCCACTCCGTCCCTGTGAAGGTCGATGACGACCTCAATACTTGGATTCTCCGCCAGGATCTTCTGGATCTGCGGTTCTGCCAATTCATATGCCATACTCCTGTCAAGCTTACCGTCCACCAGGTCATAGATACCCTCGTGGTGGATAGTCTCAATCCCGTATGTATCGTTCAAAAGCTCCGTAAGATACGCTCCCATCCCCAGGATCGTCGTGCCGGTATCCCCCGGCACGGAATCGATAAATCCTTCCTGGGAATGCGTGTGGTAGATCAGCACCTTAGGCCCCTTTGACCCGTCAAGCTTCATATTCTTACCAAGCAGCTTCTCGGCATTGAGCAATTCCGGATCAGCCATGGTATTGGAATCCACGGTATAAAAATTTCCCAACAGATATTCATAATTCACAAGCTTCTCCATAGACGTATCGATCTGAGGCCCCATGGTCTCGGCCACCTCTTCCTCCTGCCCGTCTTTTGTCACAAGCTTCCCGTTCTCGTCCACCATGTTCTCGTCATTAGCCTGGCTGGCAAGTATCATCTGATAAGTTTCCCGATCCTCCACATCCGTATAAGAACTTGCCTTTCCTTCTATATAAGTTCCAAGAGGTATCAGCTCCATAGCCGACTCTGTTACCCAGTCCGTAAGCGTCTCCCCGCTTCCGTTCTCCACATAGGCAAATCCTGTCAGGAATGTCTCTGCCCCTTTCGCAAGAAGTATTCGGTTTATCTTGGTCTGTATCCTCTGCTCCGGGCCCTTCGGCAGGGACAGGTTCACACAGGCATATACGATCAGAATACCTGAGATGACCGCTATCAGGATCCGATTGATCCAATGCTTTTGTTCCACATCATCACTCCATATTCACGGCATTTTTCCCCGGGATCCCGGCTTTTCCGGCCGGTCTATTCGGGGTTCTTTGGCTCTTTAACACTATATGACGCCCATTTCCTGATTATGTGCATGTCCTTTTGAAAAGAGCATGTTCAGCGCCTCCGATATGGTATAGCTGATCCGCTTGACCGTCTCGTCAATGTCCTTCGGCGTTACAAACAACCCGTTCAGATGCGGGGATATCAGCTCCTTTACCAGCTCATACTTCTCCGCCGCGTTATATCCCTGCATGACAACGCCCACGCCCCGAAGCGTCTCCGAGCTCTCAAGAGCAAGGATCAGATTCTCCATGGTATCGTTGACGATGGTCGCCGCGTCCACCACCGTCGGCACGCCGATCGCCAGAACAGGGATACCCACCGTATCCTTCGTGATGGCATTGCGGTGGTTCCCCACGCCGGAGCCGGGATTGATCCCTGTATCCGAGATCTGAATGGTCCGGTTAAGCCTCTTAGAACTTCTTGCCGCCAGAGCATCCACTGCGATCATCATATCCGGCTTCGTCTCACGGACGATCCCCTTGATGATCTCCACCGTCTCCATCCCGGTCTGCGCCATGACGCCCGGCACGATCGCGCTCACCAGCCGCACATTCTCCTCTCCCATGGCGTATTTCCCGTACTCCTTCACGATATGCCTGGTAATATTCAGATTATCCACCACGTAGGGGCCAAGCGCGTCCGGGGTCACCTTCCGGTTGCCAAGCCCCGCCACCAGGATCGAATAATCCTCCTTATCCTTCCTGATAAAACGCGAAAGAAACTTCGCAAGCTCTTTAGAGATCTCAGCGTGGTAATCCTCGTCCGGCACCGCCATATTCGGCGCCTCCATGGTAATATAGGTTCCCACCGGCTTACGCATCACCTTCGCGCCGTTCTCCGTCTCGATCTTGACGGTCGTCACCTTGATCTCCCGCTCCTCATCATAATCCTCGGACAGAGACACGCCCTGCACCTCCACATTGTCCGATTCAAACCGCTCCTTGTCCTCCAGAGCAAGATCCGTCCTGATGCTATACTTTTCAATCATCCCTTACATCCTCGCTTTAATCTTTTTTATCACTATCCTATTTTTTACAATTATTTGAGAAATATGTATTGACAGAAACCATTCCTTGCCCTAAAATGAATTCGTATACTTTGTCGGACAGAGTCCGCCTGTCTCCAATGGAGATATGTATTGCGGTATGCCCGAATGGGTATGTTTCGTTAGAACGTCCGTGTCCGGCTCTAACGAAGTCAGAATCGATACTAAAGAATCGAAATATAAGATATTGGAGGTGGACAAATTGGCTAATATCAAATCTGCAAAGAAGAGAATCCTGGTGAACGAAACAAAGGCTGCAAGGAATAAATCAATCAAGTCTAAGGTTAAGACCTGTGTGAAGAAGGTTGAGACAGCCGTTGCTAACAAGGATGCAGAGGCCGCTGCTGCTGCTCTCAAGGTTGCGACCGTTGAGATCAACAAGGCAGGAAGCAAGGGCGTTTATCATAAGAATACCTGCTCCAGGAAGATTTCCCGTCTGGCTAAAGCTGTTAACGGGATTGCCTAAGGCTATAGCATATAGATAGAATAATGCATAAAAAACAGCCATACCGTCAATGGCTGTTTTTTGTCTGCGCAAAATCCTGTCTGTTCATAATGAAGAACCGTTCAAAAAATCTATCATATTGTATTTATCTGGCAGAACACCTCCGTCCCTTCCTCTTTAGAGGAACGAAACCGAAGCTTAAAGCCATGCACCCTGGCGATCTCCTGACAGACCTGAATACCGTATCCATGCATCCCCATACGGCTTGCAGGCACGTCCTGCCCCTTGCTGATGTCCCTTAATAACTCCTCATCCATAGGTTCCCCGTCATTCCAGATACGAACCCCTTCCTCATCTGCCGTAATTCTGACCAGGCTTCCGGCCCTTGCCGCATTGGCTGTCAGATTATCAAGCAGGCAGAATACCAGCGTCCTGTCACCGTTCAGGAATTCCAGCCGACAGTCAACCTCAACATTCGGATATTTTTCTTCCAGTTCAAGAAGCATCTTCCTGACGTCTATTCTCTCGATCTGAATAGCGCCTTCCCGCACATTTCCCATGATCAGCAGCTTCTCCGTGATATTCTCCAGATGCTTTGCGCTGTCTACGATCTGCCTTGCGGCGAAGAAACGCTCCTCTTCTGTAAGCTTCCCCATCATAAGATATTCCGCATATCCCCTAATCCCGGTGAGCGGTGTCCGAAGCTCATGAGCGATCTGGTTCACCGGGCGGTTGATCCGGCGCATAGTATAATATAGGAGCAATCCCATAATTCCTGCAAATACCAGCCCTGCCCCGCAGAATATCCACATCCTCCTCATCTGGATCTGGGACAGGCTCTTAAGCTGATGCACATACTCCACCGTGATCTCGTCTTCTCCCTCCCGTCCAATCTCCCGAATAACCAGACAGCGCTCTCCCCTGACCCTTCTGATCCCGATCTGTGAGCCTTCTGCCCCCGTATCCGTCGTCTGCCCCTCCTGAATATAATCTGCCGCAGTATACCCGTTCACGCATACCCTGATAAGGAGCCCTGCCTCCTCGTATCTCCTGCCCGCATCATTTAAATTCATGTTCATCCGGCTAATCTCCTCATCCTTAAGCCCGGCAGCCAGATAGTAGATACTTCTCTCATTGTTTCTTGCCTGATCGACCCACTGCTTCATCTCATTCAGAGAGATATAAGCGTCCAGAAGCAATAGTCCGGCACAGACCACCGCCAGAAATATTCCATATATCACCAGAAAATTCTTCTTCCATAACTGCATTCTAAATCTCCAACCGATATCCATATTTAAAGATAGTCTTGATCTCCTCTTCCAAGCCAAGCTTCTGCCGAAGTCTTCGGATATGCACATCCACGGTACGGTCGTCCCCGCCAAAGTCCATCCCCCAGGCAAGCTCAAGAAGCCGTTCCCTGGAAAGCGCGATATTCTTATTGAGCAGCAGGACCTTCAGAAGCTCGTACTCCCGGTTGGTAAGCTCAACCGAAGTCCCCTCCTTCTTCACGAGCCCGCCCGCCAGATCCACCTCCACATCCCTGATACGGAAGAGATTCTGCTCCTTATTGAATCTTCTCAGCACCACCTGCACTCTGGCTAACAGCTCTTCCATGGCAAAAGGCTTCACGATATAATCCTCCGCGCCTCCCCTTAGCCCCTTCACACGGTCAGGCACCTCGTCTCTTGCAGTCACGCAGATCACCGGAATCACAGCATATTCCCGGGCAATCTGCCGCATCAGCGCGAAGCCGTCCATATCCGGCAGGCCGATATCTAAAAGGATCAGATCGATCCGTTTCTCCTCTAACACAGCTAGGGCTTCCCGGCCTGAATAAGCCGGAAGCCCAATATGTCCAGTCATAGTCAATGTTCTTCGGATGAGTTCGTTGATTCTCCTGTCATCCTCTACG
The DNA here is from genome assembly GCA_910575835.1 of Lachnospiraceae bacterium. Lineage (GTDB taxonomy): Bacteria > Bacillota > Clostridia > Lachnospirales > Lachnospiraceae > Sporofaciens. Next base: position 23,764 of record CAJTGB010000026.1, on the reverse strand, counting down.
ATCAATATGTCTGCCACTATTCCTTACCCCTTCGGATGATCGGAAGTCTCAAAAGCCTTCTCCCCAATCTCGATCAACTGCTCTGTCGTCAGGTCTGAGATCACTGCTTTGTCTGGATCGATCTCATATCCCTTGCACATCTCTCTTATGACTTCTTCACCGTCGCCAAAGGCGTAGATCTCCTGGATATACATCTGAAGCGACGCGAACGCGCCTTTTCCCCATTTCTTTCCCAGAAGCGGACAGTTTCCCATATCCTTCAATAGCCACAGAGCCTCCTCGTAGTTGCGCATTTCACGGGTGACATCCTCACTCTTCACCGTGTCATAATCAAGATTATACTTGTCACAGACCTCTTTTGCAATCTCTTCATCTAAAACTTTATCTTTATAAAGGCAGTCCTCATCTGAATACCTCTGGTAGCTCTGTGAGTCCTCCTCCTTCTCTCCGGCTTCAAATCCCATCTCCTTCTCTGCCGCCGATACTACTGTCTTCTCCGCCTGTCCCCTGGACCAGTAGATTCCCAGTCCCAGTCCTGCCGTCATACAGACCGCCATCCCTGCTGCCGTCAATATCACCCTGAATTTCTTCCATGTTTTGTTCATAATCTTCGCTCCCTTCTCTGGCAAAACCTTTTTTATTACAGGCTCATTATACAGCGCAGTTGTTGCAAAGTTGTTACATGAAATATCAATTCATAAAAATCTATCCTGCAAACAAAAGATGTAAAGCCCTTAAAAATGGAACAAAGACTTTACACCTTTTTATTACTTTGTATCTTTGGTTAAAGACGGATTCTGATATAATTTTTGTTCGATAAATTCTCTTTCAAACGCAATGACTTCTAATGCCTCTTTATCTTTGGTTACTGCCTCGATCCGTTTCAACAATCTCAGCTGATCAATAAGATAACCATTATATTCTTTTTCATTATTCGGCATATTTTCACCTCACTTTTTAAGTGCTATTTGCTTTGCTTCTTTTATTATATCAATCGTTGATTGCGGTGTAAAGCCTTTATTTTTGATGTATCCAAACCAGCATTTCTCCAATGCCCCGGTTATTCCAAAGACAGTACGGAATTGCCCGTATTTTATATGGTACTGTCCGGTTCTCTGACAAGCCATACCGGTATAGCTTACCATCCCATTCTTCCTCAGTTAATCTCTCTGCATCAGCGGTAATAACCACAGTTCCATTCAATAACGCCGGATCAAACTCCGCTTTTAACGCAGTCTTTGCAGATACCATCAATGAACCCAGATTCTTCCCATTATCTGCTTCTTCAAGGCAGTATACCAGAGGGCCTCTGGCAATGGCTAATTTCCCCACATCCGCGCGTACTCTGGGATGGGCGCGGACAAATACCGGCTCCATATCGAACGATACCTGAATCGTACTATCGGAAGACGGCAACGTATCTATCATGATGTAACCATCTCTCCGCTTTGGCTTTGAACTGCTGCCATTTATGATCAGTGAACGAATCCTTCCCCATCCCGGTTCACGGATTGCAAGGGCAAAAGCAGCATCCTGAGGATTCCCGATCTTAATGATAACTTCATCCTCATAAGGATATCTGGTCTTCATCTGCAGATCGACCGTTTTATTTCCTAACTTTAATTCAGCCTTATTAGATACAAACAAGTTAATGTACACTGCACTGTCATCCACTGCATAGATATATTTTGCCAACGACGTTAATGTTCTCGCGATATTCGGCGGACAGCACGCTACTCCAAGCCACGGACGGCGTTCGGGGAGTACATGATGCAAGGTCCGGTTAGCCTGTAAATGTTCCGGCACTGTCTCCAGAGGATTCACATAGAAAAATTCTTTTCCTGACAGCGCCATACCGCCTAATACAGTATTATAAAGCGCTCTTTCGAAGACGTCTGCATATTTTCCATTCCTCTCGATCTGCATCATACGCAGCGAAAAAAGCGCAAGCGCAACGGACGCACACGTCTCCGAATAGTTATAATTATTCGGGAGATCATAATCACAGGTAAAGCATTCGCCGTCAGCAGCCGCACCCACAGAGCCAGTTATAAACATCTGTCTTTGGGCAATGTTATCAAACAGTTCCCTGCAAGCCTCTATCAGCGTTTCATCCTGACATTCATATCCCACATCTGCCATCGCTGAATAGAGATATAACGCGCGCACAGCATGTCCGTCGGCCGTCTTCTGACTTCGAACAGGCATATGCGCCTGCACGTTATTGTAGCCCAAGTGTGCAAATTCCGGGAAGATATGATGAAAAGAAGGATTTTCAAGCTCTCTGGCAAAATAATTAGGCGAACTTCCCCTGGCATCTATAAAATATTTTGCCTGTTCAAGATAACGTTCTTCTTGCGTCGCATAATAAAGCCGGACCAGCGCCAGTTCGATCTCCGGATGCCCGGGTACCCCGTCCATCTGCCCTTCGTTCCTGCCAAACAGACGGCATATCAAATCGGCGGTGCGGCACATGATATCAAGAAGCTTTCTTTTTCCTGTCGCCTCATAATAAGCAACTGCTGCCTCTATCAGATGCCCCGCAGTATATAATTCATGCCCTTCATACAAGTTCGTCCATCGGTTCTGCCGTTCCTTTATCGTATAATATGTATCGAGATATCCGTCCGCCTGCTGAGCACGGCCGATCAATTCGATCGCATCGTCCGCCTGCTTTTCAAGCTCCTCATCCGGGCGCAGCGACAGACTGTATGCGGCTGCCTCCAACCATTTTGCCAGATCGGTATCCTGAAAAACCGCTCCGTAATATTCCCCCTCACTTTCTTTGGCTGCAATGCGGTAATTCTCAATACTATGGCTGGGAGCGGCATTCTCTACCTCGTCGTTCAGTATTTTCCATTGATATGGAATCATGATATTTTGGACAAGAGAAATGTAAGGCGACCAAAATTCATCTTCAATTTTTACCTCTGATAAAAGAGGCGCTATCATCCAGTCCCAATGCAAGGATACCGATCGTTTTCTTCGCTACATTATCCTTCAGGGGCATTACCATATAGAGCGAAGGCGCATATCTTTGATTGACCTCAAAACTCTCCTTCGTAAATATCAAACATACCGAATCACTTCCCAGCGCCTTTTCCGACACCTCCTGACGAAATTCTTCATTCGCCCAGATAGAATTATCCTGTACATTATTGAATGTTTCATATGTATAAAAATCATCCTGCACCCCAATATATGCGGCGCTGTACAGATAATCGCTCTGTGAAACGAATTCAATAAACCGTTGATGCATATTACTTTTTTCCTGTGCCACATTGCTTTGCCTTGCCAGAGCCCAACAGCTGCTCCGAATACTCTGGTCCGTAATCATCTGATACATAATGTTATAAATAGAATCTATACGATGCTCCAAAAACTCCGTGCTTTCCTTTAATTTATACTCGACCAATGTCTCGGCCTGTTCTTCAAATGTCTGTGACATGGAATTCCACAAAACACCTATGACTATCATAAGCGGCAGAATGATCACGGCAACTATGACCAATATCATCTTCTCTGTCCACCGCAGTTTGCGTCCCTGTCTTCCTGATTGTTTTCTCTGCATATTTCCACCTCAGTAGAATCTTCCATATTTCTCCGCAAAAAATACGATATATCTAGAACAAAAAATCTAAATATATCGTATCATAAGATCTATAGCTTTTCTACATCTATTCTGACAGCAATCTCTGGTAACTGTCCGCCGGCTCTGCCATAGCTGCCTTCTTCTGTTTTTGCAGCATCTTCTTCATCAGCTTCTGATCCGCCATAGCAGTCTTCACATCCTCACACATCTGTTTCCATTTGGCAGCAGGATAGATATATTCCTTTGCCTCATAATCCGCATTATGCGCCGTCTCCCTGAATGCAAAGATGAGATGATCATGCAAGAATGCCTTGCTGACAGCCGAAGCGATCTCCGACTCATGATTAATATCAAAATAATAATCACACGTATTAAACAATTCATCTAAAACCGCAGTCTTCACCCCCGGATACAGCCTCACGTTATCATATGAATCCATCCCCATCAGCTTAGATGACATCTCCGTAAACGCTGCAATATGAAAATGCATCTGCGGCAACGCCTTTATAAGATCTTCACAATGTTCGATATTGTCCGAATTCGTACAGATCAGGGCCTCCGGCCGGCCGCTGTTTTCTCTCTCAAACGGATAGATGAATCCAAGCCTGTGAACCATCTCTTTTTTAGCGCCGAGAGCGATCAATTGATCGTATGATTGCTTCTTCTGCACCATAACTGCCGCTGTACGGCTGGTATCACCGTTAAAGATCGCCTGCATATTACCCGGAATATCGTCCCGCTTCGGCTCCTGCCAGAACAGAATATCCCGCTTCACCTGAGCCTTTAAGCGGTTAGACACGAAAAACGGCGTAGACAGAGAATTGAAAAAGATCCTGCTCTGTTTGAGATTCGCACGTACAAAAAAGTGCAGTACAAGCTCTGTCTTATTATGAAAGATAAATATCTCATTTCCTTCATTCAGGATGATATCTCCCGTAACAAAATTCTCTACAATAATCTCCCGTCCATCTGCCGAGAAATACGTCTTATTCACCTTCTGTCCCTTTGCATTAAATACCGTCCGGCCGTAAATCGCCCCATAGCGATTGTAATGGTCACTGGACCGCACCACACCGCGTTCATCATACCAGTCCACAATTCTTACAAGTCTCTTATGCTCCGGTTTTGCGTAAAAAATTCTTCCTCTTTCCTTATAGAGATCCTGCACTTTCCCATTGCTGTTCGTTCCGCTGATCTCCCAATATTCCGGCACCTGAATCTCATTAAAATACTTCGGTCTGGCGCTGTCTCCCAGCACCTCCTTAAAATTCCCAAGGAAAAATCCATATACCGACATCACATCCTCCGGCAGAAAACCATCGTCATCAATCACCACTGCCGGACAGTCGAATCCCGCCAGCTTGAACGACATATGTAACGCCTGACTATCCTGCCCGTAATGATCGAACAGCAGAATTGCATCGCTCGGTTTCAGATTCATTTCAGCAGTTTTGCCCATTGCTCCTTCACCTCCTCCGTCATATACATCTTCGCCTTGGCATAAGAATGTTGATGAAACGCTTCCAAATCTGCCTCCGTAAACAGCTTGATGATACACTCCGTTAATTTTTGAATCCGTTCTTTCTTCTCCATCTTATCATTCACAGCGATCAGATAGCCGTTCTTTTTGTCATCGATAAAATTCTGATTGCCGTACCGCACATCAAAACCAATGATAGGCAGCCCCGAACCAACCGCCTCCATCAGAGTAAGCCCGAAGCCCTCGCTGGTAGAACCTGCCAGATATGCCTCATAGTTCTTATATATATCATCAAGATTCTGCTGCCCGCAAAGGTGCACATAATCGCCGCATTTCAGCGCCTCGATCATCTTTTTAAGCTTCGGTTCCTCTCCGCCTTTGCCATATATATCTAACGAAACATCCGGCACCTGTTCCCTTGCCTTTACCACTGCTTCAATCAGCCAGTCCACGTGCTTTTCATCCGCCAGTCTTGACGCCGTAATTAAGGAAGACTTCTTCCTGCTCTTCTTAGGCCGTTTTAACTCATCAATGCTTCCTACCGGGATCGTTACAATCTTAGGACTGATTCCCTTATATTCCTTGAACTGCTTCTTTAACAAGCGGTTCTGGGTATCCGTCGAAGCGACATAGAACTTGATGTGCCTGTGCTGAGAAAATGCGTATTCATAATAGTTATTCCAAAGAACATGTTCCGCATCCGTACTCCCTTCGCTGAAATGATCCGCATGGATCACAATACCGATCTTGGCCGGACCCGCATTCTGCATGATCGCCTGTCCGATTCCCGTCGTTCTGTCAATGATCACCACATCCCGGCGGGTCAGCTTAAGCCGTGATACCATTTCTCCAACCAATTCTTCCTTAGAGCAGATGAAACGGTCCGGAAACTGGTACATCACCTTATCATCATCCGTAATCTCCTCATAGGCCACCGTTCCGTCTTCGTTAAAAAATCTGCGCTGGTACAGATGTGCCTTATTATCAAGCGGCGCATAGTATTCTGAATAGATTCTGCAATATGTATAGTAATCTTTTCGGATCAGACATCCGTTCGAAACCATCTCTACCCGATGAACCTTGTTTCCCTTCTCATTAACCAGATAAGCCACATAATAACTATTTGATCCAGGAAAGGTATACTTTACCGTTCCTCTTTCTCTTGCGCCCGTAAAACGCCTGCTGCCAAAGGTTTTCTCTAACTGCTTCAGCGTGTATGTCACAGGTGACGTCTTACAGTCCGTGAAAAATGTATACAGCCAGATAACTTCTGAATCTAAGAAGCCGATATTCTCTGTCATATGCTGGATATTATCTCTTGGAAACATATCTGTAAATATGAATTTTGCATCCTGTCCGATCTCCCGCAGTACCTTCGCACGGTAGGCTTGTGCATATTCTACACCGCTGCTTGCCCATCCGACACCTAAGTTAAAATTGTAAACCATGTTTGCACCTCCATTTCTTATACCAATCCTGTTCGCTCTGAAAAATAGAGAAATAATATAAACTATTCCAGCACGCTCTAAAATCCTCTTTTCTGAAAAACTCCTATCCGTCAATTATATAACAACTGAAAAAGCGCATCTGTCAGCACTTTCCTTGTAAAAAATCCACCTCGCAGCAATCTGCCAAACGACGCTACATTCTGCACCATTTGATCATACTGATCTTTTGTCATCTTTTCGATCTTTTCCACTGCCTCATCTAAAGAATCTACAACCAGTCCGAGATTTTTCTGAAAGATTGTATCTGCCTCTGGAATACTATTATGAACAATTACCGGTATTCCCGACGCAAGGTAAAGACTTAATTTACTGCAGGCATTCAGTGTCATATACTCTTTCCAATATTCATATTCAGTCCACAACAATCCAAATCCACCATTATGTCTCATGGTATTTGCTAAAAGATTCTAATCTTGAAACCATCCAAGAAATTCAATATTCTCACCATGCTCCCAATCTCCTTCACTTGCTGTTACAGCCAGTCTGACCGACTCATACTTCCATCTTTGCACAAATGAGAATTTACATCCATCAGTTTGTCCAGCAAATTGTATCAGCTTATTAAATCGCGGAATCACAGAAGTATTAACGGAAAGAGGGCAATCCCACATCCTCTGCACAACATATTGATGTACATTCAAACCTTCTTTGTATAAAAAATCTGCCATATTCTGTGAAGGCAGGATAAGCAAATCCGCTTGATTATATAACTCAATATATTTACCCAAAAGATATCGATTGTTTTCAAACATTAATGGCACAACATCATGAATAAAAAACACCTTTTTTACACCACGGTTTACATTCAACCGTTCCATTAATGCTCTGTCAAAATGTACTCCGTTCCACGAAGGGGATTGAAAAATCACAACATCATACCATTTCACTGCTGCTAAAATTCCATCCTGTCTGGCTCGCAACATCTCCGATGAATCAGATTCAACCGGATAATGATGTATTCCCAATTCAGTACACTTCAGTACACTTTTCGCTATTTCTGCCACCATATGCTGAGACTGTGCCGCTGTCCCCCCTATATTGTATATCTTAGTAATATGAATCTGCATAATTTGCCTCCTCTTTTTCAGATCAAATCACATTTTATATGAAAAACAGCCCCTTTTCTTCTGCTGTGCAAGAAGTAATTTTTGTGTAAATGCCTGATCTTTTTTCAAATATCTTATCACAGGTACTAATTTCTTATAATCCTGTGCAGAATACACACATCCGCCTACCATCAGATCTCTTTGGTGCACAGTATTTTCAAATCCCATAATCAACAGATTCCTCTGACTTGCTTCATCCACCGCATTATCAATCTCACGATAATGGTTAATATCAAGGTAGAAATCACACTTCTCCCACAAACTATTCAACTCTTCCTTGCTGACCACCGGATAAACCATTACATTTTCCCGCTCTGCCAACTTATACAATTTGTCTGATACCTGTGTGTGTGCAGCTATGTGGAACACCATTTCCGGCATCTCCTGGCTCAGCTCATCCAATTTTTCAATCTGATCAGAAGCCGTCAAAATCAGCACATTTTCACTCACATGATTAGGCGGATACTGCTCAGGTATAGCATAAAAACGATATCCGTTTTTTCCCCCAACATTCTTATACTTTTCTAAAAGATTTGAATCAGAAAATAAAACCGCATCCCACACGCTCTCTCCATTTACTTCCAAATCCAGAATCCTACACTGTTCGTCCTGTACAAATAGTATATTTTTATCTCCCGTTCCGATTTCTGTAATACAGAATTCTATAAATTGAACGTATGAATTAAAAAACGCTTTCACTACGCCATTCTCAAGCAACATAACCACATCATTTTGCGGCTGAATAACAATTACTTCCTCGTTTCTATCTGAATAATATACTTTCGACTCAACATTTCTATCCACATCTAAAAATTCACTCGTATATTTCAACCCATATCTATTATAATAATCAATTTTATAAACCCATCCGTTATCCCCATTCCATTCCACTCGCTGTACAATTTCCTTTTTGGCTGGCTCAGCAAAGTATATTGTCGCTCTTTTACAACCCGCCTCATATATACTACTGATTCTCCCCTCCGACTGGATTTCCCAGTATTCAGGTACTTCTAATAAATCACAAGTTAATTCTCTTTCCATGTGCTCTTCCTGATTTTGCAGGGAAACAAAATATTCACATAGTGGACTTACTTCTTCGGACAGAAAACCAAAATCCTCTGAAACTATAATCTTTAAGTCTATTCCCATATATCTCATTGTTTCCTGCACTTTTCTGGTATTGTCTGTATATTTTTCAAAGAAAATAGTTTTCATCTTTCCCTCACTTTTCCTGATTTCAGAAATCCTTTTCTACTTCTCTCCAAAACTCTTCACATTCTTCCTGTGAATAGTACCCTTTTATACTATTCAAACAATTTTGGGTTATTTTTTTTAACAGCTCTATTCTTTTTTGATTTCCGTTTTCTAAATAGAATAACATTGCATTTTTACGAAATACAAATTTCCTCTTTCTTGAATATTCATTCAATTGATCTGCAAGCGTATTACTACGAATAATCCTATCATATTCATAGAAATGTTTATTTAAAAAACACACTTTATTTACATAAGAGAAAATATATGGAGTCCACGCCTCATCTTCATATAAAAGCACAGGAAATAAATGCTTTTTTATAAGAGATGTACGATACAGTTTATTCCACACTACTATTCCATATCCACTCACAAAATTTCTTTTAAAAAACATCTCTACAGGCATCCCTGTATCTTCATTTACCGCATATTCCATGAATCCCACATAACCGCTCTGCGTTATTGTATAAAATGAAGTAATTGCAACATCACAATCATTCTTTTTTGCAGAATCATATAACATTTTCATCATATCAGGCCGAATCATATCATCACTATCCATAAACCCGCTATATTCTCCGCCCGCTGCTTCTATTCCCGTATTCCGAGCTGCCGCAACACCTCCATTCTCCTTATGTATCACATTCACATTAGGATAACATTCCACATACCAATCCAATATATCTGACGTTGAATCCGTACTTCCATCATCCACAACAATAATTTCCAAATCCTTAAGAGACTGTGCCAATGCGTTATCCATAGCTCTGCCAATATAATCTTCCGCATTATAAGCAGGTATAATCAGACTCACCGCTAGTTTCCCATACTCTCCCTCTCCACACGCACAATATACAACTCCCGATTCCGCTATCGCCCTTTTTCCCTTCACCGTATCAACGAAGGCCTTTACCACAAAACCGCTCTCTTTTCCATACCCTTCAATCAAGAAATAGTGCTGATGCTCATTCCTGGTCTCACAGATCAATTTCCCCAGCTCATCATAGATCCAGAATCCATCTGATTTCCCTGAAAATACCCAAGACAGAGCCAAATTCTCCCCATACGATTCATTCAAGACCGTATATGTGAATTCCCCTTCTATAGGAGCAATCCGAATTCCCGGAACTGTACAACGATACTCTTTCAATACTTTTATCAGTTCTTTCTTCTGAGCTTCTGTCGGCACAATCATCGAATCAATCATTTCGGAATATGGAAACCAGTAATACGGATATTCCTTCAAAAACAATGCCTGTCCGTTCTCATCCTTCGCAAAATAATTCCCAGTGTGTACCGCTGCAACGATCCGTGCCGCCCTCCCAAACGTAAAGATTGTCCTCATAATCTCCTGCGGCACGGAGGCATCTAAAATAACCACATCTCTATTCGAAAAACTCAGTTCACGCACAAATCTGACAATCAGCTGCTGCTTTGTATATCTCCTGCCGTCAGGAAATATATACCACTCCTTCTTTCCTTCAAATATCTGGTCATAAGCAACTGACCCATCTCCGCGATAAAAAGAACGCCTCACGAGCTTTGCATACAGCCCATGTTCCGACTTCGCCGTCATGTAATAATTGGCATAAGACACCCGGTCCGTATAGATCTCCATACGAAGGAGCTTCGCCCGGCTGAAATAACTGACTCCCTTAAGCAGGCTCTGATCTCTCTCATCCAGCAGGATTGAGACAATGACATAGCCGTCCTTCACCAACCAGATCTCTGACTCCCTCTCTTCTACCCTTGCTCCTTCAAAACAAGCCTTTAATTCCATAAGCTTATCCTTCGCCTTTATAGACGGACAGACTGTCCGGCCGCCGGTCAGAAATTGATGAAGTCCAAGTATCTGCCCCGCATCTATTCCTGCTTTTTCATACAATTCTATTTCGTTCTGGCCTACTATATCTGCACATACATATCTGACCGGACAAGCAATCTCCCCCAACATCTGCTGATGATAGGTCTGTCCATAGTCTAACTCTGCCCGTGCATATTCCTTTGCCTGACCGAATACATATACCGCCATGTTCTCTTTCCCACTTTCATCCTTCTTCGTATTACTATATCAATCCCGTAAGAAGCTATTACAAATTATCCGTTGGCTCCTAAGGGAACACAATATGCAGCTTTCTCTCATCATCCACATACACATTGCTCAGCATAATGCTCCGCATGGCGCTCTCGAAAACTATATTCTCCATCTTCGCAAATGAATCAAATGCCTCATTCTGATACTCAAACAGCAGATTCCTCTGCGCTGTAGACCTTCCTGAAACTGCTGCTTGAAGCTGATGCATATAATCCACCTGCTCTACCCATGCATTATCGATAGCGCTTAAGACAGCGATCCTGACAAACGTATTCATATCCTCTGTGCCCAGATCTTCCTCCAGCTTCTCTAATCGTTCTCCCACCTTCTTAAGAAGGTATTTCATAGAAGCAGCGCGGCCGCAAACAGCAGGATCCGGAATATCCTTCTCAAGCTTATAAGAGATATGATCCAGTATATATCTGGTAATCTTCTTCTTATCCATACCTTGACGGACGCAATCCGCCCGCCCCAGCGCGGCCTTCATCACGGGATTCTCTCCGGGTATATTCTCCTGCCCGTCGAAGAATCTCCTGATATTCTTCCCCGCCATCCTTAGGATCTGCCCCCACTCGATATCGCCGCCGTCAAGCAGATGATCTCTGGTTGCATAGATCAGATTCCTCTGCCGCTGCATAACCTTATCGTAATCTACCGAATTCTTCCTCGACAGCACAGCCGACTCTTCTCCAATGGTCTGAGATCTGTCAATGATCCTCCTAAGCTTCCGTTTTCCAATCCTTCTCTTTCCTTCAATATATTTGTCATACCGGTCTGATGTCCCGCTGTCTACTACGCTGTCTTCCAGTGAGACGAAGAACTGGCTGGTCCCCACGTCTCCCTGCCTTCCGGCCCTGCCCCTTGCCTGCCGCTCCATCCTGACATTATCCATCCGTCCGATTCCGATAACCGCAAGACCGCCTAATTCTTCTGCTCCTTCTCCTAACTTAATATCTGTACCGCGCCCGGCCATGGAAGTCGCAACCGTTACGGCTTTCACCTGCCCGGCTTCTTTGATGATCTGTGCCTCCCAGTATGCGTTATTTGCATTCAGCACATTATGCGGAATCTGTTCTTCAAGCAGTATGCCAGAGACCGACTCAGTGTCTGCAATATTGGCAGCCACAACCAATACAGGCCGTCCGGCGGCATAATAGTTCAATATCTCTTTTACCGCCGCCTGTATCTGCTCTTCCTTATTGGGGAAATATTGATCTCTAAGATCTACTCTCTTCCTTGGACGGTTCGGCGGAATCACCAGAACCTTCGCCCCATATACACCCAGCAGTTCATCTGATGCGTCGATCATCGTACCGCTCATTCCCGCCATCTTCGGAAACATCAGGAACAGGTTCTGGAAGGTGACCGCTGCCACCGATCGATTCTCCTGGGATATCTTCACCCCTTCTTTTGCCTCCAACGCCTGATGCTGCCCGCCTCTAAGCTTCATTCCATTCATCAGACGCCCTGTGCTTCCGTCAAGGAGCACTACCTCCCCGTCCTTTGATACCATATATGCGTCACCGTTCTCGAATAACGTATGAGCCCGCAGCGCAAGGGTCACATGCCGGTTGATTTCGAAGTATTCTTCGCTGTAGAAGTTATCTATCTGAAAGAATGTCTCAGCGTATCTGATCCCATCTTCTGTCAGCCATACTGCTTTGTCTTCTTTCTCATAATCCCTGCCTTCCTCCATGGTCGTAACAAAAAAATCAGTCATCCCATAGAGGTTCGACTGTACTCTGGGTGAACTGGAGATAACAAGAGGCGTCTGTGCACTATCCAGGAGCACCGAATCCGCTTCATCAATGATCACATAATAGAACTCCCGAAGGAAACGATCCTCTGCCCTCGTCACCAGGTTATTCAGCAGATAATCGAATCCCAGCGCACTGTGCGTCGTATATACGATGTCTGCCTGATACATCTCCTTCTTCCCTGCATTCTGGGATATGCCTGTTTTGGTCCCTGCACTGCCGGATTCTTCTTCCTCGCCGCCTGCCGACACCGTAAGCCCCATGAAACGGTATACCGGCCCCATCTCTTCGGCATCACGTTTTGCCAGGTAATCATTCACCGTCACCAATATCACGCTTTTTCCGGTCAAAGCATTGAGATACAGGGGCATGGTCGCCACCAGAGTTTTCCCCTCTCCGGTGTTCATCTCCGCCAGATACCCTTTGTGAAGGGCAATTCCTCCTAAGACCTGCACGTCGTACGGCGCCATCTTAAGTACCCGGTAATCCGCCTCACAGATTGCCGCGAACGCTTCCGGCAATAAGTCATCTAAACTCTCTCCGCAATCCAGCCTCTCCTTAAACTCCACAGTCAGATGCGATAATTCCTTATCTGACATCCCTTTCATCCGTTCCTGGCAGATTCTTACCTGACGCACAACCTTTCTCAGTTTTCTGATTTTTCTTTTTTGTCCCATCTGTTTTGCAGCTTCTTTCTTCCTTTTTCCCCATCCAGCTCCGGTTCTATCTCCTGTATCGTAACAGAATGAAAATGAAAATGCGTCATTCCTCCATTGATCAACTGCATTCGGTAACTGTAAGTTCTAAGCGGGCACTGGAAATCCGTCTCTTCATCCCGGACGGTGACGCTGCCTGCCTCTACATCATATTTGTCATAGAAGATCAGCCGTATGATCCACGCCTCGCCTTCCTTACAATCTATATCAACACTTACTCTATATCCGGCCTCTCCGTCAATCATCGGTAAGGACGGTTCGATTCTCTGCGCCTGATAATTCGTCCTGGAATACCATTGCTTGATCACTGTTCCCGGAGGCATCAGACTGTTCTGAAACTCCACGTCATTTTTCCCGTGATACCATATCTCCGAACCATACAGATAAGTATCCGAAGAATACTCATTCCAGTATATCGTCCACTTTTCTCCTGTCATTTCTTCCCTCTGCCTCTGCCAAAATCCTCATCCAGCACTTTCTTGTAATGATCCAAAAACCAATTGACGATTCCTCCGGTATTATCATTATGCCGGCCCCTAAGCCCCTTTCCGTAGACGCTCGCCCCCTCCGACTGAATATGGGAGATCAGCATCTGGTAGGCATTCGCATCATAGTCGTCCTCCAACATATAAGATATGATAAACCTGGTATTCCCCCAGTCCACCCCTTCAAACTTATCCCAGAACTTCGCATTCAGCGCCTGTACAGCCTCTTCCCCAAGATTCCCGCACTGATACCGCAGCACATCCAGGGATGTCGGGAAAACACCGGGGCGATGGTATCTCTCATTCGCCGCTACATCCCCGACACTTGCCAATGGTTTTCCCAGAATGACAGCATAAGGCCTGATATCACATCCATAATAGAGAGCGCCGTACGTCCCCATAGACAGCCCGGACAGTACAACCTGATCATTGGTAAATCCAAGCTCGTTCATATATTTTTGTATCATATCGACATAGATCTGCTCGTATTTGGCAGACCCTATATAGAAAGCGCCTCCTTCTAACCGCGGTTCCGTTATCAGAAGGAACGGACAGCCCATTCCCTTCATCATATAATATCCTTCAAACCCTTCCATTGTCTTATATCCTGAAAAATATACGCACAGAGGCGGTTTTAGATCTCCCGGTTCAAAATAGCAGAAAGCCTCCTCCCTGTCAGATGTCACATACCGCTCTCCGCCTGGTAAAAAATAGCCATGACTTCCTCGGGATTTTCTCTGATGCAATGCAATGAGCTGAAGCTTTCCTCTTCCCTTGGCACAAATCGAGATGAATGCCCAGCCTGTTTTTATACTGTCTATTTGGATTATATCCTGCAGATCCGTTTCATCAAATACCCAGTGTGCGACAACTTCTGAGATACTGCCGCTTGCAAACTCTGTGATTTCTAAGGATATGGACACCTGCGTATCTTTACTGTATTCCAGCCACAGATCAATCACTTCTCCCTGATTAAAAAACGCATTATAGCGCCAATAACCTATCTGTCTGAAATCTTCGCCGAATTCTCCTTCAAAAGTTACGTCATGATTCCCATTCCATTTCACCTGTCCTGAAAAGCCCTGAGCAACAGCTACATCTTTTAAATTTATTTTTGAACCATACGGCTTTGGATAATAATATCTTGCCTCTTCTGTCAGAAATCGCTGAATCTCTGTCTTTTTAATACGCTGTGCCTTCTTACATCTGCAGAGCCATGCTGTTTGACCGGCAGCTTCCACATTCTCCGTAATAAAGAGCGCGTATACCTTCGTCATCTTATATAACGGCGTAATCTCTTCTGTCCGGGGCGTCCTGTTAAGAAAGCACAGATCATATGGTTTTCCGGCATTCTTTTTCATGGAACTTCCGTCCAGATATTCTGCATAGTCTAACCTGACCCTCTCAGGCAATCTGTATATCTTATTCCAATCCTCTTCCCCCAGCTGTAAGATACGAATCTCCTCCAACGCTATCCAGCACCTTTCTCCATTTTTTCAGCAGTTCTTCTGTCGTATATTCCCTGACAAGTTCATAGGAACATACCATGGCCTGATTCCAATTCTTCAATCCATTCAAATAATAGTGCAGAGCGCCCGGCAATTTCTTAATATCTTTCAATAGTATTCCGTTCCTGCCAGGCTTTACAAATTCCGTTCTGGTACGCACGATCTGCGGAATCCCTATACTGATCGCCGCAATCTGGAGATACAGTTCCGGAGTCTCTCGCAGGTCAACAAGGATTCTCTGCTCCCGCATACACTTACTTACCGATAACTCATCCACACATTGCTCCACAAAGAATTTGACCGGAACCTTCTCATGAAGCTCCAGATCATTCTCCGCGACCTGCCCCTTCTCTTCCTCTGCAGCCCAGCCTTCATCGAAACCCAATCCCCCAAGCTCTCTTCTGGCTTGCTCTAATACCTTCTTCTTCCTATCATACTCTGCTCTTCTTGTGAATAAATGGACTCTTGCATTCTCATTTCTACGCAGGTATCTCCCCAGCAGTCCAACCAGTTCCGCGAATCTCTCATCTTCCAGGCCATCCACCGCAACCAATATCTTCTGTACACTGAACTGCTGGCTGATTCCCACATCCACACGGGAATCATAAGGCGGGATCGCTATGATATTCTCAGACAACATCCCCAAAGCCTGTTGTATCCTATCCACATTCTTTCTGGAATCCGCAATGAGGTAGTCTGCTTCTCTTATCAGGTCCAGATTCCCGGCGGCCTCAGCTAACGGATACCGATCTTCGAAGAAAGACAGGATCAGCTTCTTCTCTTTTAAACACTCTCCAAGCAGCCCCGCATGCCGTCCATGCATTGCCGCACAGAAGATATCCCCCGGCTCCGTCATACTCAGATACGCATTCAACACCTCGGCAATAACCTGTTCCATGCTGTCATATCTTAACCTTGCAAAACGCTTCCTCCTGACTTCTTCCTGATACTTAAGCAGATATTCCGGGCACTGCCCGTTGATCTCCGCATGCCCGTCTCTAAGGAAATGCCGCAGCTTCCATATCCCGTTCTCCATCAGGTAATCCTGATAAAAGGGCTGTCCATCCTCATAGATGACCGTACCGGAGACAAACCCTCTGTCATCATAGAGATTCCGGCGTCTGATCTGTCCCTTCTGGTACAGATCGATCCGAATCGGATTCCCGTCCTCCCCAAACTCAATCTGCGCATATTTCTCCTTATTCAACATGGCAACCACCACGAAAGGCGTATATACGAACTCGATCCCCTCCGGCCACTTCAGCTTATGGAACGATAACACCGCCGTCTTCTTCCGTCTTACCTCCTGTATCGCATCAAAACAGGACCAATATGGCGCACGGTACACTCCCTGCCTATGGAGAAAATGCCGCAGATTCGGCGCAAAGCTAAGAAGCATAATCTGATACGGATACGCCTTGTTACGGTGAAATAGCTGTATCTGCTTCACCGTATCGTCAAATTCCGTGTGCATACGCCTTACTGACCACCTCTGTTCATTTTCACACCATTGATTCTGTTGATACCAGGCCGGAATAAAAAACAGCATCTTTACCTCCTCCGAAATATTATCTAAAATAAAGGCCTGCAAGAGTCATACTTGCGAACAGCTGCCAGCTCCCGATAAATTGTACACCAGAAGCTGGTCATCATCATAATGGAGGACGGCAGCATCGTAAGCGTACTGTCTATGCTCCCTCTAAGCTGCAAAAGCAATGGTACCAGGATACACACTCCCATGACTCCAGCGCTCACAGAACTGATACACCACATGACCCTCCGAAGATAACGCCTCGTATCACGCCCTGCGTGAAGATTCACGATACTGTCCCCACTCTTAAGAAACTGCTCTGAGATATCCTTCGGGCTTACCATCAGCATCGATAAACCGATTGTCAGCAGATACTCACACGCGATATACACTGCGATACCGGGCGCCTTCGTCAGGGTCATGTTAGCCTGCCACCAGGCAATATCCATATTCTGCGGAAACAGATATCCCAGAAATGAGACCAGAAGTCGCGGCAGCATGAATACTGCCGTAGTAAACATCACCGGCATAACCCCTACCGGATTCAGCTTAATTGCCATATAATTCTTATCTGCATAAACATTATGAATGGAAACCCTCTGTACCGGAATCCGCATCTCTGCATTTTCCATAATGAGCGTAATCATCATCACGGCTATAGATATAAGAAGCGGAACCGCCAGACTTTGAACACTGTGATTCATCACCGTTGCTGTAATCCTCTCCACGATATTGACCAGTCCCAAGATCATCCGGCCGCCGACACCATACTTCCCATTCCTTCTGGATAACCACATGATCAGCATAACGCCTGTGATCATCTCCATCATAACAATTATCTTCGTATAAAATAGTTTTTCCAGCGATACAGCGAATTCCAATTCAGGAATCTGTGTAAACGCCTGCATGACAGCTATAACAAGAGTCACCGTAACCGACGCACGGTTCATCGTCTTTGGCGATATCCTCGTCTTAGAAAACAGATTCCGAACGGCAAATACGACCTGCACCAATATCCCGGATATCATAAACGGGAAAATCCCAAGTGCGAAAATTGAGGAACGGTATGCATCCCCGCTGATCGTCTGCATCAGCACTTCCTCTACACCGACTGCTTCGTAAGAATATACAGACATATCTATACCGTACAACGGAATGCATTTCCCTAATATATATACAAAAAGTATCAAGCTTGTATATGCAAGCTTGTACTTCATTACATTCTCTTTATGTCCTGACTGCGGCAAAATAATTCTCCTGTCTCTACAAATCAGCGGCCACCTTATGACAGGCGGCCACCAAAATTATATTATTATTTTGACAAATGGCTTCTTAGCTCTTCCATTTCTTTATTCAGCTTGTGCCTTTTCATGAAGATTGCGGCGGCAGCTACAATCAGAATGATCAGCATCACTGTACATACCCAACAAAATTCCATTAATTTCTCTTACCTTTCTTCATCATCGATTTTCTTTTTCAGCGCAGAGAGTTCTTTCTTCTGCTTTCTCGTGCTTCCGATATAAGCGCCTCCCATAATAGCTGCCAGAATCAGTTCGGTATAATGCACAACTCTATGACCTAACCCCATACCCTGATCAGAATCCATATTTACTAATGGAACTTCACCGTCTTCCAGTTCTGCGATTTCCTCATCCTGATCTTCTATGCTCTGAAGTTCATCTTCGTCTTCCATAACTCCCAAAGGAACAGCATCATCCGGTACTTCTATACCAACCGGCGTCGGTGCTGTTGTCAACGGAATTACTGCCGGAGCTGTACCTGTAACCGCCGGAGCTGCCGGTCCATCGCCTGCCGGGGCAATCGGAGTTCCATCGTCTGGCAGTACGGTGGCAGAAACAGATGCGCTTAAGCTTGCACTGTCGCTTGCAGATACACTCTGACTCATGCTAACAGATGCACTCTGGCTTGCGCTGTCACTTAGACTCAGGCTCTCACTCGTGGATGCACTCTGGCTCATTGACAGACTATCATCGTCATCTTCCACATCATTTGTCTCTGAATCTTCAACGTTATCTTCGCTTGCTGAGATGCTCTCGCTGATGCTGATACTTACAGAGATGCTTTCACTCTCGCTTGTGCTGATGCTTATGCTCTCACTTGCGCTGAGTGACAGACTTTCGCTCTCACTTGTGTTCATGGATATGCTGTCACTCTCGATCGTGCTAGCATTCCCACTCTCGCTTGCGCTCAGGCTCTCGCTGATACTCATGCTCTCACTTGTGCTAGCATCTTCACTTTCTTGCTCACTGGTACTTGTACTCGTGGACGTACTCTCGCTTGCCGAGGTACTTTTGCTTGCCGAGGTGCTTTCACTCGCGGATGTACTCTCACTCGCCGACGTGCTTTCGCTTGCGGATGTACTTTCACTTGCCGAGGTGCTTTCACTCGCGGATGTACTTTCGCTTACCGATGTACTCTCACTCGCAGATGTGCTTTCACTCGCGGATGTGCTCTCACTTGCCGACGTACTCTCACTCGCGGATGTGCTTTCACTCGCGGACGTGCTCTCACTTGCCGATGTGCTTTCGCTTGCGGATGTACTCTCACTTGCCGAGGTGCTTTCACTTGCCGATGTACTTTCGCTTGCCGAGGTGCTCTCACTTGCCGACGTACTCTCACTCGCGGATGTGCTTTCACTCGCGGATTCGCTTGCGGATGTGCTTTCACTCGCGGATGTGCTCTCACTTGCCGAGGTACTTTCACTTGCCGACGTGCTCTCACTTGCCGACGTACTCTCGCTTGCGGATGTGCTCTCACTTGCTGATGTGCTCTCACTTGCCGAGGTACTCTCACTTGCCGAGGTGCTTTCACTTGCCGCTGTACTTTCGCTTGCCGACGTGCTCTCACTTGCCGACGTACTCTCGCTTGCGGATGTGCTCTCACTCGCGGATGCACTCTCACTCATGGATGTACTCTCACTTGCCGATGTACTTTCGCTTGCCGACGTGCTCTCACTTGCCGAGGTACTCTCGCTTGCCGACGTGCTCTCACTTGCCGACGTACTCTCGCTTGCCGAGGTGCTTTCACTCGCGGATGTGCTCTCACTTGCCGAGGTACTCTCACTCGCGGATGTGCTCTCGCTTGTGGATGTGCTTTCACTCGCGGACGTGCTCTCACTTGCCGATGTACTTTCACTTGCCGACGTACTCTCGCTTGCCGAGGTGCTCTCGCTTGCCGAGGTGCTTTCACTCGCAGATGTGCTCTCGCTTGCCGAGGTGCTTTCACTCGCGGACGTGCTCTCACTCGCGGATGTACTCTCGCTTGCCGAGGTGCTTTCACTCGCGGACGTGCTCTCACTTGCCGAGGTACTCTCGCTTGCCGATGTACTCTCACTCGCGGATGTGCTCTCGCTTGCCGAGGTGCTTTCACTCGCGGACGTGCTCTCACTTGCCGAGGTACTTTCACTTGCCGAGGTGCTCTCACTTGCCGACGTACTCTCGCTTGCCGAGGTGCTTTCGCTTGCAGATGTACTCTCACTTGCCGATGTACTTTCGCTTGCCGAGGTGCTTTCACTCGCGGATGTACTTTCGCTTGCCGAGGTGCTCTCACTTGCCGACGTACTCTCGCTTGCCAAGGTGCTTTCACTCGCGGACGTGCTCTCACTTGCCGAGGTACTTTCACTTGCCGAGGTGCTCTCACTCGCGGACGTACTCTCGCTTGCCGAGGTACTTTCACTTGCTGAGGTGCTCTCGCTTGCCGAGGTGCTTTCACTCGCGGATGTGCTCTCGCTTGCCGAGGTGCTTTCACTCGCGGATGTGCTCTCGCTTGCCGAGGCGCTCTCACTCGCGGATGTACTCTCACTTGCCGACGTGCTTTCACTTGCCGATGTACTTCCACTTGCACTTGTTGAAGCACTATTACTCATACTTAACGACATGCTTTCTGACATCGAAAGATATGTTGATAACGACAAGCTTTCGCTTGCCGACCTTGACACACTTGCACTCTCTGACGTACTAACCCTTGTCGAATCAGACATACTTCTAGAAATTGATGTGCTATCACTAGTGCTAACATGTGTACTCATCGCTTCTGAAACCCTTGTAGACAGAGAATTGGATGTAGAGAAAAACTCACTGATAGTCTCTGACATATTAGTGCTTGCATCGCTCCAACTTTGTTCTGCTTCATTCAGCTCGGAACGGAGAGAGTTGTATGTGTCATTTCCGTCATTAAATGTCTTCTCTTTAAAAATCGGATCACCTTTCGCTTTATCCTTCCAATAAAGTAATCCCCCTCTCTTCCCCTCCGGTTCTCCCTTATCCACGATTGCTATACCGTATGCCCCATCCTGCCCTGTCACCCGATTGCCGTCAGCATCCACAAACCAATAGTCATAATAAGCTATTTGAGACTTACCGTCAGCATCCGTATACTCTACTACATAATAGTTGTCCCTATCTGTTTCTCCTCCTGCTATGACAGGATGTTTCGAACTATACCCCTTCTTCTGTTCTGGATCTGCATCTGGATTTGTAATTTTCACACCATCCCCAAACGTCTGAACCTTAAATGCATACTTCGTCAATCCCCATGCCAACTTATCTACAAGATTCCAATACTCTTTAGAACCTATCTCGCCACCCTTATTCACATACTCCTGAAGCGCTTCTTGTTGCTGTTTTACTTCTTTAAGCAACGCTTCAAACTCTTGATCATAGTGCCCGCTTTCCTCAAATTTATCCTTCTTATCTTGATACTCTGAGTGCACTGCCGACACACTTGTAGACATAGACTCCTGCTCACTTGTCGCAACAGATAAACTCGTTGACCAGTTAGTACTTGCCTGTTGGGAACTCAACTCTGCCGACGCTGACTGTGATACTGCAGTTGATTCTTCTTGCGACAAAGCTGTACTTACACGCAGCGACTCTGCCGACAAACTATTATTCATTGATGCCAATGATGTACTGGCGCTTTCTGACGCATCAAGGAAATTTTTCAATTCTTCATTTGACTTTGCTTCAGACTTCAAGCTGTCAAGGACACTTGCACTCATGCTTTCAGCAATACTTATGCTCAAACTTTCACTTGAAGCCAAAGACTCCTCATCAGATACCTCTTCTGACTCAGAATTTTCTGATACTGCAGACTCCATAGACTCTGCTTCTGATTCAGAATTCTCCGACTCTGTTGATTCTGTTGACTCTGCCTCTGACTCAAAACCTTCCCCTGATGCAGATTCTGTAGATTCCATACTTATCTCTGAACTCTCCTGCTCCGGATTCGTTACATCCTCCTGATTTTCATTCTCAGGAGTCTGTGTCTCATCTGCCTTCTCCTCCGGATTGACGGCATTCACATCCCCTGCGGGTTCTGCAGGAACAGAGTCTGTTTCCATTACCGTGTTCACTTGTTCATTTTCCGGTGTCTCAACATTGACTGCCGGCTGCTCAGTTGGTTGTTCTATCGTCCCAACCGGTGCGGCCGCAGCATTCTCTTCAACCGCTGGCTGCTCCTGCAATGCTTCGGCTGCTCCTTCTGACAATGTCTGCTCAGAATATGACGGCACTACGATCTCGTTTGTACCTTCACTGAATTGTTCAAATTCGCCTTCAGCAGCATATACGACATTGGAGTCGCCAAGCACATCAGCCCCGCCGATTGCAACACCAGCGGCAACGGCACCTCTTAACAGTGTCTTTGCCTTTTTACTTTTTACATTTTTCTTTTTACTCATGTTTCTCCCTAATCCTTTCTTTGCTAACACACGGATGCAAAGTGTCCGGCGGCCGGGCTGGCGTAGTACCTTAAGCACCTTAGCCCCCATAGCTTTGCGTCCCGCTGTTTCCAACGGTTTGCTAATTGAATCAGCAGCCGGGCTGACGTAGTCTAAGTGACTCTTAGTCCCCATAGCTTTGCGTCCCGCCGTTTCCGGCGGTTTGCTAATCAAATTAGCGGTCAGGCTGACATAGCGCCTTCTTAGACACCTTAGTCCCTATAACTTTGCGTCCTACCGTTTCCGATAGTTTGCCAAGTTCCACACATTCTGCGATGTGCAGGCCATCTGTTTATACTGTCATCCCCGTTGGCATCGACGGCATATGACAATGGGTCAGCGTGCCTGGTGGACGCGCCTGCACATAATACTTCCAGTGTATATCCCTCACCTCCCTGTATCTTCCGCTCCGCCTGCATGCTGCCTTCCCCAACCAGACTGCCTGATAACTTAATTAAAAAATCTGGCATAATCTCAACGCAAAAACTTCACGTCTTTCTCCCCATATAAACCAAAAAACACTCATTACGAAAAAGTATAGGTTTTAGTAAAGATTTCCTTTAAGAAATCTTTAGACATATATTACAAAAAAGTGAGGATGATTTTATTGACTATTTGTTAATAATGGATTAAAATGAACTAAGCTTTAGAGTAAAAAAAGTTATTACGAAAACCTATACCTTTTCGTAATGATTTTTTGTTCTTTATTTCTCTAAAGCTTCTCTTATTACACAAGATGAATGGAATTTTTTGGAGATAAAACAACATTGATTAATATTACATAATGGGTTACTATATCTATGAAAAGACAAAGATTTTTTAATAAAAAACAGAAAGAGAGAATTTCCAATGAACCAGAAAATATGAGACTGTAAAATAAACTGTGTATTGTCGTAAATTGGTATGTAAAATCTTGTTTTTTCGACATTTCTAAAATCAATTCCCAGTGCCGATTTTTTTACAATTACCGTTATTTTTCGACGCTATTTTCG
>CAJTGB010000025.1 GCA_910575835.1 Lachnospiraceae bacterium | reverse complement strand
TCTCCCGCAGAAGAGTCCATGCTGAAAAGCACGGAATTCTGCGGGAGATATCTTTTTTGGGAAACAGGTCGGTAAATGACACTAAAAAGAGTCATTTACCGACAGCCCCTTATGCATAGCGGTATTGCTTCCTGCGGTTTACCAGGAAATATACGGTTATAATCAGCGTTAGCGCTTCTGCAACAGCAACGGCAAGCCAGATACCGTCGATTCCGAGCAGGATCGGCAGCGTCAGCACTACTGCGACCTGGAATACCAGTGTGCGCAGGAAAGAGATCGCCGCGGATACGATACCGTTGCTTAATGCGGTAAAGAACGCAGATCCGAAGATATTGAACCCGGTAATGAGGAATGAAACCGCATACAGGCGGAAACCGTGACAGGTTATGTCAGCCAGAGCAGCATCATATCCTACGAAGAGATCGGCGAGAGGGGCGGCCAGGCTCTCGGCAAGCAGCATCAGCACCACACCGCAGATCCCTACCATGGACAGGCTCATCCGTAACAGATTCTTAAGCTCGCCGTGATTCCCCGCTCCGAAATGATAGCCGATGATCGGTGCGCTTCCAATGGAATATCCCAGGAAAATAGCAATAAAAATAAAGTTCACATACATGATCGTGCCGTATGCCGCGACGCCGTTTTCACCTGCGATCGAGATCAACTGCAGGTTGTAGAGCGAATTGACGACAGACAGCGACAGGTTGGTCATTAACTCGGACGAGCCATTGGAGCATGCCCGCCCCAGAGCACGGATATCCAGACGGGGTTTGACCAGGCGAAGCAGGCTGTCATTTCTGCGTGCAAAATAAAAGACAGGGAAGATTCCCCCGATCATCTCGCTGATCGCCGTCGCAACGGCCGCCCCCGTGATTCCCCAGTGAAATACGGCAATGAACAGATAATCGAGCACGATATTCGTAAGCCCGGCGGCAATCGTTACTTTCAGCCCAAGCTGCGGCTTCTCGGCAGTTACGAAGAAGCTCTGGAATACGTTCTGCAGGAGAAATGCCGTCAGAGACACAAGAAGAATCCGGCCGTACAGGACGCAGAGCTTCGCAAGCTCTCCGGAAGCGCCGAGCATTATGGCAATGGGACGCAGCAGAAACATGCCGGTCACAGCGAGAATGATGCCGCCGATCACAGAGACATAGACCAGCATAGAGAAATACTGGTTTGCCAGTTCGCGTTTTCCTTCCCCGAGCGCTTTGGATACGATCGCGCTGCCGCCTGTACCGATCATGAACCCAAGGGCGCTTAATCCCATCAGCAGCGGCATGATCAGGTTGACGGCGGCAAATGCTGTCTTCCCAACGAAGTTAGAGACGAACAAGCCGTCGATCACTCCGTAGATAGAAGTGAATATCATCATAATGATGGAAGGCAATACGAATTGAATCAGTTTTTTGTAAGTAAAATGTTCAGATAGTTGTATTCTCATCTCAATGTCCTCCTTTTTGGTTAGCTTGATAAGACTCGGTCCTGATTTATAATTGTGCGGCGTGCTTGCGCAGGCTGTCAGCGTATTTTCGGTTAAGCCGGAGAAATTCTGCCTGTTCGTCATCGGTCATATCAGTAAATGCAAGGTTCTCGATTTGGATCGCAGGGGCGATCTTTTCTTCCATAAGCGCCTTACCGGCTGGGGTCAGGTGAATATGCAGATCCCGTCCCTTGCCAGGCTGCAAGGAGAGATAACCCTCTTTCGCAAGCTTCTGGACAGAAGAATGGATGGTCTGTTTGCTGAGCATGGTGGCGTCACAGATATCCTTCTGCAGACAGCCATTTCCGATATCACATAGAGTATACAGAATATCAAAGCCGCTGTCGGACAATTCAAGCTTTAGTGCAATGTCATGGTAAATGCGGTTGCATTCTTTGAAGATTCGGTTGAATTCTTTCATTCCCGGGTGTAGTTCTGGCATTATATTTGTACTCCTTTTTGAGTTTTTATAGGCGGATATGTGTTGTGTGGGCCGTGATTTTAGGATATTTGAGTCCGATATCGGACTTGTTGGTCCGTAAATGCTATTATAGTCCGATATCGGACTTGTGTCAACCATAAGTTGAAGTTTTATTTTATCCTAATGTCAGAGAATTGGGATTGCTTATTCCCTTAAGAATCTTTATAATAGAAAATAGAAGAAAAAGGAGGGTTTACCGATGGAAGTAAGAGAAGGATATATGCCCTATCTGGAGTATAAGACATATTATCGTATTGTAGGAAAGACGACAGGGAATAAGAAGCCGTTGGTGCTGCTGCACGGCGGTCCGGGTTCTACGCATAATTATTTTGAGGTGCTGGACCGGCTTGCAGAGGAAGACGGACGTGAGCTTATCATGTACGATCAGATTGGATGCGGGGAATCCTATGTAGAGAACCGTCCGGATCTGTGGAATGCGAAGACTTGGATCGACGAGCTGGCGGCATTAAGAGAGCATCTGGGACTTAAGGAGATTCATCTTCTGGGACAGTCCTGGGGCGGAATGCAGCTTTTGGATTACGTCTGCAACCGGAAGCCGGAAGGGCTTAAGAGCCTGATCCTGTCCAGTACGCTGCCTGCATCCTGGATGTGGGGAATCGAGCAGCACCGTATGATCAAGGAACTGCCGCAGGAGATGCAGGATGCCATAGAGAAGGCGACGGAATCCAACGATTACAGTGATCCGGCATATATTGCCGCCGAGACGGAATATATGCTGCGTCATGCCGCGGGAAAGGTGACAGAAGAATCGCCGGAATGTCTGCGCAGGCCGGTGAAGAAGGGCGGCGAAGCGTATGTCGTAGGCTGGGGCCCGAATGAGTATACTCCGATGGGAACCCTGAAGGACTATGATGTGACAGAACAGCTTGCAGATATCAAGGAGCCGACGCTTGTGATCAACGGAGGCAATGATCTGTGTACGCCTTATATTGCGAAGTATATGTATGACAGGATTCCGAATTCCAGGTGGGAGTTATTCCGCACGTGCAGGCATATGTGTTTTGTGGAGGACACGGACAGATACGTGGAGCTGATGAAGGAATGGCTGAATCAGCATGATTAGAGTTATATGATACAAAAAAGAGGATGCAGCCCTATGGGATGGGCGCATCCTCTTTTTGAGAGAATAATGAATGAGGCTTTATTACGATATGCCACCTTCATTCTCTATTTTAACAGATATTGAACGCATATGGATAGCATATAGAACGTTTCTTAGCATAAATTTAGCACGATAGGTTACAACTCGTTCTCATCTTCACGCATCCGATATCCGACGCCGACCTCGGTGAATATAAATTGCGGCTGAGAAGGGTTGCTCTCGATCTTCCTGCGGATATTCGCCATGTTGACACGGAGAATCCGGTTGTTATCGCTGGCGTAAGGTCCCCACACGTTGGACATAATGGCCGAATAGGTCATAACTTTGCCGGAATTTCTTGCCAGGAACGCAACGATCTTGTATTCAACCTGGGTCAGATGTATCTCTTCGCCGCCAAGCATGATCACCCGTTTGTCGAAGTCCAGAAATAGTTCTTTGCATTTGTAAGGACGGATATAGAGAGCCGCGTTGGAATCCATCCGGTTGCTGTGTCTCAGGGAAGCCCGTATCCGCGCCATCAGTTCAGGCGTGCCGAAGGGCTTAGTGATGTAATCATCTGCGCCGAGATCCAGGGCAGTTACTTTATCCCGCTCATTTGTCCGGGCGGAGATCACTATGATGGGGCTGCTTGTCCATTGCCGTACGGATGTAATGATATCGTTGCCGTCTATGTCGGGAAGACCAAGATCAAGAAGTATGATATCCGGGCACTGGGAGCTGATCAGGGTAAGCCCGGACTTACCTGATTCAGCGGTTATTACCCGGTAATTGTTGGCCTTTAAAGCTTTCGTCATGAAATCAGTGATATTTTTCTCGTCTTCAATAATTAATATAGAATAATTTGGAGTTGTCATGAGTTCTTCCGTATACCCTTCATAAAATACTTTGCTATTCAAACGTCAATATACTCTATTCATGGAGGGCTGTCAACACTGGTTTTGGATAAAAGGTGAAATACCTTGTTCGGCTTGTTTGTAGCTGCAGGAGAGATGTTCGCGGCAGCCGGCGCATGGGAAGCTGCACTCCGTGAGGCTCTCGGCAGTACCGCTGATATCCTTCCCGTAGCATTGATCCAATATATCTTCAAGACGTTTGATTTCAGGTTCCGTTCCCCAAGCCTGAAATAAGCAGCTCCCTTCGCCTCCGGCAATGCCGCCTTTCCCGATCAAAACGGCATTGACATTGCTGATTTCCTGTATTGCTTCTAATTCTGTGACGAGTTCGCCAACGACCGGAAACAGCCCGCAGGCCATACCTCTTGAAGAATCTATCCCTTTTCTTTGGGCGCATTTGACACTGTCATACACAGAGCCGGGAATCAGTTTTTCTATTCCTGCTGCAACGATTACTTTTGCCCCCTCAACCGTCATTGCAGATACTCCTTTGCCGCAGCGGTTTCCTGCGGGACTTCCTGCGAGCATTGCTGCATTTCCGTGAATATCAATGATATTCGCGCCGGTAATTATGACGTCTTCTGGCCCCATTTCCATGATCCGATCGTCATAATCCTCATCGATATTCGTAATTTGACCCTGGCTATACAGCAGAGAGTGTGCTGCACCTTCTCTGACCTTCGAAGATACTGCCCCTCTCTGGGAAATCCGTCCGCAGATCCTTAATGGCGTTCCAACCAAAATTTCCGCGGCGCATGATACGGTCGTACCGCCTTTGAAGATGACTTTTCCGTTCTTCATGGCATGTCTGACAGATTTCATCTGGCTGACTGCATATGCGATCAGCCACTTGCTTTCTGATACAGTAAGTGAAAACTGTATATATTTTATTTTTTTTGTTTTATTCAAGAAACTCCCCCACAATTCTTGCAATTAATGTTCTGGGCAAGATAACCGGCTTGCCTGTCAGTTCTTCCATTTGGGATTTCATTTTTCTGGTATAACCGATACAATCAAGCAGTATGATATCCGCATGATTTTCCGCCATTACAGACGCGGCCCGTTCAATATCCGCATGAGGATCATAGGGATTCAAGTCTGTTGCGGTAATATTATCTGATACTGCACTCCAATTCCGTATACATTGTTCGGTCTGGGCTGCGTCTGGATTGACGATCCCGATCCGTTTGCCATCCGCCAGCACCGGCACAATATGATATATCAATTTCTGCGGGTAAATGATCGGGACGCCGGCATGCAGAACATCAGGGAATTTGCCTGTACAAAACAGAACAATCAATGATACTTGCCGCATACTCAGCGTATCCGCGCATTTTTGCAGTAAGGGAATGATCTTTCGTTCTCCCATGACGGCCCAACTGTTATCCCGAAGCTTCGATACGAGTACGGTATCGCCCTTGTCCGGTGCAAAACTTTGTATCTCGGATGTGTCCAAGCCGTCCAATGCACCTATCTGGATTATTTCTGTTTCTCCCAGATATGATTCTATTTCGGGAATCATATCATTTCGGGGAGACTGCCCGATCGTAATGGCGCCAATCTTCTTATTCATCTTTGTTTATCGCTATCCCTTCTGAAACTTATAATGTTTATACATACTCATAGTGTTCTTGCATATTCATAATGCTTATACATACTCATAGTGTTCTTGCATACTCATAATGCTTATACATACTCATAGTGTTTTTACATACTCGTAATAGGTCATGAGTCCCTCGGCAGTTACCGGATCTATGACCGGAAGACCTGTTTTTTCCGACAGCAGTTCGGCGATACGGATCGTACTCATACCGGTGCACGCTAATGCAATAGAATCCGCGCCCGCATTTCTTAATTGCAGCGCAAGGCGGACGACAGATTCTCTCCCGCTGTCTGTCATAAGGTCAAGCGTGTTGTTCACGCCTTCCGGTTTGCCAAGGTTGATCAGATCATTTCCGAAGATATATTCATAGGGGGCAGGTGCGTATTCCGTGATCCCAAGGATCCCGGCATGCCGGCCATATCTGGAGGCCAGAGCCGCGGCGCTGCTTCCCGCCCCGATAACGGGAATATCAAGCTGTTTTTCTAATTCGGGGACTGCAGGATCATCCGCACAGCTTATGATCAATACTTTGATGTCTTTGAATGTTTTGGCAAGTTCTATGATCTTAGGTATTGCTGATTCTTTTGTCTCTGGACTGTGTATGCCTTCATACTGATCCGGTATGCATTTTGTTTCTATCTGTAAACACGGAAATTTATTCATAATGATCTCTCCGTGCATACCCGCAAGAGAATCATCTTCTAAGGTAACGACACGGATTAATCCGGCTTTCCAACGTCTGTCCATACATATCTCCCGTCTACTTCCTGCCGTTCAGGAAATCTGTGATCGTGCATATATAGATCTTTGCCGCGTTAATGACATCCTGAACATCGACAGTTTCGTTATAAGCATGTATGCCTTCCAGGTTAGCCGGGCCGTATTGCAGCGTCGGGATGCCGGCATACCGAAAGAATCTGGCGTCGCTGCTTGCCCACTGATAAGTACGGGCTAACGGTTCGCCCCATATGTCTGCCACATGGCCGGCGACGATTTCGACGATTTCCTCTTTTGCAGAGGTACTATTTGGTTCAGACTGCCAGCAGAAGGAATATGTGACGCCTGTAACTTCGCTCTCTTTGAGGATTCTGATCACCTGTTCTTCCACCATCTCGCAGGTAACGCCGATCGGTAAGCGGATATCTATCTCTGCCTCCGCATAGTCTGGCACCATGTTCACCTTTGTTCCGCCGCTGATCTTTCCAAGATTGACGGTACAATGATTGAGTACATGCTGTGCGCCTTTTGCCTGTATCAGCTTTTTAGCCATATCGCGGGACTTCTCCATAACGATTGCTGTATCATCATCGTATCTCGGTGCAATATCGCGGATCGTGTCGATTCTGTTCAGCACCTTGAGCAGTCTGTTGATTGCATTTTCGCCGGCGAAAGGAGCCAGACTGCCGTGTGCCGGTTCGCCGGATGCCGTCAGTTTAAGCCAGCAGCAGCCCTTTTGTCCGATTTCGCAGTTCAGGGAGCCTGTAGGTTCGGCGATCAGGCAGGCGTCGCCATGGATAACTCCGTTCTCTACGAGCCATTTTGTGCCGAACTGACCGCTGACTTCTTCGTCAGGGACAATGCTGAGGACGACTTCGCCGTCAAGAGCTACTTGGTTATCCGCCAAAAGTCCCATGACAAATAATAGACCGGCAAGCCCGGTTTTCATATCGGATGTACCGCGGCCCAGGATCTTCCCGCCGCGGACTTCGCCGCAGAAAGGATCGAAATCCCATTTTTCAAGATTGCCGACCGGAACAACATCGCAATGCCCGTTAAGGAGCAGTACGCGGCCGTCCTTTTGTCCTATTCTGGCAATTATGTTGGGGGCCGTCTCCTTTCCTTTCTTGATCTCATATTGAATTCCGTGCTTTTCAAGATATGCACATAAATAGGAGATCATCTCATCCATTTCTCCCGGAGGGTTTACGCTGGGAATACGGATCATTTCACAACATAACTGGATCAGTTCCTCTTTTCTGTTCTCGACCAGAGAACGCAATTCTTCATGCTTCATAACCGATTGTCCTTTCTCCATGATATTTGACTGCCTTCATATTATATGTTTCATTATATGGAAGCTCACCGGATCCATCAATGTGCAGCGCGCCCATGAAATATACAGGATGTTTAGACATTGCGGTTATAAAGTTTTATGATATCGGCAGGGAGAATGAGAATTCCGCGCCGTCGTCGTGATTTCTCGCAGTGATCGTGCCGTCATGTGCCTGTATGATCGTGCGGCAGATCGACAGGCCGATCCCCATACCGCGTTTGGTGTCTGAGGTGAGAGAACCCTTGTAGTGGCCGTTAAAGATATCTGGAAGAGCGGATTCCTGTATGCCCTTTCCGTGGTCGATCACGTGGAAGGTGACGGTGGGGCCGTCGTTTGTGATGATCAGTTCGACAGGCTGCGAACTCTCGGAATGGACTACGGCATTTTCCAGCAGATTGATGAGAACCTGTTCAATGAGAAGCGGGTCCATGGGGATCATAAGTATCTCATCCGGGGCAGAGACGCGGATAGAGGCGTCCGGCAGACGCTTCTCTAAGCGGTCGATTGCTTCGGAGACAACTTCTTCGACAATTTCCTGTTCTTTGGTGACATTGTGTCCGTCACCGTGGAGCCTTGTGACGGACAGCAGATTCTCCACCATGTTAAGTAGCCAGTTGGAATCTTCGTTGATGGTGGTGATCAGCTCCAGCTTTTCGCCGGTGCTGAGCTCCGCATGGTTTTCAATATAAGAAGCAGACGCGCCGATGATGCTGGTCAGCGGCGTGCGCAGATCGTGGGAGATCGCGCGCAGAAGATTCGCCCGTATCCGTTCCTTTTCCGCCTCGTTGAGCTTGCGTTCACGTTCTGCGATCATCTCGTCCTGTTTGGTGAGTTTGGTCGTCATGGCGCTTGTCGTGACGGTAATGATCAGCATACAGACGAAAGTAACCGGATAGCCGCTCAGCGAGAAATTGATCTCAAAAAACGGATAAGTGAAGCATCCATTGATAAGAATAACGCATAACAGGGAAGAAAGGATACCGTACAGATATCCGGTGGTTCCCCGAGCGATCAGGATGAGCGCCAGGATATAGACCAGGGCGATATTGGCGGTGTCGTGCTTCACGAAATGGAAGAACAGGAATGCCAGACTGGTCGCGAAGAGTAGTATTATCAGGGTGTATAAGAGGTTGCGAAGTATTTTTTTCATGATTGTTTGCTCCTTTTGCTTAGTATAACATCAAACCAGGGAGGCGGAAAAGACTTTACATAAAAATCGCTTATTGATATAATGAAAACAACTTATAAACCATGTGTTAAAAGAGAGAGGTGACGGTATGAACGGCGCAGAGATAATGAAGAATGCCATGGACGAATTTAAAAATATCCAGGAATATATGATGTTGGCAAAAGAAGAGAATGCGGTTAGAACATACGCCAAATTAAAAGATCAATACTTGCTTTTAAAGGCATTGCTTGCCAGCTTGGGGGTTAATTTAACAGATATTGACAAGATAAAAGAGTGAGGAAAATACTTATGAGACTATTGGAAGAACGGATCAGAAAAGACGGTGTTATCAAAGGCAATGAGGTACTTAAGGTAGACAAGTTCCTGAATCATCAGATGGACGTGGAGCTTTTTACGGAGATTGGAAAGGAATTCCAGCGCTTGTTTGAGGGGGAGAAGATCACTAAGATTCTGACGATCGAGGCATCAGGGATCGGGATCGCCTGTGTAGCGGCCCAGTGCTTTGGAGTGCCGGTACTTTTTGCCAAGAAGAACAAGACGAAGAACATTGCGGGGGATGTGTATACGTCTAAGGTGGAATCGTTCACCCACGGACGGGTGTATGATATTATCGTGTCCAAAGAATTCTTAAAGGCGGAGGACAGGGTGCTGCTGATCGATGATTTTCTGGCGAACGGCGCTGCTTTGATGGGGCTGATCACGCTGGTAAGGGAAGCCGGCGCAACTCTTATCGGCGCCGGGATCTGTATAGAGAAAGCATTTCAGCCGGGCGGACAGCGGATCAGGGAGATGGGAGTAAGAGTAGAGTCACTGGCGAGAGTTAAGAGCATGAGTGAAGAGAATGGTATTGAGTTCTGCGATTAGGCGGCTTATATACATTTCTATGGAAGACATTCATATACTGTTAACAAAGACGTATGTCTGGAGTTATGTATATGAGAGAAGAGAAGCTTAAGAGATGGAAAAATTACGGAGTTCTTGCATTGACACTGGCAGTTGCCCTTGCGGGATCATATAAGTATATTTCCAGTTATTCAACGGTTTCCTCTAATGTCAGCGGCAAAGAGATGCCGATCTGTTCTGTGGAAATGAAGGAGAAAAAGGCGGCGCTGACATTTGAAGTGGCTTGGGGTGACGAGGATATTCGGAAGATTCTGGATATTTTGAAGATACACAGGATACATGCGACTTTTTTTGTGACGGGGGATTGGGTAGAAAAATACCCGGAGATCACAGGAGAGATCCGGGAAGCAGGCCATGAGCTTGCCAATCACAGTAAAAGCCATCGGAATATGATCGAGATGGACGAAGAGCAGCAGCGTATGGAGATCATGCAGGTCCATGAGAAGGTAGAGGAGCTGACAGGCGCAGAGATGCAGCTCTTTCGTCTTCCCTATGATAATTATGATGATTCATTGATTCGGACGATCAAGGCGTGCGGGTATTATCCGGTTGAGTGGTCGGTGGACACAGGCGATACGGAGTGAAAAGTCAAAATGAACCATTAAAAAGGAGTTGAAGTATATGACTGTGATGCAGGAAAGAGCTTTTGAGATGATTAAGCGACTGCCGGATGATAAAGTGTATTATATTGTGCAAATGCTAGAGGGAATAGCAGGATTGATTCCAGAAAAAGGTATGGAAGCAGTGTCTTCGGAACAGAAAGCATATGAAAATTTGCAGAGATTTCGTAAATGCAATGATGTAGAAATTGATTATAAAGCTGAGTTGCTGCAAGCTCTGGAGGACAAATATGAGGGTATTGATTGATACAAATATTATGTTAGATATGCTGATGGGCAGGCAGCCGTATTTTGATATTGCTGATCAGATTATTAAGTTGTGTGCAGATAAAAAACTTGAGGGATATATGGCTGCACATTCTATACCAAATATGTTCTATGTACTCAGAAAAAGTATGTCTGACGAGAATCGGCGGGAAGCTTTGAAATCTTTATGTCAGATTGTAAAAATTGAGGGGATAGATTCTTTCAAAATTTTTTCTGCTATTGAGCGCAAAGAGTTTGGTGATTTGGAGGATTGTCTTCAAGAGGAATGTTCTGTGTCGATAGGAGCAGACTATATTGTGACGCGGAATGTAAAAGATTTTACAACATCTAGAGTGCCAGCCATTTTACCAAATGATTTTTTGGAAGAATATATGAAGCATTTAAAGTGAAATGAATGGATTGTGAAAGGCGGCCAAATTGGACGCCGATAGACCGGGACAGAAATGTCCCGGTTTTTTTGACTTTAGAGATAGGTAATTATGGACATGCAGGCTTACATATTATACATAAAGGAGGATGTGCTTATGAGGGTTACAAATATAAGAAAAAAAAGTCAAAAAGGATATGGAACTGAGCCGGAAGCAATCCATATTTACCGTGGTCTCCTGATAAAACTTCAGGCAGCTCAAAAAAATAATAAACCTGCTGTAAGTAAGAGCTAGTGTGCTGACTGCATTAAGCAGAGAGGAGGTGAAGTGGACGGCTGGACTTAATGAAGCGATCTATGTAAGACAGTCAAAGGATAAAAAAGATTCTCTGTCAATTAAAGGTCAGATCGATCTGTGCAGGCATGAGTGCAGCCATCCGGAGTCTGCGCTCATATACAAGGATAAAGGTTTCAGCGGCAAAAACACGCAGCGCCCGGGATTCCAGTCCATGATAAAAGATGTAAAGGAAGGAAAGATCAGCAAGATCATTGTATACCGTCTTGATCGTTTGAGCAGATCCATCATAGATTTTGGACAGCTTTGGAATGAGCTAGAAAAGAATCAGGTGGAGTTCGTATCTGTAAATGAAAAATTCGACACAACCACTCCCATGGGAAGAGCCATGATTTACATTATTATGGTTTTTGCCCAATTAGAGCGTGAGACGATCGGTGAACGCGTAACTGACAATTATTATACCCGTATCCGTCAGGGGAACTGGCCGGGTGGTCCGGCGCCTTATGGCATGATAAATGTGAAGAAAAAAAGTGAAAATGGAAGTACCGTACCATCTTTAGATTACACGGATGAATTTGAGGTTGTAAAGGAAATCTTCTACAGATACGCTTTAGAGGATACCTCTCTCGGTATGATAGCCAACAGTCTGGCAGAACGAGGGATTCCGTGTAAAAAACGGGCAGCATGGGATAATGTGGCGCTTTCCAGAATTCTTCATTCCCCGGTCTATGTCCGGGCTGATCAGGAAATCTATTATTACTATAAGAGCCGTGGAGTAGAGCGCTTTTCAAATGCCCAGGAGGATTTTGACGGAACTTGTTCTGCGCATGTAGTCGGAAAACGCACCGGAAACATACGGAAATATACGGAGCTTCAGAACCATGTCGTATCCCTGACGAATTTTTCGGGAAGAATCCCTTCTGACATATGGCTTGCATGTCAGCATAAACTGGAACAGAACAGGCAGATCGGGAACGCCGGAAAAGGAAAACATACATGGCTGACTGGACTGTTAAAGTGTGGGGAATGTGGATACAGTCTTACTGTGAGGAGGTGGAAGGATAAGAAATATCTCTACTGCAGCGGGCGGGGCAACCTCCATATCTGTAGTAAAAAGTCCTTTGATCAAAGACCGGAAGAAATTGAATATGAGGTACAGAAAGGGTTGGAAGAAATACTGGATGAGTGCAACAGAGAATATATCCGGGGGCCAGAAGGGGAAAAAGAAAAACAGAGACGGCGGGAACTTCAGGAAATCAATGAAAAAATCAGCAGGCTCCTCGGACTGATGGCAGAGTCCTCGGAAATATCCATGAAATACATAAATCAGGAATTAGAAGCATTAGATGCGCGTAAGACAGAGATTAAGGAAGCTTATAAAACCCCGGACAGCGACAGAAAACAAAATTATCAGAGGATTATATTTGAACAGTTGGGATTTGAAGAAAAGAAACTGACAGCACAGGCATTTATTGAGAAGATCAAAGTGTATGATGACTCGATTGAGATTACATGGAAAGTATAAATATAAGCTGCTTATGATTGTGAAAGACGGAAAAATAAAGTATAATGGAACAGACACCTATCGGTTCAAAAGAGTTAAGAGAAAAGGCAGGGACATGTTAGAGGGATGCCTTTAATGGCGCGCTATACTTTATATTTCCTGGACTGCCAGGTGTATCGCCTGTGGACAGTTTTGACTGGAAGGATTACGGTGCGAAGTATATTGTGGATGCAGTCATGGACGACAAGAATTTGAAGAACGGTGCGATCATCCGGCTTCACAGCGGAACAAAATACACAGCGGAGGCACTGGAAAAGCTGATAAATAAATTAGAAAAAAAGGGATATCTGCTTGTTACGGTGTCAGAATTAATCTATAAGGACGGGTATCATCTTGATGTGACCGGCCGGCAGATTAAGGAGCGTTAACATAGGCGGGAATCGTTATGCGGGAGGAAGGAAGAGACGATGGATAACAAGGTATCAGTAATCAGTATTATCATCAAGGATGAAGAGTCGGCGGGAGCGGTCAACGAACTGCTCCATGAGTTCCGTCAGTATGTGGTCGGACGTATGGGGATTCCCTACAGAGAGCGGGGAGTGTCGATCATCAGCGTGGTACTGGATGCGCCCGGGGACGCAACCAGTTCACTTTCAGGTAAGCTTGGAATGCTTAAGGGAGTCAGCGCTAAGACACTGACGGCGAAGCTCTGATCCGTCAGAAGCGGTTGATACCGTTCTGCAGCTCTTCAGCCCATTTCTGCAGATTGTATGTACGCCCTCCAAAGAGCTTCAAGAGTGCGCCGGTTGGGTTGTTCTCGTTGGCAAACGCATTCGCCTCATCAGTATCCACATGCATGGCAAGTGCAAAATCCGGATGTACACGGACCACTACATCAGCGAAGATCAGAGAACGCTCGAAGCTCTCCATGATTACGAATACTTCGTCATTATCCTTGACATTGAGCTGGATTGCCTGAACGGGAGTCATATGGATATGCCGTTTGGCGACGATGACGCCGTGATCCAGTTCGATCTGCCCGTTGGGGCCTTCCAGGATGCAGCCCGGAGTATCCTTCGTGTCACCGGACTGACGTATGATGCCGGGAATCCCGAGCTTGCGGGAATCAGTCATGGAGATCTCAACCTGTGTCTCTTTACGGAAAGGCCCAAGAACGGCAACATTCTCAAAGGAGCTCTTGGGGCCTCTCACG
The DNA here is from genome assembly GCA_910575835.1 of Lachnospiraceae bacterium. Classification (GTDB taxonomy): domain Bacteria; phylum Bacillota; class Clostridia; order Lachnospirales; family Lachnospiraceae; genus Sporofaciens. The sequence goes on along the minus strand of CAJTGB010000025.1, from coordinate 56,303 downwards.
GCCAGACGTTCTTCGCAGACGTATTGTCCCGGTTGGCTTAATTCGGCTTTGAAGGTCAGTTCTTTGCCTTCGCCGAATAATATATCAAAATCTTCGCGGCACAGATGTATGTGGCGTGCGCTTGTCTCTATTGGAATTGCAAGTCCCATATCTACTCACCTCATTTGTAGAATATTTTATCTGAATAATAATCATATTCTAACAAATGCGGTATGCTTTTTCAATGGTTTAACTTCCATTTTTCCATGAAATAAACTATAATGGTAATAATCCAAACAGAAGATGTTTCAAACAGAAATGAATAAGGAGGATATGCTGATGAGAGACATATGGGAGAGTATTAAGGAATTTTTTGCAAGAGACTGGACACCGGCAGAAAAGGTGCTGGTAATCTTATGCTGTATCATGCTTGGAGTGATCAAAGGCTTCTGCCTTGCTCCGATCAAGAGAGGGATCAGCTGCGGCAACAATAACGGCAATTCCTATGTACAGACGGATGACGGCTGCTGGAATGAGGCAGAGTAATCGGATATTTAGGCAATGATGCAGACATAGATATGCAGAGGCATGGAATCTTGGACATTTTGTCGAGTTGACAAAATACCTGTTTTTATTTTATAATTTATAAGACAAAACAAAGGCGTTTTCATCATAGCATGAGAGCGCCCATTTTATTATACAGACCTTATCGGACGATAGTTCATCACATTAAGGGTCGTGTAACAGGGGATGCCTGAAAGGGTATATAGTTGACGGTATATAGTTGAAAATGGAAGGAAGATCAGATGAATCATTATACAAGGCAGGATATTTTGAGATTGGTTGAAGAGGAGGATGTGGGATTCATCAGGCTGCAGTTTACGGATATCTTCGGGACGATGAAAAATGTCGCCGTTACGGCAAGCCAGTTGGAGAAAGCCCTTGATAATCAGATCATGTTTGACGGATCGTCCATTGAAGGATTTGCTAGGATCGAGGATTCGGATATGTATTTGTATCCGGATTTGGATACTTTTGTAATCTTTCCTTGGAGACCGCAGCAGGGGAAAGTGGCGCGGCTGATCTGCGACGTCTACAAACCGGACGGAACGGCTTTTGAGAGCGATCCAAGGTATATTCTGAAAAAAGTGCTGTCAGAGGCGAAAGATATGGGATATGAGTTCAATGCCGGACCGGAGTGTGAATTTTTCCTGTTCCATACGGATGAGGACGGGCGGCCGACTACACTGTCGCATGAGAGCGCGACGTATTTTGATCTAGGTCCGCTTGATCTGGGGGAGAATGCGCGGCGCGATATGGTGCTGACGTTAGAAGATATGGGGTTTGTGATAGAGGCTTCCCATCATGAGATGGCTCCGGCACAGCATGAGATTGATTTTCAATATGGAGAGGCGCTGGAAACCGCGGATAATATCATGACATTCAAACTGGTGGTAAAGACGATCGCGAAGCGTCACGGACTTCATGCGACATTTATGCCGAAGCCCAAGTACGGGATCAGCGGTTCCGGGATGCATATTAACATGTTTCTTGACAGGGACGGCGTCAATGTATTTGCAGATGCAGAGGATGAGAAGGGGCTGAGCCGCGAGGCTTACTATTTCATCGGGGGAATCATGAGACATATGAAGGCGATCAGTTTTATAACGAATCCAACCGTGAATTCTTATAAGAGGCTGGTGCCGGGATATGAGGCGCCTGTCTGTATTGCCTGGTCGGCCAAGAACCGGACGCCGCTGCTTCGCGTTCCGGCCGTGAAGGGGACGTCGGCAAGGGTAGAGCTTAGGAGCCCGGATCCGTCGGCGAATCCTTATCTGGCTCTGGCAGTATGCCTTGCGGCCGGCTTAGACGGCATCAGAAACGAGATCATGCCGCCTCGCAGTATTGACTGCAACATTTTTGAAATGACGGAGGAACAGCGGAAGAAAGCGGGAATAGAGGAACTTCCGGGAAGCCTTCTGGAGGCGGCAAGAGAGTTCGGGAAGAACACATATATACAGGCGGTGCTCGGAGAGGATTTGTCGAAAAAGCTGATTCGGGCGAAGGAAAAGGAATATGCGGATTACCGCGCGCAGGTTACAGAGTGGGAGATCGGAAGATATCTGCATCGGATGTAGGTCGGCAGGGGGTGTGAGTTTGGTTAGTATTATTGTTGCATTTTCCAATAAAGATAATGCGGCCAAGATTCGCAACCTGATCGTGCGCAGCGGGATGGATGTAACAGGGGTCTGTACAGCGGGTGCACAGGTATTGCAATATGCAGATATGGCAGACGAGGGGATCGTTGTGTGCGGATATAAGCTGAAGGATATGATGTATACGGGGCTTCGGGAATATCTGCCCGGAGAGTTTGAGATGCTTTTGATGGCGTCGGCGGATAAATGGACCGAAGGCTGTATGGACGGAGTGATCGGCCTGTCTATGCCGGTCAAAGCGTATGATCTGATAAATATGTTGGAGACGATGATACATACTATAGAACAAAGGCGCAAAAAGAGGAAATCTGATCAAAAAAACAGGAATTCTCAGCAGAAAGCATTAATAACGAAAGCGAAGGAGCTGCTGATGAGCCGTAATGATATGTCGGAGGAAGAAGCCCACAGATATTTGCAGAAGAGCAGTATGGACAGCGGTACGAATATGGTTGAGACAGCGGAGATGATATTGAGTGTCATGACGAAGTGAGATTCACTCCTGCGGCTGTATAGGACAAGATAGGAAGAGAGTGAAATTTACAAAGATACAGGAAAGGAAGAGAGCGAAGTGAAGTTTACAAAGATGCAGGGATTGGGCAATGATTACGTTTATGTGAATTGTTTGGAGGAGAAGGTTAACGACCCGTCAGAAACGGCAAGATATGTAAGCGACAGGCATTATGGAATCGGGGCGGACGGTTTGATCCTGATCTGTCCGTCAGAAAAGGCAGATTTTGAGATGGTGATGTATAATGCTGACGGTTCCCGCGGAGAGATGTGCGGGAACGGAATCCGCTGTGTAGCGAAATATGTCTATGATTACGGTCTTACGGATAAGACCAGTATATCCATAGAGACTCTCGGAGGAATCAAATATCTGGATCTGACGGTGGAAGATGGCAAGGCTGTGCAGATAAGAGTCGATATGGATGTACCGGAGCTTAGAGCGGAAAGAATTCCAATTCATGTCAATGCGGCAAATGATGACGCCAAAACCCCTGCTGATGCCGGCAGAGTTATAGACGAACCGATAGCTGTAGATGGGATGGAATACCGGATGACAGGCGTATCTATGGGGAATCCTCATGCGGTTGTCTTTTTGGATGATATAAAGAATATGGACATTCAGAAGATCGGACCGAAGTTTGAGAATCACGAGAGATTCCCGAATCGGATCAATACAGAATTCGTCCGTGTGATCGATCGTCAGACGATAGAGATGCGAGTGTGGGAACGAGGTTCCGGCGAGACGCTTGCCTGTGGGACGGGCGCCTGCGCCGCGGCTGTGGCGAGCATTCTTAACGGGTTGGCGGAGCGTAAGGTTACAGTGAAGCTGCTGGGAGGAGATCTGCTGGTCGAGTGGGATGAGAAGAGCAAGAGAGTCTATATGACAGGACCGGCGGTCACTGTGTATGAAGGTGAGATAGAAATATAGGATGATGGATTTGGGATGTGTTCTTGGGAAGGAGAAGAGAAATGTTTAAAGTAAATGAAGATTATCTGAAGTTACCAGGCAGTTATCTGTTTTCAACTATAGGAAAGAAGGTAGCGGCATATCAGGAGGCGAATCCAGATAAGAGTATCATCCGTCTTGGGATCGGTGATGTGACACAACCGTTGGCGCCGGCGATTATCGAGGCGCTGCACAGTGCAGTAGATGAAATGGCGCGGGCAGAGACATTTCACGGATATGCGCCGGATCTGGGATACGAATTCTTGAGAAGCGCTATAGCTGTGAACGATTATCAGGACAGAGGATGCGACGTTCGGGCGGACGAAGTATTTATCTCGGACGGAGCAAAATGTGATTCCGGCAATATTCAGGAAATATTTGCAAAAGACAATAAGATCGCAGTCTGCGACCCGGTATATCCGGTCTATGTCGATACCAATGTGATGGCGGGACGTACGGGAACTTATGATCCGGTTAAAGAGACTTGGAGTGATGTCATCTATATGCCGTGCACGAAGGAGACGGATTTTGCGCCGGAACTTCCGAAGGAGACGCCGGATATCATCTATCTGTGCTTCCCTAATAATCCTACGGGTTCTGCTGTTACGAAAGCGCGGCTTCAGGAATGGGTGGATTATGCCAACAAGGAAGGTGCGGTCATCATCTATGATGCGGCATATGAAGCCTATATATCTGAGGAAGATGTGCCGCACAGTATCTATGAGTGCGAGGGGGCGAGAACTTGTGCCATTGAGCTTAGAAGCTTCTCGAAGAATGCAGGATTTACAGGAGTCAGACTTGGCGCGACTGTGATCCCCAAGGAGGTAAAATGCAAAGGCGTCATGCTTCATTCTCTGTGGGCGAGACGCCACGGCACGAAATATAACGGGGCGCCTTATATCGTACAGAAGGCGGGAGAGGCCGTGTATTCTGAAGCGGGGAAGGCTCAGCTTAAGGAACAGGTCGCTTACTATATGAAGAATGCAAAAGTTATATACGAAGGTTTAAAGGATGCGGGCTATCAGGTGTCGGGCGGGGTGAATGCTCCGTATATCTGGCTTAAGACACCGCAGGGAATGACGTCCTGGGAATTCTTCGATCATTTGCTGGAGCGTGCCAACGTGGTGGGGACGCCCGGTTCAGGCTTCGGGCCAAGCGGGGAAGGGTACTTCCGGCTGACGGCATTTGGGTCTTATGAGAATACGGTGGCGGCGATTGAGAGGATCAGGAAAATTGGTTTCTGATCTAAGGAAATGCAGCATTTTCCGGCAAGGCATATTATTTGCTATGCGGTTCTGCGAAGATAAACAGCAGGAATCTCGCCAGTGTATATAACACGAAGACTGCCGCAATAATCGTCTCGGCTATAACGACCAGCTTAAGCGACGGGATCGGATGTTTCATGCCGGCAAGGCTTGTCATTGTCTGCTTTGAAGCTATTGCGCTGATAACAAACGGGAAGGTAAATGATGCGTAACTCGGGAAAAACGGGAGTTTGAAGTACCCAATCGCTTTTACAAGTGCAAACACATACAGTACACTTGCCAGTATATACAGAATCAGAAGCAATTCATAGGATTTCGGTATTGAGGACTGAACATATCCGGCGATGCACAGGTTTGCAGGAGCGGCATAGATACAGATCAGAGGCTTTACCGGGTCCGGGATTTCTTGATATCTGGCATAACGAACAGTGATGAGTATAAGCAATATGATCATAGATATGAAGCCAAACAAGAACGCTGTGTTTCCGATATAGGGCTTATTATATGCCGGCGCCGTAACCGCTGCGGCTGCAATCCCTACATATACGATATAATAGCTTGCAAATACTTGCGGCATCTGAAGATCGACAATGAAATTCACTGTAAAATATATAATCAGAACTATGTGCATTGCGATGGCGAACAGCCAGATGTAGTATGCCGCCTGTCCGATAAACGGCTTTGCATAGATGCTAAGGAGCATAAGCGCCATGGGAAATGTACCGGATACGCTTGCCATGATGGGACTTCTCATATCTTCCTTTATTAATGCGGGAAAAAGAATCAGTTTGAGCAATATAAGAATCAACAGAAGACCCGATGCAATTCCGCATATATAGCGGACTCCCTCGGAATAGCTTTGTAAAAGATTTCCAAGCGCTGCCAGTCCAAGCATGACGCCGCATAATGATATGGGAATTCTTTTGATGCTGTCTTTCATTTCGATTTACCTCATCTCTATGTCTAATGTAACAGTTTGAACTCTGTTATGGTTTAGACGTTTTCAATGCCGTTGCTCTTTGATAATATTTAGCGAATCTCTTATTATTTTTGTCAATAAAAGTAAAAAAATACATAAGCAAATAGATTGTAGTAGGTAAGTCCGATGCTGCACACAAAGTCTGGTTAGCTGCTAACAATGTGCAAGGCAGGAAGAAAAGAGCAGGGCAGAGGAATGCGTGCAAGACGAGCTGTGCAGATAGTCAAATACCCCGCTGCAAGCAACGGGGCATCAAATTTGTAGCGCTGTTGATCATGATGATTCAGCCGTCAGCAGCTATGCGGATGAACTAAGCAGCGTGACGGCTGCTGATGCAGTTGAAGAGGAGGGTGAGACTCATTCAGATGATTCGGTCAATGCAGACGGGGATTCTGAACTCACTATCTGCGCCAGGTGCACGCCCCCAATCCTAGACGTAGCCCGCTGCGCCGTCGGATCGTAGACGCACATCTGACGCAGATATCAAGCACATTATTCACCGTTATTTATGCAATGCTGTTAGTGCTCTAGCCGGTTCTGTTTATCGTCTTTTCATCGAGAGAGCCTCTTTAAATTCAGGCAGAGCCGCCCTTCCAAGATCGGTCACGGGCTTGATCCATTTACCGCTCCTGGTATACCATAGTTCAAAGACAAGACGGATCAGCTCATCCGTATACAGGAATGAGAATACGGCAAGGAACGGGAGATGCAGTACCATGCCTGCGATCCATGTTGCCGGAACGCTTACAGTGAACAGGCAGATGATCTCAAGCAATGTTCCGAATATGGCTTCGCCCCCGGCGCGGTAACAGCAGTTCATGATATAATTGCAGGTGCGGATAGTTCCGGCAGCCAGATAGATAAGAATCATATATTTCCCATAAAACATAGCGTCTGTTCCAAGACCGAATAATGAAAGCATCGGCCTGTTTAAGATCAGACCGGTCAGGCAGATGCAGAAGGTGATCGCCGGACACAGTACGGCGAATTTCTTCACATACTGGTAGCCGCTCATAAGATGACCGGAACCGACTTCCTTGCCGACCACTACGGAAGAGGCATCCGCAAGTCCGCCGAAGAAGGCGAACACGAATCCTTCCAGTACACGGAACGCCGCCATAGCTGCAATGGCTGATTCTGATTGATGGCCGATTACGATATTGATCAGCATTTGCCCGATCCCGTAGAACAGCTCATTGAGGATAATAGGGAGACATTTCCCCATATACTCCTTAAGAAAGCCGTCGCGCCAAGAGAACATATCTCTTAATCTAAGCGTGATCGTGCTCTTATCCCTCATAAGGAAAATGAACAGTACGACGATATTGACGATACCGGATACCAAAGTGCCGACTGCGGCGCCTGCAGCACCCATCCGGGGCATGCCGAAGCGTCCGTAGATCAGGATCCAGTTCAGGGCAAAGTTAGTGATCAGCGCAAGAATGGAACTGATAAGCGGCGGTTTTACCCGCTCTGTTGAACGCATCAGGAAGCTGATGATCATGGCGATCACCTGAAGCGGATAGGCAAAGCCCACGATTCGGATATAGGGAGCGCCGATCGCGATAATAGTTTCTTTGTCCGTGTAGATTCCTAATATAAATTCCGGGTTGGCGACTGCAGTTCCGCCGAACAGCAGGGATATAACAAGCATACAGGTAAGCGCGAGACCAAAAGCCCGGTTAATGCCCTTCTCGTTGCGCGCGCCCCAATACTGTGAGAAAAACAGCAGTCCTCCGCTTGCAAATCCGAAATAAGTAGAGAAAAACAGAGAGGTGATCTGGGAACAGATCCCAACCGCCGCTACGGACAATTCACCTTGGCTTCCGATCATGATCGTATCTACCATGCTTGCCGTAGTGGACAGAAAATTCTGAAACGCGATGGGCAATGCGATGGTAAATACGATCCGAAAGAAACTTCCCCAACTGATTTTTTCGTTTTTCATGCTTCACTTCCTTTCTTTATTATGTATTCTTCCGGGCACAGACGTTCAATTTACCTCATCCCGATTACCATTCCGAGAATATACGGAACAAGCCAGATCGCCCAGACAGCAATACTAAGTCTGTGAAAATTCTTTGCCGAATCTTCATTATTTTTCATTAAGACGATCGTAGCCCATATTGCGTGTACGATCATTAATATAATAGCGAGCGCGCCGGTTATACCGTGTAAGGATAGATTTCCTGAAAATATTGACTGCTCTGCAATTCGGCCCATTAAAATTGTACCGGTAGTGTCCATGCAAAGTCCAAGCCAGAAAAATATTAAATGGATCTTTTTCAGCTTTTTGCTTCGATGCTCGGACCATACGCCGATCGTGTAAAAAACTAACGCTGATGTTATCGTAATAATTGCGGTTATTAATGTTCCTGACATTTTGATACGCTCCTGTTCATGATTCTTGTAAATATTTGCAATATTATATTCCTGCTTTGTATATGACCGGTCTCTGTATATAATTGGTCTCTGTATATGACTCTGATCTGGATAAATATTTCAGATATGGTTTAAAAGCATAAAAAGACCTCAAAGCTAATGATATAAAGCTTTGAGGTGTCTCTCTCAAAAATCGGAGTGACGTGATTCGAACACGCGACCTCTACGTCCCGAACATATCGACGGTTTGATACGGTAAATTATTTGATTTTCCTGTATATGCCTGAAAGTAGCTGAAATTCAGGGGTTAGAGACATAAAAAAACACAAATGTAGGAATCATCTTTTTTTAGATTAGATATAAACTGTTAGAATAAGTGTTAGAACGGACGGATGTAGTAATAATAGGGGATATTTAAACATTTATTTCTGTCATTGATTTTATTATTACAATCGCATATAATTAGAGAAAAGGGAGAGATAATGATAGAGACTAATTTAGCACAGGCTGTCGATGCAACGAATGAATCAGGTTCTGCATATGATACGAATGTAAAATACTTGCTTGCGGACAAGCAGATATTATCATGGATTCTGAAATATACAGTGGAAGAGTTTCAGAATATGGATATTGAAAATATCATGGGTTGTATCGGCAATGATATTGAAATAGGAACAAGGCCGGTTGAGGCAGGACTTTCCAATCTAGGCCGAGTGAAAGAGACAATTACAGAGGATAATGTCCCCGGGGAGGGTGTTATTTATTATGACATTCGTTTTACCGCATATCATAAAGAAGCTGAGATGAAAATACTGGTAAATCTTGAGGCTCAGAAATCATCCGATTCCAGTAAATTGGGGTACCATTTGGAAAACAGGATTGTATTCTACCTTGCAAGAATGATTTCAGCGCAAAAACAGACAGAGTTTTTTCACAGTGATTTTGATAATTTAAAAAGGGTTCGGAGCATTTGGATTTGTATGGACAGCAGTGAAACGGAAGATTCCATTGAGGAGATAGGTTTTGACAGAAAAACAATTTTTGGAAATAAGAAAAATCCGTATCATACAGATTTGATGAAAGGCATCATTATTAATATAAGGAATGGTATTGATAGTCATTCTGGAAAGGCTATGAAAAGGTCTCAAAATGTATTGATTGCTATGTTGGAAGAATTGGTTTCTGCGAAAAGTGTCGCGGAAAAGAAACGTATATTAGCAGATGAATATGGAATGATTATGACTGCTGAATTGGAAGGGAGGATGCAGATTATGTGTAATTGGTCAGAGGGGATTATTGAAAGTCTTACGGAAAGTCTTACGGAAAGTATCACGGAAAGTCTTACGGAAAGTATTACTAAGCGCGAAAGAATTGATGCTGTTAGAAGAATGATTAAAGCTAATGCTACAAAAGACCAGATTATTTCTTTTGGATATACAGAAGCCGAATATACAGAAGCCGAATATAAAAAAGAGGAGGAAGCGTTATATGAGAATGCCTGACTCTCTTCTTATTAGCAGGGTATAATTTGTGTACTGTTCAGAGAATCTTATAGAGATATAGTTAACTTGATAATATTGACTATAGAAGGGATGGTCAGATTTTTCAGATATGAAATAGATACTGATGGAGGGTGTCCAAATTGGACACCCTTATTTACTTTCAGTTTTGTTGATCAGATATATGTAGAAAAGCTATTATTGACAGTGAAGTTATTCAGAACTATTGTTTACAGATGGCTTCTGGATATGACATATTCGCTCAGAGCCCGTTTTGGGATTTTCCAGTCCTTCCCTTCTTTGTATCCTTTTAAATCGCCTGAGCGTACGATCCGGTATGCCTGAGTCATGCCGATTTTAAGGATTTCTGCAACTTCTTCGATTGTAAGGATATCATCATATTGTTCAAACATTTCGTTCACCCTTTCCTAAAAATTGTAATGTTACGGTCATAGTTGGATAATGGTTCTGCAAATAGTCTTGAAGCTGTTTCAGATAATTATGCATGAGTTCTTCTGATAAAACAGGAGAGTCAGGATGATAGCTGAATGCATTTACGCCAAAATGCAGATGTGGTCTTCCCTCAGTATCTAATCCGAACATAATCTGATAATTCCAGGCAAAGCCTTTGGAAACGTCACTGGCAAGCTGTAATAAGGATTGGTGGGTCCAGGACGTTGAGAAGGTAATAATAAAATGCCACATCTTTCTTTCGGCAGAATAATGGGAGTAATCTTGGCTCAACTGAAATTGTTGGATAATAGAGATATCCGGATTACAGGTAAATCCAAAGCCGCCGATATAACTTTTATTGGAAATATAACCCAGTACTTTTTCATAGGCATCGTCGTTTGAATATTCTCCAGGGAGTGCTTCGATACGGATATCAGACATATTTTCTTATCTCCTTTCCAATGATCTGTTTGTCTTTATTGGAAATATCTGGATGGGTAAGCAGGTCGTTAATGAATTGATTTTCAGATAAGGAATTGCTTATCAGTTGTTCGTGAGATATGGATATAGAATCCTGTTCTATAAGACTGAGAATGTATTCTGTTTTGTTTTTGTTCTGTTTTTTTGCTTGCATTTCTACAAATTCTTTTTGTTCAGGTGACACACGTAGATCAAGGCGATCCGTCTTATTCGTAGTTTTTTTCATGATCGGGTTATCTCCTTTCAGATTTTATTATTTGTATGTAGATAATTCTGTGTTCTGTTATTTCCTATCAAAAGTGATAACATAAATTTAAAGAACAGACAAAGCGTATATAATATATAGGTATATATAGAGAGACAATATTATATAAGGGACTATATGAAGGATAATAAATATGAATGGCTGCTAAACAACAATGGTGCTTGACTATGCTAGAAAGGAGACGGCATATCAGCAGGTAATCAGACGTTCATGTGTACTTTGGGAGCTTCGGTTTTACGAAGCTTCCGGATTTTCTTTGCAGAAAAGTGTACACACAAAAGTCTCTGTGATTACCCTCGGTAATTATCAATATGTTTGTGGTTTCTGTTAAAAGATAACAATTGATCGTTGTTCCTGTTAGATAGCGTGTGATTGTATTTAAACCAATAGTTAGTGATTAAGGAAGAACGCAAATATTGGTATTTCAGTTACATATTATAATTATGATACAGATATAAATCAGATATCGAGAGAAGAAAAGAAGAGAGAGGTAGGTGAGGATGAAAGGTGATGGAATCTAAGTTAGAAGAATGTATAGATGTGTTAAATGAAGTGTTAACCAAATTTGATATTTTAAAGGAATCCTATTCTATTGGACAATATGCAGAAGAGGCCGTATGTCTGGAAAAGAATACTGTAGGTTGGATAGTGTATGAAGGAGAAAGAGGCAAGCAATATAATATTAAGATACATCCTAACGGTCAAGAGGCTTGTCTTGATCTCCTATCCCGGCTTGCAATGTCTGGCGAAGAGGAAAAGGAATCAAGGAATTATTGGAAGTTAATAAGGAGAACGGAACTTTAACGGAGGTGGAACATGAACAGAGATATTGAAAAAGATTTGATAGAAATTGAATCTGCAATAAAGAGTAATCGAGAAAGAGATAATATATTTACGATGTCGGTGTTGCAAAGATGCCATAAGCTAGTATCGGAGCTAAAGGAATATAAAGACTTGGAAGAGCAGGGAAAGTTATTGAAACTGCCTTGTCAGGTGGGCCATGTCTGTATTTCTAAGGGAGAACGACAGATTATTGAGATGAAAGTTGGCTGTATTGAGCTTTACGGGACGGTCAGAAGTTATAAAGGTGTTTTAACTAAGTATGATAGTGATACAGGGAAAGAGAGTCAGGACAATGATGATGTTCTGGCTCTTTTTCTCATGGTCCAAAGCAGTATAGTCTTAAATGGAAAGGAAGGTGCTGTATGAGCAAAAGAAAAAAGACGGCAATGTGCGAGTATTGTAAAAATCTGGTAGCAATTGGAGAAGGTGATTATATTTGCTGTGAGTGTGATGAACCGGAGGTTGTCATCAGCAATTATGTATCAACGAAGGAGTATTTAAAATGTAAGGGAAACAAATTTCAGTGGATGGGAGTGCAGAAATGTTCATAAGAGATACAGAATGTACCAGAGATACTCCTGTGACCTTTGGTAAGCAAGATCAACCAGTGTATGGTAAATGTGTCAGGATTAGTCCAGGGATAGATGGCAGAACGGATAGTGCGCATTTTCGTAAGACCTATCTGCCGGAGCTATTACCATTGGAGGAATATGACCGGATCGTGGTGCTTTTATCCGGTGGAAAAGATTCTGTTGCGTGTCTGTATAAACTGTTGGAACTCGGCGTGCCAAGGGAGAAGATCGAATGCTGGCATCACAATATAGATGGCGGACATCCTTTACGGCGCATGGATTGGAGGTGTATAGGAAACTATGTAAGGGCATTGACAGAAGCGGAAGGAATTAAGCTGAGAGTATCTTACCGGGTAAATGGGTTCTTTGGAGAATTGTACAGGATCGGAGCATCGGAACCGATCGAATGGATTGATCCGGTTTCACAGAAGGTGAAGCAGTGCAGATTATCTCCGAATTATATCAAATGCCAACAACTACGGGAACAGGCACCGGAAGATTTGGAAATGCTGCTTAAGCGATATGGTTATCGGATGAAATTTCCCGCCAAGTCCGCAGATCTGTCCAGACGCTGGTGTTCCGCCTATCTAAAGATATGTGTAGCAGATGCAGTGGTAAGTAATCTGGACCGGCTTGGAGAATTAAAAAAGCAGAAAGAACAGTGCAAGGTTCTAATCGTCTCAGGTGAACGGCGGGGAGAATCGTCCGGAAGGGCAAAGTATAATGAGATGGAGCTCCACCGAACCAACGCAGAGAGGCGTTCACACAGGACGGTGCATCAATGGCGGGCAGTGATTGACTATTCAGAAAAAGATGTCTGGGAGGTGTTGAAAAGGCATCATGTAAATCCCCATCCCTGTTATCGGATCGGCTGGAATCGCTGCAGTTGTGCCATGTGTATTTTTTCAACGCCGAGCTTATTTGCAGGTATCCGGGAGATTTATCCGGAGGAATATGAAGCATTGAAGAAAGATGAAGAAATCTTGGGATTTACATTGGATAATAAGAAATGTCTGGATGATTTTGTTGGAGATGCAAAGTCGTGCGTATGCCGAAAAGATCAGGCGGCAATCCGTTCAATATTGACAGGCAGTTTTTCAAAACGGCAGATCTTTGTGAAAAATTGGAGGTATCCGGCAGGAGCTTTTCACGGGGCCAAAGGGGGTCCGTGCTAAAGAAAGTATTTTCGAAATGTATAATTGAAACCTCAATTGAAGTATGATAGTATAAGAGAAAGGAAGACATAGCAATGGAGAAGGAGAAAGCGATTAATGGGAGAGATTAGAATAACGAGTACACCGTATGACGATGTATTCCGTACTTTGTTGAATGATTGCAGCGGACTGATTATTCCCGTGATCAATGAAGTGTTCGGTGAGACATATTCGGGGGAAGAAGAAATCGTTTTCTCGGTAAATGAGCATTTTCTGAACCAGCAGGGTGGAAATGAAGAAGAGCGGGTTACAGATACCAGTTTTAAGATACTTGGAGAAGAAACAAAGAAGTATCATTTGGAATGTCAGAGCAGTACAGATCATAGTATGCTGGTGAGAATGTTTGAATATGATACACAGATCGCACTTGATCAGGGGGAGATCAAAGACAGTGTACTGACTGTAACATTCCCACATTCTGCAGTGTTATTTCTACGGTGCAGTGCATCGACACCCGATAAAATGAAAATAAAAATGGTTACACCGGGTGGAAATGTTTCATATGATATTCTGGTAATGAAATCGCAACGGTATACGTTAGAAGAAATATTTAAGAAAAACCTTTTGTTTCTGATTCCATTTTACATCTTTTCCCATGAAAACCGGTTCGAAGAGTATGAAAAAGATGAGACGAAACTGGAATTATTAAAACAGGAGTATGAGCAGATCAAGAACAGGCTTGAAGAATTGATGGATCGGGGAACAATCAGTGAATATACACGGTGTACGATTATTGACATGTCAAATAAAGTAGTGGAACATCTTGCAAAGAAATACAATTCTATCAGGGAAGGAGTGAGATCTGTAATGGGTGGAAAAGTTTTGGAGTATGAGGCAAAAACAATAAGGAATGAAGGAAGAAAAGAAGGAAGAGAAGAAGGAAGAGAAGAAGGAAGAGAAGAAGGATTGCTTTTGTCAGGGAGGATCTTTCAGGCAGTGAAAAAGAATCCTGATTTTACCAACGAGCAGATTGCAGCAGATGTCGGTTGTAAGGCTGATGAAGTAGAAAGCACAAGAAAAATGTTTGGAATATAGTTTGTCATTTATTAGAAATGCCATTGGAGTAAATCTGATGGCATTTTTATTATGCTCTTTAGCAGATTGGATTAAGGAGCTTCAATCATCCATCAGTAAAAAAGGAAGGTGGTAAAAGCTATGGAAATGATTTTGGAATGGGAACCGCCGGAAATGGTCTGGGATTTTTATAAATGCAAAGAGATTCCATCTAAATCAGATCAGGAAAATATCTTTTTGTCAGTCTGTATTAAAGGATTGTCAGAAGATGGAAGTTATAGATTCTTAGCTGATCTGGAAGATGCTGTAAATAGAGAACTCCAAGAAGCATATGGAAACGAGAGTTTTATGAGGTGTTCTGGTTACGCAGAGGAAGAAGACGGCGTGTTATATGACACCATTGGATGGAAACGGGATTTGGGAAATGTTTCTGAACAGAAACGGAAAATCTTGAAAGTGTTTAGAAACAGTTATAAGCAACTGAGAGGAAACTATGTATAGACAGGAGAAAATCATGAAGGTAATCAGCTTATTAAACTTAAAAGGTGGGGTAGCTTATGACAAGTAAGTTATTATGAAAAGTACGGCTCATTTATTGCTGTATTTCAGGCAAATGAGCCGCATTTTACTTTCCATAATCAGCCATACCCTCTACAGGGATTTAAGCCAGTCAAGAAGATCTTTATCCTTTTTCCAGGAAGGCAGCTCTTCGTTGGTTGGACTGTTGTAGGCTTCCATCAATGCCTTACGCTTCATCCTTTCATCGGCACGGGCATAGATTTCAGTTGTTGAAATATCTGCATGTCCAAGAAGGTCCCGGATGTATACCAGATTTACTCCCGCCTGCAGCAGATGCATTGCTTTGCTGTGACGGAGCCAGTGGGGAGTGATCTCATCAGAGATATCCGCAATACCACCCCGCTGTGCGCTTCTGGCATGTTTTTTGAGGATATCTGTTACACCGGCTCTTGTAAGCGGTTTGTTGCTGCGGTTGGTAAATAAGTAATTCGCGTGATATACTGGTGCGTCCAGCCCTGCGTTTTCAATGTACTGTTTCAGCAGTTCTCCTGTTGGCCTCATCACCGGAACGATACGGCTCTTTCCGCCTTTTCCGGTCAGCCTTACCGTTACGGTTTCATTCAATGAGATATCGCCAATCTTCAGGTCAATCAGTTCCTGTACCCTTGCCCCTGTGTCATAAAGCAGTGACAGCAGGACCGCGTCTCTCCTGCCACGCACGGTTTTTCTGTCCGGCTGGTCTAAAAGGCCTTTCACAGCATCCAGGGGGAGATACATCAGCGGGGGCCGTTCGGTCTTTTTCATTGGAATTGCCAGAACCTTCTGTGCCTGCCCGATATACTGCGGGGCTTCGACGATTAGAAAGCTGAAAAAAGAGTGGATGGCTGCCAGCCTCTGGTTCCTTGTCGCTGCTTTGCAATGCCGGGATTCTTCAAGCCATGTCAGAAAACGGAGGATAAAGTCCCTGTCAATCTGAGAAATACTTAGCTTATTCGGGGGAATCTTTTCATAGTCGCGGCTGTATTCTAATACGAGGGAAAAAGCATCCCGGTAAGAAATCTGGGAATTCCGTTTCATGCCCCTCTGTCCCGGAAGATAAACAGTCAAAAACTGTGTCAGATACCGTGCGAAATCAGTTTCTTTCATGTTTATATCCATTCCTTTCGCTTCGCTCAGGCACAAAACGTAATGAAAATGGTTTCCCTGAGCCTATTTTTTCTTTATAATTCTTCTTGTAGGGAACTCGGTATACTACAAATCACGGGGAGGTGAGTGGGCTGTCCGGCTTGCCGGATGACCGTATGTTTATATGTGTAGTCCGCCTTTTCAAGCACAAATAAGTGTGACTTAGAGCACGTAATCTTATCTTTGTATAAACAATCTCGTTTATGGCTTAGGCGTTCAGTCAATGCCGTCTCTCCCTATAATCTTTGTTGAACCTTTAGGTTCTGAAAGGAGTCCCTATGGCTTTAAAAATCGTGTACAAAATCTGCTGTGGCATTGATGTCCACAAGACTTTTGTAGTGGCCTGCATCGCCTCCACTAATTCCAAAGGCGTCACCACTTATGAGAGCCACCGTTTTTCAACCTACACGAAGGGTCTGAGAGATTTGTTACAATGGCTTCTCGCCAGGAATTGCAAGGATGTCTGTATGGAGTCCACCGGTAAATACTGGATTCCTATCTACAACATCTTAGAAAATGATTGTACGATTGTCCTTGCTCATCCCAAATATGTTAAGGCTATCCGTGGAAAGAAAACTGACAAGAAAGATGCCAAATGGATTGCTGACCTGTTTAAGCATGACCTTGTTGCCGGAAGCTTTATGCCGCCCGCTGACATCCGCCAGCTTCGTGACCTTATGCGCTACCGTTTCAAACTGACCTGCTTTAGATCAAGTGAAAAGAATCGTTTGCAGAACTGTCTCACGGTTTCCAATATCCAGTTGGGAAACGTTGTTTCGGACACCTTCGGCAAATCTGCTCAGGCGATACTGGATAAACTTTTGGAAAATCCCGCAGATACTTCCTTTGACCTTGAACCTCTTGTTTTCAAAAGTTTGAAAAAGAAACTCCCTGAACTCCGTGATGCCATTGACGGCTTTATCACACCGGAGCAAGCCGGTAAACTTAAGGTGATCAAAGGCCACTTTGAAGACCTTGAATCCCGGAAGGCAGAGCTTGAAGAACTCATTCTTGCGCTCGCCGCTCCCTATCAGCAGGAACTTGCCATTCTCCAAACCGCTCCTGGTATCAGCAGTGTTTTCACCGCCATCGGAATCATTTCCGAAATCGGTACCAATATGGAGGCTTTTCCTTCGGCGAAACACTTATGCTCATGGGCCGGACTTACGCCGACCAACAATGAAAGTGCAGGGAAGAAAAAATCTGTCCGGGTCTCCAAAGCCGGATGCTATATCAAGCCACTGCTCGTGCAGTGTGCCAATGCTGTTGTTACCAGCAAAAAGCATCCTGAGATTCGCAACCGCTATCTCCGTCTCAAAAAGCGTCGCGGTCACAAGAAAGCAATCATTGCCATAGCAAGAATGCTTCTGACTGCATTATACCACATGTTGAAGAATGGAGAAAACTATAATGCGGAACTTTACAGGAAATCCAATCTGCCTCCAGTTGATCGCGAGATTACAGTGGAACAGGCAATCATCATAGCAAGGAATCAAGGTTATAAGATTAAGTCAGCAACTGCATAACCTTAACAATCTCAATATTCAATTTTTAAAGCAGCCACCGAAAGATGGCTTGTTTGTTGTGTGCTTAAGGTAATGGATACCCTCTACTTTTCATTTTCAATCTTTTTACCTCCTAGTTTTTCATAAGTGAACTACATATGATAGCACTATACATATTATAAGAATTTGTACTCTAGTTTGTCAATAGTATTTGCGTCAGAGCGAGAGGGCTAAGAAGTAAAAGGAAAGATTTAAAGCACGCAAAATAATGCGTGCTTTTATTGCACACACATGTATATAAAATTTAAATATGCACTTGATATTTTTGATGTTGCGTGCTATTATATAAATAACACAATTACACACAAAAGCACGCAACTGAAATATAAACTCAGTAAAAAGGGAGGAAAAGACTATGGCAAAAGAGTTTATTGTACCTGGACAGATCATCACAGGGGCAGGCGCCCTTGATATGGCGGAAAATACGCTGGCTCAGCTTGGAGAGAAGGCGCTGATCGTAACAGACAGGGTTATGGTAGAACTGGGGAATTGCGCAAAGGTAGAGAATGCGCTTAAGAATCAGGGAGTTGCCTATTCCGTATATTCTGAGATCGCAGGCGAGCCTACGGATACGATGATCGAGAATGGACTTAGGCAGTATCAGGAAGAGGGATGTGATTTCCTGATCGCGCTCGGCGGAGGAAGTCCGATCGATTCTATGAAGGCTATCGGGTCTCTGGTGAAGAACGGCGGGAATATCTCAGACTATATGGGGAAGATCATAGATGTTGAGATGCCGCCGATGGCAGCGATCCCGACTACAGCGGGGACAGGTTCAGAAGCGACACAATTTACCATTATTACGGATACGAAGAAGGATATCAAGATGCTGCTGAAAGGAAGATCGCTGATGCCAACGCTTGCCGTCAGTGATCCGCAGTTCACGATGACAGCGCCGCCGAAGATTACGGCGGCAACTGGACTGGACGCGCTCTGCCATGCAATAGAAGCTTATACGTCCAGGCAGGCGCAGACTTTATCGGATACATTTGCCTTGTCAGCGGTAAGGCGTATCTTCAAGTACCTTCCGACAGCGTTCCATGACGGGAAGAATGAGGAGGCGAGAACGGAGATGGCGGTAGCGGCGCTTGAAGCCGGGATTGCATTCAACAACGCGTCTGTCACCCTGATCCATGGGATGAGCCGCCCGATCGGCGCACTGTTCCATGTCGCGCACGGCTTGTCAAATGCTATGCTTATGAAAGAATGCTTAGGATTCGCACTGTGCGGAGCTTATGAGAGGTTCGCACAGCTTGGCAGGAGTATCGGCGCTGCGTCGGCAGAGGATGCGGATAAGGAAGCCGCCGGGAAATTCCTGGCAGCAGTGGAAGGGCTGACAAAAGAGCTGGAGACTCCGACACTTGAAGAATTCGGGATCGACAAAGAAGAGTTCTTCCGTGTGATCGATAAGATGGCGAATGATGCGCTGGAGAGCGGAAGCCCGCAGAATACGTGCAGAGAGGTCAGCAAAGAAGATATTGAACAGATGTATCGCAACTTATGGTAAATGGAATGATAGAAGGCGAAGAGAGTGACTGCTTCTTCGCCTTCTTTTTGATTTGATTGATTTGCTTAATTTGATCAGTTAATTCTGGTAATAACCGTCTAAGTCGATCGCTATCTTACGGACTGAGATTTCTTCCATATAGCTGACGATCTGATCCTTAAAGGATTCGTCATAAAGTTTTTCCCGTATCTCATCATGAACGGCTTCCGTCGGCGCCGGATAATAATATATTGTAATTTTGGACAGGTCGTATCCGGCAGGTGAAAATGAGCCTGCTTTGTCTTCGATACGTTCGCCGCCTGCATCTATCATTACGGATTGGAGAGAATCGAACTTTTCATATGACGCTTCTACCTTGCTCTCATCAAAACCATAGTCGATGCTTACCTCATAAGGCGTCATGGTCACGGAATCGATAACGTCGCCGTTCGGCGCGCTTTCATTTACCTGGATCACCTTTTTTGTAGAATGGTCTACTGAGATATCTGTCTCGAATTCCCAGGAACCAGTCTGAGAAAAACTCTGGTTATCGACATCGCTCAGATTATACATTTTGTTTATTTTCAGCTTCCAGTGAAATGAGTCGGGAACATCGAAACATGCAATTGGGTATTCATTGAAGCTTATGCGTATTGCGCCGACATAGGTATGGTCGTCTACATACTCCCCTTTTAAGTCAAGAGGAGTCCAGGTAAATTTTTTGCCCGGCCATTCCATTTCGTCATAATTTTCCGGAGGCGTCATGAAGTCGAATTCCTGCTCTATATCAAGGTACATATGGTAGCCGATATCGTCGCCTTGAAGCATGTTGGATTCTTTTACTTTTTCCGGGAAGGGTTTTTCGGTCTCTATCATGGCTGAAATATAGATAGAGCTTGAATCACAGTACATCTCTGAAAATGTCATGGTGACTCCCTTGGATTCGCTGACATTGCTGTCCTTCACGGGCACCGCTACTTCATCGAAGTTACCTGGATAGAGTTGCTTGTCCTGCACCTTTTCAAAGATATGTCCAATCAGCGGAAGCTTTGCCGCAAGGGCGGGGTTGGAGGCGAATATTCCTGTCACTGCAAGCGTTACAGCTGCCGCGGCCGTTCCCCTTACTATATAATTCCAGTGCTTCTTTTTCGTATACTGTCTTTTTATATTATACATATTCTCACCTATTACCTGTTCTAATTTTTCTGTCGGAACGTTGATATCATCGAATTTAATTTGCATATACATAGTCCTCCTTCAATAGTTTTTTTAACTCCTCCCGTGCCCGGCTCAAATATGCTTTTACCGAGCCTTCCGGTGCATTCATGACAAAAGCGATCTCTTTTACCGTGAACTCGCTGAAATATTTCAGATAAATAACGGTCTGGTATTTTTCGGATAACTGGCTGATCGCCGAATTGATGTCATATTTTTCTTCCAGGGATACTCCTGTGTATCGGTCAGGCAGTTCTACATTATCCAGTTCGCTGTAATAAACGACCTTTTTCATCTCGCCTTGCGCTATGCGGATCAGGATCCGGGTAATCCAGGTCTTGAAATATTCCGGCTCTTTTAATGTGCGTATATTCTGATACGCGTTTAATACGGCGGTCCCGACCACATCCAGGGCGGTATCCTCATTGCGCACGTATAAATAGGCCATCTTGTACAGATACTCCTGATGTTCGGCGATCAGAAGCCCGTAGGCGTCGGGATTCCCTTTTACGGCCTTTTTGACAAGCCTTAATTGTTCGTTTGTATCCATCGAGTTTCCTTCTTTCTTCTATATCTTACAGGTTGATTAAAGACGTCTTTTTCTTTACAACTATTAGAGTAAATAATTGATGAAAGGGTTACATTTATTTTATCAAAAATATGGCCGGCGGGGAAAGACTCGTTGCATTATCTCTTTGGTTTTACTATAATGAAAATCAGAAACAGTATGAGGAAAGAAGGGAAAAAGATGGGCAGAACACTATATGTATCGGACTTGGACGGAACATTACTCAATAAGCAGGACAGGATCAATCCGAAGAGCATCAGGATCATCAATGATCTGGTGGAGAGAGGGATGACATTCACCTATGCAACGGCAAGGTCGTTGTCTTCCGCGTCTATAGTGACGCAAGGGCTGTCGGCCGCCATTCCTGTGATCGTGTATAATGGGGCGTTCATACTTCAGCCTTCTACAGGAGAGATCTTGTCAAAAGAGAGCTTTCAGGAAGAAGAGATGGAGTGGGTGGAAGAGGTCTTGGATCGGTTTGACATCTGCCCTCTGGTCTATTCTTTTGTGGAGGGAGCAGAGAAGGTCTCCTGGATCACATCGAGAGAGAATGAAGGGATACAAAGATACATAGACAGCAGGAAGGGAGATAAGCGCCTGCGTCCGGTGTCTGCGAAGGAAGAACTATACAGGGGGGATATGTTTTATTTTACCTGTATAGGGGAAATGGATGAGCTGCGTCCGGTATATGACAGATTCGCTGAAGATACAAGATTCCGATGCACATTCCAGCAGGAATTGTACCGGCCGGAATACTGGTGTGAGATTATGCCGGCGAAGGCAACGAAGGCGGAAGCGATCAGAAAGCTTAAGAAGATGCAGGGCTGTGACAGGGTGGTGTCTTTCGGCGATGCGATCAACGATCTTCCTATGTTCGAGATCTCGGACGAATGCTATGCGGTGGAGAACGCGGTGGATGAATTGAAGGCGGCCGCCGACGGGGTGATCGCGGGCAATGAAGATGACGGGGTGGCAGAGTGGCTTTTGCATAACGCCGTTTTTGAGGATAAGTAAAACGAACGAGTTAAGGAGGATATCTGTAATGAGCACAACGAAGAAGTGGACAAGGTCAAGATTCCAGCCTAATCTGCCGTTAGGAGAGAATCAGACGAAGGTAACGGCGTCGCCGGAGCATCTATTACTGGCGAGGAAGGCGGGCAGAGAGGGGATTATTCTTCTGAAGAATCAGGATCATATGCTTCCGGTTAAGAAGGGGACGCGGCTTGCGCTCTTTGGCAAGGGAGTATTCGACTATGTGAAAGGCGGAGGCGGGAGCGGGGATGTGACCGTATCTCACGTGCATAACATATATGACGGTCTGACTAAGAGGGAAGATCCTGCTGCTGTGTTCGAACCTTTGGCGCAGTTTTATAAGGAGAATGTCAAGAAGCAGTATGAAGACGGAGCGATACCGGGCATGACGGTGGAGCCGGAGATTCCGCCGCAGCTAATGGAAGCTGCGAAGAACCATGCGGATATGGCGGTGATCGTGATCAGCCGTTTCTCAGGCGAGGGATGGGACAGGCAGAGTGTGGAATATGAAGGGGCGGTTCCGAGCGAAGTGGAGCAGGCCAGATGGAGTAAGCGGATATTTGAGAATAGTGATTATTGCCTGACTAACAGAGAGCAGGCTATGGTGGACGCGGTATGTAAGAATTTTACAGAGGTCGCTTTAGTGCTGAATGTGGGCGGTATGATAGATACAAGCTGGTTTGCGGGGGAGGATAAGATATCTTCCGTACTTATGGCGTGGCAGGGAGGAATGGAAGGCGGACTTGCGATGGCAGATATCCTGCTTGGCAGCGAGAGCCCTTCCGGTAAGCTGCCCGATACTCTCGCGTGGTCTATAGAGGATTATCCGTCTACGGAACATTTCCATGAGTCGCCGGATTATGTGGATTACACGGAGGATATCTATGTGGGATACCGGTATTTTGAGACGATAGGCAAGGCGGCGGACCGTGTCAATTATCCTTTTGGGTTCGGATTATCTTATACTGCATTTCAGATCGATGTTCTCTGGGCAGGAGAGAAGGATGGAAGGATCTCTGTGGGCGTTCAGGTGAAGAATACGGGAGACTGGGCAGGAAAGGAAGTTATACAGGTATACTACAGCGCTCCCCAGGGGCTTCTTGGCAAACCGGCAAGGGAGCTGGCGGCATATCAGAAGACCGAAGAGTTAAAACCGGGGCAGGCGCAGGTGATGACGATCACATTTGCAGCGGATGCCATGGCCTCCTATGATGATCTGGGGAAGATAGCGGAAGCGGCGTATGTCCTGGAGGCAGGCAGTTATGGGTTCTATGTGGGGAGCTCTGTTCGGGATGCGGTGAAGATCGAGTATACATACGAGCTTGCAGAATATAAGGTGGTTGAGCAGTTATCGCATAAGGCGGCGCCTTCTTCGCTGAAGCAGCGTATGATCTCGGACGGTACGTTTGAATTGCTCCCTCAGACACAGCCGAATGATTATATGGAAAATGGTCTTGGCTGGAGCGGGGATGAGACAGAAGGCGTGGCTCCGATGGTAAGAGAGGTTTCCCGTTATCTTCTGTTTGCACAGGATGATTCTGCCTGCGCTGATGTAAGACGCAAGATCATGCTGGAGGATGTGGCGGAAGGGAAGGCAGATCTCGAAGCGTTCATGGCGCAGCTCTCAGACAGCGATATGGCAGAGCTTCTCGGAGGTCAGCCGAATACAGGCGTGGCTAATACGTTTGGATTCGGGAACCTCCCTGAGTATGGGGTGCCGAATGTGATGACGGCGGACGGTCCCGCAGGCCTTCGTATTGCGCCGGAGTGCGGTGTCTGCACGACAGCATGGCCGTGCGCTGCCATGCTTGCATCTACCTGGAACCCGCAGCTTGTCAGGGAGGTAGGCTGTGCGGCTGCCAGGGAAGTGAAGGAGAATAATATGGCCGTATGGCTTGCGCCTGCAATGAATATCCACAGAAGTCCCCTGTGCGGAAGGAATTTCGAATATTATTCGGAAGATCCGGTTCTGACGGGCACGATCGCCTCGGCTATGGTGGACGGGATCCAGTCGCAGAATATCGGCGCTGCTGTGAAGCATTTTGCCTGCAATAACAAAGAAACCAACCGGAAGAACAGTGATTCCAGGGTCTCAGAGAGGGCGCTTCGGGAGATTTACCTAAAAGGCTTCGAGATCTGTGTGAAGAATTCGCAGCCGTGGGTGTTGATGACGGCCTATAACCTGATCAACGGTTACCGTGCTTCTGAGAATAAAGACCTGATGGATGGGATCTTGCGCGGCGAGTGGGGATATCAGGGCGTAATCACTACAGACTGGTGGACGAAGGGCGAGCATTACAAAGAGATCAAGGCCGGTAATGATATCAAGATGGGAACCGGATATCCGGAACGTGTGCTGGCGGCGCTTAAGAAGGGGCTGATCACGAGGGAAGAGATGGCTGTATGCGTTCGCAGGGTGCTTGAAATGATCTTAAAGGTGGATTGATATATGCCGGAGGATGCAGGGGAGGGGATGTGATGGCAGGCAAAAAGAAGATTCCTATGGGGATTGAAAATTTTGAGGAAATGCGTACTCAGGATTATTACTATATTGATAAGACAGGTCTGATCAAGGATTTTCTTGAGAATTTGGGAAAGGTGAATCTGTTTACACGGCCGAGAAGATTTGGAAAGACTTTGAATATGAGTATGCTGAAATATTTTTTTGATATCGGCAGTTGCAGTGTGCTTTTTGATGGTCTTGAGATTTCCAAGGAAAAAGAGCTTTGTAGGGAATATATGGGTAAGTTCCCGGTAATTTCAATTACATTGAAGAGTGTGGGAGGCAGAACCTTTGAAGAGGCAAAGGGAATGCTTCGGAGAATGATTGGAAAAGAAGTAATGAAATTTCATCCTCTGATGCAGAGTGATAAATTGTCAGAGATAGAACGCCGCCAGTATGAAGCGCTTGTTAATATTGATGAAACAGGTGTATTTACAATGTCCGATGAACTTCTGAAGGATAGCTTGCTGACGTTATCACAGCTTTTGGAAAAGCATTATGGTCAAAGAGTAGTTATGCTGATCGATGAATATGATGTGCCGTTGGATGCAGCATACAGATCAGGATATTATGATGATATGGCTGAACTGGTCAGAAGTCTGTTTGGAGGTGCATTCAAGACAAATGACAGTTTGAGCTTTGCAGTTCTGACGGGATGTCTCAGGGTATCAAAGGAGAGTATTTTTTCAGGTCTTAATAACTTTAATGTGTACACCGTGAAAGACGTTCAGTATAATGAATATTTTGGATTTACGGATGCAGAGGTCAGGCGTATGCTCGAATATTATGAGGTTATGGAAAAATATGATCTCATTAGAGAATGGTATGACGGCTATCGTTTTGGAGAACTTGATATCTACTGCCCATGGGATGTGGTGAATTACTGTCATGCCTTGAAGATGCAGCCATCTGTGAATCCGCAGAATTACTGGGTAAATACGAGCAGCAATGATATAATCCGAAGATTTATAAATAAAGCGAAAACAACGACCCGCGATGAATTGGAATTGCTGGTTGACGGCGGCAGTGTAAAGAAATTGATTCGTCAGGAATTGACCTACAGAGATTTTGATTCGGATATTGATAATCTGTGGAGTATTCTTTTCACAACAGGGTATCTGACGCAGTGTGATTCACAGGATGGAGACCTGACAGAACTTGTTATTCCAAATAAGGAGATACGTTGGATATTTGTCAGCCAGATACAGGAATGGTTTAAGGAAGAAGCTGCAAAAGATACAGTAAAACTGGAAAATTTCTGCCGTGCTTTTCAGAATAATGATACAGCAGCGATTGAGAAAGGATTCAACGAATATCTCTGGAATACGATCAGCATTCGTGATACAGGTGTCAGAAAAGAGATGAAAGAGAATTTCTATCATGGGATTCTTCTCGGGCTTCTGGCACATATGGATGGCTGGAGCGTCAGATCGAACGCAGAGTCGGGAGAAGGCTACAGCGATATCAGCATAGAAATTAGACCGAAAGGAATTGGTATTGTTATTGAATTGAAATATGTTGAAGATGGGGCGTTTGAAAAGGGATGCATGGAAGCGATGAAGCAGATCAGAGACAGAAAATATGAAGAACTTCTTTTGAGAGACGGCATGAAGACGATCTATCGGTACGGTATAGCGTGCTATAAAAAACAGTGCAGAGTAATGTCTGAGACGGATGATTGAAGCAGTAGTGTAATGACAGAGTAAGGGTGTAAGGAGAGATGCAGAATTGGGAATTAAGAGACGGATGATGAGGGCAGCAGTTGTAGCTGCGGCAATGTTTGCCGTCGTCATATTGATTGGAAGAAATGAAGACAGCCGGCAATCCGAGCTTGCGAAGTCCGGTCAGATATTCCTGTACGGGGAAGCGCATGGTGTGGAAGTCATATTGGAGGATGAGCTGAGGCTCTGGGAGAAATATTATCACGAGGATGGTATGAGACATTTATTCGTTGAATTGGCCTATTACGATTCTGAGATTTTAAATATGTGGATGCAGGAAGGAAATGACAATATCCTGGATGAGTGGTTTGAAGGACTAAAAAGGACTGCCGCATATACTGAATCGGTCAAGGATTTTTATCGGCAGATCAAGAAGAGCTGTCCGAAAACTATTTTCCATGGAACGGACGTAGGGCATCAATATGATACGACCGGCAGACGGTATCTTGAATATCTCGAGCTGCAGGGAAAGGAAGATACAGAGGAATACCGGTTAGCAGAGGAAGCAGCCGAACAAGGAAGATACTATAAGGAGAACTCCAACGACGACGAATATCGTGAGGGCAAGATGGCCGAAAATTTTATCCGGGAATTTGACAAGTTAGACGGCCTTAGCGTGATGGGAATCTATGGAGGAGCCCACACTGCAATAGGAGGAACCGCACGCGGAACACAGTCAGTTCCATGTATGGCGAATCAACTGCACGGCCGTTACGGCGGTACGGTTGTACAGTATTTAAGCCGCGGGTTTTTGGAGACAGATATTGCCGATAAGAATTATCGAGTTTTGTATATTAATACTTTTTTAAATGGGGCAGAATGTGTGTGCAGAGATTTTATATGGGTAAAAGACGCATATGATGATTTTAAGGACAGTAAGCCAAGCGGGAAGATCATCTATGAGGATAATTTCCCGGATGAGGTCAGAGAAGGTAATATCTATATTGTTGTGGATAAATATGAAGACGCGACGAGTGAAAAGTTTTATTATCGTGCAGTCAAAGAGGCGGATAAGGTGATTATGGAAGGATTTCTCGTAACAGGATAGTAACAGGACAGCTTGTAAGATTTTTTGTTAAATGGCTTGACACAAATGGTCTACTGATATAAACTAATCTTAAGGTCTATATCAGTAGACCATTTGCGTTATATAAGATTTAGTGTGGGAGGGATGAATTGTGGAGAATCTGAGATTATGCGACAGTGAATATCGGTTTATGTGTCTGGTGTGGGAATTAGCGCCCGTGCATAGCAAAGAGCTGGTGAAGGCAGCCAATGAACAGCTTGGATGGAAGAAGTCTACGACATATACAGTGATCAAGAAGCTGGAACAGAGAGGATTCTTAAGGAATGAGAGTACGGTTGTGACGGCAGTGGTTTTGAAGGAAGAATGTCAGGCGGCGGAGACAGATTATTTTATGAACAGGACGTTTGAGGGATCTCTTCCGAAGTTTGTAGCAGCTTTTTTGGGGAACAGGAAGATATCGGACAAGGAGGCGAAGGAGATCAAGGCAATGATCGATTCACATAAGGAAGGCTCCTGATGATCAGTGAGAGGAGGAAGGGTTATGAATGGAATGTGCAAGGTATTTTTGACGGTTTGTGATATGTCGGTAACTGCTGTATTTGCCATTGTATTGGTATTGATTGCAAGACTGCTTCTTAGGAAAGCGCCGAGAAGATTCTCATATTATCTGTGGATTATCGTCGCGTTCAGGCTGATCTGTCCGTATTCATTTACCAGTGAGATAAGTATCTTCAATCTGGGCATATTCGGCGGGCATATGACAGGCAATCAGGCAGGATGGACAGATGCGGCAGGAATACTTGACGAACAGGGAATACAGGGTACGGATAATGTATCCGGGACAGAAGGTATGTCAGGTGAGGAGAATGGGGCCGGGGCAGAGAGTACGCCGGTAGAGACTGGCATATCTGTGACAGAGAGCCGTGCAAAAAGCGGCGGATTGGATGAAGGTGAGCAGGCACTCCTGACAGACCCGGTAAATGAGACGGAAGATCCGCTGATCGCCGGGAGAGATTCTGGGGTATGGGACCGCAGAGGAATGAGGTTGGAACTTCTGACGGGATTATGGATTCTGGGAGCCGCGGTTTTTCTTGGGATTCAGATATACTCTTACCGAAGGCTTCGGAAGCGTGTCGCAACGGCTGTCCGGATTGAAGAGGGCGTCTGTGAGTGTGAGAATATTGAGGTTCCGTTTGTGATGGGATTTTTCAAGCCGGTTATCTATCTTCCGTTTGGCATTACGGAGAGTGAGAGGAGCTATATTCTCAGCCATGAGAAGAATCATGTTCGGAGGCGTGATCATCAGGTGAAGTATCTGGCCGTACTGATTCTGTCGGTATACTGGTTTCATCCGCTTGTCTGGCTGGCGTACCGCCTGATGTGCGAGGATATGGAGGTGAGCTGTGACGAGAAGGCAGTGCAGGCATTGACAGGGGAAGGGAAGGAAGGTTACTGTCAGACGTTGTTAAACCTTGCGTCAGGAGGCGGAGCAAGGCTTTTGCCGGATGGAGGGACTTCGTTCGGAGGTTCTTCCGTGAAGCGGCGGGTTAAAAATATACTGAAGCTTAAGAGTGCGAAGACACAGGCTGCAGTTCTTGGTATCGCGCTGTGTGTGATGATCGTATGGATCGGTCTGGCGAATGGGCAGCAGGATGTTATGATGCGCTGTGTGAAGGGACCGGGTGCGGGAGATATTGAATACGAATACAAGCTTTCAAAGAAGATACAGAGCTTCCTGATTTATAAAGAGTATTATCACGAGGGCGAGATGCGGAGCTATGAAATCGTGAGAGCAGTTGACCTTGACAAGGCAGGTGTGAAAAGAAGCGGGATATTTACCATGAATGCGAAGCGGAAGCTGTCTAACGGGAGATTCATATTCCAGAACAGGTTTGAAGGTGAAGAAAGAGAGGTCAGAAATATAACTTCACCGGGAGATTATGATTATCAGGGAATGGCTGAGAATTATTATCTGGACGCTCAGACCGGATGGAAGGGAGCGGAAAAGGGAGAGGATCTGGTTCTGGCGGCGTGGCATCTTCTGGGAGGCGGGCAGGATGAGTTTAGAAGAACGATCTGTCAGGAGTTCATGAACACAGAGACGAAGCAGCATGCATTAGAGGAAAATACGGGAGAGATCTTGTATTATCTGGTATTTTCTGATAAAAGTGCAGAAGAACTAAAAGAAGAATACGAGGTGTCTCCTTATGCCCAGGCGCTATATAAGGCCAGGAATCCATATGTGGGAGACGCGGCGGCTGATGGGAAGCTGATGGAATGTATGGGGCTGTTTCCTGATATGAAGCGTACAATAGAGCTTCAGACGGAAGAAGAGCCGTATGTGTTAACGATTCATTACGAGGACCAGCCGCAGGATGAGATCGATTTTCATAGACGGATGGAGAAGAAGGCGATCCTGCTTCTGTGCCTGATCGAAAATGCAGGAAAGATCGAATGGACGTATTATGCGGAGACGGACAAAGGAGAGACGGAACGGCGTTTTTACTGTGATAAAGAGAAGGCGTCAAAGCTGTTGATGCTTGAAGCGAATGAGGATATCAGGAGATTTGCAGAGTCAAAAAACGGTGTGCAGGAATTGCTGACAGAGTATATGTCATACATCTATATGAATCATACGGTTAATGTCACCGGACTTGGAGATGAAAATGAAGATGAATATATCCTCTGGCAGGAAGACAAGGAGCTATATCCGGTCTATGTCGTTGGGCGGCTGCCGGGCGAGAGCTATGATGATGTGTTCATGGTGCCGGTGGATGAAGATTAACTAAAAATAAGACAACAAAATATTGTCAAATTCATGACAACTTGTAAAATACTAAGAAATCTAAAAAATGTACGGATTCTGATACCATAGAATGTCTGATATCCTAATCTTAAGATAAGAACAGAACAGCAAGTGACCGCACTTGTACCGGCAAGAGCCGGAGCTAAGAAAGGGAGGAGACAAAGATGAAGGATAATTCTATGGAAGGAAACAGGCTCGGTTGGAGAACGAGGGTCTCTTATGCGGGCGGAGATGTGGCATGTAATGTAATATTCGGAATGGTCGGAACATTGCTTACACTTTTTTATACAGATTATGTGGGAATCAATCCGGCGACGATCGGAATGGTCATGCTGATCTCGCGTCTGTTTGACGGAGTTTCAGATCTGGTCATGGGAATGATCGTGGAGCGTACGAATTCAAAATGGGGCAAATCAAGACCCTGGATCCTGTGGATGAGCGTACCGTATGCACTGTCAGCCGTCCTGTTATTTACCGTGCCGCATTCAACTGCCATGGTGCAGGCTGTCTATATATTTGTGACCTATAACTTCTGTACGACAGTGTGCTATACGGCAGTCAATCTTCCTTACGGAAGCCTTTCTGCAATGATGACACGTATTTCAGCAGAAAGAGATATGCTGAGCGTTGTCAGGATGGGGCTGTCTCCGCTGGGAAGAATTATGGCAGTAACTTTTACACTTCCTCTGGTAAAATTTTTCGGGGATGATCAGGCTGCATGGGTGAAGACAATGGCAGTGTGGGCCGTGATCGCGTTGATTCTTCTGGTGATCTGCTTCCTGGAATGCAAAGAGACCGTAGTGATCGCTGCGAAGAAAGAAGCACAGAAGGTTTCCGCCGGAAAGGGATTGAAGGCTCTGGTATCTAACCAGTATTTCTGGGCGGTTCTTGTGCTGTGGATGCTGCAGAGCGTATCTTTTGGTATATCGGGAACGATTCTTCCTTATTATTGCAAATACATATTCCATAACGATACCTGGATGTACAGTGCGCTGTATCTGACAGAGACGCTGGTATTGGTTGTGTGTATCTTCTTATGCGCACCGCTGATCAAGAAGTACGGCAAGCGGAATGCGGCGTTTGCGGGAGCAGTGATCGCACTGGCCGGCCAGTTGATATTCTTCCTGAATCCGTATGATTTTACCTGGATGGTGGGAAGCTGCGTGCTCCGCGCGATCGGTCTGGCGCCTTTGAACGCTGCGGTATTCGGAATGATCGGGGATGTAGTTGAGTTCGGTCAGTGGAAGACGCATATTCGCCAGGAAAGCCTGATCTTCGCGGGCGGTTCTATCGGAACGAAGGTCGGTGCGGGACTGGCATCGGCGATTATGACAGGGATGCTCTCTGCGGCAGGTTATATCAGTTCGTCTGAAGGAAGTGCTGTACAGCCGGAATCTGCCCTGAACTGTATTGTTACGATCTACAAGTTCGGTCCGGTTATTGTGGCCGGGGCCGCGGTGATCACATTGGCATTGTATAAGCTTGATAAGAAATATTCGTCCGTTATGGAGGAACTGATGGCAAGAGAAGCAAGAGGAGAATTGTAACACGGATTAGATAGCCCTATCGGTTAGGAGGCTGCTCATTAGTTGGGCAGCCTCCTAACCAATAGGTGTATCAGAGCTTCAATCTTTCTATTTGGCAGCTATGAGGCTTATTCGTACATTCCTTGTCATAATTTACACCGACAAGCAGGATATCGCCGGTATAATTCACAAGAGACTGAGTATAATGCCTGTCCTTTATCTGCTGTATTGCTGCATTTGCAGACTTGTCGTACTTCAGTTCTATTACAAGTGCGGGCTTTTCTGTTTTTGCAGGCAGCGGTAAGAGTACAATATCCGCAAAGCCGTGTCCTGACGGCAGTTCACGTATCATCAGATAATCCTTTCTTGCGCTGTAATAGGCAAGGCTTATGGCACAGGCAAGAGAATTTTCATCATTGTAGGTCAGGATGGAAGCCACTTCTGTATGCGCTTTGTCAAGCCCTTCGGAAACGCAGCTTTCATCTCCGTTAAGCGTTGCCGCAAGAAGTCTTTCGGAGGAATTAAGAACGCGCATAACCTCGGCCCAACCGCCGACGCTCATTGCATTTTCAAATTCTCCGGCAATTTCTCTGTTAGGAATAAAGGTCTCTTTTCTCTCCTGATCATAGCCGAGATAACCGAGATGGATCAACAGCGTCAGTACGTCGTCCCGGGTCTTCAATGTCCGCATATCGTTCTGAAAGCTTAGGGTGTTTACCCTGACATGTTCACCGCCGAGCATTTTTACGATGTCTGAACGGAGTCCGTCGAAGTTCATATCCATATAAACCTTCAGCGCTTCATAGGTCTCCGTCGAAGTCCAGTAATTGGAAAATCTGTGAGTCTGCATTGCTGCGACAACAGATCTCGGGTTATAAATATGGTGATATTTGCTGAATCTGTAACCGTCGTACCAGTGACTCGTCTCCGGGAAATCCATATCAAACTGTTTACACAGTTTTTGTACTTCTTTCTCAGTAAATCCGGTGTACTCTTCAAAGATATCCTGACCTGACATCGAATATTCCCAGAACATATTTAAGGCAGAATGTTCCCCATATTTTTTTACCGGCAGGATACCTGTCATATAGGTCAGCGCAACATAAGGCTGATCCTTCAAAAGCCCCCGCAGGAAATCAAGATATTGCTTCTGCAGCCCTTCTTCTTTTTGTCTTTCGCGGATGACACAATCCCACTCGTCAATCAGGAAAATGAACTTTTTACCTGTTTTTGCGTAGATTCTTTTTAATGTATCGGCAAGCCCCTTATCCTGTCTTGTCAGGTATCCGCCGTATTCTGTCAGGAGCTCTTCGAGAACTTCTTGTTCCAGATAATCGGTTACGCTTTGGTCTTTTGCACCGATCAAAAACTGTTGTATATTCAGAAAAATCACATCATACTTGTTCAGATGCTCTGTAAAGCTGTCAGCATTCTCCAAAACCTTTCCCTTGAATAGTTCCCTGGAATCGCATCCAAGGCTGTAGTAAGCGGCGAGCATCTTAAGCGCCATGGATTTTCCGAAACGCCGCGGTCTGCTGATACAGATATATTTTTCTTCTGTATTGATCAGCTCATTCGTACATGCTGCCAGTCCGGTTTTGTCTACATAGATTCGGGAACGGATGGATTCTAAAAAGCCGTCGTTCCCCGGATTTAAATAAATTCCCATTTAAAATATCCTCCATAGTGAATTCAGTATAGCACAGTCAGGAAAGAGAAGGCAATTGAAATCGGGAGTAATTGGCTCTTTGGACGGCAGACAAATGAAGAACGTCTGCAGAATTATAAAAGCACGCAAAAATTGCGTGCTTTTTATGTAAAATACTACAAATTATGTGTTGACACGCAGGCATATATTTTGTATATTATGGTATAGAGAAAGTGTGTAGAAATTAAGAAGAACAGCCTGTATACAGGGGAAAACCGACAGAGGGGCAGCGAGATGGGAAGCTTTGACCGGAACAGCAGAGCAGTAAGATTCGCAGCGGCAATTATGCTGGGAGTCTGTGCGGTAACTGGATGTGCACGCAATGAGAAAACAAAGTCCGACGAGAAGCCGTATACGATCGGTGTTGTCACGAAATCAAGGAACAGTGAATACTGGATGTCCGTATGCTCAGGCATGGAGAAGGCGGGCAAGGATTACGGCGTGTCTGTCAAGATTATTTCTCCTGATTCGGAGTCTAACGACAGGATGCAGAAGAAGATGATCCATGATTTGATCAGACAGGATGTGGACGCATTAGCGATCTCTCCGATCTCTTCTTATGATGCTCCGTATCTGGCGGAAGCAGAAGAGGCGGGGATAAGAATCGTTGCATATGATACGAAGATCCTGGCAGAGGGAATTCCGTACATAGGAATTGATAACCGGAAAGCGGGAGAAGAACTTGCCGCAAATATGGCGGCGAGGCTTTTGAATCGCGGAAAAGTGGGAATCGTTACGGGAGACTTAAGGCAGACGGCGCATTCTGAGCGTATGGAGGGTATTCGATCATATATAGAAGAGAATACAGATATAGAGATCGTGTTTGTCGAGAGCGGGTATGCGAATCTTCTGATCTCAGATGAGGAGATATCAAGGATATTCTCAGAATATTCGGATATTGACGGTATATTTGCAACAAGCGGAGTCACGGCTCTGGGGATCCGGCAATATCTGGGAGAATCGCAGGTAGCGGTCATGACGGTGGATGCCCAGCAGGATGCCCTGACCGCGGTTGAGAACGGCGAACTCGCCGCACTGGCGGCCCAGTCAGGATATGATATCGGATATGAGACGGTCCGGTTCATTGCAGAGAACAGAGGGAACGACAGCTCTGTGCTGGAGGACCGGATATTGGAAGCGGATATTTTAACGAAGGATAATATAGACGAGTGGGAGTAGCCGCATGTGATGCCGGCTTAGGAGACAGAGTATGTTCCGCAGTATGAGAAGCAAGATGATCCTGGTGATGCTTGCAGTGACGGGGTGTGCAGTGGTTCTGATCACTGTGATGTTCTATCAGAGATCTGCCGGGATGATAGAAGAGGATTATGTGGAGAATCTCTACGGCAGAGTACGTCAGATGGGAGACGCACTGGATGAATCTCTGAAAGAGATCTATTTCCTTACGGTGCAGGCATCCTGTGATGAGGAGATTCTGTCGGAAGCAGAAGAGTATCTGTCAGGCGGAAAGGAAGAATGTCTGACGAACCTTGCCGGAATGCTTCGGAGCTATTCCGACAGGAACAGTGAGGCGGCTTCTGTATGCTTGGTGATTCCAAGGAAGCAGATGATCGTGACATCACTGGAGTATCCGGTATACCAAAAGGGGATATCAGAGGATAAGATCGAAGAGATCAGGAAGACGGGTATGACTTCCCTTACGCCGGCGCTGATCGGGGACCCGCTGCAAAAGCAGGATCACATCCTGGTGTTCGTAAGTCCGGTAGAAGCGGATAACGGTGAGGTCTGTGCTTATGTTATGAGCTGCCTGAAGGAACGGACCTTGTATTATAATTATCTTGATAAGCTGGAAGACGGGAGAAGTTCAAGGGCAGTGCTCCTTGATGAGGACGGCAGGATCGTGTCTGCAAAGACGCTGGAGGATGCGGGGCGGCCTTATGACGCCGGGCAGGAAGCGGCAGCAGAGCAGGATATGATCTGTGTGCGGTACCGGACGGATTTCCTGGGATATTCTTTTCAGATGGAGACAGAGAAGAAGGAAGTGCTGGCCGACTTAGGGGAGATGCGTTTTTACCTGGCGGCGATCCTCCTGGCGGTCCTTGGCAGTGCAGCGGTTCTGATGGTTTTGATCACGAAGGCTATGTATCAGCCGCTTAGGAGACTGACGGAGACAATGAGCCTGGTGAGCGGCGGTGAGCTGGAGCGCAGGGTGGAAGTGACCACGAAGGATGAGATCGGTATCCTGTCGGCAGAATTTAACGATATTCTGGGCCATATTGAAAGCCTGATCGGTCAGCTGGTGCAGGAGGAAATGCTTAAAAAGGACGCGGAGCTTGAAGCGCTGCAGTATCAGATCACTCCGCATTTTATGTATAATACATTGAATTCCGTCAAATACGCCGCGCTGTTAAAGGGCGAGGCAGAGATCGGCGGGCTGCTCGAAGACTTTATAGAGCTTCTTCAGGCAAGCATCAATAAGAAAGGGAAATTCGTCACTGTTGCAGAGGAGATACATTTTGTAAAGAATTACATGAATCTGCAGCGTATGCGCTATGAAGAAGAGATCGAGGCGGATTATCAGATACAGCAGGATGCTTTGCCGTGTTTCCTTCCAAGGCTGATGCTCCAGCCGCTTGTAGAGAATGCGATCCTGCACGGATTGGATCTGAGAGCAGGCAGGAACAGGATCGTGATCGGCGGAAATGTGGACAAAGGGCAGCTTCAGCTGTGGGTGCAGGACAATGGCAGAGGCATGACGAAGGAGCAGATGGAAGAGCTTTTGCAGCAGAAGCAGAAGAAAGCGAGAGGACTGTCTGGAATCGGAGTGGCGAATGTGAAAGAACGGCTGCAGCTGTATTATGGCAGCGCCGGCAGAGTCGTCTGCGAGAGCAGTGAAGCGGGAACGAAGATCTGCCTGTGTCTTCCGGCATACAGGGAGCAGGACAGGTACGCATTGTGATGTGCCAAGGGAAAGGGAGCAAGGATATGATCAGGACTGTGATTGTGGATGATGATTTTCTGGTGAGGAGCTATCTGAAGCAGCTTAATGCGTGGGAGCGGGCGGGTTATCAGATCGTAGCCGATGCAAGGGACGGCGAGGAAGCGCTTACTGCTGTGGAGCAGCTAGGGCCGGAGGTGGTGATCACGGATATCTCTATGCCGCTGATGGATGGAATCGAACTGATCAGAAGGATACGGGAGACCAATCATACCGTATATATTATCGTACTTAGCTGTCATGATGATTTTGAATATGTGAAAGAGGCCATGAAACTTGGGGCCGACGAGTATGTGCTTAAGAATTCCCTGAATGAAGACAGCCTGTATGAGATGCTTGTCCATACGGCAAGGCAGCTTCAGGATAAGAAAGAGATGTTCCGGGAAAATGATGAAACCAGACGGCTGATGGAGATGGGCAGGCAATCGCTGAAATATCACTTCTTCAACGGACTTCTTGCCGGCAGCTTTACCGCGGATGAGAGGGAGAAAAGAAGGAAAGAAGCGGGTATCCGTGCGAAATATGTCAACAGTGCGGTAATCAATCTGTTTATCCCGTCCTGGGGAACATTAAAGTATCAATACAGTGAATTGGAGCTGGAGCAGTACGCGCAGAGGTTCTTGCGGAAGCTTACAAGAGAACTGGAACGCAGGGCCGAGGATATCTATGACGGGGCGGCGCCTGGAGAGACAGGCGTATGCGTGAGGGATTCGCCCGGGACGGGATTGGAACGTGCGGAAAGCGTGTATCTGGGAGAGGGAGTTTTCTGCTGTTTCCTGGATATGTCTGGAATGCACAGGGACAGTCTGATGAAGCAAAGGCTGACCGGCATTGCCACGGCATGTTTCCGCTGCTGCAAAGACGAGGAGTATGCGTTCTTCGTGGGAGTGAGCGGGATATGTTTTGGAGAAGAAGGAATCCGTCAGGCATACCAGCAGGCCAGAGAGACGGTCAAGCTTAGCTTTTATGAAGAAGAGGGAATTCTGTATTATGAAGATTGTCCGGGGATCGGAAGGATACTGCCCCGTGAGGCGCAGGAGGTCCTGGAGCATGCGGCGGATTACGCCGAATGCCGCCAGTATGAGAATATGAAGGACGGATTTGAGAAGGTGTCCGCAGTATTCTGCAAGGAACATACAGATCCCCGTCTGGTTCTCCACTGGATAAGATCTCTGGATGAGCGGCTGAAGATGGACCGGCCGCAGGAAGAGTACGCCGGAATTATCAGGATCGGACAGCTTATGTCAGTGTGCGAGGATTACGGGATCCGGTTATTCATGGAGAAAAGGAAGGCGCTGCCGGAGCATGCAGGTGCGGCAGTCCGACGGGCAGTGGATTATCTGCACGCGCATTATAAAGAGCAGATCGGACTATCGGACGCTGCGAAAGCGGCGGAACTGAATCCTGCGTATTTAAGCTTTTTGTTCAAGCAGGAGCTGGGAATCGGATTCTCGTCTTATCTGCTGGATCTGAGAATGGAATGTGCCAGGGCATTGCTTAGGGGCACGAACGGCAAGATAAAGGAGGTGGCGCGGGAAGCCGGGTTCAACGATTATCATTATTTTTCTAAGGCATTTAAGAAAATAAACGGGTGCAGCCCGGTGGATTACCGGAGAAAAAATGTTCATACCTAAAAATAAGACAACATTTATCTGACGGAATAAACAAAACAACAAAACTAAAAAAAAGAGTGTTTTTTTAGATGTACGGATATGGTATATTTTTTTCAGAGAGACAAAGAGAAAAAAGAATTGATATAGAGAAAGGAGAGTCAAAGATGTTTGACAAAAGCAAAGTAAAACTTGGAATCGCTCCCATTGCGTGGACGAACGATGATCTGCCGGATCTGGGAGGAGAGAACACATTTGAACAGTGTGTCAGCGAGATGGCGCTGGCAGGATTCACCGGGTCAGAGGTAGGCAACAAGTACCCTAAGGATCCGGAGGTGCTTAAGAAAGCTTTGGAGTTAAGAGGAATCGAGATCTGCAACCAGTGGTTCTCTTCTTTCCTGATCACGAAGCCGTTTGAAGAGGTGGAGAAGGAATTCCGTGCACAGCTTACTTTCCTGAAAGCGATGGGAGCTAAGGTGATCGGCGCTTCCGAACAGAGCCACAGCGTACAGGGGCAGCAGGACACACCGATCTTCGGACACAAGTATGTGATGAATGATGATGAGTGGAAGACATTCTGCGAGGGTATGAACCGTCTTGGCAAGATCGCCAAAGACGAATATGGAATCGCACTTACTTTCCATCATCATATGGGAACGGTTGTGCAGGACCCGGACGAGGTGGAGCGCATGATGGCGAATACAGATCCAGAGTATGTAAGCCTGCTGTTTGATACCGGACACTTTACATACTGCGGGGCAGATCCGCTTGAGATGGTTACCAAATATGTGGACAGAATCAAACATGTGCACCTGAAGGACATCCGCCCGGAGATCGTTAAGAAGGTGAAGGAAGAGAACTTAAGCTTCCTTGAGGGTGTAAGACAGGGAGCATTTACCGTACCGGGAGACGGATGTATTGATTTCGATCCTATTTTCAAGGTTCTTGAGGATCATGGTTATGAGGGATATATGCTGGTAGAGGCAGAGCAGGATCCGGCAAAGGCGAATCCGCTGGAATATGCGATCAAGGCAAGAAAGTTTATTGCAGAGAAGACAGGATTATAAAATACGTTTGCGAATGGTTTGAAAGGAGAATAAAAGATTATGGTTACAGTAGGTATTATCGGAGCAGGAAGAATCGGAAGAGTTCATGTTGAGAGTATTTGTACGAAGGTGGGCAATGCGAGGATCAAAAGCCTTGCGGATCCATTTATGAATGACGAGACGGCCGCATGGGCGAAGAAGATGGGTGTGGAGAATACGACGAAGGATTACAAGGAGATCATCGCAGATCCAGAGATTGACGCGGTGCTGATCTGTTCTTCCACAGATACGCATTCTCCGATCTCTGTGGAGGCGATCAATGCAGGAAAGCACGTATTCTGCGAGAAGCCGATCGATCATGACGTGGCTAAGATCAAGGAAGTGATCGATGCGCTTAAGAAGAATCCGGTGAAGTATCAGGTAGGTTTTAACCGCAGATTTGACCACAACTTCGAGGCAGTGAAGGATGCTGTGGCAGCAGGCAAGATCGGTGATACTCACATCATCAAGATCACATCCAGAGACCCGGAGCCGCCGTGTGCAGACTATGTTAAGGTGTCCGGCGGAATGTTCCTGGATATGACGATCCATGATTTTGATATGGTACGTTTCCTTGCAGGATGCAATGCAACGGAGGTGTATGTAGAGGCGGCTGTACTTGTTGATCCGGCAATCGGAGAGGCGGGAGACGTAGATACCGCAGTGATCACTCTGAAGATGGAGAACGGTGCGATCGCAGTGATCGACAACTCCAGACAGGCTGTATACGGATACGATCAGAGAGCGGAAGTGTTCGGTTCCAAGGGAATGGTTGCTACCGGCAATGATGCGGCAAGTGCGGCAGTGATAAGCAATGTGGACGGTGTAACAGGCGAGAAGCCGCTGCATTTCTTCCTGGAGCGTTACATGGATGCATATGCGAAGGAGATCAAGTGCTTTATCGAAGCGATTGAGAATAATACGGATGCTCCGCTTGGAGTTGAAGACGGCTTGCAGCCTGTATTGATGGGTCTTGCGGCGAAGAAGTCATTAGAGGAGCATCGTCCGGTTAAGATCTCTGAGATTATGGTTTAAAATTATAGATATTGTTGTCAAGGCGAAACCCTGCGGGGATCAGGAAAAGATAGTTCTGATTCCTGCGGGGTTATTTGCTATAGTGCTGTCAGTGTGATGTGAATAGGAATGGAAGTTGGATAAAATACACAAAAATGAACTAGATTTGATACCCCCATTCGTTTATTTGTCGTTATAATGTCCATGACAGGATACGATCGTTGTCTGATTGCCAACAGTCTTATATACGATACGATTCTTCTCATCAATATGCCTGCTCCACCATCCACTTAAATTACCGGATAGAGGTTCAGGATGACCTATTCCGTCGAAAGGAGTTCTTTGAATATCTTTGATGAGTTTATTTATCCGTCTCAACGTTTTCTTGTCTTGCGTTTGCCAATCAAGATATTCCTGCCAGGCATCGTCTTCCCACAGTATTCCCATCATTACACCTCGATCAAGTCATGTTCTTTCGGAACGGATTGACCGGATTCGATCTTAGCAATGCGTTCTTCCAATGTTCTTATGTTAGATTCTGAAAAAAACGGATCGGCTGTAATTTCAAAAGGAATCTTATTTTGGCGGACGACAGCTTTTGCAAACATAGTAAAAGCTGTTGTCATATTCAATCCCATGTCTTCGAAAAGAATTTCAGCTTGTTTTTTTAACTTTTCATCCATTCGGATAGTAATGCTTGTTGTTGCCATATAATCAACCCTCCTGCTATGTTTGCATAATACAATAAATGTATGTATATGTCAATACATAGTATGTACTAATGTATAAAATTGTACAGCTCCAAAACCTATGTGATAAATAGAAACCGAATGAAGAGTTCAATTAAGAGAATAAAAGATTTGGGGAATGGATTGTAGGTTTGACAATTGTTTTTATGGTATTTATAATAAAAGACAAGAAAACGGCGGCAATAGAGCATGTACATGACTGCTGCGGACAGGGAGGAAATGAGATGGCTGTAACCTTGCAGCAGATAGCGGAAGCGGCAGGAGTCTCCAGGGGCACTGTGGACAGAGCTTTGAATAACAGGGGAAGGATCAATGCGGAGGTTGCGGACCGGATCCGGAAGATCGCAGATGAGATGGGATATCAGCCAAACCGGGCGGGCAGAGCGTTGGCGATGTCGAAGAGGTCGATCACGATCGGTGTGATCATCCAGGCGGCGAATACGCCGTTTATGGAGAAGGTCATCGAAGGAGCGGAAGATGCCAAGGCCGAGGTAGAGCGTCTGGGAGCGGATGTGATCATTCGGAAGATTGATGATTTTGATGCGGGGAAAGCGGTTGCGGCGATGTATGAGTTAAAGGAGAAGGGCTGCAACGGGATTGCGGTCGTTCCGGTGGATGATGAGAAGCTGAAAGCGACGGTCGATGAACTGGCGGACGCGGAGATCCCGGTCATTACATTCAACTCTGATATCGAGGAGTCGAAGCGTCTCTGTTTTGTCGGACAGGATACTTATCAGAGCGGGAGAGTAGCGGCAGGGCTGATGGCGGATATTCTTCCGGCATCCGGGAAGGTTCTTGTGATATCCGGTTATCCTGCCGCTTATGGGCATAAGAACCGGACGAAAGGATTTTTAAAGGAATTTGCAATGCTGAGAGAGGATATGCAGGTGTTGGATGTCCAGTATGCTTTTGATGATAACCGTATGGCAGAGATGATTACCAACGGGATGCTGAAGGAATATGAGGATCTGACAGGTATTTATCTTGCGGCATCCGGTGTCCAGGGAGTCTGTAAGGCTCTTAACGATCTTGGTCTGGCGGATAAGGTGAAGGTGATCTCCAATGATCTGACAGCCCAGAATGTACAATATCTGGAGGAAGGGAAGATCCGTTTCCTGATCGGACAGGATGGCTACAGGCAAGGCTATGAGCCGGTTATGATATTGTTTGAGAAGATATTTGACGGGAAAGAGCCGGAGAAGGAATTCGCTTATACGGAGATCGTGATCAAGACGAAGTATAATCTCGCTTTTTAAAGGCTTACGACGAAATTGACGGAAAAAGAATATATTACAAATTGTCTAATTATGATAGTTATCGCGGAGTGTTTGGCCATGAGTGTATCAATGAATTAATTGTAAGCAGAATTATGGATATTCTGGGGATACCGCATGTAGAATATAGAGTCATCTATGCGCGGGTAATGATAGATGGAAAAGAGTTGGAAACATGGATTTCTGTATCAGATAATTTCTGCCGGAATAATGAAGAAAAACTTGCATATGATATGTTTTATGATCTGCAAAAGCGAAATAAGGAGTCACTGTGTGTCGATTATTTAATTGCAAACAGAGACAGGCATGGGAGCAATTTGGAAGTCTTACGAAGTATAGAAGATGAGAGCATAAGGCTGGCACCGTTATTCGATCAGGGAGTGTCGCTGCTTTTTTCAACATACGGAGATGAGGAGGCGCTTGATAAAACAGATGTCATGCAGGATTTTCTGGCCAATAATTATATAGGGTCCAGGTCATTGGAGTATAATCTGTCATTGATACCAGATAACGCGGACTTAAAGATCAATGTATTGAAGCAAGAGGATAAGAAGTATATTTTAGAGGGGATAGAGAGGATTCTTACACAAAAACATATTGAAAAAATATGGGAAATGGTCTGGAAAAGGTGGTGTCATTTTGAAGAGATATGCAGTGAAGAGAAACGGCCGGAATAAAACAGTGGCTATTTTGAACTATGATGAAGAAAATAAAATTTATACAATAGATGTTCCGGAAAATGTTAGTGAAAAGGAAGCTCCGTTTATGATTTCTTTATTTTTGCAAAAAGGAATCCGGCATGTGGATTCTATGTGGAGTTTCAGATGGGTGCAGAGCAGGGTTATTCCGAACAGCAGGCAGAATATTGGAGAGATCTTGCGTGTGAACGGAATGCGTTCCTATGACGAACATGAATTATTAGTGAAGAACGAAGGCCGGAGCTGTCAGGATGAGTTCCACATCGAAGCTCTATAAGAAGAACAGAGACAATATGTATAGAATTGTGCAGATTATATGTTGGTAAAACATATATTTTGCACAATTTTTTTGTGTATTTTTTAACGGATAGTCATAATAGATAAAATCATTTTGTTATATTTGTGCAAATTACATATTGCGTTCACGTGAACGCAATGCTAAAATAACAACATAAAGAAACAAGCAAAAAAGTAAAAATAAAACAAAACAAGAAAGGCGGAAAACAAAATGTTAAGAGTAGGAGTTATCGGATGCGGCGGAATGGGAAGAGATCATATCAAGAGGATCACAGAGAGAACCCAGGGAGCCGAGGTTGTGGCAGTTTCAGACGTATTTGAAGAGGGAGCGAAGAAGGCGGCCGAGATCGCAGGCGGAGCCAAGGTCTATACGGACGGCAAAGCGCTGATCAACGATCCTGATGTTGACGCGGTTCTGGTCGTATCGCCGGGATTCGCACATGTTGACGATCTTCTTGAAGCGATCAAGGCCGGCAAGCGTGTGTTCTGTGAGAAACCGCTCTGTACGACGGCAGAGGATTGCAAGAAGGTAATGGACGCGGAGGCAGCCTCCGGCAGACATTTGATCCAGCTGGGATTCATGCGCCGTTACCACAAGGGATATAACCAGATCAAGGACGCGATAGCGACGGGCGAGTACGGCGAACCGCTGATGATACACTGTACGCACAGGAATCCTGAGGTGGGGACGAATTACAATACACCGATGGCGGTACATGATACGGTGATCCATGAGATAGATCTGTGTCACTGGCTGGTCAATGATGATTATGAGAGTGTGCAGGTGATCATGCCGAAGGTTACGAAGTATTCTCACTCTGAGCTCAAGGATCCGCAGATCATGCTGATGCGTACGAAGAGCGGTATCTGTATCGATGTAGAGTGTTTTGTAAACTGTAAGTTCGGATACGATATCAACTGCGAAGTAGTATGCGAGGACGGTGCACTTAAGATGGGCGCTCCGATGGCTCCTTCTATCAGGAAGAATGCGGCGGCTTCTACAGAGATCACAACGGATTGTTTCGTACTGTTCAAGGATGCTTATGATGCAGAGATCCAGAACTGGGTTGACTGTGCTGCAAAAGATGTGATCGAAGGACCTACCACATGGGACGGATATCTGG
This sequence comes from Lachnospiraceae bacterium, assembly GCA_910575835.1. Lineage (GTDB taxonomy): Bacteria > Bacillota > Clostridia > Lachnospirales > Lachnospiraceae > Sporofaciens. The sequence continues at coordinate 12,018 of CAJTGB010000025.1, read as the reverse complement.
CGGCAGTTACCGCAGACGCATTGGTAAAGGCACAGGAAACGGGCAATATCGAGAAGGTTGTTACGGTTGAGAAGCCGGAGTTTTATAAGTAAGAAGGATATTACGGCCAAGAAGCCGGAGTTTATGCTAGTCAAAGATCCCGCGGCAGGCGGTATATATTTTTTAGACGAGCGTACACGGGCACGCAAATAAGTAAATCAAAGTAAGATATAAGCAGACAGGCAAACAAAGCAATATTATGAAATAATATGCAATTAGCAGGAAAAGCAAGTAAAGCAAGTAAGGCAGGAAAAGCAGAGAAAATAGATGAAAAGGAGACCGCGATTATGAAATTAGGATTTAATGAAGCAACAGCATTGGAGTGTAAGGGACAGTCCCTCATGGCTGATCTGGAAGCATGTGAGAAATATGGTTTTGATTATATTGAGATCAGGTTCGACTGCGTGAAGGACTATCTGAAAGAGCATACGTTGGAGGAACTGGCAGACTGGTTTAAGAACCATCATCTGAAACCATGGGCGTATAATACCCTGATCTATTTCAACCAGAGGGATGAGGCCGGTGTGAAAGAGATCGACGAGGAGACGGATTTCATTATCGAGGTGTGCAAGGCGATCGGTATGAAGATGCTGATCACGGTTCCGCAGTTTGACGTGAAGGATAAGAGTGTGTCCGAGATTAAGGAAGAGGCAGTTGCAAGACTTCGCTATCTGTCTGACAAGGTAGGCTCTGATATCAGGATTTCCCTGGAATTCTGCGGCGCTCCGAACTGCTCCATCAATCAGTTTGGCACGGCGTATGACGTAGTGAAGGCTGTAGACAGAGATAATGTGGGAATCACGGTTGATACCTTCCATTTCCATGAGATGTGCTCTAAGCTCGAGGATCTTAAGAACGCGGACGGCAAGAAGATCTTCGCGTACCATCTGAACGACTGCGAAGACCTTCCGCTTGGTTCCTGCGGGGATGACAAGAGACTGTGGCCGGAAGAGGGCGTGATCGACCATGCTGCGATCGCAGGCGCATTGAAGGAGATCGGTTTCGACGGCGTGTGCACCATCGAGGAATTCCGTCCGGAATACTATGCGATGTCACACGAGGAGAACGTGAAGAAGGCGGCGGAAGTAACGAAGGCGTTTGTAGAGAAGTATTTCGCTTAAAATCATACGAACAGTAAAGGAGCAAAAAGAGATGCTAGACAAGAGTAAGGTTTCACTTGGAATCGCACCCATCGGATGGACGAATGATGATATGCCGGATCTTGGCAAGGAGAATACGTTTGAGCAGACTGTCAGCGAGATGGCGCTTGCGGGATTTACCGGATCGGAAGTGGGCAGCCACTACCCGGCAGATCCGGCAGTCCTGAAGAAAGCGTTAGATCTTAGAGGTGTGACGATCTGCAATCAGTGGTTTTCTTCTTTCCTGATCAGCAGACCGTACGAGGAGACGGAGGAAGCTTTTATTAAGCAGTGTGATTTCCTGACACAGGTAGGTGCAAAATGCATCGGCGTATCCGAACAGAGCTACAGTATCCAGGGAATGTTGGACCGCCCGATCCAGGAAGGCAAATATGTCATGAATGACGGGGAGTGGGAGCTGCTTACAACAGGGCTTAACAGACTGGGCAGGATCGCGAAGGACAAGGGAATGGTGCTGACCTTCCATCATCATATGGGAACGGTCGTACAGACGGAAGAGGAGATCGATCGTTTTATGGCGTCCGTAGACCCTGAATTGGTATTCCTTCTGTTCGACAGCGGCCATCTGTCATTCGCGGGAATCGACCCGGAGAAGGTTCTGAGGAAATATGTTGACCGCGTGCGCCACGTGCATCTGAAGGATCTGAGAAAGAGTGTGGCAGAGCAGTCCCGGAAGGAGAAATGGAGCTTCTTAAAGGGAGTGCGCGAGGGAACATTTACCGTTCCGGGAGATGGGGACGTGGATTTTGCGCCGATTTTTAAGATACTTGAGGAAGCTGGCTACCAGGGCTGGGTAGTCGTAGAGGCGGAGCAGGATCCGGCGAAGGCGAATCCGTTTGAATATGCGCTGAAAGCAAGAAAATACATTGCCGAGCATACCGGTCTGTAATAGATCTGTTTGAGATACCAGATAAGAACAGGCGGCAGCAGGAAGGAGAGTAATAATGAAGATAGCGTTTGACGTAGACGTATTGGCAAAACAGATGGGTATTAACGATATGGTACATCAGGTAGCGGACTGGGGGTACAAGTATATCGAACAGTCTCCGCATCCGCGCATTAATCCGTTCTATAAGCATCCGCTTTTCTCGAGGGAATGCGAGACGGAGTATAGAAAGGCGCTTGGCGAGACGGGAGTAGAGATCTCTTCCTTTATCGTTGTGTACCGCTGGTCCGGCCCGACAGAGGAGCAGCGGAAGATGGCGGTGGCGAATTGGAGAAGGATTGTTGAGATCGCGGTAAATATGGGCGTACAGGTAATCAATACGGAGCTTTCCGGCGATCCGAACCAGCAGGAGATCTGTAACGGTATGTGGTTCCGTTCTATGGATGAACTGCTCCCGCTGTTCGAGAAGGAGGGGATCCGAGTAGAGATCCAGTCGCATCCGTGGGATTTCTGTGAGCTGAATAACGAGACCTGTGATATGGTGAAGAGTTATCGCTCCGATAATCTGAAATATGTATATTCCGCTCCGCATGGATTCTTCTATGACAAAGGCGTGGGCGACGTACGCTCTATGCTGGAATATGCAGGCGATGATCTGAGCCATGTATTATTTGCAGATACATACAACCAGACCAAAGACTGTAGATATATCCTGAACCCGCCGTGGCTGAACAGTATGGGAAGAGAGGATGTCTCCATCCATCAGCATAACCCGATGGGAGAGGGGGACGTTGATTTTGCAGGTATCTTTGAGACCCTGAGGAAAATGGATTTTGCAAATAAGAAGTTCAAGGTTGGAGGCGATGCGATCTCCTGTGTATCGATCTTCGGATATCCGGAACGTATGGATACAGAAGCGCCGAAGGCGCGGGAAATCATCGAACGTGAGCTGTTGAATTACTAGTCCGCAGGGATTGCTTCAAATATGAGGAAAAATTATGAAATCAGTAGCGGAACTATTGAATTATAAACAAAAGAATAAAGATATGGATGAGTTCATCAAGGTGCCCATGTCTGAAAAGCTGGCGTACTGTTTCGGCGACCCGGCTCTGACGCTGATGTACACGATGACGACGACACTGTTGATCTACTTCTATACCAATGTGGTCGGCATATCCGCCGGTTCTGTGGGGATGATCATGCTGGTGTCCCGTGTATTCGACGGATTCTCGGATGTGCTGATGGGGACCATCATCGATCGGACTCACTCCAAATACGGGAAATCAAGGATATGGATACTGAGGCTTGCGGTGCCCTATGCATTGGCTGCTATCGTGCTCTTTACGATGCCGGGCATGGGGCCGAAGGGCAAGGTCGTCTATGCCTTTGTGACCTATAACATCATGAATACCGTTGTGTATACGGCGATCAGCCAGCCGTTCCATGCGCTGGGATCGCTGATGAGCCGTGACAGGAGAGAGCGGGATGTGATCTGCAATATCCGTATGATCCTGTCTATTACGGCAAGTATGGTCATTACGGCATTTACGCTGCCTCTGACCAATAAGGTTGCGGCGCTGACCGGCAATGAGCAGGCAGCGTGGATTCTTGTAACGGCCGTATACGCAGTTATCTCCGTATTCGTACTGCTGAATACCTACGCGACCTGTACGGAACGGGTGCAGACGGCGCAGAAGAGCAAGGATAATATTCCGTTCTGGACGGCGCTTAAGGCCACGGTAAGCAATCCGTATTTCCTGATCGCGTTGGGTCTGATGCTGTTCTATACGGTATATCAGATTATTATCGGAACGGATCTTACTTATTACTGTCAATATGTGTTAAATGACGTTGATCTTGTTATGCCGCTGTCAGCATCCGAGAAGATCGCGACGATCGTCGGGATCGCTTTGCTTCCGAAGCTGCTTCCGAAGTTCGGGAAACGGAACCTGATCTGTGCGGGCTGTATCCTTGGTGTTGCCGGACAGCTTCTGTTCCTGATGAATATTACCAGTATACCTCTGGGAGTCCTCACCTGTATCATGAGGGGATTCGGAATCGCCCCGTTCTACGGGGTGCAGTATTCTCTTCCAAGCGACGCCATAGAATACGGACAGTGGAAGACAGGGCTTCGTATCGAAGGGCTGATGTTCTCATCCATGAGTATGGGGCAGAAGGCAGGATCAGGCTTCACATCTGCAATAATGGGAAGTATTCTGTCCTGGGTGGCATTCGACGGATTGAAGGCCACTGCGGCAGAGCAGACGGCTGAGGCGATCGCGGTGATCAAGGGCTTCTACCTGTATGTGCCGATCGCGATCTGGCTGCTCATGTTCCTGATCGCGTTATGCTACAGGCTTGATAAGAAATATGATCAGATGATGAGAGAGCTGATCGCAAGAGAAGGCAAAGCAGACGCCGAAGTGCCTGAACTGGCGGATGACTTGGATTCGGCACAGCATGGCGGTTTGGCAGGCGAGTCAGGTAAGTACAGCAATCAGATCAATATAGCCATCGGCCGTCTCTACGGTGCAAGCGGAAGGAAGATTGCGGAGGCATTGGCAAAGGAGCTTAAGTGCCGGGTATATGACAGGCAGATCATCTGTATGCTGGGGGAAAGATTCGGTATGGAATCTGCCAGTATTGAGAATCTCCAGAAATATCTGGATTCCTATAATGAAGGAGAGACACTGACATTTTCCCCGTATTCCATGCCGGGCGCGGGAGTTGCGGAAGATGTTGTGGATACCAGAGTATTCGAGGAGCAGAGCAGGCTGATCCTGAAGCTCGCGAAGAAAGAGCCGGGGATCTTCCTTGGACGGTGCGCGAACTTCGTATTGGCTAAGCTGCCGCACACGTATTCATTCTTTATCTATGCGGATGACGATTACAGGGAAAAAGAAGGGCAGGAATATTATCAGGGTCAGACGCTTGCAGAACTTAAGGAACGCGACGAGAAGAGGAATGAATATTATCTGCGGTATACGGGAACGAAAAGAAACGATCCGAAATGTTATGATATGGTCGTCAATGTAGGCAAGACAGGAGTTGAGGGCGCCGTGCAGATGATCCTTGACTATGTAAGGAAAAAAGAACAACAGATATAGAAGAGATATGACAGGCGGAAGGTCATTTTTCCCGGTTTTTCTGAGATATCAGCATCTCCCTTATTGACTCTGCTATGGTAAAATGATAAAATAGCGGAACAGGTGATGATAAATAGTAATCAGGCGGGAAAGGACTGCTTATGGGTAAATTGGCATTCAAGACATTGCGTGAAAATGTATCAGAAGAGATCCGGCTTAAGATCCTGAATCAGGAGTTGACTCCGGGAATGAGGATCATTGAGCAGGATCTCTCGGATGAGCTGGGAGTGAGCAGGGGTCCGATACGGGAAGCCCTTCGGCAGTTGGAGCAGGAGGGAATGGTTGAATATACCAGGAATGTGGGATGTTCTGTGCGAGAGATTACCATACAGGATATCTATGAGACATATCTGCTCCGTTCGAATTATGAGATGATCGCTGTCCGCCTGTATGAAGCGCAGTTCACGGACGAAGAGATCGCAAGGATGGAAGAAGCTCTGGAATTGATGAAGAATCTGACCATAGAGAATTATAGCAAGTTAGTTTCCTATGGGTGCATGTTTCACGGGGTCATTATAGAGAAAGCAGGTCTTGCACGCCTTAAGAAAGCATGGCAGGATCAGGAATACGGCGAGATCATAAGCTGTAACGCGGGATTTGTGGACAAGCAGACGGTCCTGGAGAGACAATATCCGATCCACAGAGAATTGGTCGATATCTGTAAGACCCGGGATGTTGAGGCTATCTGCAACGCGATTTCAGATCACTATATGCTGACGATCAAGCGGCTTAAGAGTGAGGAGCAGGAATGATAAATTGAAAAAATATTGACAGAAGCGTGATGGATGGTATATATTAGAAACAAATAAAAGGGAGTAACTTGCGTCTTAAGAGGATCATTCCCGCGAAGCAGCCATGCCTGCGTGGATATTTGGCTGCTGCTGAGGGCTTTGGATCCGGGGCGTTTACGATGTCGTCAGTACGATGGCCGGTACAGCAGTCATCCGTATCGTAATGAAATGGTGAGACTTTTATTGCATATTTTCATATGCAATAGGGGTCTCTTTTTGTATTCAAATATACCCAATATGGGAATGCTAAAACCAGGAGACTTCTATACACAGTATATTTCTGAAAAAGTGAGAAGAAAGAGAGGAAATGTATATGCTGACGAGTGAACAGGCAAGAAAGAATCAAGAGCGGTACGGATACAATGAGCTGGCAGAGGGGAAGAAGAAGAGTGTTTTACAGATATTTCTGGAGCAATTCAAGGATTTTCTTGTGATCATCCTTATTATTGCAGCGGTGGTATCAGGATTCCTGGGGGACGCCGAGAGTGCGGCAGTGATCTTCGTGGTGATCACAATGAATGCGGTCCTTGGTACGGTGCAGACGGTTAAGGCAGAACAGTCTCTAAATGGATTAAAGAAGCTGTCGGCGCCTGCCGCGAAGGTGGTGAGGGACGGGACGCTGGTGCAGATTCCCGCCAGGGAGGTTACGATCGGTGATGAAGTGGTGATCGAAGCGGGAGACTGTATCCCTGCGGATGGGCAGCTGCTTAGCTGTGCAAGCCTTAAGACGGACGAGAGCGCCCTGACAGGAGAGTGTCTTCCTGTGGAGAAATCGTTAGAGGATGTACCCGCAGACGCAGCGATCGGAGATCAGACGAACAGGGTATTCTCGGGAAGTTTTGTCACTTACGGGAGAGGCACCTGCGTAGTGACGGCGATCGGGATGGAGACAGAGGTCGGCAGGATCGCCAGACTGATCAAGACCGCATCGGAAAAACGGACCCCGCTCCAGGTGAGTCTGGATGAATTCGGCAAGAAATTATCGGTCATCATACTGGTCTTCTGCGGGCTTCTCTTTGGGATGAATATTCTGCGCGGCGGTTCTGCGGTGGACGCGTTTTTATTCGCGGTAGCGCTTGCGGTAGCGGCGATTCCCGAGGCGCTGAGCTCTATCGTCACGATCGTGCTGTCCTTCGGAACGCAGAAGATGGCAAAAGAGCATGCGATCGTGAGGAAGCTTCAGGCTGTGGAAGGACTTGGCAGCGTGTCGGTCATTTGCTCGGATAAGACAGGGACGCTGACACAGAATAAGATGACGGCAGAGTATTACTATGTGGATGGAAGGCGGATACCGGCCGAAGAGATTGACCTTAACAGCCGCAGTCAAGAGCTGCTTCTTCGCTTCAGTATCCTTTGCAACGATTCTACGAATGAGGACGGGGCAGAGATCGGAGATCCGACAGAGACGGCGCTGATCAATCTGGCGCAGCAGCTTGGGGTAAATGTGGCGGAGGTGAGACGGCGTTACCCAAGGCTTTCGGAGCTGCCTTTTGACAGTGACAGGAAGCGGATGTCTACGGTGCACAGGATGCGGCTGCCGGAGGATGACGGCAAAGAGCAGACAGATATTAATTGTAAGCGGAATGTTGCGGTCGTAAAGGGCGCTGTGGATATGTTATTGGACCGGATGGCCGGAATCACTCAGGAAGACAGAGATGAGATAGAGCGGCAGAATTTGGAATTCTCCCGAGACGGCCTGCGTGTCCTTGCATTTGCCTATAAGGAGCTTGATGGGGAGCGGGAGATATCCCTGGAGGATGAAGAAGATCTGACGTTTTTGGGGCTGATCGCTATGATGGACCCGCCGCGGGAGGAATCGAAGGAGGCTGTCGGCAGATGCATCCAGGCGGGCATCAAGCCGGTTATGATCACGGGCGACCATAAGGTGACGGCGGCGGCGATCGCGAAACGGATCGGTATACTCAAGGATGATTCAGAGGCCTGCGAGGGCGCTGTTATTGAGAATATGACGGACCAGGAGCTTCAGGAGTTCGTGGAGGGAATCTCGGTGTACGCCAGAGTATCCCCGGAGCACAAGATACGGATCGTGCGTGCATGGCAGGATAAGGGAAATATCGTGGCAATGACAGGGGACGGCGTCAATGACGCACCGGCGCTTAAGCAGGCGGATATCGGCGTCGCCATGGGTATCACGGGAAGCGAGATATCGAAAGATGCAGCTGCCATGGTGCTGACGGATGATAATTTTGCTACGATTATCAAGGCGGTGGAGAATGGAAGGAATATTTATCAGAATATCAAGAATGCGATCCAGTTCTTGTTATCAGGTAATTTTGCCGCGATCCTGGCGGTATTATTCGCTTCTGTCGCGGGACTTCCGGTGCCGTTCGAGCCTGTGCATCTGCTCTTTATCAATCTTCTGACAGACAGCCTTCCGGCAATTGCGCTGGGACTTGAACCGCACAGGGCGGAGGTTATGGAACAGAAGCCAAGGGCTATGAAGGAGTCCATCCTGACGAAAGATTATCTGCTGTGTATCGGGACGGAAGGATTATGTATCGGGGCGTTGACGGTGATTGCATTTTTGATCGGATACCGGACCGGTGATGCAAAGATTGCGGGTACGATGGCATTCGGGACATTATGCCTGAGCCGTCTGGTGCATGGCTTCAACTGTAAATCATCCAGACCGGTTGTATTTTCACCGGCAATATGTAATAATGTGTATTTAATAGGTGCATTTCTTGTGGGTGCGGCGCTGATCACGGGGGTTCTTCTCCTTCCGGGGCTGCATGGGATATTCAAGGTGGCTGACCTGAGTTCGGGACGGTTGTTAACAATGTACGCACTGGCGTTTTTGAATCTGCCGGTGATACAGTTTCTTAAATTGATGAAAAATTAGTATATGATTGTACTGGTGCGGAGGTTTGTATGGAATTAAGTAATGAGACGGTGAGGAAGATCAGAGGTTTGATCGTATTTACGGCGCTGACTACGGCGTGCCTGTGGAAATATGATGTTGTGGTGGGGGCTTTGGCCTTTGTGTTTCACATTATATTTCCCTTTGTTCTTGGAGGTGCGATCGCGTTCGTGCTGAATGTGCCGATGAATTTTGTGCAGCGCCATCTGTTTGACGAGGGTAAGATGAAGGGCAGGAAATATATGTGTAAGATCGCCCGTCCGGTCAGTATGCTGATCGTGGTATTCGGCGTGATCGGGATCGTGGCGGTTGTGATGTTTGTGCTGATTCCGCAGTTGGGTACTACGTTTGCCAATCTGGGTACGAGTATTCAGGAGTTCATCCCCAAAGTGCAGGAATGGGCAGAGGATATATTTCACAATAACAAGGATATTATGGATTGGGTGAACGATCTTGAATTCGATTGGAATAAGATCATGGAAGCGGGGCTTGACTTCTTCAAGAACGGCGCCGGAAGCGTGCTGGACTCAACGATCACGGCGGCGAAAAGTATCGTAAGCGCGATTACAACATTCTTCATTGCGTTCGTATTCGCAATCTATATCCTGCTTCAGAAGGAGAAGCTGGGGCTGCAGGCGAAGAAGGTGCTGTTCGCATTTGTCAGGAGAGGGCGCGGAGAGGCTGCGCTTGAGGTGTTGTCCCTGACTTACAATACATTCTCAAGCTTTCTGACCGGACAGTGTGTGGAGGCGATCATATTGGGAAGTATGTTCGTGGTCTCCATGGCGGTGCTGCAGCTTCCGTATGCGCTGCTTGTAGGGATCGTGATTGCATTTACCGCATTGATCCCGATATTCGGCGCGTTCATAGGCTGCGGGGTGGGCGTATTCCTGATCTTTATCGAGGATCCGGTGAAGGCGCTGATATTCGTGATCCTCTTCCTTGTGCTGCAGCAGGTGGAGGGGAATCTGATCTATCCTCATGTTGTAGGAGGGTCGGTGGGACTGCCTTCGATCTGGGTGCTGGCGGCGGTCAGTCTGGGCGGCAGCCTGATGGGCGTGGTAGGAATGCTGATATTTATTCCGGTTGTGTCAGTGATCTACGCGCTGTTCAGGGAGGTTGTGTACTTAAAATTAAAGCAGAGGGAGATAACGCCGGAAGAGGTGGAGAAGATATAGATGACGGCGGGATAGGAAGAAGGGGCTATGATAAGCATGGCTCCTTCTTCTGTTTCAAAAAAAATCATCACAGGGGCCTATGTCTTCTATCGTTGGGTACAATTTATATCTTATGAAACAGCCGAATGGCCATATTGGGATGCTCTAGGGTATAGATTTTTGAGTAAGTATTGTTGTCGCTATTCACACCTGATTTTTATAAGTTCATTTTTTGTAGGATATAATGTTTTTAGTACCTCTTAATCATCAAGCTATGCAACCTTTGTATAATTGATTACTGAAATCTCCTGCATAAGCGATTTGGCTGTATTTACTAATTTCTCTAACTGTCGTGCTGTTTCATCTGAATAATACTTTGCGCCGCACTGCTCACACTCTTCACAGGGGACATTTTTCACGATAATCACACATCCCTTATAATTTACTACATGAGTCGTGGTAGATTCGATTAAATCATTACATTTACAATACATACACATCTATTTATTCCTCCTACTTGTCTTTAAATCTTCCATAAACTTTATGGTATTTGGATAATATGCTGTTATGATATGCAATACTTCTCCATCTGAACCAACGACGGTATGCAATACCTTATGATTGATACTATACCCAAATATCAAACAGCTTGGATGTGGAAAATCATCAGGATAATCTTCTATAATTTCACCTGACATAATACAGTTACCAACATCATCTATGCTTATATCTCTTTCCTGCATACGTTCAAGGCAGAGCGTAGACCATTTTATTTTTTCAATACGGTATAGGCTCTGGATAATTTCTATATTCATTTTGCTTCTCCTTTTATTCGGAAATGGGGAATGCTCTTTTTTGCGCATTGCGCTTTTTTGCCGCTAATCGAAATGCTTTTTCCATTACAGGCGTAAGTTCGGGGGAATCCTCATCATAGACTATAGGCTTTTCTTTTGCCTTTTCTATCATAGATTTCTCGTGTTCTGTTATTTTTTCATTTCCCTTTAATTTATATGTTACCATAATAAGCACTCCTTATATTTGAAGATATGAATATTTATAACTTATCTATTTCCTTTAAATCTTCATCAGTTACAGGTACGCCATGTTTTTGATAATCTTCCATCTGGTCGCCGTAAGCAGAGAGGATATCTACAAGATTGAATAATATTTTCTCTGATAAATCCTTGCCGCCGCTCTGGTTCTTTAATGTTTGCTTTGGCACATTCATTCGGGAAGATATGGTTACTGGATTAATACCCAGTTTTTCTATCTCTTTCAAATATCCTTTTACAGTTTTCAATTTTCCTAAATCAGCTATTTTACCATTTTCAACCTGTTCTAATACTTTTGCTATACCATGCTTTTTGCAACTGCTTCAATAACCTTTTTCAAGTGTTCTTTTTTGTTTTTTGTGTATCCGCTGTTATCTATAATATTCATTGCACGGTCATACGTTACATATAAACCTTTACCCGTCAGTCTATTGTCATAATAGTCTAATACATATCGTTCGACTTTTGGTGTCACTAAATACTGTAATTCTCTGCCCTTTAAGCCAAATTTTTCATCAGATAATGTTATTTCGTCCTCTGGTATGTCAAGTTCATCATCGTCGTAATAGTTACGCTCATAAGACTTTTGCCGCAAGGTGTAACCTTTATCAATGAGTGCTAAATACTATTGATTCATTGTATAAAGGTCATATGTAAAATCAATTCTAGCGGCTTTAAAAGAATTTGATTTAAGCCATTTCCTGTTTGGTCCTTTCTTTTTATTAAGCCATGCTTCATTCTTTTCAATATTACAATCTTCGACATCTCCCCAGCATTCATCAAAGCACCATTCTGAGTGAGGTTCTAAGATTGAAAATGAAAAGTAGAGGGTATCCATTACCTTAAGCACACAACAAACAAGCCATCTTTCGGTGGCTGCTTTAAAAATTGAATATTGAGATTGTT
>CAJTGB010000024.1 GCA_910575835.1 Lachnospiraceae bacterium | reverse complement strand
TCCGCGGCTTGGTACAATTGGAAAGAATCACATTCAGAGCAGTTTTATCTTTTGTATAAAGCTGCTCTCTTTGTCTGCTCTGAATCTGATACTTTCCTTAAGAATTATACCAGATATTGAAACTGTCAACAACTTAATTTATGTTATACTAGTACAACGAATATTAAGTAATTGGCAGTTTGACTTGTTTATTTCCCTGATAGCACTACTCCCCAAGCCTCGACGTAGCCACCGCTACGCCTGCGTTTGTGAAGCAGCACTCTCAGGAAAATATTCTGCGTCAAACTATCCAAAACTTAATTTTCGTTGTACTAGTATCTGGTGCTGTAAAATTCTGACTACTCTGTCAAATGAAAAAATTATCGAAAATTGGATTACAAACTCCCCAACAAATGTTATAATAATTATACAAAAAAATTAATTAAATAAGAGGGAGGAAAGAACGTAAAATGAGTAGATTAGAGATTGACTCTCCTAGCCGTGCCGATATCGTAATAGAAGGTCTGTACAAAGATCTGGAACGGCGGATCGAATCCAGCCCGCCGGGCCTGTGCCCGGTAGATATGGCAAGAGCATTTTTAGAGCTGTGTCATGCGCAGACATGCGGCAAATGCGTGCCGTGCCGTATCGGGCTGGGGCAGTTGAATCATCTTATTAAAGATGTTCTGGACGGAAAAGCAACGATGGAGACACTGGGTATTATGGAAGAGACGGCAGTGTCTATTATGGAGTCTGCGGACTGTGCGATCGGTTATGAGGCGGCCAATATGGTGTACAAGGGACTGATCGGATACCGTGACGACTATATCGAACATATTGAGAGAGGACGGTGCATCTGTACATACAGCCAGCCGGTACCATGTGTATCCTTATGTCCGGCGCGTGTGGATATACCGGGATATATCGCATTAGTCAGAGACGGGAGATACGCGGATGCGATCCGCCTGATCCGTAAGGACAATCCGTTCCCGACTACCTGCGGATTTATCTGCGAACATCCGTGCGAGGCCAGATGCCGCAGGAATATGGTGGACGATGCCATCAATATCCGCGGGTTGAAGCGCGTGGCGGCGGATTTTGCAGGTGAGGTCGATCCGCCGGCATGTGCCGAGAGCACCGGGAAGAAGATTGCCGTACTGGGCGGCGGCCCCTGCGGGTTAAGCGCGGCTTATTATCTGCAGTTGATGGGACATCAGACGACCGTGTTTGAGATGCTTCCGAAGCTTGGCGGAATGCTGAGGTACGGTATTCCGAATTACCGTCTGCCTAAGGAAAGACTTGACGATGACATCAACAGCATCCTTAAGACTGGTGTGGAAGTAAAATACGGCGTGAAGGTAGGAACCGACATAACGATCCAGGAGATTCAGAAGGAATACGACGCGGTGCTCATCGCCGTAGGAGCGAGCACGGACAAGAAGCTTGGGATCGAGGGAGAGAACGCCGAGGGTGTGCTGCCTGCGGTAGAGTTCCTAAGAGACGTCGGAATGAATAAGATCATGGATCTGACAGGGAAAGAGGTTGCCGTGATCGGAGGCGGCAATGTATCCATGGACGCAGTGCGCACCGCGAAGCGTCTGGGAGCGAAGAAGGTCAGCATCGTGTACCGCAGAAGGATTGCCGATATGACCGCGCTCTATGACGAGATCGAAGGGGCGGTTGCAGAGGGGATCGAGATGCAGACGTTGAAAGCCCCTGCTTCTATTGACGTGGGTGAGGACGGCCATGTGAAGGGTATCTATGTAACGCCTCAGATGGTAAGCGCGATCCGTGACGGACGTGCGAGTATCAAGCCTACCGGAGAAGAAGAGATCTATATCCCCTGTGATGTGCTGATCATTGCGATCGGACAGAATATTGAGACGAAGCATTTTGAAGATGCAGGCGTACCGGTGGCGCGGGGCAAGATCGTCACCACAAGTACCGGCGCGTTTAAGGATATGCCGGGCGTATTTGCCGGAGGAGACAGCGCAAGCGGCCCTGCGACTGTAATTAAGGCGATCGCAGGCGCTAAGGTCGTTGCGGCCAATATCGACGAATATCTGGGATATCATCATATTATCACCAGTGATGTGGAAGTCCCGATCCCGAATATCGACGACAGAACGCCTTGCGGACGGGTGAATCTTACGGAACGCGAGGCCGGGATCAGAGTTTGCGACTTCGAAGGCGTGGAAAACTGCATGACAGAAAAGGAAGCGATACAGGAAGCAAACCGCTGCTTACGGTGCGATCATTTCGGATATGGAATATTCAAAGGAGGCAGAGAGAAGTTATGGTAAATCTTACAATAGACGGAAAACAGATTTCGGTAAAAGAAAATACCACGATCATGGAAGCTGCCGATCAGAACGGGATCACGATCCCAAGCCTTTGTTATCTGAAAGGAATCAACGAGATCGCCGCATGCCGGGTATGTGTTGTGGAACTGGAAGGAAAAGAGCGGCTGATCACCGCATGTAATAATGTGGCCGAGGAGGGAATGGTCGTCTATACGAACAGCCCTAAGGTCAGAAATCACAGGAGAAATACGGTGGAGCTTATCCTGTCTCAGCATGACTGCCTGTGCGTAACCTGTATGAGAAGCGGTAACTGCAGTCTCCAGAAGATCGCCAATGATCTGGATATCCTGGAGATCCCGTTTAAGAAGGAACTGGAACAACAGCCATGGAACAAGCATTTCCCGCTTATCCGCGATTCGGCAAAATGTATCAAATGTATGCGCTGTATTCAGGTCTGCGATAAGGTGCAGGGCTTGAATATCTGGGATCTTGAAGGAACCGGTTCGCGTACGACGGTGAATGTAGCAGGTCATAAGACGATCGAAGAATCCGACTGTTCCCTCTGCGGACAGTGTATTACCCATTGTCCGGTGGGCGCTCTCAGGGAGAGAAGCGATACCGGTAAGGTGTGGAAGGCTCTGGCCGATAAGGATAAGATCGTCGTTGCGCAGGTGGCGCCGGCAGTCCGCGCCGCATGGGGCGAGCAGATCGGACTGGAACCAAAGGATGCCACGATAGGCAAGATTATGGACGCGCTTAAGAGAATGGGCGTTGACTATGTGTTTGACACCGTATTCTCCGCGGACCTGACCATTATGGAGGAAGGCCATGAGTTCGTTTCCCGGTTTACAGGCGGGGAATTAAAAGACCGTCCGATGTTTACCTCCTGTTGTCCGGGCTGGATCCGCTTCATTAAGAGTCAGTTCCCGCACCTTGTGAAGTATCTCTCCACGGCAAAGTCGCCGCAGCAGATGTTTGGAGCGGCCATGAAGACTTATTTTGCACAGAAGCTGGGGGTAAGCCCTGACAAGATATTTACCATATCCGTAATGCCCTGCGTAGCGAAGAAGGCGGAACGGGAGATGGAATTGTTCTATGAGGAATATGCAGGCCATGACATTGACGTAGTTATCACGACAAGAGAGCTGGTGAAGATGATCCGCTCTGCACACATCAGGCCGGAGACGCTTAAGGATATCGAGAGCGACCGTCCGATGCATGACGGAACCGGCGCGGGAGTGATCTTTGGAGCGACGGGCGGCGTTATGGAGGCGGCGCTTCGCAGCGCTTATTATATCATCAAGAAGGAGAATCCCCCGGCAGATGCATTTAAGGCGGTAAGAAGCAGCGGCTTCAATGAGAATAACGGCGTTCAAGAGGCAGAATTCGCCATTGATGATATCAAGGTGAGAACGGCGGTAGTCAGCGGGCTTGGCAACACAAGGGCGCTTCTTAAAAAGATAGAAGCAGGAGAAGTACACTATGACTTTGTGGAGGTTATGGCCTGTCCGGGAGGCTGTGTCGGCGGCGGCGGACAGCCGATCCATGACGGCGAGGAACTGGCGTTTGAAAGAAGCAAGAATCTGTATTATCTGGACGAGAATATGGAACTTCGCTTCTCGCATGAGAATCCGGATATCCTTAAGATGTATGACGAATTCTTCGAGAAGCCGAATTCACACAGAGCCCATATGCTTCTGCATACTGAGCACGCAGAGTAGAGTTTATCCAATACGGAAGGCAGACGCTTCGGTTGTCTGCCTTCTGTTGGTTTAATGGAGGAAAGCATGGACAAAGAAAGATTAGAAAAACAGTTCGATTTCTTTCGGGAGATCGATAAGGAGAAGTTTATCGGAAGGCAGACCTATCTTACGGACGCAAAGCGCAAGGAGAATGATGCGGAGCATGCATGGCATATGGCGATCATGACGGTCCTTCTGAGCGAATATTCCAATGAAGAGATCGATGTATTGAAGACGGTGACGATGCTCCTGATCCACGATCTGGTGGAGATCGATGCCGGCGATACCTATGCCTATGACGAAGAGGGCAATAAGACCAAGCGGGCGAGGGAACTGGCGGCGGCGGACAGGATATTCGGCCTTCTGCCGAAGGATCAGGGCAGCAGGTTCCGTGCGCTGTGGGATGAGTTTGAAGAGTGGGAGACTGCGGAAGCCAAGTTCGCTCACGCGATGGACCATATTCAGCCGTTGATGTTAAATGACGCGGCAGAGGGGAAGAGCTGGGTAGAACATGGAGTCCGGTTGAGCCAGGTAATGGCGAGGAATCAAGGTACGGCAAAGGGGTCGGAAGTATTGTGGGAGTATGCGTATCAGAATTTTATCAGCCCGAATGTTGAGAATGGCAGGCTGAAGAAGGATATATAATTAAGCGGGATCAGAGACAGCAGATGATTCTGGGTCTGCGCTAAGATGGGAGATCTGACTTATGCTTACAATTGCGATCTGTGACGATGAAAAATATTATAGAGATCAGATACATGGTCTGCTTCTTTCATATCTGGAAGCTCATGATCTGGAGGCTTCGGTGGATCTCTTCTGCTCAGGGAAGGAATTCCTTGCAGAGAGGAAGAATCTTGTCGGATATGATGTTGTCTTCCTGGATATCAATATGGAGGGCATAGACGGTATCCAGACAGCGGCTAAGATGCGTAAGTATGAGTCAGAGACTTGTATTGTGCTTGTGACGGCATTTCTGAATTATGCGCTGGAAGGGTATAAGGTGGGAGCGGTGCGTTACATTATGAAGGATGCTCTCGAGGGGCAGATGGCGGAGTGTATGGATGCGATTCTAAGGAAAATGCAGATCCGCCGGGTCACGTTCTCTTTTGTTGAGGGAGAGAAAACGCTGTATACGGATAATATCGTTTATATAGAAAGCCGGAGCCACAAGTGTATATTTTTTTACATGGAGAAGGAAGCTGTGACCTACCAGATCTATGAGAAATTAGATAGACTTGAAGAGCTGTTGTCAGGATATGGGTTTCTAAGGACACATAAAAGTTTCCTTGTAAACATGAAACATGTCAGAACGATCAGTAATTATCTGGTGACCCTGGACTCGGGAGAGGAACTTCCGGTGCCGAGACTTCGGTTTCGCAAGGTGAAGGAAGAGTTTGTAGCGTATAAGGGGGCAATGTAGATGGAGATGATCGTAAGAAGTCTGGCGGGAAGCCTGCTTACAGGGATCGGATGCAGCATCTTTTTCGGGACGGTCTTACCCCGCAGGGGACGAAGCGAGTATCTGCCGCCGTTGGCGTTTGCGGCGGGATTTTTCCTGATTGCCGTGACAGAGGCGCCGGGACATCTGCTTCAGCCTGTCCGGGTGGTCATACTGCTTGGTATCGTCATACAGATTTTTTATAAGGGGAATCTTGGAAAGACCATACTGCTTGCTGTATTCTGGTGCGCGCTTTACTGGGTAATGAATCTGCTGGCGCTGTCGGTGATCTATGTGATGCCCCGGCCGTATGCGAATATTCCCGGTCTGTCAGACTGGCTGTGCGATATTCTGCTCATATGCCTGACGCTTATCTTCCACTATAAATGCAGGGATTGGTCGGACAGCTTTATAAGGACCGGGTGGAGCCGTTTTGGATGGCTTCCGGTGATTAGTATTCTGGTGACAACGCTGTTGTCAATGTATATATGGTATACGGATTCGATCCGTGCGGACAGCGGCGCTCTGCTGGCGGCCGCTGTTGGTTATTGCGTGATCAATGTGCTTGCCTTTTATTTTATCGGAAATATCCTGGAGAAGGAGGAGCAGGTGCAAAAGGCCCGTCTTATGCAGGAGAAGCTTGAAAATCAGATGGAAATGTACCGGAATACGCAAGAGAGCGAGACGCGCTACCGGAGGTATCTGCACGATTACAAAAATCAATTGGGATGTATACACGGAATGCTTAAGGCAGGGGAGGTTGAGGAGGCCCTTGATTACATCGAAGAATTGAACAGCGGCATCCGAAAAGGCGAGGACTGCGTCGACACGAATCATCTGGTGGTCAATACGGTGCTGAACCAGAAGTACCAATACGCCAGAGAGAGAGGCATTACGATGGTGATGTCGGTAAATGATCTGTCCGGGCTTACGATGAGCAAGGAAGATATCGTTGCCCTGCTTGTGAATCTGTTAGACAACGCCGTCGAGGCCTGCGAGAAGCTTGACGGCAATAAGATCATACAGTTTAAGATGATGCTGGAAGAGGAGGAACTGACGGTCTCCGTGCGTAATCCGGTGAAAGAGCCGGTTGTGATAAAAGGAAAGAGAATCCTCACAACGAAGAGGGAAAAGGATGAACACGGGATAGGATTCCTCAATATTAATTCGGTGATCGAGAAGAATCATGGTACAAGCGTTCTGAAATGCCAGGACGGCTGGTTTTATTTCTCGGCAGTGCTGCACATTTAGCGCGGCAGCTCAGACGAACTGTTCTGTTTAGCGCCTTTTTATGCTGTCTGACCGTCGGTTCATGCACGGCGGATTGCTATGTCTGAATGGAAGGAATAAGATATACTTGAAGACGGGATTCGGGAATCCGGTTTTTAAGTATATGCAGAAAACGGAGGTTTGGACTTATGAGGACAGTAAAATATGACGGAACGGGAGACTACGGAACAGAAGCAGGCAGGAACAGAAGCACGGAAGGGAAAGCTTTGGCGGTTAAAAGGCATGTGAATACACATGTGAATACAACAGTAATTGTTGTGCTTCTGACAGTTTTCCTTCTTCTTACGGCCTGCGCCGGGAAGATGAAGAATAAGACTGCAGATACCCCAAGGGAGGCGGCGCAGCAGACGATGGAGGCGATAAAGGGGCTGGATCTTAAGACCTTTAATGAATGTACGGATAATTACGAGGGAGCCTGCCTGAATATGATCGGATTTCCGGTTGAGAAGGAGTACAAGGTATTCAGTGAATTATTGCAGACGCATTTTTTTAAAGGCAGGCATTACAGGGAGAACCACAGGTTTGCAGAGAAGGTTGTAGAAGAATTGACCTGGAAAGTCGGCGAGATAGAAGAAGACGGGGATAAGGCCCGGATCAGGATGACGTTTGCCAACAAAGATATGTCGGAAGCGATGGGGCGTTATGCCTTAGGGATCGTGGAGGATATGATCGAAGATACAGAGATCGGAGCAGTTTCTCTTATCAGGAATGTGGGAGATATGATTAACTACAGGGATGACGACCTGATCCGCTGTATCGATGAGACGGAGAACACCTGGACAGAAGAGATTGACGTTACGGCGTATAGAGAGGGCGGCACATGGAAGATTCATCTTAGCGATGAATTGATCAATGCATTCATGGGGAATATCAATTCGGACGAATACCCGGAAGAGATAGAGGAACGTCTGACGGACTTAGAAGAAGCGTACGAAGAGAAGGCGGCGCGGTGGGCCGAAGAAATGTTTTGGTAGAGAAGGAAGCGAAAAGAATATCGGTTGGCTTAGCCTTGTAGAATGGTCCTTGCTGTGATAAACTGAGATACAGGAAATAATTATGAAAGGGCCAGGTAACGAAAGGTGAGTATACAGACATCAGAAGAAAATGCAGGTACTCTGCGGGGGCTGCGGATACAGACGCTTAGCTTATGGATGGTTGCGGTTACGATCATAGTCTCTGTGCTGATCGGAGAAGGGATCGTTCGTGTAATGCGCGATTACAAAAAGCTGGCGGACATGACAGAGGAATACATATATATACAGGAGGAGGCGGAGAATTTACTGTTAGGGTCGAATTACCTGACGGATCAGGTACGTCTCTATGCCGTCACGAAAGACTCTGTCTATGTAGAGGAATATTTTACAGAGGTAGAGGAGACAAAGAGGAGAGATACGGCGCTTGAAACGCTTGAAAAACATATGGGCGGGAAGGACGATGAGATTCTGGATGCATCCCGGAGAGCGTTGGAATTATCCAATGAGCTTATGGAGATGGAGATGCACGCCATGAAGCTTGCGGCGTTATCTGCAGATGACGATATAAGTATGTTTCCGCCGGAGGTTAAGGACTATCCGCTGACAGAAGAAGAACTGTCCTTCGCAGATGAAGAGAAGTCAGACGTTGCCGTCGGATTAGTGTTCAGCGGGGAATACAGAGATATGAAGAAGCTGATAGAAGAGAATATATCAGTTGTCACAGAGAGGGTGATCACGATCTGTGAAGAAGGGCAGGCGAAGAGCGAAAATGAGATGAGAAATGCGCTCATCTGCCAGAGTATCTATACGGTTCTGATCGTAGCGCTGGTGATCTTCTCTTATATTATGATCGCGGTCCTGATTCTGAGACCGATCCGTTTATATGTGAACTGTATTAAGAATAATAATTTTCTGCAGATTACAGGGGCTTATGAGTTTAAATATCTTGCGGCCACATATAACAATGTATATGAGATGACGATGGAACAGCAGAATATGCTCCGGCAGAAGGCGGAACGGGATGCGCTGACGGGTCTTTTGAACCGGCAGTCATTCGAGCAATTGAAGGAGCGTCTCCGCAATCCGGTAAAAAAGCTGGCTTTTTTATTGGTAGATGTGGATGTGTTCAAAGCGATCAATGATAATTACGGACATGATGTGGGCGACCAGGCGCTTATTAAGGTTGCGAACCTTCTGGAGGATAATTTCAGAAAAGCAGATTATGTACTCAGGATCGGCGGAGATGAATTCGCGGTGATCATGGAAAAGATGACCGCAGATAAGAAGCAGATCATTCGGGATAAGATTGACGCGGTCAACGAGATCCTTCAGAATCCCCAGGGAGATTTCCCCAAGTATTCGCTCAGCGTCGGCATTGCATTTTCCGAGCGGGGCTTCCATGACGACTTGTTCCGTCAGACGGATACTGCGCTGTACCACACCAAAGAGAACGGAAGATGCGGTTATACCTTTTACGATGAGCTGGGGGACGGAGCGTCAGATTAGTGACGCGGGTATTTCGGTTGATGCAGAATACATAGCATGCTAATTGTTTGGATAAACTTTTGTGATTTTATACTATTGTGCAGAAAGCTATAAAATCAAAGGGAAAATATATAGCGTGCTATGCGGTGAAACAAAATTGAAGCAAGGAGTACATCCAGATGGAGCAGATTACATATGAATGGATTCGTTCCCGCCGCAAGACGATTGCGATCCAGATCAAAGAGGGCGGAAAAGTAGTTGTGCGGACTCCGTACTCTATATCCAGAAAACAGGTAGAAGATTTCCTGAGAGAGAAGCAAGACTGGATCGTTAAGAATCAAAAACAGCTCCATAAGGCGCAGGAAAATAGGATGGTCATCACGGAAGAGATCCGCCGAGAAGGCGTTGAAAGGGCGCTTCGGGTTCTCCCGGAGCGGACGGATCATTATGCCCGGCTGATGGGAATATCTTATGGCAGGATAACCATCCGGGAACAGAAGACAAGATGGGGGAGCTGCAGCAGCAAAGGTAATCTTAACTTCAACTGGAAGCTTGTGCTTATGCCGATGGACCTTCTGGATTATGTGGTCGTACATGAACTGGCACACAGAAGAGAGATGAATCATTCTAAAGATTTCTGGAGAATTGTGGAAGAAGTGCTCCCGGACTACCGGGAGCGAAGGAAAAGACTGAACAATTTTTCAAGTATGCTATGATACTAGTACACCGAATAATAAGTAACCAGCCATATAACTTGCCTGATTTTCCATCTGCGTCGTTGGTCTACACTCCGTTACGGTCCGTGCTGAACATGTGCCGCTGGCACATAGCACCGTCAATCGGCGTAGCGCCCACTACGCCTCATTCCTCCGCCTTACATATGAAAAATCATTCTGTGTTATATGGCTAGGAACTTATTTTTCGGTGTACTAGAAGGTCGTTAAGAATCAGGAGAGGCAGAGTATAATATGAAAAAGCCGTATTTCCCATTATTTACAGACATATCACAGAAGAAGATCCTTATCGTCGGCGCAGGAAAGATCGCACAGCGGAGGGTAGAGACTCTGCTGGAATTTGCAGATAATATCCGGGTCGCAGCCCCACAGGCTACCGATCGGATCCGGCAGCTGCATGAAGAGAAACGCATCCTGTGGATACAGGATAGCTACCGCGCAGATCTGCTGAAAGGCGCAGACCTGGTCCTTGCAGCCACAGACGACCCCGTATGCAACGAACAGGTTATAGAAGACTGCCGAATGCGCGGGATCCCTGCCAATACATCCCACAAAAAGGAACTATGCGACTTCTACTTCCCGGCGATCGTCCGGCAGGGAGACTTAACCATCGGTATCAGCTCCGGCGGATGCAATCATTCAGAAGTAAAAGAGACCCGCAAGAAGCTTGAAAGAACTCTAAAGTAATATAACACTGTCAGCGAAGCCCTTCAAGTATATCCTTTGCCGCCCGCGACCTCGCATAGATCTGATAATCCGGCTCGCGGATGTCCTCCAGATAGTGTGCGTCCGAGCTGCTGAGCATCTTGCATTGCAGAAAATATGGATGTTCCTTCTGTATCTGGTGCAGATGGTCAAATGTACTGATCTCTGCACAGGCAAACCAGCTGTCCGGCGGTACGAACCCTAAGTTAGACAGAAGGCTTGTGGTAGACTTGTCAATGTGGGCGGGATACGCGATACCGCGGTAAGCTTCAACTAGGCCGAATACCTGATCAAAAGAGATATCTGTTGCGCCGATCAGCAGGCGTTCTACATTGCCCGTTACCTGATCGTCCGCGTCCATGATCTGTTGTTTTCCGAAAATATCCTCCCTGTTCTTAATAGGAAGAAGGTGCTCATACACATACCCGTCAAATGCCATTGCGTCGCCAAGGGCAGGAAAGAGACAGACAACGTGCACTTCCTCGGCGGTCGTCAATTCCATTCCCGGGATGACGGTGATGCCGTACTCTTCGCCATGCTTCAGGATGGCAGGACAGTTCTTGCAGGAATTGTGGTCGGTCAGCGCGATCACGTCCAGTCCCTTGACGGCTGCCATGCCTGCGATATTGGCAGGGGTCATATCGTCGTCTCCGCAGGGAGAGAGGCAGGAATGGATGTGCAGATCGTAGTACAGAGGTATCATGACAATAGCTCCTGTATCTTAAGCGCGGCGTCAAAGACCGGAAGCTCTGTGGTAAATACGGCGATCCCCTCCTGTTCGGCACAGTCAAGTTCCGTGTCCTGGAATGTTATGCCTTCGGCAAGGACGATGCAGGAGATGTCCGCCAGGGACGCAACTGCCAGGGTATTCCGGTTGCCCATCACGGTCACCCATGCGCTCTTAGAGGGCGCTCTGCCCATGGCAATGCTCAGAAGATCACAGCAGAATACTTTGCCGATATTTTTCGCGGGATCGCCGGCGGTCTTCAGGGTGAACAGGCCGGCGTCGATCAGTGTCTGGGTGGTTATCATAATCATCGCTCCTTCTTGCTTAGTTCAGTGGTAAGCTTCTGGATATAATCTTCCAGAAGGTGTATCGAATCGTCATTATTGCTGCAGCTTAGGTTCAGAGAACGCGTCAGAAATGAGATCTCTTTTGACAAGGAACCGATATATTCATGGAAGATATAGATGCAGTCGTTACGCGTGGCTTCGCCCCGGACGATATCTTCTGCCAGTGCGCGGCAGGTCGGCGCGCCGCAGGAGCCGCAGTCCAGTCCCGGAAGCTGTTCCGTCAGTTCTTCAACAAGCCCCATCATCTCCAGACTCTCACGGAAGGATTCTCCAAGCCGGAAGACAGGTTCATATTCGATGCATTCATTCCAGCGGAAGTCGATATCCTTAAGGTCCTCCATATCGTTAGAGTGGGTTCTTGCAACAGGAAGGATCCGGTTCAGCTTCTTGGTCTTGGCAATTGCGATATAAGGATTCTCCACGTTCAGCGGGCCGCCTACACATCCTCCGTCGCACGCGTTCAGCTCTACGAATTTCAATCCGTGGAATTTCTCGTCTTCTAAGTCGCTTAATACTCTCAGCGTGCTCATGATCCCGTCGCACGCGAGATAATTGTCAGTAATCAGCCCCGCGGCTTCACCGCCGGCATTATTCCAGCCGATACCGATGCGCCCGGAAGAAGCAAGAGGCTTTAACCGGGATTCATCGTCCGTCATGTGTTCCAGAAGGGCAGGATAGACATCCTTGATTGCCAGCACCTTGTCGACCGAGCTCTTCTCAATACCCAGCGGAGACTTCACATAGGCGACCTTGGACGGACAGGGCGAGAGGAAGAAGATGCCGATCTTCTCAGGAGCATATCCGGTCTTCTTGACAGCCCGTTTCCTTGCGATCTCCGCCGCGATCTCGATAGGCGGCTTGATCGGAAGAAGCCGGGGGATCAGTGTCGGGAATTTCACACGGATCAGCCGGATGACCGCGGGACAGGAGGTGCTTATAAAGGGCGCGTCTTCCATGTGTTCGCGGATATAGGCGCGGGAAGCCTCAGATACCAGCTCTGCGGCGGCGCTGACTTCGAACACGTCGTTGAATCCGATGGAGAGAAGTGCATTGAGCACGATGTCTATATTCTTCAGATTATTAAACTGTGCATACAGGGAAGGAGCCGGAAGCGCGACCGTATACCGGTAATCGCGGATGTCCCGGATGGAATCATAGGACACGGTCTGCGCGTGGTGCGGGCAGTATCTTAAGCACCGGCCGCAGTCGATGCAGAATTCCGGGGTAATGCTTGCTTTCCCGTTATGTACGCGTATGGCCTGCGTCGGACAGTATTTGATGCAGTTGATACATCCGGTACAGGCTTCCTCATCGAGCTGTACAGAATGGATGAATTTGTTCAAGCTTCTCCCCCCTTGATAAATTGTCAGAGACGGACGTCCATGGTGACGGTGGTGCCGACTCCGACTGTAGAATCTATATTCATATAATCCGTATATTTCTTCATATTGGGCAGTCCCATACCGGCGCCGAAGCCCAGTGACCGGACTTCTTCCGGAGCAGTGGAATAGCCGTTCTCCATCGCCTTGTCAATGTCGGCGATCCCGGGACCGGTATCGGCAAGGATCATGCGGATCTTCTCGGAAGAGATCTCAACCGTGATCGTACCGCCGTCGGCATGGATGACCATATTGATCTCTCCTTCGTACATGGCGATCGAGACCTTGCGGATAGTATTGCTGTCAAGTCCCATCTTCTTTAGTTTGTTCTTCACACTGCTGCTTGCTTCCCCGGCACGGGTAAAATCATCTCCGGGAATCGTATAGTTGAATGTCAGAAGTTCCTCCATGAATTATGCACCTCCAAGTAATCCGTTGCTGTATAGTATGCCGCATGCGGTGAACATTCCGTGGCCTGTGCAGAGGATGACGATCTCTTTCTCTTCTGCCAGGGAGAGGATGTTCTGATCAGGAATCTTATTTCTCACAAATATGATGCAGACGATATCGAGCATCTCGGCGGTCCGAACGACCTGCGGATTGCACAGGCCCGTGATCAGCGCGGAGTGATCGGTGGCAAATGCGAGTACATCGCTCATCATATCTGACGAGAATGCATAGTTGACTTCATGTTCCAGATATTTGCTTCCATACAGAATATCTGCATCCAGTAAGGTTTTGATCGTATCGATTGTCATATATACCTCCATGAAGAGCTGTTTTCCCGCGGGCGCAAACCGGGCGGGAGTGCTTGCATGTACATTTAGCGGCTGCGGGGGAGAACCTGCCCCGGCATATTTTTTAGTATAGCATTGACAAAAGTGAAATTCAACCCAAATTTGTACAACTTATACAAAAATAGAGAAATAAATTTGTATATATTTTAACAAAATAGATAGTGAATTAACAAACAAAATTGTTGGAAAATTAACGCAATTTCAAGAATTTAGTTGTAGATTTTTGAAAATTTGTGTGATAGAATGAAAAACAATGGGATGTAAAACACGTTACCAAAAAATATAACTTCTCGGAATCTCAATGAATGAGATTCCAGCCGAAGATTGACAACTGAATATCGTGCAGGAAAAGAAATTAGAGAAAAATGGACATAAACATTGGACATAGCGGGTACTATGCCTTGAAAAATCTTATGGAATCGCTTAAGATATCATTATTAGGCGGTCATTCCTAATAATGATTCTTGAAATGCCTCAGCAGATGGCATTTCCCAAGCATCAAGATGTTGTAGCATCATGATGCCGTAGAGGCGGCAGTACCACATCTTCGTCGAGCGGTGCCTGCCGTCTTCTAATTTATAGTCCTCTTTCTCGCGCTTGTTGGAGCGCTCCACAGAAGTTCTTCTATCATATTCCTTTTCCCATGCTTTAGAGTCCCTTGGCGGTATGTTAAATAACCTTGGATTGTCATCGGTAAAGATGTGTACGGTTCTTCCATATTTTGCCGGTGAACAAGGGTGTTCACAAAAGCAGCCACGTTTCCGGTTTGATTTCGGGCACCGGTATTTTGCGCGGTGTTTGGCAGCTTCATATCCATCTTTATGCATACGTAAGCCCAACTTACAGACAGGGACGCCATCGTCATCGATTGTGAAATCGTCCTTATAGGTAAAATGCCCGGTATGTCCGGGATTGAGGTCGATAAACGGTGTGATATCTTCCCGTCTGCAGTATTCATAAACAGCGTAAGCGTCGTGTGCAGAATCCAGAAGGAGCTTTTCAATCTGGAATTCCGGAAGATATGCTTTCATGGTGAAAAAGGAATGCAGGAAGGAAAGCATGTCATGCCGGGAGGCCCGCTCTAAAAGCGGAAACACAGGGAGGTCGCTGAAGGAATCGGAAGCCACATACATGTAGAGGTGGTAGCCGAAGAAATAACATTCCCGGTGGGAGTCCCATCCCCAGTTACAGTCGGGCTGGGAATAATGGCGTTTACAGTTACAGGAAGAACAGCCTTTCTCCTTACAATCGCAAATGCGCTTTTTGCGCTGCTGCGCGGCAGTACGGACAGGGGTGCCGTCACCGGCAAGAGCCAGGTGCCGGGGATTAACCAGCCCCCTGTGGATGGATTGGTCCAGGAATTGCTGCTGATAAAGCCGGAAAATGAGGAAGAAGGGATTCTCGGGCTTTACATGCCAGCGTTCCAGCAGGGGAAGAAGTTTTGAAGCAGTGCTGGAAGAATCGCAGGGAGTCTTATCACCTTTCTTCTTCCCCTTGGGAGCTTTCTTCATTTTAGGAAACCGGTCTTTCGGGGAAAGGTTGTTGGAGTCATCCTGCCAGATGCGGGAAAAGAAATCATAAAAAGTCCCAACACCAGGGGTATCGCCAAAAGAGAACCCGCTGAGGATGGCATAAAGGGGAGTTTCCTTAAGCATGCGGCACCAGACAGTGATGGAAGTAACTTTCAGTTTCAAAGCAAGCAGATAGGAGCGCAGCATGCAGGAGGGGAGCCTTGGTTCCGGACCAAAAACAGAGTAACATTCCTGCATGATAGAATCCGTCTTGGAAAGATCGAGAAACCAGAACTGTACGATATAATCCCAGGTACTTTTGGGAAGCACAAAGGGATCCGGGTAAAATTTAAGGAACTGGGATACGAAAGTATCCTGAAAGGCGGCATGACCGCCGGGGTTACAAGGTAACATCAAAAATCGCCTCCAATCAAAAAATGTACTTTTTGATCAAGGGCGCGAAGCGCCGCATTTTTTGACTGGTTTGTCAAGTGTTTTTGAGAAAAAAGTGGGTGATTTTTGAAAAATAGGTTCTGAAAGTCCCAAGAAATAAGGGCTGAAGATTCCGAGAAGTTATTTTATAGATTAGGAGGAATCATAATGAAGGTTAAAATGTTAAGAAGATTGGCGGCGGCAGGCCTCGCGGTGGTTATGACGGCAGCTCTTTTCACAGGCTGCGGCAAGAAGAAGGCAGAGACGAATGCAAGCGGAGAGGAGATCGTGGAACTGACCTGGTGGCAGATCGGGGATGCGCAGAAGGATCAGAGCCGGGTCATTGAGAAGGTCAACGAATATATCGGTGATAAGATCGGTGTGAAGCTGAATGTCAATACGGCAGGCTGGGGTGATTATGACCAGAAGATGCAGGTCGTGATCAATACAGGAGACGACTGGGATCTGTGTTTTACCTGCTCCTGGGCCAACAACTATCTCCAGAATTCCAATAAGGGAGCGTTCCTTCAGATCGACGACTATATCAAGGACACGGATATGTACAAGAATATCGACGAGCGGTTCTGGGAAGCGGCGAAGGTACAGGGGAAGACCTACGGTGTTCCGAGCGAGAAGGAGATCGGAAGTATGCCGATGTGGGTATTTACCAAAGAATATGTCGACAAATACGATATCCCTGTAGACGAGATCCACAGCCTTGAAGATCTGGAGCCGTGGCTTAAGCTCATCAAGGAGAAAGAGCCGGATGTAGTGCCGATGTATCTTACAAGCAGTTATTCGGCGCCGATCTACATGGATCTGATCCAGAATCCGGTGGGGATCGAGTACGGTGATGATACGCTGACGGTCAAGAATGTATTTGAGACGGAGAAGATGAAGTCCACTCTTGATACTATGAGGAAATACTATCTGGCAGGCTACATCAATAAGGATGCGGCCACGGCTTCCGATGACAAGTCGGTGAAGCGCTTTGTGACAAAAGGCGACGGACAGCCGTACGCTGAACTTGTATGGGGCAAAGACCTTGGATACGAGGTAGTGGCGACTCCGATCATGGATACCTATGTGACTAATATCTCCGCGCGCGGCGCTCTTACGGCGATCAACGCGCAGACGAAACACCCGGAGAAGGCGGTAGAACTGCTGAATCTGATCAATACGGACGAATATCTCAGGAACCTGCTGAACTATGGGCTTGAAGGCGAGCACTGGGACAAGGTTGACGTTCCGGCGGATGAGGCGGCAGAAGCCGAGGGAAAACCATATGTATACGAGAACAAGATCAAGCTGAATGAAGAGACGAGGAAGAATTACTCTGTTTCTTACTGGGTACAGGGCGGATTATTCAATACTTATGTTCTGGAAAATGAGCCGGTTGACAAGTGGGCAACATTCAAAGAATTCAACGATTCTTCTGTTGAAGCGCCGTCCTTTGGATTTGATTTCGATCTGGAGCCGGTCAGCACAGAGGTCGCGGGATTCGGCAATGTATTGGATGAATTCGGAAAATCACTGTACACAGGAAGCGTTGACCCGGAAGAATATCTGCCGAAGCTTCAGGAGAAATTAGAGGCGACCGGTATTGATAAGGTGATCGAAGAGATGCAGAAACAGATTGACGACTGGAAGACATCGAAGTAGAATGGAAAGAAAAGACGAGGGGAGAATACGATGTCTAAGCTGGAAGTATGTGTTGATTCAGTGGAATCTGCGCTTATAGCGCAGGAAGCAGGCGCGGACCGCCTTGAGATCTGTGCGAACCTGATCATAGGCGGGACGACGCCTGGGGTAAGTCAGTTCAGGCAGATCCGCAAGGCCTGCGATATTGACCTGAATGTTTTGATCCGTCCGAGATTCGGAGATTTTCTGTACACGGATGCAGAATTTCAGATGATCGGCGAGGATATCAGGATGTTCCGGGAATTAGGAGCGGACGGAGTAGTAACCGGATGTCTGAAAGCGGACGGCGATATGGATCTTGACCGGATGGAGGTCTTAAGAGAGTGCGCCGGCAGGCTGCACTTTACGCTCCACCGGGCGTTTGATGTGTGCAGGGATCCTTACCGGACGCTTGAAGAGGCTGTCTCGCTGGGGGTGGATACCATCCTCACTTCGGGACAGGCGCCGGATTGCATACAGGGACAGGAAGTATTGAAGAAGCTGATCGCGCAGGCGGGCGGCCGGATCGAGATCCTGGCAGGAAGCGGAGTTAACGCCTCTGTCATCCAAAGGATGATAGAGGAGATTCATGCGGCAAGCTTCCATATGTCCGGGAAGCGCCAGGAAGACAGCGGTATGATCTACCGGAATGAGAAGGTCAGCATGGGGCTTCCGGCATTTGACGAGTTTAAGATCCTGCGCACGGACGGAGAAGAGATTCGAAGAGCCTGCGCCGTACTGCGCGGATTCGGCATAAGAGAGGAGAAATGATCGGTGGATAGAAAGAAAAAGCTGCTGAGTATGGTAGGCAGCATGCAGCAGCTCATGTATGTCCGCCCGCTGACCTATGAAGAGGGAAGAGCCAGGGGGATGAGGGCATACGAGGTAAAGAACGGCCCGTTAAAATTCAGTGTGATGGCGGACAAATGCCTGGATCTGACGGATGTTTCCTTCGGCGGTCACAATATCAGCTTCCTTACGAAGCCTGGGTTAATGGGGCGGAATCATTACGATACCAACGGGGCGGAAGCGCAGCGCAGTATCATGGGCGGACTTCTGTTCACCTGCGGACTGGAGAATATCTGCGCGCCCTGTATGATCGACGGCAAAGACTATCCCATGCATGGGAGGATACGCACGACGCCTGCGGAGAACGCAGGCGCCTGGGCGGGCTGGGAAGGCGAGGATTATACCGCGGTTATATCAGGAACGATGCGGGAGGCGGAGCTCTTCGGAGAGAACCTTGTGCTTCGCAGGAAGATCACGACCCGGTATGGGCAGGACAAGATCTGTATAGAGGATGAGATTACGAATGAAGGCTTCCGCCCTGAGCCGATGATGCTGCTTTATCACATCAATGCAGGGTATCCGCTGTTATGCGAAGAGTCGGAGATCATCATTCCGACTAAAAATGTGATCCCCCGGGATGAGACGGCAGCGTCCCATGCCGGAAGCTTTCATCGGATGGAGCCGCCCAGGGACAATGAGCCGGAAGACGTATTTCTTCATGAGATGGCGTCGGATCCAGAAGGAAATACATTTGTCGCAATTATAAATAAAGAGCTTGGAATTGGCTTGAAAATAGAATATAATTTAAAAGAATTGCCATATTTTATGCAGTGGAAATCGGTTGCGTCCGGGGATTATGTAGTTGGATTAGAGCCGGCCAACTCCAGCGTGTATGGAAAACCGTATCATATAAAGGAGAATAACCTTCACCGGATGGAGCCAATGGCTTCAGAGAAGAAGAGGATCGTGCTGTCATTCCTTACCGGGCGGCAGCTTGACGAGGTGAAGGATGAAGCAAAAGAGCTGTTAAGAGACAGAGCATGAGTGGGAATAAGGAAGGAGATCATATAAGATGAAACGATCAAAGATCAATGCAGAGATCAGGAATATGGAAGAGATGATCAAGGCCCATGGCTTCGAGATCCCCCCGTTTTGTAAATGGTCAGCGAAGGACTGGGAGAGCAAAGGGGCGGATTACGATGAGATCAGAGACAATATGCTTGGATGGGATATCACAGACTACGGCCTGGGAAGATTCGACGAGGTGGGCTTCTCGCTGATCACGATCCGCAACGGGAATCTGAAGATAGACAAGTATACCAAGACTTACGCGGAGAAGCTTCTTCTTGTGAAGGAAGGCCAGATGGCGCCTATGCATTTTCACTGGAAGAAGATGGAGGATATCATCAACAGGGGCGGCGGCAATGTGCTGATCACGGTTTACAACTCCACGGAAGACGGCGGATTCGCGGACACGGATGTGACGGTGAACTGCGACGGACGCGAATATACGGTTCCGGCGGGTACGAAGGTTAAGCTGACGCCG
Source organism: Lachnospiraceae bacterium (assembly GCA_910575835.1). GTDB lineage: Bacteria > Bacillota > Clostridia > Lachnospirales > Lachnospiraceae > Sporofaciens. The sequence goes on along the minus strand of CAJTGB010000024.1, from coordinate 51,551 downwards.
GGAGAGAGCATCACGATCTACCCTTATATGTACCATGATTTCCATGTGGAAGAGGGAAGCGGCGACGTACTGCTTGGAGAAGTGTCCATGTGTAATGATGACGAGCATGATAACCGTTTCTACGAGCCGATCGGGCGGTTCCCTGAGATCGAGGAGGACGAAGAGCCGTACCGTCTGCTGTGTAACGAGTACCCGAAGGCGAAGTAGGATATATTGGGAGGATGTATGATACGGCAAGTATTGAGTGATAACTGGAGGATGCGCCGTGCAGAGGGGCCGGATCTGCCGGCGGTCATTCCGGGAACCGTTTATACGGATCTGCTGCGCAGCGGCGCCATGGAAGATCCGTTCTGGAAGGACAATGAGATCCGTGCGCTTCCCCTGATGGAAGACGATTATGAGTACGAAGTGTGCTTCGACACCGGGGAAGAGCTGCTTGCACAGGATAGGATCCTGCTGCATTTCGACGGATTGGATACGGTCGCAGATATTTATCTGAATCAGGAGCATATCGGCAATACATACAACATGCACCGAATCTGGGAATATGACGTGACAGATAACATAAAGGCGGGGGGCAACAGCCTTAAGGTAGTGCTGCACTCTCCGCTTAAGTTCATCCGGGAGGAATTCGCCAAGTGCCGGACGCTGGGCTCGGAGGACGCTATGGACGGATTCGTCCATATACGGAAGGCGCACTGTATGTTTGGATGGGATTGGGGCGCGCATCTGCCGGATGCGGGCATCTTCCGCCCGGTGTCGCTGCTTGGGGTGAGCAAAGCGCGGCTGGACAGCGTCTATATCAGGCAGGAGCACTCCGGCGGGAATGTGACGCTGCATTTCGATGTGGAAGCGGACCGATATGTCTCCCGGACAGGAGAAGCTCTCGGCGCAAAAAGCATTGAGTACAGAGTAGAGATCACCTCTCCGGCCGGAACGATCCAGTGCGGTATGGATTCCCCGAAGGAGATGATGATCGAACAGCCCAGGCTATGGTGGCCGAACGGTTACGGCGAGCAGCCGTTGTATACGGTTAAGGTGACCTTGTATGCGGACGGCGGGATTGCCGATGTATGGGAACGCCGGATCGGGCTTCGGACTATGACCATGAGAAGGGAGAAGGACGAGTGGGGAGAGAGCTTCGCCCATGAAGTGAACGGTGTTGCGATCTTCGCTATGGGAGCGGACTATATCCCGGAGGATCATCTCCTTGGCAGGGTGACGCCGGAAACGACGCGCAGGCTTCTTCGCCAATGCGCCGCGGCGAATTATAATGCTGTCCGCGTATGGGGCGGCGGCTATTATCCTGAAGACTGGTTCTATGATATCTGCGATGAACTGGGGCTGGTTGTATGGCAGGATTTTATGTTCGCCTGTGCGGTCTATGAACTGACGCCGGAATTCAAGGCGAATATCCGTCAGGAGTTCATTGACAATATCAAGCGTCTCCGCCATCATGCGTCGCTGGGATTGTGGTGCGGCAACAATGAGATGGAGATGTTCGTGGATCAGGGAGAGTGGGTATCCAAGAAGACGGAAGTACGGGATTATGTCATTATGTATGAGCAGCTGATCCCGGAGGTGTTGGCGCAGTACGATCCACAGACATTTTACTGGCCGGCAAGCCCTTCGTCGGGAGGAGCCTTTGACGAGCCGAACAGCCCCGACAGGGGAGACGTACATTACTGGGACGTATGGCATGGCAATAAGCCGTTTTCCGATTACCGCAAGTATTTCTTCCGGTATGCGTCTGAATTCGGGTTCCAGGCATTTCCAAGCAGGAAGACCATAGAGACCTTCACTGACGATCCGAAGGATATGAATATATTCTCCTATGTGATGGAGAAGCATCAGCGCAATAACGGAGCGAACGGGAAGATCATGAATTATCTGCAGCAGACCTATCTCTATCCTACGGATTTTGATACGCTGATCTATGCATCGCAGCTTCTCCAGGCGGATGCGATCCGGTATGGAGTCGAGCATTTCCGCAGAAACAGAGGACGCTGCATGGGTGCTATCGTATGGCAGTTAAATGACTGCTGGCCGGTGATCTCCTGGTCTTCGATCGATTATTGCGGAAGATGGAAGGCGCTGCACTATGCGGAAAAGCGCTTCTTTGCACCGCTCATGATCTCCTGTCAGGAGGAGGGAATGATGACCCAGCGAGCCGATATGAACCGTGAGCATTTTGAATTCGAGAAGTCTATCCGGTTAAATGTGGCTAACGAGACCCGCAAGGAGCAGAGCGTTTTGGTGTCATGGGCCGTTCGCAATGCGAAGGCGGAAGTGATACGCGAAGGCGGTACGGTCAGCATCAAGGTTCCGGCGCTCACAAGCGTATGGCTTGACAAGGTGATGCTGCCGGATGTGGATATCTTCTCTGAGTATGTGAGCTATGAGCTGAAGCAGGACGGCAGGGTAATATCTGCCGGAACGGTCATCTTCTCGTATCCCAAGTATTTCAAATATGAGGATCCTAAGCTTTCCTTCCGCGTGGAGGGTGATGAGATCGTTGTGTCGGCGGGTGCGTATGCGAAGAGTGTGGAGATATTGAACAGGCAGGAAGATCTGATCCTCTCGGATAATTATTTTGATCTGAACGGGGATGAGAAGCGTGTGAAGATCCTTGCGGGAGAAGCGGAAGGGATCAGGCTTCGAAGTGTTTATGATATCAGGTAGAAAAACAGAATGTCTTAAGGAGAGATGCGAACATGACACGTGAAGAATTATATCAGTCAATCTATACACATGACACCATCTATCTGCCGCCCCATGAGCAGACGACGGCGGCCTTGGAGGTGTCTCTTGGATGCAGCTGGCACAGATGCACATTCTGTGATTTTGCAAAGGATACGTTCCGGATCCATCCCATGGAGAGGCTTGAGCACGACCTTGAGATCCTCGCCGAGCTTCGTCCCGAGGATACGCGTCTCTTTTTCCTTGGGGAAAATGCGTTCTGCATGGATGCAGGGCGTATTCTTAAGATCATAGGGCTTACACACAGATATATGCCGAAGGTGCGGGAATATGCAATGTATTCCCGCATTGATGATATCCTGCGCAAGACGGATCAGGAATTGGCCAGGCTTGCAGGAGAAGGGGTTCAGGCGCTTCACATCGGGGTGGAGAGCGGGAGTGACTCTATCCTGGAGGCGCGGAATAAAGGGATTACCTCGGCGCAGGTCATAGAGGCGCTGACAAGGCTTGACCAGGTAGGCATCGATTATTATCTGACCATTATCCCGGGGCTTGGCGGACGTACCTTCTCGCGCCTGCATGCAATTGAGACGGCAAGGATGCTGAATCAGGTGCATCCGCGCAATATCTGGTGCCTGAAATTAAAGCTGTGGGAGGATACGATTCTCTATAAAGAGGCACAGGCGGGGAATTTTGACGAGATGACACCGGCGGAGATCTTGAGGGAGGAGAGGCTTCTGCTTGAGAATCTTACGGTTACAGACTGCTTGTTTGAGGACACTACGGTTCTTGACCAGTTTACGATCCAGGGGGCGCTGCCGGGAAAGAAAGGGGAACTGCTTGGGGCGATTGATTATCTGTTGAGTTTGGAGCAGTAATATATCGTGCTGCTTTTTCAGATCAGTAGAAAGGATACCGAATGAGGTCGACGGTATGGAAATTCAGTGCAGGTGAGAGCACGGAGACTATAAGCGTGAAAATGGAATCCAAGACAGGAAATCAAGAAAAGGTTTCCTGTCTTGGATTCCGTTTTACTTGCCGGTATATAGATATTTTATATATTCAGCTGCCATATCCATCCGCGGAGAATTCTTGATCACGCCGAGATACACGTCGCCGTCAAAACCTGCCCTTTTAAAAATGCCTTTCTGTGACACAAGGAGCCCCATAGGGAATTCATCTGTCACAGCCTGATAAGACAGGGAACGGTCAAGCATGATATCATCTGCATTATCTTCCAGTATGACTGTGTTGGCTGCAACATATGGTTTGCATTCTGCCATGGTCTCGGGATCTAACTCCCGAAGCAGTTCTTCTATATTGCATAGATACCCGTTTTGTGAAAATGCATCAAAGGCTTCCTTATTCATGAGTACGACGTCTAACTTCTCATCGTCTATGGAAGCGACTGTTTTTATACGTGAAGCATAGGTATACTCATGGTTGGGATCATCAGGGGTATCTGTGAGATATAATCCGGTATATAATCTCAACTCTTTTTTAGAAGAATCGGCATCCAGGAAATCCAGGAATCCATAACTCAATTTATCGGTGAACGGTTCGCTTGCTGAAACATTCACAAGACCGGCATAAAGCAAGGTTTCTTTTCTGGTAAAGTGTCCATATACCGTATAACTGATAATGTATAAGAAGATCAGGCAGATGATTGCCGGCAGTTTATAATAATCCCAGATGTACTGTATTTTTTGTTTTCCGTGAAGATGGTCCAGGCATGTGTTCATATTGTCTCCTCGCAGTCTGTATTACTGCAGATCAGGTACTGTGCCTGCATGGTCTTCGGTCTTTTCCTGACAGAGATTCAGGATATTGGACAGCAGACAGGAGCAAAGCAGTGCGCATAAGCCCTCCCCGAAAATAACTGCCGGGGTGAAGATGCGGACTACGGTCAGCAGCATAACGAAGTAAATAACTGCCATCAATGCCGTACAGAACAGGAAACGGACGCCGATAAACAATGCATTTTTGAACATAGCGCCGATCGTGTTGTCGAATCTTGCAAGGAGAGGGAAAATGTACATCAGGATAATGGCATAGGCGGCCGCCGCGACGCAGAAGACTGCCGTGCAGAGTGTCCAGAATACATTTTCGAACCGCATGTGATACAGGACGTATCCGTCGATGCCAAGAATGATCCCAAAAGCAAGCAGAATCAGCCATATTGCAGTTCCTTGTCTGAGATTCTCTTTAAAAGAGTGAAAGAAAGCCTTCGTAATACTGCCTTCTTCGTCTTTTGATATTTTCAGCGTGACATAAAAAAGTGCGGTGGTAGACGCGCCGATCGTTATGACCGGAATACAGCAGATGAACCACAGGATGTTCAGATAGACGCTGTATACGATCTTGTTGATGAATTGCAGTACCGGACCGTCAAGATTAAATAAATGATTCATAATATCCTCCTCGTATTGTTGATAATAAGCGCCGGGAATCCTGCGGTCGGATTAGTTTTCTGTAGATTCCCGATAGATCAGGCTGGTTTCTGTATGCACAGTGCGGTAATTCAAAGAGGGTTCATTGATCCGGGTCATCAATAGATTCACCGCGGAGAACCCCATGATCTGGCTGTGTATGTGAATGGTGGTAAAAGCGGGCGTAACGATCTTAGACTCAGGCGAATCATCAAAACCACACAGCCATACGTCGTCCGGAACAGAATAGCCGGATTTTTTCAATGCCTGAAGAGCATCCAGGGCGACAAAGTCATTGGCGCATAAGAATACTTCGGGCAAATGGGAAATCTTCCGGAAGCATTCTGTCAGATATTCCTGATAATCTTCTGAAGACAGATTGTGCATACCTTCTTTATTTCCGGCGATGCAGTATTCGTCCGGACAGGAAAGCCCCACAAGATACATGGCATTCCGGTATGCCATATACCGTTCAAAGAAGGATTGGCAATGCATGTACTCCCCGATGAATCCAATCTTCGTCTTTCCGCGCCGTGCCATCTCTTCTATAAATAAATAGATCCCGGATTGATTATCCATACACAGCAGGTCTGCTTCCAAGGGATTTTTTAAGCAGGTCACCGGCGCGTCTACAAATAAGATAGGAAGTCCCAGGCCGCAGAGCATCTGATCGTATTCATAATTAAACATCTCGATACAGATAATTCCGGCAGTCCGCTCCTGAGAAAAGGAGGCGGGAAGCTTCATATTATCCAGTTCTTCGGTAAGCAGCCTGTGCATGGTAAGGCTGTAGCCCAATACGGCAAGCTCTTTCTGGAATTTATCCAGCATGACGATCGCAAAATGGTTCCCTCCCACGAAATTGGTGAGAAATACTGCGATCTCCGTCTTCTCTTTTGGTGCGGGAATGGAGAGGACGGAGCTTCCTGGTTTGGCGGCTGTCACATAAGAAAACTGCTTGTAGCCCATCTCCATAGCTTTTTTCAATACTTTATCCCTGGTGGCGTCGGCGAGGACGCCGGTGTTGTTGATCGCTTTTGAGACAGTGTTGCGGGAAATGCCAAGCTCGTCGGCAATGTCCTGGATTGTAACTCTGTTACTCATAAACTCCTCCTTTATATATATGAGTGATTTGTACATTCAATAAAATTCGTTTGAAAAGCTATTTCTAAATTCTATAACTATTATAATGCACAAATTAAAATGTGTCAAATGTAAAAATTCATAATTTTTAAAATAATTTATAACTTCGGAATACAAAATAATATTGTTCGGAGTGCTGTATGAAAATAAAAATGTAAAAATAAAAGTATACAAACTGTAAAAAAATATTGACTAAATGTAAAATGAGTGATATAAATATATTATACAAATCTCATGTGAATGTAAAATAAAAATTTTACAAATGCACAAGTGAGTGAAGAAAGGAGATTCAGAAAAGACATGAGAGAAAACAAGTGTAGAAGATGGAGGGATTTGACAGAAAGGAGGATGTTATGACAATGAATTCAAAAACTGTTTCAAATGTAAAGCAGGGAGGCAAAGGCACGGGACTTCACAATTCCCTGGTGTATATCAGGCAGCATTGGCAGCTTTACGTGATCTTCATGATGCCGGCATTGTTATTGACACTGATTTTCAAGTATGCGCCTATGAGCGGTATTCTGATCGCGTTCCAGGATTACAATCCATTTAAGGGAGTTTCCGGAAGCGAGTGGGTAGGGCTTAAGCATTTTACAAGGTTCTTATCATCCCCGGATTTCATGAGATATCTGGTCAATACATTGAAGCTTAGCGTATACAGCCTGCTGTGGGGCTTCCCGGTTCCGATCATACTGGCGCTTCTGCTGAACCGGATACAGAGTGCGGGGATCAAGAAGAAGATACAGCTGGTGCTTTATCTTCCCAACTTCGTATCTGTCATCGTACTCTGCGGTATTGTGAGGATCTTCCTCTCTGTGACTGGTCCTGTGAATCTGTTGATGGGAACGGATATTAATTTCATGACTATGCCGGAGGCATTCCGTTCGATCTATATCATCAGCGGTATCTGGCAGGGCGCCGGATGGGCGTCCATCATGTATACGGCATCCCTTTCTAACGCAAGCCAGGAACTCCGCGAGGCGGCGGTCATGGACGGCGCGAATATCTTACAGCAGATCAGGGCGGTGGAATGGCCGGCGATCAAAGATATGGTTGTGATCCAGTTCATCCTGCAGGCAGGAAATATCATGAGCATCGGTTTTGAGAAGGCATATGCCCTGCAGACGGACCTGAACCTTCCGGCGTCAGAGATCATCGCCACCTATGTGTACAGAAAAGGTCTGATCGACGGGGATTACAGCTTTTCAACCGCGGTAGGCCTGTTTAACACGGTCATCAATGTCATCCTTCTGCTCGTCGTGAATAAGATCGTGGCGAAGATGAATGACGGACAGGGAATCTAGGAGGTGCACATAAGATGAATAAGAAAAAAATCACAAGATATTCGGGACAGGATAAGGCGCTTTTGACGATCGGATACATACTGCTGGGATTATTCGTGATTGCAATCATCGTGCCGATGGTTTATATTATTGTCGCATCCTTCATGGATCCCATTACGCTGCAGAATAAGGGGATTACCTTTGATTTCAGTAAATGGACGGCGACGGCGTATGAACGTGTCATGACAAACAGCCAGATCTGGATCGGATTTAAAAATGCGGTCATATATTCTGTAGTGTTTACGGTTGTGTCTGTAGTTGTAACGCTTCTGGCGGCTTATCCGTTGTCGAGGGCGGATTTTAGAGGAAAAGGGTTCTTCAATGTCATTTTCATAATTACCATGTTCTTTGGGGGCGGCTTGATTCCTACATATTTGATAGTCAGTAATCTGGGACTTGTGGACAGTATGTGGGCGGTGATTCTTCCGGGGGCTTTCAGTGTGTGGAATATGACCATTGCAAGAACCTATTACAGGGGAATCCCGCAGGAACTTCGCGAGGCGGCGGATGTAGACGGGGCAAGCGAGCTTACCTTTTTCTTCAAGATCCTGCTTCCTGTCTGTACGCCTGTCATCGCCGTGCTTGTATTGTGGCAGTTTGTCGCCATGTGGAACAGCTATTTTGACGCTATGATCTACCTGAATGACTCCGCTAAGCAGCCGTTGCAGCTGGTATTACGTTCTATATTGATACAGAACCAGCCGGAGTCCGGTATGATCGCGGATATGCAGAGCACGGCGGCGCGGGCGCAGCTTGCAGAGCTTCTGAAATACGCAACCATTATTATTTCCAGTTTACCGCTTCTGGTCATGTATCCGTTCTTCCAGAAATATTTTGACAGCGGAATCATGGCCGGCGCCGTAAAAGGATAAGCGGAATTGCTTGCTTGAATGGTTGCAGACGGTTATAATAAAAAGGAGGCAGACGATGAGAAATAGATTGAGAGACAGATTGGGAAATGGATTCGGATATAAGTCCGGACGCAGGTATGGAAAGCGAACCGCGGCTTTAGCGCTTGCAATGTGCATGTCGGTTTCCCTTGCAGGATGCGGAGGTAAGGTAAAGATTAATGACGGTACGTTCCGGCCGGTGGATGAGGCGGAGTTGGAATTTCCGCTTAAGGAAAAGACGACTCTGACGGGTATGATCAGTTATCCGGCAAATACGGAATCAGAGCCGAATAACCGGACGATTTTTAAGCGTCTGCAGGAGCAGACCAACGTGGAGATTGACTGGACGGCGATACAGTCCGATCAGTGGCCGGATAAGATCTCCTTGAACATGTCGGATCCTAATAAGCTGACGGACTTTATCTTTTCGGCGGATTTTACAGACAGCAATCTGTTGAAATATGCGGATTATGGAGCGATTATCCCGGTGGAGGAATATATTGACGCCTATATGCCGAATCTGAAAGCGGCTTTTGACAAATATCCGGAATACCGGACGATGTGTACGGATGTAAACGGGCATATCTGGGCTTTGCCGTGGATCGAGCAGCTTGGTTCCGGCAAGACGGCAATACAGAGCGTCGGGAACATGAGCTTTATCAATAAGAAATGGCTGGATTTTCTGGAGCTTGAGATTCCGGAGACGGTGGATGAATTCGAAGAGGTATTGATTGCATTTCGGGATAATGCGTCAGAGCTTCAAAAGAAATTCGGGATTGAAGGGAGCATTATTCCCATGTCCTGTATGGTGAATAGTGGTAACGAGGATATGGGGATCCTGATCAATGGTTTCGGTGAAGGATACGGGGATGTTGATAAGGATAAGAATAATGGCAGGCATATTGTGGTGACGGATGATCAGGAAGTGATCTGCTGCGCCGCGCAGGAAGGCTATAAAGAAGGAATCGAGTGGCTGCATAAGCTGTACGAGGAAGATCTGATCGATCCGGAAGCGTTTACACAGGAATGGTCTACCTATGTATCGAAGGGTAAGTCCGGGCGTTACGGCGTATGTTTTAGCTGGGATGTAGGGAACATCGACAACTTGAAGGACTGGGTTCCGCTTCCGGTCCTGACGGCAGATACGCGGAACCTGACGCCTGAGAACGGCTCATTCACCAGCGGATTCAACCGGGGACGCTGCGTGGTAACCTCTGTGGCAGAGAATCCGGCGCTGGTATGCGCATGGCTGGATCAGATGTATGCGCCGCTGCAGTCTCCGCAGAACAACTGGGGAACATATGGTGAGGACGATGATTTTGATATCTTCGAGATGGGCAAGAATGCCGACGGTGAGGATATGTTAAAGCATGCGCCGTTAGGCGACGCGTCCCCGGTAGAGGTAAGAGAGGCGGAAGCAGTAGGAGGTCCGCTTGCCATCCTGGATGAATATTATGACGTGTATGTGACCTGTCCGGACGACGCGCAGTACCGTCTGGACTGGATCAAGGAGTACTATACGCCTGATATGAATAAGGAGTATGTATATCCGAATATTTTCATGAGCCGAGAGGATACGGAGAAGTTCTCGAACTTGCAGGCAGATATCCATAAGGAGATCAAGGCGAAGAAGGCGGATTGGATCATGAATGGCTTTACGGATAAGGATTGGGAAAAATATCTGGATAAGCTCGAGGCATATGGACTCAGTGAATATCTGGAGTTATTCCAAAAGTATCTGGATTCGTATAATGCAAGTATGGCAGGAAATAATAAGTAACCTGAATTGTAATCAGGATTGGAGAAATAATTAAGAGAGGAAGAAAGAGTTATGACAAGTCAGACATTACGTGAAGCAAGAAAATATGAAGAGGCTTCCGAGAAATTGATCGGTAAAGAGGAGCGTCCCGATTTCCACCTGACTCCACGTACAGGCTGGATGAATGACCCCAATGGCTTTTCGTATTATAAAGGCAGGTATCATTTGTTTTATCAGTATTATCCTTATGAATCGAAGTGGGGTCCTATGCATTGGGGACATGCGGTAAGCAGCGACTTACTCCATTGGGAATATCTTCCTTGCGCCCTTGCCCCGGACGAGGCGTATGACAGGGACGGAATTTTCTCCGGAAGCGCGGCGGTACTGCCGGACGGGAGGCAGCTGCTGATGTATACCGGCGTGTTAAAGGAGCATCAGGAACGCGATATCTACCGGGAAGTGCAGACACAGTGCATGGCTGTGGGCGACGGGATCGACTATGAGAAATATGAACAGAATCCTGTGCTGGATCAGCGGGATATACCAGAGGGCAGCAGCCGTTTTGATTTCCGTGATCCTAAGATGTGGATGAAAGCCGACGGGACCTATGCCTGTGTCGTAGGGAACCGTCCGGCGGATGGAAGCGGGCAGATTCTGTTGTATGAGAGCGCCGACGGATTTCAGTGGAAGTTTAAAAGCATACTTGTCTCCAATCATGACCGTTTCGGGAAGATGTGGGAGTGTCCGGATTTCTTTGAGCTGGACGGAAAGTGGGTATTGCTTACAAGCCCGCAGGATATGCTCCCGGAAGGGTTCGAATATCACAATGGAAATGGGACGCTCTGCCTGATCGGTGATTATGATGAAGAGAACGGCAGTTTTAAGGAAATGCAGAATCAGTCTGTTGATTATGGGATTGATTTTTATGCGCCGCAGACTGTAGCGGCGCCGGACGGCCGCCGGATTATGATCGGATGGATGCAGAACTGGGATGCATGCGGGATCCGTTCACCGGAAGAGCCGTGGTTTGGCCAGATGAGCCTGCCAAGGGAATTGTCTCTAAAAGACGGCAGGTTATACCAGAGGCCGGTCAGAGAGTTTGACGCCCTGCGGCGTAATAAGATAGAATATACGGATGTAGCGGTTTCAGGAGTGGTGAAGCTTGACGGGATCAAGGGAAGAAAGGTAGATATGGAGCTGACAGTCCGTCCGGAAGGCGGGCAGGAGCTGTATCAGAAATTTGCCGTTCGTTTTGCCCAGGATGATACATATTATACTTCCCTTAGTTTCCGCCCCAGGGAGTCGATCCTTAAGGTAGACCGGAAGTTCTCCGGTTCCAGAAGGGCGATCATCCATCAGCGGCGCAGCCTGGTAAATACTGCGGACGGCGAATTGAAGCTAAGGATCATACTGGATCGTTTCAGCGTAGAAGTCTTCGTAAATGACGGAGAGCAGGTGATGTCGGCTGCTATGTATACCAGACAGGAGGCGGATGGGATATCATTTTTTGCCGATGGAACTGCCAATATAGATGTTGTGAAGTATGAGATTGAATAGATACTGGCTAACCGCAACCATCTTTCCTCCGTTGTATGCTATTGAAGAAAACAGCTAGGCGCTGAAATAATAGAAAAGAGCTATATGGTCAAATTGAGAAGGGAGAGGGGTGCTGATGATAGGGGCAGGTACAGAATGGCGAGGATAGAGCTGTGATTATTACGGAAAGGGGAGCTATGTAGCGTCATCTGTAAATGAAGGCAGGCATTGCAAAGGAACCGAAAAGTAAGTATAATTGATATTATCTTGAAATAAGAAATGGGTGGCTGTCATGAGTGACTGCGTTAGCAATGAAATCGAATTCTCTCAATCCAAGGTACATATTATTCCTGAAGGTTGGAGTATGCGGAGGTTTTACTAATGGATTTAATAAAGGGCGGAAAGATTCTTGTATTCCATGACCGGTATGGTATTCCGGTGAAAGCAGCCGATAAGGAGAGACTTGGAGAACCGGAGTGCGGATTCCTGTTTCCTGCATTCACAGACCGAAGAATTCAATGCAGGGTATCCGCTGTTATGCGAAGAGTCGGAGATTATCATTCCATGCGGCTGTCTATCTGCTGAGTATGGATAAATGAGGGAGGAAGAGCTATGCTGCAGGAACGCCGTAAGAAGATCATGGAGATGCTGCAAGAGGACGAGATTGTTAAGGTAAGTGAGTTAATGCATCTTTTTGATGTATCTATTGAGACGATCCGCCGCGACCTGGAATATCTGGAGGAACGGGGAAGTCTCAGCAGAGTATATGGAGGGGCTGTTCTGCCGCAGCCGAAAGCGATCGAGCCTTCATATGAAAAACGTGAAGTTAAGAACTTCGATGAGAAGAAAGCGATCGGGGAGAAGGCGGTAGAGCTGGTGCAGGATAACGACATCATTGCTATCGATATCGGAACGACTACCTTAGAGTTCGCCAAGGCGCTGGTAGGGAAGAAGAGGATTACGGTTATCACGAATTCTATGAAGATAGCTATGGTGTTAACGGTAGATCCTGATATACGGGTGATCATGCTGGGCGGTGAAGTGCGGAGCGGAGAATTCTCTGTATCCGGGTCTCTTGCGGTCAGTGATATGAACCGGTTTAATACGGAAAAACTGTTCCTGGGGATAGGGGGATTGAGCCTGACGAAGGGACTTACGGATTATCATATGGAGGAGACGAATCTGAGGAGGATCGCGATTGCGAATACGCAGAAGGTGATCGCTCTTGCGGATTACAGCAAGATAGGGGTTATTGCCATGAACAATGTGTGCGGTCTTGAAGATATGGATATCCTGGTGACGGATTCCCAGGCAGATCATAGTGTGATGAGTAAGCTGCAGGAGATGGGAATTGATGTGATCGTGTCAAAGTAGCGCATGAATGAAAAGAACGAATAAGGGAATGATAATGAGATCGGTGAGAAGTGTGGATTCTTATCGGTCTTTTTTTGCGTTTTGCTAATAAATTTTATAATATTATCAAAAAACTGTGTATAATGCACAAAAAGTAATCATGATATTTTGCTATAATGTGGATTGAAATTGTATTTTTGTGGAGTTATACTTGATTAAAACATGAGTGCACAAAATGTTGTCAAAAATACAATGAAAGAGAGGAAAACTTATGTCATTTGACGAAATTATTATTTGGGTCATGGCTGTCGGTCTGCTGATCGGTGCGGCAGACAAGATTATCGGAAACAAGTTCGGATTGGGAGAGAAATTCGATGAAGGTTTCAATGCGATGGGACCGCTGGCGCTGGGAATGGTCGGAATCGTCTGCCTGGCGCCGGTGATCTCGAAGGTGCTGGGGCCTGTTATTATTCCGGTATTTCAGGCCATGGGAGCGGACCCGTCCATGTTCGCGGCAATCCTCGCCAACGATATGGGCGGCTATTCACTGGCAATGGAGCTGGCGCAGGACGAACAGGCGGGACTCCTTGCAGGCAACGTGATAGCGTCCATGCTTGGGTGCACTCTGGTATTCTCGATCCCGGTAGGGCTTGGGCTGATCGAGAAGGAAGATCAGGTGTATTTCTCCAGGGGGCTGCTGATCGGATTGATCACGATCCCGGCAGGCAGTATCCTTGGCGGAATCATAGCCGGATTCCCGGTCATGCTGGTAGTTAAGAACGTGATCCCTATTCTGATATTCTCGCTGCTTCTGATCCTTGGGCTGAAGCTGATCCCGGATAAGATGATCAAGGGCTGCATGATCTTCGGACAATTCATTACGATCGTGATCTACATAGGTCTTGCGGCGGCAGCGTTTGAGCATCTGACAGGGGTGGTGCTGATCCCGGGGATGGCTCCGATCATGGAAGGTATGGACGCGATCGCGGGTATCGGGATCGTACTGCTCGGTACATTCCCGGTGCTGACTATTATTACAAAGGTGATGGATAAGCCGCTGAACGCAGCCGGACAGAAGATCGGGCTTGACGCGGTGAGCGCGGCAGGACTGGTATTCACTCTCGCGAACTCGGTTCCTGTATATACCATGATGAAGGATATGAAGAAAAAGGGAATCATCGTTAATACGGCGTGGCTGGTGCCCGCAACGGCGGCTTTGGGAGATCATCTCGGATTCACCGCGGGAGTAAGGCCGGATATGATAACTCCGGTGGTATTGGGAAAGATAGCGGCAGGTATATTGGCGATCGTTCTTGCATTGATTATTTGCAAGAATAGTGACGGGTAACTATAACTCGCACGTAAGCGCCTAAAAGACAGGCGCTAAGTGGAATATAAGGAAGTTACCCAGTCACTAAGCTCGAAAAGACCTCGCAAAGTGACGGGTAACTATAACTCGCACGTAAGCGCCTAAAAGACAGGCGCTAAGTGCTCGTAATAAGGAGGTAAGTATGGAGAAATATTACTTGGGACTTGATCAGGGGACTACGGGAACTACGGTAATGATATTTGATAAGAATTGGAATAAGATATCAAGAGGATATAAGGAGCATACGCAGTATTTTCCTGAGCCCGGATGGGTGGAGCATGATCCGATGGAGATCTGGGCGAATATCTTGGAAACGATCGATATGGCATGTAATGAAGCGGGCATATCCAAGGAGATGCTTACGTGTATCGGCCTTGATAATCAGGGAGAGACCGTGATGCTGTGGGATCGTATATCAGGGGTTCCGGTGTACAACGCTATTGTCTGGCAGGACAGGAGGACGGCCAAGGAAGCGGATATGATCGGGGAAGAATACGGCGATATGATCAGGGAGAAGACGGGGCTGATCGTAGATGCATATTTCAGCGCGACTAAGATCAAATGGATCATGGACCATGTGGACGGTGTGAAGGAGAAGATTGAGAAAGGGCGTATCATTGCAGGAACCTTGGATACATGGATGATCTGGAAGCTGACGCACGGTAAGGTCTGCGTTACGGATTATTCTACGGCGTCCAGAACGATGCTTCTGAACATCCATACAGGCGAGTGGGATGAAGAGATTCTAAACGCGCTTCAGATACCTAAGGAAATCCTTCCTGAGATCCATAACAGTGCGCAGGTATACGGATATACGGATCCTCTGGACTTCTTCGGAGCAAGTATTCCGATCTCGGGATCTGTGGTTGACCAGCAGGCGGCGTTATTCGGACAGGCATGTTTCAAGGAAGGAACTGTGAAGACTACCTACGGAACGGGATGCTTTATGCTGATGAATACGGGCGATAAGCCGGTGTATTCGAAGAACGGGCTTTTGACGACCGTGGGATGGGGATTGAATGACAGGAAGATAACATTTGCGCTGGACGGCGGTATCTATATTGCGGGAGCCGCGGTACAATGGCTGAGGGATAAACTAAGGATCATCGACAATGCGGCCGAGACAGAAGAACTGGCAAAATCAGTGCCGGATACGGGCGGAGTATTCTTTGTGCCGGCTTTCGCAGGACTGGCGGCGCCCCATTGGGATTCCTACGCCAGAGGAACGCTTGTAGGAGTAACCGGAGGGACGGAGAGAGCGCATATCGCAAGGGCGACATTAGAGAGTATGGCATACCAGGTGAAGGATAATCTGGATGTGATGGAGAAGGATTCCGGTATTCCGATCAAGGTGATGCGCGTGGACGGAGGCGCGGTCGCCAATGATTTCCTGATGCAGTTCCAGGCAGATATACTGGGGATTCCGGTAGAGGTTCCGGTGATCACGGATACGACGGCGCTTGGCGCGGCTTATCTGGCGGCATACGGGATCGGTGAATTCCACGATATCGGGGAGCTTGAACAGAACTGGAAGCTGTGCAGGAGATACGAGCCGAAGATGGATGCGAAGACAAGGGAAGAATTGCTGTATCAATGGCACCGTGCCGTTGAGAGGGCAAAAGGATGGATAGAAACTAAACGGGAGGTAGTTTAGAGATGATGAAGACAGACGTGGTAGTGATCGGCGCAGGAGCAGTGGGATGTGCAATCGCCAGAGAATTGTCCAAGTATGAGGTTGACGTGATCGTCGTGGATAAGAATGAGGATGTGGGCGGAGATGCATCGAAGTCCAACAGCGCGATCATTCACACAGGATACGACGCTTCGCCGGGAACGCTGGAGTCGCAGCTTGTCGTTGCGGCGAATCCGATGTTTCCGAAGCTGGTAGAAGATCTGCAGGTTCCGTTTAAAGCGACAGGGGCGATCCTTCCGGCTATCACTGAGGAACAGTTCGAACAGCTTCCGGCCATCAAAGAGAAGGCGTTCAGGAACAGAGTCTATGACGTGGAGTATCTGACGAAGGAGCAGATTCTTAAGATGGAACCGAATATGAATCCAGAAGTCAGAGGCGGTCTGTATATACCAAGGGAAAGCATCATCGATCCGTTTATCTATGTGCAGGCGCTTGCTGAGAATGCCAATGAAAATGGAGTACATTTTCTCCTGAATACAAAAGTAACCGGAATTCAGACAGAAGATCAGAAGATCAGATCAGTTGAAACCACCGGAGGAACCATAGAGACAAAGTACGTGATCAATGCTGCCGCCCTCTACTGCGATGAGATCGCTGCAATGGTGGGAAAAGCAGAATATAAGGTAGTTGCAAGAAGAGGTCAGTTCTATATCCTGGATAAGAACACATCCTGCAAGGTTGAGCATATCGTGCTTCCGATCCCGACGAAAGTAACCAAAGGGAAGCTTATGTGCCCTACCATTCATGGAAATATGCTGGTAGGTCCGACTGCAGAAGACCTGAATAACAAGACGGACAAATCCGTTACAGCCGACGGGCTTGCAAGCATTGTGGAGGATGTGCGAAGGCTGGTTCCGGGTGTCAAAATAGGAGATACCATAACCCAGTACAGCGGTCTTCGTCCGAACCGTAATCCTGAGGGCCTTCACGTAGATATCTGGGATGATCTGGAAGGATATATTAACCTGTCGGGCGTGCGCTCTACCGGTCTGACGCTCTCTGCTGCTATGGGAGTCTATGTGGCGCAGCTTATGAAGGAACATGGATGCAGGCTTGTGTATAAAGAAAACTTTAAGAATACAAGGAAGGGAATCCGCATTTTCCATGAGATGAGCCGGGAAGAACAGGATGCTGTTATAAAGGAGAATCCCAAATACGGAAATATCATCTGCCGGTGCGAGACGATCACCGAGGGGGAGATCATGGACGCTATCCACAGACCGTTAGGAGCCAGGAGCATGGACGCGGTAAAGAGAAGAGTCAGAGCCGGAATGGGAAGATGCCAGGGAGGTTTCTGTGGACCGAAAGTGATCGAGATCCTGGCGAGAGAATGGAAGATTCCGGTAGATCAGGTCAATAAGAATGAGACCGGTTCTTACATGGTGACGGGAAAGACGAGGTAGAAGGGAGAAGATACGATGTATGAGATAAATTGTGATGTTGCGGTCATAGGCGCAGGCCCGGCAGGGCTGTCCGCGGCAGTGGCGGCGAAGAAGGAAGGAGCGGGAAAGGTGCTGCTCATTGAACGGGATGAGAGTGTTGGCGGGATCCTCCAGCAGTGCATCCATCCGGGCTTCGGGCTTACATATTTTAAGAAGGAACTGACCGGACCGGAATATGCGGGACGGTTCGCAGAAGAAGCGGAGGCGTTAGGAGCAGAGGTTCTTCTTAATTCCATGGTCTTAGAGGTTCTTCCTGAATCGAATCAGATTCTCTGTGCGAACAGTGAATACGGCATGACCAGGGTTACAGCAAAGAGTATCGTCCTGGCAATGGGGTGCAGGGAGAGAACACGGGCGAATATACAGATCCCGGGCACAAGACCGTCTGGTATCTATACGGCAGGTGCGGCGCAGCGCTTGGTGAACCGCCAGAATGCTATGGTGGGAAAGAATGTAGTCATCCTTGGATCCGGCGATATCGGGATGATCATGGCAAGGAGAATGAGCCTGGAGGGAGCGAAGGTACTGGCTGTCGTAGAGATTATGGACTTCCTTGCAGGCCTTACCAGAAACAAAGTACAGTGCCTAGATGATTTTGGAATCCCGCTTAAGTTGAAGCACACGATCACACGTATTGCCGGCAGCAGGAGGGTAGAAGGCGTCTATGTTGCACAGGTAGATGAGAATAAGAAACCCATACCAAAGACAGAGGAATATATTGCCTGTGATACGCTGCTGTTATCGGTAGGGCTTCTCCCGGAAAATGAACTGACAAGACAGGCAGAGATAGAGATCTCTCCGGTCACAAACGGACCGGCAGTCAATCAATATATGCAGACGTCTGTTCCGTCTGTATTTGCCTGCGGCAACGTCGTCCATGTTAACGATCTTGTGGATAACGTTACCACCGAGAGCTTGCAGGCCGGGAAATATGCCGCGTTATACGCTATGGGTCAGCTCGAAGGGGAAGGAAGAGAAGTGGAGTCTGTAACCGGCAATAATGTGCGTTATCTGTGTCCGCAGAGATTGCGCGAAGAGAAGGGAGCGAAAGCGAATCTATTCTTCCGTGTACTGGCGCCGGAGCTTGATGTGCGGATCGAGGCGAGATGTCAAGACCGTGTGATCGCATCGAAGAAGGAGCGCAGAGTGAACCCGGGGGAGATGTGCAGTATTCAGATTCCGCTGGATGATGTAACAGACGATGTAATAATCAATGTGGTGAAGGAGGCATAGCTGTGAAGAAGGAGATCATTTGTACGGTTTGTCCGATGGGATGCCGCATTTATGTTGAGGGCACGGAAGATAGTGTAACCTCTATCGAAGGCTATACATGCAAGAGGGGCGAGGAATACGGGCGTCAGGAATTCCTGCATCCCGTCCGTATCCTGACTACGACGGTGAAGGTAGAAGGGAGAGAAGATCATCTGCTTCCGGTCCGTTCCGAACAGCCGGTTCCGAAAGAGCTGCTGATGGACTGCATGGAAGTGATCAGGAAGCAGACTGTCAAGGCTCCGGTAGCCAGGTATGATGTGATCGTGCCAGATATATGCGGGTGCGGCGTGAATATTGTGGCGACGGGGAATATTGGATAACGTTTAAGCTGTCTCTATTATTGATAGAAAGTACAGTTGTATTTTCTGTATCCGGAAGATATAATAAAAAACAGGTACGGCAATACTTCAGAGAGGAAGTGATTTTATGTCTTGCGCAGTCAGTATAGGGCATCAGGATTTTGAGCAGTTGATAACAAAAAGATATTTTTATGTGGATAAAACAAAATTTATCAAAGAATGGTGGGAAAGCGGAGATTCTGTAACCTTAATTACCCGTCCAAGAAGATTTGGAAAAACTCTGAATATGAGTATGTTAGAGAAATTCTTTTCTGTGGAATATGCTAAACGGGACGATTTATTTGAGGGGCTGTCTATATGGGACGATGAAGAATATCGGAAGATTCAGGGAACATACCCGGTTATCAGTTTGTCCTTTGCGAATGTGAAAGAGCCGAATTATGAGGGGACAAAGTATTCGATTAATCGGATTTTAGAAGATTTATATAATAAAAATACATTTCTGCTTAACGGGGAATTGCTGACGGAGAATGAGAAGACGTATTTTAGAAGCGTGACCAGTGATATGAAGGAGGAGGCGGCATCGTGGGCAGTTCATAAAATGTCTGATTTTCTTTCTCGGTATTACGGAAAGAAGGTGATTATCCTTCTGGATGAGTACGACACGCCTATGCAGGAGGCATATGTGAATGGATTCTGGGATGAGCTGGCGTCATTTACCAGAAGTCTGTTTAATTCTTCGTTTAAGACAAATCCATATCTTGAGCGGGCAGTTATGACAGGAATTACAAGGGTAAGCAAAGAGTCTGTCTTTTCGGACTTAAATAATCTGGAAGTAATTACTACCACTACCGAAAAGTATGAGGATGCATTTGGCTTTACGGAAAAAGAAGTATTTGATGCATTGGATGCGTTTGGGATGTCGGATGAAAAAGAAGATGTAAAAAGATGGTATGATGGTTTTACATTTGGAAAAGTGACGGACATTTACAATCCCTGGTCTGTGATTAATTTTCTGAGTAAGGGAAAGCTGCGCACATACTGGGCAAACACAAGTTCCAATCGGTTGGTCGGCAAATTGATCCGGGAGGGCAGTAAAAATATCAAGCAGTCGTTTGAAAGGCTTCTTTCAGGGGAACATCTGATAACGCCTGTTGACGAACAGATTGTCTACAATATGCTAGAGGCAGATGAGGCGGCTATATGGAGTCTTTTGCTTGCCAGCGGTTATCTAAAGGTAATCAAGTATGAAGAATATGGCAAAAATGATCCGGGCATCAATGCGCTTAATTGCGAGCTGGCTATTACGAATCTTGAGGTCAGGATGATGTTCGGCGGGGTGATACACGGATGGTTTGCAAAGAACCGGTCCGATTACAATGACTTCATTCAAGCGCTTCTGGCAGGTGATGTGGATGCGATGAATGATTATATGAACAGAATAACGCAAACCATGTTCAGCTATTTTGACACAGGTAAGAATCCGTCTAAAAAGGAACCGGAGAGATTCTACCATGGTTTTGTGCTGGGGCTGATGGTTGAGCTGGCTGAACGTTATACGATTACCTCAAACAGAGAGAGCGGCTTTGGACGATATGATGTAATGTTGGAGCCGAAGCGGCAGGAGGATGATGCGCTCATTCTGGAGTTCAAGGTGCTTCAGCCAAGGAAGGAGAAAGAGCTTACAGATACGGTAAAAGCAGCATTGGAGCAGATTGAAGATAAGGGCTATGAAGCAGTTCTGGGCGCAAAGGGAATCGCAAGGGAGCGTATACGCAGATATGGATTTGCCTTTTGCGGAAAGAACGTACTCATTGGAGATTAGAGTATACAGGCGATTCCATTATCGGAAAGCGAATGTATCAAAACGGATGGAGTCGTTTCAGTGATCCATAACAATTAATATAAAAATGTTGACAAGAAAACTTGACACATGTATAATAAAAGTGACAAGAAAACTTGACATCATTAAATTGTGAGGTGTTGGTATGGATAGAGACGAGGTATTGCGCAGAGTACAGGATAAGAAGCCTAATCAACTGGACGAGATGGAAGAGGAGATCTTGAACAAGGGATGCAGGGCAGGATTTGTGGTAGGATTCGCGGCCTGCGCTTTCACAATGATCGCGAAGATAATTGCAGGTGTTTCATACTATGACGTGTATGCGGTATACTGTTTTACGATCGGCGGTCAATGGCTTTATAAGTGGGCGAAGCTCAAGAAGAGAAGTGATTTGGGCCTGGGGCTCATGTGGGTCGGATTGGCGGTTGGATTATTTGCCGGTTATTTGGCAGAAATATTCTGACGGTGATTGTATGGATACGGAACTGATATTAAGGAATAATCTGAAGCAGGCAAGACAGGAGAAAAAATTATCGCAGAGTGAGCTCGCCAAGCTGGTAGGCGTCTCCCGTCAGACGATCTGCTCTATTGAGACAGGAGTATTTAATCCGACAGCGAAGTTAGCACTGATCCTGTGTATTGCGCTGGATAAGAAATTTGAAGATTTGTTTTATTTTTAAGGGATGGCAATTAATGACACCGCCTATCCTGTCTGTCAACAGAATAGGCGGTGTCCGTAAGGATATATTTCACTATTATCTGTAAGCCTTCATATAATCTCCATGTGCCTCGATCAGTTCGTCGCACATAGCCTTAATATCCTTGATGCTCAGCTCTGCAGCGGTGTGCGGATCCATCATGGCTGCCTGGTAGATCTTCTTCCGGTCTTTTGTCACGGCAGCTTCGATAGCCAGAAGCTGCGCGCTGATATTGGAAGAATTCATTGCGGCTAACTGTGTCGGAAGCTTGCCGACCGTCGTCGGATGTACGCCCGCCTTGTCGACATAGCACGGTACTTCCACACAGGCGTCTGCCGGAAGGTTCTCGATAAATCCGTTGTTGATCACGTTCCCGCCGATCTTATACGGCTGATCCGTCACAACAGCCTCCATGATATAGGATGCATACTCGTGGCTTCTCTCATGGGTGATCTTCCCGTCATTGAGGATATCCGCTTTTTCCTTGTTCCATTTCTCGATCTGTTCGATACAGCGTCTCGGATATTCATCCAGAGGAATGTTGAATTCATCGATCAGCTCAGGATATCTGGACTTAATATAGAACGGATTATACTCTGCGTTGTGTTCGCTGGATTCCGTGCAGTAATATCCAAGATCGCGGATGTATTCCAGACGGACCATATCCGTATGCTTCTCGCCGGAAGTGTTCTTCGCCTCAGCGCGTTTCCTGATCTCCGGATATAAGTCGTTGCCGTCCTTGTCGCGGATATCTAACAGCCATCCCATATGGTTAATTCCGGCGATCAGTTCGGTTCTGCCTTCAAGCTTGTCCGCCATATTGAGCTCTTCAAGCAGGGTCTTAGAGCAGACCTGTACGCTGTGGCATAGACCGATGGTCTTAACCTTCGTAAATCTCTGCAGATACCCTGTCAGCATCGCCATAGGATTAGAGTAATTCATGAATAACGCGTTCGGGCACACTTCTTCGATGTCTCTCGCGAACTCCTCCAGAACAGGGATCGTACGCAGCGCACGCATAATGCCGCCGATTCCAAGGGTATCAGCGATGGTCTGTCTCAGACCGTATTTTTTCGGAATCTCGAAATCAGCGATCGTGCAGGGGTCGTAGCCTCCTACCTGGATGGCGTTCACCACGAAATCCGCGTCCTTCAATGCAGCCTTGCGGTTCTCCACACCCAGATAAGACTTGATGCATGCCCTGTCCTGATTGACATTGTGGTTGATGGTGTTCAGAATGATCTGTGAATCCTCCAGACGTTGTGCGTCAATATCATACAGCGCGATCTCGCTGTCGCACAGCGCCGGAGTACACATACAATCTCCCAGTACGTTCCGTGCAAATACAGTGCTTCCGGCTCCCATAAACGTAATTTTTGCCATAGTTCATTACCTCCCTTAGTATAAAAAATATCTATTCATTAACTTTTTTGATCTCAAAGATCAACGAAGCAAAATCCATGCTCTTTCTTTTCAGCATATCCCTGTCGATCGGGATTCCGGCATACATAAGCTCTGTTCCGTATGCCTGATAGGTCTTCCTTGGGTTGTTATCCGCTCTGATTCCGTAAGCTGCTTCCAACTCAGGATTGATCGGAGTGTCAGGCGTGGTATCATAGCTGACTTCATACAGGGTATCCTCGCACAGTCCCTTAAGCTTCAGACGGTACCAGGAAGCATTTACCCGGTTCAGACGTTGATAATATCCGGCAACTGCGGTCTGCTTGTCCTGGGAAACGACCATCCATGCGGTATCGTTGCCGGCAAACGGGCTTAACAGACGGTAGAAGTCGCCGTCCACCTGGATCAGTTCGCGGTATTCCTTCATGAAGCGGATCTGCTCTTTTACCTGTTCGATCTCGTTATCAGCCAACAGGTTCAGGTCAAGTTCATAGCCGAAGGTGCCGAAGTAAGCTACATTTGCGCGGGTAGCTAAGGACGTCGTCCTGTGGAGCTGATGGTTCGGTACTGCGGAAACGTGAGATCCCATGCTGACGATCGGATATACCATAGAAGTACCGTACTGGATCTTCGTCCGCTCATTTGCGTCCGTGTCATCGCTTGACCAGGTCTGAGGAGCAAAATACAGCATGCCCGGGTCAAATCTTGCCCCGCCGCTTGCACAGGATTCGAACAGGATATCCGGGAATTCGGTCGTAAGTCTTGTATACAGGTCGTATACGCCCAGAATGTACCTGTGCATAACCATGCCCTGCTCAGAAGGCGCCGCGCCTCGGCTGTATGGTTCTGTCATATACCGGTTCATATCCCACTTGATATAGGAGATGGATGATTCGCGGATCACCTTCGAGATCATCTCATGGATGTAGTCGACAACCTCTTTTCTGGAGAAATCAAGTACATGCTGATGGCGCGCATGGCTCTCGAATCTGTCTGGAACACCGATCAGCCAGTCGGGATGCGCCCGGTACAGATCGCTGTCTTTATTCACCATCTCAAGCTCTACCCAGAGGCCGAACTTCAGTCCAAGCTCTTCTACCTTCTGTGACAGGCCTGAGATACCGTCAGGTAATTTTTCGAGGTTCACATACCAGTCGCCCAAGCCTCTGTAGTCGTCGTTGCGCGCGCCGAACCATCCGTCGTCCAGAACGAACAGCTCTACGCCGACTTCCTTTGCCTTTTTGGCAATATTAAGGATCTTCTCCTCAGTGAAATCAAAATAAGTTGCCTCCCAGTTGTTGAGAAGGATCGGACGAGCCTGATCTCTCCATTTGCCGCGCATCAGACGTGTGCGGTACAGCCTGTGATATACCTGGCTCATTCTGTTCAGACCTTGATCACTGTATACCATTACTACTTCCGGCGTCTGGAATGATTCGCCCTGCTTTAATTCCCAGGCAAAGCCTTCAGGGTTGATACCCATAAGAATTCTTGTCATATCGAAGGTAGTAACCTCGGCCTGTGCGAGGAAATTGCCGCTGTATACGAAGCTGAAGCCATAGACCTCGCCCTGGAACTCTGTAGCATCGGGGCGTTTAAGGGCAAGGAACGGATTGAACTCCGCACCGCAGCAGGTTCCGTTTAAGCCCTGGATTCCCTGAATACCTGTTTCAAGCTTACGGGTCTTCACATAACGCTCTCTGGCCCATCCCCCGGAAAGATGCACCAGCTCATAATCCATATCGATAAATTCTACGCTGGCGCTTAAGGCGCGTTCCAGAACGAGCTTCTCGGAGCCTTTCTGTAAGAAGCGGGCATTTCTGGTGATGACCGGATAGTTCTCGTAGAGCGTATAGGAGAGAGTAAGATCCGTGTCTGTTACCTGGTCGTGCAGTGTGATCTCCAGGGTGGCTGCCTCATCGTCGCTCTCTACATAGGTAGACGGAAGCGGTTCTAAGCTCTTCTTGCCTGCAAATATATTGTGGGAAGCGTAGACATAGTTCGTGATCCGGCTCCCGTTTTCCTGCAGAACGGAGAATGCCGGGCTTCGGTAATCGCCTGTTCCGTATACAGGATATTCCTGTCTGGTATAATGCATGGACAGAGTGCTTGGTTCCGGCATGCTTATAGACATCTGGGAGCGAGGCTCCTCTTCATGCATATAGGAATAATCTTCCCTGTCCTTCAGCGCCTTTCCGTAATACAGATTCTCTAACTGCCCGTTTTCCATGATTCTAATCAGATAACTTACGTCCTTGTTCGTCAGATGAAATGTGTTTGTCTTTTCGTGAAATATTATTGCCATTTTATGCCTCCTGATTTTGTTGTTGAAAATCCCCTTATTATCACGTATAATAGTATTATATGTCTGTATTTGCAAATGTCAATATGTATATATGTCAATAAAAAGGGGGCTGTTATATGGAATTTGAAGTAGGTTTTACTAA
Organism: Lachnospiraceae bacterium; assembly: GCA_910575835.1. Classification (GTDB taxonomy): domain Bacteria; phylum Bacillota; class Clostridia; order Lachnospirales; family Lachnospiraceae; genus Sporofaciens. The sequence continues at coordinate 25,934 of CAJTGB010000024.1, read as the reverse complement.
TTCCGTACGATACAAGTGCCTGGAAGATCTTCAGAGACGTTCTGTGGATCTGTACCTGAGCTACTGTGGTATGGAAGATGTGGAATGCGGTCACCATTTTGGCCCACACGTCCGCACTGAATATGTGATTCATCTTGTTACTAAGGGCAAAGGCACATTTCGTTGTGAAGATACCCACTACGAATTGAGAGAGAACATGGCATTTCTTATCTATCCGGGTATGGATACGGAATATGAAGCTGATGCAGAATGTCCATGGTCTTATGCCTGGATCGGATTTAACGGCGGAAAAGCACACACATGCGTAACCAATTCCGGATTCTTGCCCGAGAACCCCGTCATCCCTGTCCGCAATATGGATGTACTCTTTGAATGTATTCAGCATATGCTGGAAGCTCATCAGCTTACCTATGCCAACGAATTGAAGAGATCCAGCGAATTGATGCGTTTCTTCAGTACCCTGATCGAGGATTATTCCGAGGAGAATCCGTTTCCCGGCCGAAGCGGCTATGACTATCCCTGTGCCGTCTATGTTGAACAGGCGATCGATTATATGCAGAAGCATTATGATCAGAAGATCAAGGTCAATGACTTGGCTGATTATATCGGAATCAACCGCAGTTATCTTACCAATTCCTTCAGGAAGATTCTGAATATGTCTCCGCAGAAGTTTCTGATCACACTCAGGCTTGACAAAGCCATATCGCTGCTTAGGGAGACTGCGCTTCCCATCCATACGATCTCTGCCCAGGTTGGATATGATGATCCGCTGGCATTCTCTAAGATGTTCAAGCAAAAATACGGCATCAGCCCGTCAAACTTCCGGGATGCACCGGAGAAGCTGATTCAGTATGAGAATAAGAGCGAGTATATGAGGTCTCTGTCTATTTAAAATACAGGGGTAGTCTTTAGAAGGCTACCCCGTTGTTTTGCGCTGGTATACGGAAAATAGCCTGCGGCATATCCTCCGTGTTTTATTCAATTCTGTTTGTTATAGCTTTTATAATTTTCCACCGCTTGTAGCGATACCTTCAATAAACTGTTTCTGGAAGATGACGTAGATCACGATCATCGGGATACATGCGATCAGAGATGCTGCCATCAGTTCCGGGAACTTGGATACATACTGTCCCTGCATCTTAGCCAGAGCAGAAGAGAGAACCAGCATATCCTTATCAGTATTAACGATCATTGGCCACATCAGATCCTTGAATGCGAACACTGCGGTGAAGATACCAAGTGCCACCATACTGGACCTTGTAAGCGGAGCCATGATGTAGAGGAAGGTCTGGCCGATATTACAGCCATCCAGTCTTGCAGCCTCCTCCAAGTCGTTCGGAAGTCCCATATACCCCTGGCGGAGAAGGAATGTACCAAAGGCGGTAACCATACCTGGGAATACCAGAGCGAAGATCGTATTCAGCATTCCGACTTTACTGATCATCAGGTATTGAGGAATGATGAAGATCTGTGCAGGTACCATCATCTGGAACAGAACCAGTGAGAAACAGGCGTCTCTTCCTTTGAAATGAAGGCGTCCAAAAGCATAACCAGCCATTGTTGCTGTCAATACCGCGCATAATACACGGAAGAAGATCAACAGCAATGTGTTCTTATACAGCATCAGGAAGTTCATGTTCTGCATTACAGCAGTAAAGGAATCCTTTCTCCATACTGTAGGGAAGATTACAAACGGGTCAACTGATGTTGCTTCTGTTACTGATTTGAATGCGGTAAGGATCATCCAGATAAAAGGAATCAGCATCGTGATCGATACAAGGACCAGTACAGCATGTATTACGACAGTAACGATTTTTCTATTTCTTTCCATACTATCCATTCTGTTTGCCCTCCTTTAGTTGTAGAATACCCATTTCTTCTGGCCGATCATCTGGAATACCGTAACGATCATGGTGATGATAAGCAGGAGAACGACGATTGTTGAACCATAGCCCATGTTCTTGTTGATAAATGCGTACTTATAGAATAAGTAAACCAAAGACTGTGTCTTATCAAGAGCCGGGTTTGATTTGTCCATTACCATGTACATCAAGTCGAATACCTGAAGGGCGCCGATTACACGTGTTACCAATACGAAGAAGATTGTAGGGGACAACAGCGGGATCGTGATATGGAAAAAGCTCTTGATACCGGTTGCACCGTCAATAGATGCCGCCTCATAATAGTCTCCAGGAATCTCCTGAAGACCGGATAAGAACAGTACCATGTTGTATCCAAGGATGGACCATACACCGATTACCGCAACAGCGAAAACGGCGATCTTAGGATCAGATACCCACTTAACTTGAACGTGAAAAACGTTGTTGATCAGACCGAAGTCGGAGTTGAATAACCATCTCCACACCATAGCAACTGCCGCCGGAGCCGCAACCATAGGAAGGAAGATGATCGTTCTGTATACGGAACGGCCCCGCATCTTTCTGTTCAGCAGAACTGCCAGAACGAGGGCGATCGCAATAGAGAACGGAACTTCAACAACTGCATATTTCAATGTGTTGATTAGAGACTGCCATACTTCAGAGTCTCCAAAAACCTTAGAATAATTTTCAAATCCTACGAAAATATTACCCTTTCCGAAATCACCGGTCTTAAAAAAACTCTGATAGATCGTCTGGAATATAGGAATAATATTTAATATGATCAAACCGATGACTGTCGGAAGAATAAACAGCCAACCCCATAGAAACTCACTTTTTTCCCTGCCTGTTTTCGCAGGCTTTCCGCTATTAGTCATTTGACTCACTCCTTTTTTTATACGGGCAGATACGAAGATCTGCCCGCTGTGTTTGTGTCATAATTATATTAGAAAAGCTATCAATGACAGTTTAGATGTATATACACCAATCCCCAATATGTTACTATTCTTCAGCCAACTTCTCATTCATCTGGTCAGCCATCTCCTTGCAGGCGTCAGCCATGCTCTTATCGCCTGTGTAGACTTCCTTCAGAATCTCATTGTCTTCGTTCTCCCATGTTACGGTAGACTTGGAGTATGGACGGATTACCATGTCGTCCATCATATTCAGATAAGCTTCCAGGTTAAAGTCTGCGGAATCAGCCCATGCATCAGATGTTCCTGTGTATGCGGACATTGTAACGCCAAGCTCTGCCTGCTTCTTCTGAGCTGCCTCTGAACCTAAGTACTCGATCAGCTTCCATGCGTTCTCTGTGTTGCTTCCGCTTGCGGATGCAGCCCATCCAAGACCGTTGTAGATGGATACTCTTCTGTCGGTTGTAGCGCTCTTCGGAAGCTCTACACAGTCACAGTTCTCAGCAGTATATTCGTTGTCTTTGTAAGCTGCCAGCATCCAGGATCCCTGAAGTACCATTGCTACCTTACCGGACTGGAACAGTACGTCTTCACCGTTCTCAGACATTGTCTCCATGGAAGGCATAACGCCTGCTTTGATGTACTCTTCTACCTGCTCCATAGCTTCGATCGTCTTCGGATCATCCCATCCGGACTTTGTCCTGTCATCATTGATAACATATCCGCCGTTATCGTAGATCATGTTGTAGTAGCCGGCCTGGTTGTTGTCGTTCCTGAGAGCAAGTCCGTACTGGCTTCCGTCGTCCTTGGTAAGCTTCTTAGCTGCTTCAAACATATCGTCCCAAGTCCAGTCAGCTGTCGGATACTCAAGTTCTGCTTCGTCAAACATGGTCTTGTTGTACCACAGAGCGATCGTGTCTACATCCTTAGGTACTGCATAATACTTATCTTCATGTGTGTAAAGACCCCAGATATCTTCCGGGTAATTCGCAGGATCGATAAGGTCGCTTTCTGCGATCTTATCTGTTAAGTCAAGAAGCATGTCGTTGGACATATATCTTTCACTTTCGTTGGAGTGCATCCAGAATACATCCGGAAGGGAACCGCCCTGCGCGCCTGCTTCCAACATCGTCCAATACTCGTCCCACTTAACAACAGTTAGTTTTGTCTTGATTCCGGTCTCTTCTGTAAAATCTGCCAGGATCTCATTGATACCAGGTTCCTGGTTCGTATCCCATATAGAAATAGAAAGCTCGCCGCCCTCAGAACTGCCGGAGCCGCCGTCGCCGCCTGAGCTGCCGGAGTCACCGCTTCCGCCTCCGCATGCTGCTGTAGAGAGTACCATTGCTCCAGCCAAACATAATGCTGTTAACTTCTTTAACTTCATAATTTCTCCTCCTTAAAATTGGTTTCGTCAATTTGACATGTTTTTTACCAGCGCTGTCATGTTATTTATTATATATGTACATGGAATAATGTTAAATGGTATCATGTTTTGAATATATGGAAAAATGTTGCTTATTTGTATGGTTTTGTTATTTTTTTAACCTGTTTTGAGGATAATATACGAATTGCGCACAAAAAAATCACTCCAAATCTAAGAAAACGTATTGCACATTGTATGTTTTTTTCGACATTTTTTGTCATTCTTAAAACACCTTTCTATATAGCCAGAACATTTTTCCATATCACCCGCAGTACAGCATTTCTCTTTACAAGGCGGTGGGTTCAATGCTACAATAGCTTTCATAAATACGGCTACATACGAAGGAGGAGTAGTATTATGAATCTGATGAATCAGGATAATATTGTACACGAAATTTTGAATCATATCGGGGATATTGTGATCGCCAATCTTCTGTTTGTTTTCTGTTCCATTCCTCTGGTTACCATCGGTCCGTCCCTGACGGCGCTTTATCACTGCACGCTTAGGTCTGTGAAGGGGAACAGCTACGGGATGGTCAAGACATTCTTCCGCGCATTTAAGGAGAATTTTGTACAGTCTCTTATCGTTTGGCTCGGAATCGCTGCGGCCGGTTTTATCCTGGTCACGAATATCCGTTTCCTGGGAAGCGGGACGGGGCAGATGGGGAATATACTTATGATATTATCAGAAGGACTCATGGTTCTGCTGGTGATCCTGGCTCTGTATGTGTTCCCTGTTATAGCCGCATTTTCCAGCAGTACCGCATCACAGGTTAAGAATGCGGTGATCTTCGCGTTTATGCGTTTTCCATATACAATAGTGATCGCAGTCGTCTCGGTATTTCCGATGTATATGACATATCAGGATTATAAGCTGATGCCGCTTTGGGCCTGCTGCTGGTTCTTCTTTGGGTTTGGGCTTACGGCTTATCTGAATTCACTGCTGCTGTACAGGCTGTTTAAGCCTTATCTTGAGAAAGAGTCCGGTACAGAGAGTGAGAAGGGAGAATAGATGCATTACACCAATATCCATCAGGGAACGTTCATAGAACGTCCGAACCGTTTTATAGCGCACATTAATATAGAAGGAAGCACTGAGACGGTTCATGTTAAGAATACCGGGCGCTGTGCAGAGCTGCTGAGACCGGGCGCGTCAGTCTATGTTCAGGAATCGGATAAGCCGGGCCGGAAGACCAGATGGGATCTGATAGCCGTAGAGAAGGGCAGCCGTATGGTGAATATGGATTCTCAGATTCCGAATCATCTGGTGAAGGAATGGTTAGAAGAGGGAAACCTTTTTCAAAATATAACCCGGATACGCCCGGAATACACCTACGGCAGTTCGCGCTTCGATCTCTATGTAGAAGCAGACGGTAAGAAGATACTCATTGAGGTTAAGGGCGTTACGCTGGAAGAGGACGGCGCAGTGCGGTTCCCGGATGCGCCGAGCGAGCGGGCGGTGAAGCATGTGGAAGAATTGAAGGCGGCCGTGGGAGAGGGCTATGAAGCATACGTGTTTTTTGTGGTGCAGATGAAGGGAGTCAGCTGCTTTACGCCGAATATGGACACGCATCCGGCTTTCGGAGAGGCTCTTTTTAACGCGGCAAAAGCAGGCGTCCGGGTGCTGGCATATGACTGCGAGGTACAGAAGGACGATATCCGCATTGCGGATGAGGTGCAGGTCGTACTTAAGAAACCGGAAGAGGAGAGATTGGCAGGATATTCGGATGAGGCGGTGTGCGGGCAAGGCGCCGGATTGTCCGGCCTGAATATTGCCAGGCCTGTCATAGACTGGTATCGTGAGCATAAGCGGGACCTTCCCTGGCGCAGGAACCCAGATGCCTATCATGTGTGGGTATCGGAGATCATGCTGCAGCAGACCAGGGTGGAAGCGGTGAAGCCGTACTATGAGCGGTTCTTAAGAGAATTGCCGACGGTGAAGGAACTGGCTGAGGCTGACGAAGATGTGCTGCTGAAGCTATGGGAAGGGCTTGGATATTACAACCGCGTGCGGAACATGCAGAAGGCGGCGCAGCAGATCATGATCGATCATCATGGGGAATTCCCTGATACCTATGAAGAGATCCGCTCACTAAAAGGAATCGGCAATTACACAGCAGGCGCGATCAGCGCATTTGCCTACGGACTTCCCAAGCCGGCAGTGGACGGCAATGTATTGAGGGTGATATCCAGGCTCGCGGGAAGCAGGGAAGATATTGCGAAGCAGAGCGTGCGAAGGAAGATAGAAGAAGCTTTGGAACAGATCATTCCCAAGGATGCGGCCAGTGATTTTAACCAGGGGTTGATCGAACTTGGGGCACTTGTCTGTGTGCCGAACGGCAAACCAAAGTGCGGCGAATGTCCGGTTTCCGGCGGGTGTGAGGCAAGGAAGCAGGGAATGATCTCCGAGATCCCGGTGAAGACAAAGAACAAGGCAAGAAGGACGGAAGAGAGGACGGTATTCGTATTCAAGGACGGCAGGCATCTGGCGATCCGAAAGCGTCCGGCAAAAGGTCTGCTTGCCGGTCTGTATGAATTCCCAAGCGAACCGGGGCGGATGAATCTTAAGGAAGCGGCGGCTCACAGCAAGAAGATAGGCTTAATGCCGGTCAGGATCAAGGAACTGGGGGAGGCTAAGCATATATTCAGCCACATTGAATGGCACATGACGGGATATGAGATTCTGGTAGACGAGCTGGAGCGGACGAATGAGAGGGGCTTCCTCTTCATATCGCCGGAGGAGATAGAGCGGGAATATCCGATCCCCTCGGCTTATGAGCATTATACAAAGGGTGCAGGGATCAGCTGACAAAGACAGCCGCATTAAGAGCAGAGTGTCATTCTCTTAATGCGGCTGTTGTCTGTTAAGCCAGTGTTACAGTCTCTCGTTGTTCTCTTTCATGAACTTGTATTCTGCAACGGATCTGTCAAAGCCTTCAATATGTGTGTAGAACCACTTGATCACGTTCTCATGTACCTTTTCAACGAAAGCGTTGGAAGGACCTTCTTCCTCTGAGAGCATCTCTTCAAGCTCCTTAATGGTATTCTTGAAGGTCTCATGCTGCGCCTTGTGCTGCTCGTAGCCCGGATAGTCGATATCCTTCTGAAGCTGTTCCTCTGCGGAGAAATGAAAATCCGTATAATCCGCAAGATAATCCATCATCTTGATCGCGGCGGTCTTCTCGTTGCTCTGTTCACAACTGTCCAATAACTTGTTGATACGTTCGATCAGCTCCTTGTGGTGGGAGTCGATCATCTCGTTGCCTGTAACCAGGTTGTCGCTAAATTCTGCATACATAGTCTGCATCCTCCTCTTGTGATAAAATTATATATCAGCCGATTAAATCGGTTGGTGTGACAGCTTCGGTGCCTTCTTCTCCTGGGCGGCATATACGAACGGGTATATGATACATGCCAGCGCAAACGCCGCGATCACATCTGTCACGGAATGCTGCTTCAAAAACATGGTTGACAGAATGATCAGTACAGCCAGCAGATAGGAGGCATATTGGATCTTACGGTGCTTTTTAAGGGCGTCGCTGCGGCCGATCGCGATACAGACGCCAAGGGAGTTGAACACATGGATACTTGGAAGTACATTCGTCGGAGTGTCCGTCCTGTAGACAGATCTCACCATATCTACGAATATATTATCCCTCTCGAAAACAGCCGGGCGCAGATTGAGTCCGTTGGGGAAGACCGTGCACAGGAGCAGGAAAAATGTCATCCCGATGACCAGAAAAGCGCTCAGACGGTAGAATCCGCCTCTGTCTGTGAAGAAGAAATATCCCGCCGCCACGGCCACGAATGCAAACCACAGCAGGTATGGAACGATAAAATACTCAATAAAAGGAATATAGTCATCGATCGGCGAATGAATCAGAAAATAATGGACATCCGTCCGGCCTTCCAGATAAACAAACCACGGCATATAGATCAGGCCATACAGCAGCACCCATGCATGGCGGTAGTCTTTGATCAGTTTCTTAATCCTTTCGATGGCTTTCATAATAATTACCCCTTTATAAGCCTAAAAATCAGTGTACCAGGACCCTTCCTCATACAGCATATTCACAGTTCTGTTGGAATTATAACATGAAAAAAAAGAATCAACAACAATGTTCACTGTTTGTTAATAATTTTCATGATGTCTTTCGAATATCTGCATGTCAAAATGCTGTTTCCCTCTCTTTATCATGTCCGAAGTGCGAAGCGTCCATACAGCGACCGGCACATGAAATATATGTTTGAGTATCCATACATTCACAACGGGAAGATCATTAAGGCAGTATGAGATAAAATCAGGTCTGCCAAGGAAATTTGACAGCAAATGTTTAACTATGAAGCGGAATATCCAGGCTTCCTTAAGGGGTTCCCGGGTCAGATTTGACGAAAGCTGTCCCCGCAGGATCCAGGGCGCATGAAGCTTGAACCAGCGGATTCCCATGGTATTAAAGGATTGGATCAGGAAAGGGCCGTTATAACCGTCAAGCTGTCTAAGAGTTTCCCGGCAGATAGGTTCGGGAGAACCGGGTATCTTAAGTTCGATCAGCAGCGGCACCTGTCCGTTGACCAGCTCCAATACCTCTTCGAAGGTCGGAATCTTCTCGGAGGTGCCGCTTAGACGGCAGGCATCCAGTTCCTTGCGGGTCAGCGTCTCTATCACTTCCGGCCTTTTGCAGATACGCTCCAGCGTATCGTCATGGAATACGGCAAGCTGCCCGTCCCTGGTCAGGTGAAGATCGATCTCTATGCCGTATCCTCTTTTCAGAGCGGCGCGAAATGCAGCCATAGAATTCTCGGGAATCCTATGCTTAAGGCTGTGATAGCCGCGGTGGGCAAACATGGTGCGGCGGTAAGCAGCCATAGCTTTTCTCCGGGAAAACCGGGGGAGAATCGCGAATAAGTCTGATATTACGGCGGCTGTGAATAAAGTATATATAAAAAACATCTTCTTGTTCCTTCTTGTGCGATAGATATTAAGGTACAGCGATAACCCGCAGTTTTTCCGGTTCCAGGGACATTACGGCCTTAGCCTGCTTGAAGACCGGTTCGCCGTCCGCATGCACCGGGAGAGGGGTGATGCCGGTGATTGCCGCCTTTTTGCAGGTGAAGGTATAGACCCCGCGAAAGCGGGTATGCCATCCTTTGTATGCAGTAGGCAGCAGTGTGAGGAGCTTGAACTTAGACAGACCAGAGATGACGATGATATCTAAGAGCCCGTCGCAGCAGTCGGCATTCGGGCAGAACTTAAATCCTCCGCCCTCGTATTTGCAATTCATGGCAGTCGCGAAATAAGCTCTGTCAAAGCTTAATCTTCGGGTATCGTCTAATACTAAGGTGATCTTGCCTGGAGTAAGCGACAGGATCTGGCGCAGTGCGATTCCGACGTAGGTCAGTTTCCCCAGATGAAGTCTGTTGAGCAGAAACTTCATTCGGGAGACCATTGCCTCATGACAGATGCCGGCGTCGAAGCCGATCCCGGAGCTTACGGCAAAACGGCGTTTCTTCTTGTTCCTATCATATGTAAGAACGCCTATATTGACGGACAGATAACGAGAGGGCCTTAAGATATTGTCAAGAGCTTTGAGGGGGTCTGTGGGAAGCCGGAGGCTGCGTGCAAAATCATTGCTCGACCCGGTGGGGATATAGCCAAGCGTGATCTTAGACAGATCCGCAATGCCGTTGACGACCTCGTTGACAGTTCCGTCCCCGCCGAGTACGACGATCGTATGGCACTTGCCGTCAGAGGTAAGTTCCCGGACGATTCTGACGGCATGACGCTGATATTTGGTGAAGAATACCCGGTATCGGATGCCGCGCTCGTTTAAAACAGGCCTGACCGTGTTCCAGATCCGGTGTCCCATCCCTGAGCGGGAGTTGGGGTTGACGATAAAAATATATCCGTCAGAGGATGATTCTGTCCTGCCGGACATGCAGATATTGTCTGATCGTGTATGCATAAAGCCTCCTTATAGATAATATCTATATATTTAAAAGTTATATTATAATTAGTGATTGGATTTATTGAAGGGACAGAGTTATAATACAGTTACAAGATATTATTGTTAAATGGTTTCACTACCATATTCCCTTCTAGAAATCCTTTGAGTCCGCTTGCTCGAAGGATTTTTTCATTGGCTTTCTGTCTTAAGGCACCCGTTCAGATAGGTTTCCAGCGAACGTCTCATGTTCCCTTCAAAGTCAGCTTCACCGTTTTTCAGACACCATTCGAAGACGTTGCCGATTACGATCATACGGATATCCGTTGCGATGTCTTCAAGGGAGGCGGACAGAGATACGATGCCGGCGTCGGCCGCTTTTTTGAGGTAATCGGACACAGTGATGATGGGATAAGGACGCTCTGTCCGGGTCAGCGGATTCAACGACTGGTTTTTAGGGGTGTAATAATTCGCCATGAATTCCACACCAAGTTTCTGACAGTAATGTACATAATTCAGGTATACATAGATGATCGCCTGCTTTGCCTCATCGGGATTCGCGGGCGTATCCAGAAGATTCGGATCGATGCTTGGCTGTTCTTCTATGTAATAGGATAGAAGGTCATCCTTGGTCTTAAAGTGATGATAAAAACTTCCGTTTGAGACGCCGGCTTCTTCGCAGATATTCTTGATAGAGAGCTGCTCATAGCCCTTTTTTTGTAAAATGTGCTTTGCCGCCCGGAAGATCTTCCCTTTAGTTTCCTGAGATTTTAACTGCTGCTTGGATAATTCCTGTGTTTCCTGAGATTTTAACTGCTGCTTGGATAGTTCCTGTGTTTCCTGATTCATAAGTTATAACTCCTTGGATAGTAGTTACAGGCAGAAGTCTAAGCAAACCTGCCCATACTGATTATAACACAGCGGTTTTTAGTTTTCAATAAAACAGAGTGAACTCGGTATCAATGATTCCGTTGCACAATCAGCAGAATTCCGATATAATAAGAGCCGGAATGCTTCAACATAGAAAGGAAAAGTTTATGGATATTAATCAGAAGATAACAGAAGAACTGGGTGTGAAGAAGTGGCAGGTGGATGCGGCGGTCAAGCTGATCGACGAAGGCAACACCATTCCTTTTATTGCAAGATACAGAAAAGAAGCAACGGGGACCCTGGATGATGAGCAGCTTAGAAAGCTGCATGAGAGACTGACCTATCTGCGCAATCTGGAGGAGAAGAAGGAGCAGGTATTGTCCAGTATAGAAGAACAGGGCAAGCTTACGGAAGAGCTTAAGAAGCAGATATTAGCGGCGGAGACTCTGGTCGTGGTGGAGGATCTGTACCGCCCGTACCGACCGAAGAGGAGGACCAGGGCGACCATAGCGAAGGAGAAAGGCTTAGAACCATTGGCGGCGGTCATTACGCTGCAGAAGACGAAGCAGCCTGTGGAAGAGCTGGCGGCAGAATATGTGAACCCTGAAAAAGAGGTCAATACCGCAGGGGAAGCTATCGCAGGGGCGAAGGATATTATTGCGGAGAATATCTCCGATGAGGCGGATTACCGTATCTGGATCAGGAAGATCACGGCGCAGAAGGGACGCGTGATCTCCGCGGCGAAGGATGAGAAGGCGGAGTCCGTATATGAGATGTATTATGATTTTGAAGAGCCGGTGAACCGTCTTGCGGGACACAGGGTCCTGGCGCTGAACAGAGGTGAGAAGGAGAAGTTCCTGACAGTCAAGATCGAGGCGCCGGAGGAGGATATCATCCGGTATCTGGAGAAGAAGACGATCCACGGGGATAATCCCTATACAACGCCGATCCTCAAAGCCGTAGCGGAAGACAGCTACAAGCGCCTGATCGCTCCGGCTATCGAAAGAGAGATCCGCAATGACCTGACAGAGAAGGCCGAGGACGGAGCTATCGAGGTATTTAAGAAGAATCTTGAACAGCTTCTCATGCAGCCGCCGATCGTGGGGCAGACGGTGCTTGGATGGGATCCGGCTTTCCGTACAGGATGTAAGCTGGCGGTTGTCGACCCTACCGGCAAGGTGATCGGAACGACGGTCATCTACCCGACGGCGCCGACTACGCCGCAGAAGATCAAGGCTTCGAAGGACGTGCTTAAGAAGATTATCGCGAAGTATAATATCACGCTGATTTCCGTGGGGAACGGTACGGCGTCCCGGGAATCGGAGATGTTTATCGTAGAACTGCTTAAGGAGATTCCCCAGAAGGTGCAGTATGTGATCGTCAATGAGGCGGGCGCTTCCGTGTATTCGGCGAGCAAGCTTGCATCAGAAGAGTTTCCGAAGTTTGATGTCGGGCAGAGGAGCGCTACGTCTATTGCGAGGCGTCTCCAGGATCCGCTGGCAGAGCTTGTCAAGATCGACCCGAAGTCCATCGGAGTCGGACAGTATCAGCATGATATGAACCAGAAGAAGCTAAGCGAAGCCTTGTCAGGAGTTGTGGAGGATTGTGTGAACCGTGTCGGAGTCGATCTCAATACGGCGTCGGCGCCGCTTCTGGCATATATCTCGGGTATCTCTGCGGCGATAGCGAAGAATATCGTTGCATACCGGGAGGAGAACGGCAAGTTTGCGAACCGTAAGCAGCTCCTTAAGGTGGCTAAGCTTGGTCCCAAGGCGTTCGAGCAGTGTGCTGGTTTCATGAGGATTCAGGGAGGCGATAACCCGTTAGACGGGACAAGCGTACATCCGGAGACCTATGAGGCGGCAGAGAAGCTTCTTAAGAAGCAGGGATTTTCTGTGGAGGATATCAGCGGAGGGAAGCTTGTGGGGCTGTCGCTTACCGTCAAGGATTATAAGAAGCTTGCAGAAGAGCTGGGAATCGGTGAGATCACCTTGAGAGATATCGTGAAGGAGCTGGAGAAGCCGGCAAGAGATCCGCGTGATGAGATGCCTAAGCCCATTCTGCGCACGGATGTGCTGGAGATGAAAGACCTGACAGAAGGCATGCTCCTGAAAGGCACGGTGAGAAATGTGATTGACTTTGGGGTATTCGTGGATATCGGAGTTCACCAGGACGGACTGGTACATATCTCAGAGATCACGGATAAGAAATTCATCAAGCATCCGCTGGAGGTTGTGAGCGTGGGAGATATCGTCGATGTCAAAGTATTGAGCGTAGATATGAAGAAGAAGCGTATTGCGCTGACTATGAAAGGAATCTCATAGAGAATGAACAAAAACTGGAAGAAGAGTATGGAGACATTGGTCTGTGTTCTGCTTGGGAACGCCGTCCTGGCATTTACCGTTGCGGCGTTTCTCGTGCCGCAGGGGATCATCATGGGCGGCGCGACGGGGATTGGTCTTACGATCGCACATTTTATTGCATTAGACCTGTCAGCCATTATATTTGTGGTAAATAATGTTCTGTTTGTGTTGGGTACGGCCGTGTTGGGCAAAAAATTCGCATTGACGACATTGATCAGTACATTTGTGTATCCGGTCTTCCTGTCGGTCATGAGGAGTATCCCGGGGATCACGGAACTTACGGATAACATCATGCTTGCAGCACTGTACGGCGGTGCTCTGCTGGGACTGGGGATCGGTCTGGTGGTGCGTGTAGGTGCGTCTACGGGCGGAACGGATATCCTTGCGCTGGTGCTGCACAAATGGTTCCATATACCGCTGGCAGTGTTCGTATATATCGTAGATTTTACCGTACTGCTGTGCCAGGCTCTTTTCTCGAATTCAGAGCAGATCCTGTACGGTATCCTGGTGCTGATCGTGTCTACGATGGCGCTGAACCGGGTGATGCTGATGGGACAGGCACAGATCCAGCTATTTATCATTACCGAAAAATACGAAGAAGTGAAGGAGAAGGTATTAAAGGAGATGGATGCGGGGGTTACCTTGGTCCATATTGAGACCGGGTACGGCGCGAAGCAGCAGAAAGGCGTGCTGTGCGTGATACCGAACCGAAAGCTGTATTCTATTAACCAGGTGGTCCAGATGATCGATTCCCAGGCATTTATCACGATTACGCAGATCAATGAGGTGCGGGGGAGAGGATTTACGATAGAGAGAGGGCAGTAGTGTTTCTCAGTTGACAAAATAGAAGATTGAATTATAATAGACTCATGAGTAGGTAACTTATGAGTCTATTATTTTATAGGGGGTTAAGATGTTTCATTGCCGCGAAAAAGAGATGCATACTTTGAACCAAAGATATGACAGAGGAAGATTTGAATGTATTATTATATACGGAAGAAGACGGGTGGGTAAGACGGCCCTGATCAATGAATTCTGCAAAGGGAAACCGGCTGTTTATTTTTCAGCGTTGAATGCTTCTTCGCAGGAGAACCTTGAAGCGTTGTCTAAAGCGGTGTATTCATATAAGAATCCGGCAGAGGTTCATGCACCAGTGTATCGAAGCTATGAGGACGTGCTGGGGGCAATTACTGAGATCGCGGAAGAACAACGTCTGGTTTTTGTCATTGATGAATACCCTTATCTTGCGAAAGCGGAGAAGTCTATATCCTCCAGATTGCAGCATATCATTGACCATATATGGCAGAACGGACAGTTATTCCTGGTTTTGTGCGGGTCGTCGATGAGTTTTATGGAGAAGCAGGTGTTGGGATATGAAAGTCCTTTATACGGGAGGCGGACGGCGCAGTTCAAACTGCAGGCGTTAACCTACCGGGAAGTAACGGAATTTCATCCGGAATTAGGCATAGAGGATCAGGCATTACTGTATGGCGTTACGGGAGGAATCCCGCATTACATTAACAAATTAGAGATTGAAGGAGATCTGGATACAGCATTAAAGGAACATCTCTTCAATACGTCCAGTTATCTGTTTGAGGAACCGGAAAATCTTCTGAAACAGGAACTAAGGGAGCCTGCAATCTATAATTCTGTGATATCTGCTATTGCAGGCGGAGCCAGCCGTTCCAATGAGATTGCAACGAAGGTAGGAGTAGAATCTGGAATCTGTGCAAAGTATCTCAAGGTATTGTTAGAATTGGGCATTCTGAAAAAGGAGACACCTGTTACAGAAAAACCGGGAAGAAAGACGATCTATGCTATTGATGATAATTTCTTCCGATTCTGGTACCGTTTTGTTCCAAGGAATATGTCTGCGATCAGTTCAGGGCGAATGGAACAGATATATGAACGGGCGGTAAAGCAGTTTTATTCGGATTATATGGGATTGATTTTCGAAAAGATGTGTCTGGAGTATCTGCTTCGATATGCAGATACGCTTCCGATCTTATTAAGTGACGCCGGACAGTGGTGGGGGACAGACTCCAGGACGCGCAAAGAGGTGCAGATAGATATTGTAGGTATTCCAATAGAAGGAAATGAATACATTATCGGATCTTGTAAATACAAAAATACGCCGGTAGGCGCAGATGAATTAGAATTGCTGCGGCAATATGCTGCGGTATTTAAAGGAGGGTGCAAGCACCATTATTATATCTTTTCAAAGAGTGGATTTAAACAGCCATTGATGGAACTTGCAAAGCGAGGTGAGGTCACACTTCTGACGCTTCAGGATATTTATTTGAGAGATTGATAAATATCCCTGCACAATTAAGCTTTCTGACAAATATCCGCTGTGCTGCCGGATTACAGGCACACAGCGGATCAAAGTAATGAGTCATTTCCTTGCTTATAAAGAATCCTTTCCGTCCCATACGATTGATTTGTAGCGGCCGGGATCCGTATCTCCCTCTGTGGAGAATAACAATACCTTAGAATTCTCATCCAGCTTCAGCTGGTCGCGCAGCTCCTTATATTCTTCGTTTTTCATCAGGTTATAGAGCAATCCCATAGTCACAGCACCCGATTCACCGGCAGTTACCGGAGCGTCGCCTTTCATAGGTGCGGCAAGAACGCGCATTCCCTTTGCTGTTACCCAGTCAGGGCAGGAGACGAAGGTGTCCACGTGATTGCGCAGGATATCCCAGGAGATGGTGCTTGGCTCTCCGCAGGCAAGTCCGTTCATCAGTGTCAGCATATCGCCGTCCACGATGTGCGGATCGCCGTCATTTGCAACCGCACTTTTATAGAGACACGCGGCAACGTCCGCTTCCACGATAACGACCGTAGGCTCGTTCCCGGCATAGCGGTTTGCAAAATATCCCTGTACGGCTCCGGCAAGCGACCCTACGCCTGCCTGAATAAAGATGTGAGTCGGACGGTCGCAGCCGTATTCTCCTAACTGTTCGTCTGCCTCATAAGCCATGGTTCCGTATCCCTGCATGATCCAGGTCGGAATCTCCTCGTAGCCCTCCCAAGCGGTATCCTGGATGATCACCCCGTTAGGAGTCTCGTCTGCTTCTGCAGCGGCCTTGCGCACACAGTCGTCGTAGTTCAGGTCTTCAATGGTTGCTTTTGCATTTTCATTTAATATGTGGTTCAGGCGGGTCTGCGTGGTTCCGATCGGCATGTAGATGACGCATTTCTGGTTCAATTTGTTCGCAGCCCAGGCAACACCCCGGCCGTGATTGCCGTCGGTAGCGGTGAAGAAGGTTGCCTGCCCGAATTCTTCTCTGAGCTTGTCGGAGGTTAGAACCGAGTAAGGAAGCTCGCTGACGTCGCGCCCTAATTTCTGAGCGATATATCTCGCAATAGCATAAGAGCCTCCCAATACCTTGAATGCATTCAGGTCGAAGCGGTATGATTCATCCTTGACGAATATGTTGGCAAGTCCCAGGTGTTTTGCCATCTCATCCAGCTTCACGAGCGGTGTCTTGGTGTACTGAGGAAAGCTTTCGTGAAAAGCCCGGACCTTCTTAGATTCCTCGGGGGACAGATATTTGAGGTTCTGATCCTCTGTTTTCGGAAGTGAATTTTTGATCCATTTGATGTGTTCCATAGTTTTGATCTCCTTTCTTTTGTATCCGATCCTGTGTAACGATACTTCGATAAAAAAATAAGAGTCTATCGGCCTTTAAAAAAGGTCGACAAACTCTTTCGCATTGATATTAATGTACACAAGAAACCTGTTTTTGTCAATAGATAGATTAAGAATCTTTGTTTTTTTATTGGCAAAGTGAAAATAATCTATTATAATACAATTGGTACACTATATTTGTAAGAAAGGGAAACATGATGGAAGACAACATTTTTTTGAAAAACAGAAAAAAACTTTCTCTTGCAGATTACATGAAAGCGCAGGAAAATGGCAGAGAGAACTTGGGGACGGAGCTTCCGGTGGCGGTGTACAGGCTCTTGGAGTATTCTCTCCGCGATGAATTGACGGCAAGGCTTGGAAAGGAAGAACAGATCGATATATTCCGGAGTGCAGGGTTCCGTGCCGGAACATATTTTGCGGAAAAGTACCTGGATTCATCTCTGGGGCTGTCAGAGTTTACATCGCAGCTTCAGAAGCGTCTGGAAGAATTTAAGATGGGGGTCCTCCGGATTGAGAAGTTTGATGAAGAGACAGGCAAGATGGTTCTTACGGTATCTGAGGATGCCGATTGTTCCGGACTGCCTCTGCTTGGGGAAACAGTATGTAACTATGATGAAGGTTTTTTGGCAGGAATTCTTACTTCGTATACAGGCAAGCCCTATAATGCGACAGAGGTGAACTGCTGGGCGACGGGCGACAGGGTATGCCGGTTCAGAGCAGACATAGACGAATAAGGAGGTAGAGAATGGGAGCGGATGCGAATAAGAACTGCGAGCTATTGTTTGAATATTTGAGGGGTATTCTTTATGATTCGTGGATAGAGCAACTTGAAGTCGGAGAGCTGAGCGAACCTTACCGGGATCTGGGAAAGGGGCTTCAATATCTCCAGAATGCGGTGAATGAACTGGTTACATATTCGACGGAGCTTTCGAAGGGTAATCTGTCGGTAGAATTTCCGAAGGATTATAATTTCCTCTGTGAGAACCTGAAGAATCTCCATGCGAACTTAAACCATCTTACATGGCAGGCACAGCAGGTTACCAAGGGAGATTACTCTCAGCACGTAGCCTTCCTGGGAGAGTTTTCGGATGCGTTCAACGAGATGACAAGACAATTGAAGGACAGGGAAGAGCAGCTTAAGGAGGCGGCTGAGAAGGCAGAACGCCGCGCGGAGATGATCGAGGGGTATAATGAGCTTCTGGTTGAGATGCTGAGCAGGAGGAAGGAGTGGCTTCTTGTTGTGGACAAAGACACCAGCGAGATCATATACTGCAATAAGAGGAAGCAGGTAGGAGTAATGGACGGTTCCTTCTGTGCGACTTGTAAGCGGCGTCTTTCATTCCAGTCTGAGCTGTTAAAATGGAATAGCCATGAGCAGTACAAGGTGTGGGAGATGGAGGGTGAAGCCGATACCTACTATCGTGTCACTTCATTCCAGATGGAATGGAAGGAGAGGTCTTCTTATGTACATGTGGTAGTCGATATCACTGATGAGAAGCGCAATGCCCGCAATCTTACCAGTCAGTCTTATCAAGATCCGCTGACGGGAATCAAGAACCGTCTGTTCTTCGAGGAATATATGGGAATCGTTCTGCGTGACGAGCTGGAAGCAACGCTCTGCTATCTGCAGTTAGACGGATTAGAATATGTGAATGATACGTTCGGCCATCATGAAGGAGATGAATATATCCAGAAGTTCGTGGAGATCGTCAAGAAGAATTTCCGAGGCGGCGACACGTTTACACGAATCGACGGGGATGAGTTCTGTGTGATCCTTTCCGGTAATATGGCGGACTTGATCAACCGCAAGCTTGCCGAGATCCTGAAGGAATTCCAGGAGGAAGTCTTCATGAAGTACCAGCGCAGCTTCAGTTACGGTGTTCTGGAAGTCAAGGGTAAGGAGAATAAGATGACTGTGGAGGAGATCCTCGAGCTGGCGGATGATGTGTTGTACGAATGCCGGAGTAAGAACAGAGCCAAATATCCGACCATATTCTCTGACTGATATACCGCTGAGGGAAGCGCAGATACAGCGGATTTGCCAATTGTCCGGCAGGTATTTTCGGCAATATTTCCTGAGAAACTATAAAGTAAAAGGTAATATTATAAAAAATCTACAAAAATATATTGACAAATCTAAAACAATGATATAATATATAGAAAAAGTTAATAAAGAACGAACTTACAGAGAAGTTTGCCGACCTTTCGCAAAGGCCGGAGGACTTCTCTTTTTTTCATCATTTTGCATGGAAGATTCTGGCGGCAGGAATCGGAAGTGCAGGCGCGCTTGAAGAAGAGTTTGGCAACCTTTCACAAAGGTTGTTAGACTCTTCTTTTTTTATAGAATTCAGGACACTGTTATGGGAAGCGGAAAATGTATTTCCCAAGGACTCTAAGGCAGTGTCGGAGTAATTAAGTATATTTTCAGCGGAAAGGAGAAAGAAGATGTCTGCAACAGTAATTAAGGGTGCTTTTTTAATGACGGAAAACGGCCTTAAAAAAGATTACGGATTGAGAATGAAGGAAGGCAGGATCGTACAGATCGCCCCCAACGACAAGCTTCTGGTATATGAAGCAGACAAACTTATAGAAGTACCGGATGAGATGATCCTGCCGGGCTTCGTCAATGGGCATAACCATATGTACGGTTTTCTGTCCCACGGGATCACGGCGGAAGCGATGGTGACAGAGTTTGAAAGCTTCCTGGATGATTTCTGGTGGCCTTATGTGGAGGACCGGCTGAACCACGAGCTGGTAGAGGCGACGGCCAGATGGGCGTGTGCGGAGATGATCGACAGCGGCGTTACTTCATTTGTGGATATCCTGGAAGGACCCAATGCGATCCCGGGAGCGCTGGAGGTTGAGAAGAAGGTCGTGGAGGAAGCCGGACTCAGAGGAAGGCTCTCATTTGAAGCTTGCGAGAGGAAGAGCAAAGAGAATGGACAGGAAGGCTTACGTGAGAATATAGAATTTGTGAAGAAGTATAACCGTGACGGCGGACTGGTACAGGGAATCAATAGCATCCACACTCTGTTTACCTGCTCCGAAGAATTCGTAAAGCAGGCGAAGAAACTGTCAGACGAGAATCGCTGTATGACCCATATGCACTTAAGCGAGAGCGTATTCGAACCGGAGTGGTGCCGGAAAGAATACGGCAAGACGCCGGTTGAGATCTATGAGGAACTCGGATATCTGGATGAGAATGTTCTGGCCTCCCAGGTAGTGCAGGCAACAGACGCGGAGCTCGATATTCTGGCGAAGCATCAGGTAAAAGCAGTGTCCATGCCGCTGTCCAACTGCGAGGTGGGCGGAGGGTTCGCCCCGGTAACGAAGATGCTTGACAGAGGAATGACGGTAGGGCTTGGCACGGACGGTTACGTTAACAACTTCTTTGAAGTCATGCGGGGCGCGTTCCTGATGCACAAGGCGAACCAGCAGGATCCCCAGGTGATGCCGGCGAAGACAGTGTTCGAGATGGCGACGTCCATGGGTGCGCAGGCGATCGGCCTTACAGACGCGGGAGTATTGAAGGAAGGCAATCTTGCGGATGTGATCACCGTTAGTCTGGAACAGCCGACTCCGGTAAATGAGAAGAATGTGTATGACCAGTTGGTGTTATTTACCAATCCGCAGAATGTGAAGAATGTATTCGTCGGCGGAAGGCAGCTTAAGAAAGACGGTAGGATGCTGACGGTCGACGCGGCTGCGGCAAAAGAAAAACTGAGGGAAGTGACCCGGCAATTTTGGCAGGTGAATGAAAGGAAATAGTCATGAATCAGGTGAAGGAAGAGAATTATAATGTAATCCGCAGATCCAAGCCAAGGATCGACGGTGTGGAAAAGGTATCAGGAAGAGCGCTCTATGCGGCTGATCTGTATATGGAAGGGATGCTCTATGCGGGAGTGTTAAGAAGCCCATATTCCAGTGCGAGGGTGACAAGGATCAATACAGATAAGGCGAAGGCGATAGAAGGCGTCGAGGCGGTGGTGACATTCGCCGATCTTCGCAAGACAAAGAGCTGGGCAGGGTACATGTACCTGACAGACCGTATCCGCTATGCCGGAGACTGTGTGGCAATGGTGGCGGCAAAGAGCAAATCGCTGGTAGAGGATGCTCTGGAAGCGATCGAAGTAGAATATGAGGAGCTCCCGGGAGTGTACACTATCGACGACGCACTGGAAGAGGGAGCGCCGCTGGTGCACGAGGAGTATGAGAAGAACATCTTCAAGGATTCTCTGTTCCACATCCGCAAGGGTGATATAGAGAAAGGCTTTGAACAGGCGGACGTGATACTCGAGCGGGAATACAGGACCCAGTATATCGAGCATTCTTACATAGAGCCGGAAGCGGTGCTTGCATACATGGATCCTAACAGCGGGCTGATGACGGTGCAGGCGTCGGCGCAGAATCCGTTCTTTACCAGACGGTATGTGTCTGACATTCTTGGAATCCCGCTGAATAAGGTCCGTATGATACAGGCGATCCTGGGAGGGACTTTCGGAGGCAAGGAGGAAGGAATCGGTCTTGTGACGGCAAGGGCGGCATATCTCTCCTATCAGACGAAGAGACCGGTCAAGTTCGTATTTTCGAGAGAGGATTCGTTCCTGGAGAGCTCCAAGCGGCATCCGTTCCGTCTGCGCTATAAGATCGGAGCCACGAAAGAGGGCAAGATCGTGGCGTTTGAAGGAGAGCAGGTAGACAACTGCGGCGCATATAATAATCAGACACAGTTCATGAACTGGCGCGCCAATGTACATTCCTCAGGTCCTTACGAGATCGAGAATATCAAGACGGATACATACGGTGTATTTACGAATAACATCCACTCCGGCGCCATGAGAGGGTACAGCTCTCCGTCGCTGATCTTCGGACAGGAGCAGCTGATCGAAGAGCTTGCCGAGGAGCTTGGCATGGATGAAGTGGAGCTGAGAAGGATCAACTGCTTAAAGGACGGTTCCGTAACGGCTACGGGTATTCCGGTAGAGTATGTCATCCTCCAGGATGTGATGGACGATACGGTAGAGCGGACAGATTATATCAGGAAGCATGCGGAATATAAGCAGCAGCCGGATACCAGGTTCCGCAAGGGAATCGGACTTGCAATCTGCTACCGCGGCTGCGGGCTTGGTGCAGAGTCCCCGGATGCGTCGGGCTGTATGATGATCGTCAACGAGGACGGAAGCGTCAGCATCGCCTCCGGTCTTGCGGAGAACGGACAGGGGCTTAAGACGGCGTATGCTCAGATCGCAGCGGAGGCGCTGGGAGTTCATTACGAGGATATCCAGTTCCCGCAGCTTGATTCCTTCGCGATCGCGGACAGCGGTATGACGGTTGCGTCGAGAGGGACGGTCATGGGCGCTCAGTCTGTGCGGAAGGCAGGGGAGAAGCTTAAGAAGGTCATGATAAAGAATGCATTGGAGCTTCGGTCATTCTCTCTGGAAGGCACGGATCTTACCTATGAGCAGCTTACAGAGGAAGATATAGATCTGAAGGACGCGGTGTTCTTCCTGAAAGCGCACCCGGAGATCACGGTTCCGTTCACGTCTGTGACGGGCGCATGTATCTGGACGGGCAAGCAGATGGCGGCTTATGAGTGGTTTATGCCGGAAGATCTGCCGCAGGATCACGAGACCGGGCAGGGTAAGGCGTTCCCGACCTTCGCATACGGATGTGTGATCGCAGAGGTCGAAGTGGATATGAGGACCGGATATGTGGATCTTAAGAAGGTAACGGCAAGCCATGACGTAGGCAGAGCCATCAACCCGGCGCTGATCAAGGGACAGATCTACGGCGGTATCGTGATGGGCCAGGGCTACGGAATCATGGAGGATGTGGCGCCGAAGAACGGCAAAGTGAAGAACCGGAACTTTGATTCCTATATCCTGCCTACATCAATGGATGCGCCCGAGATGGATGTACAGATCTTCGAGTCAGGCGATCCGGCAGGAACTTACGGGGCGAAGAGTATCGGAGAGCCGGCGACGGAAGCGGTTGCGGCGGCGATCGCCAACGCGGTTTACAATGCGACGGGCAGACGGATCCGGGAGAATCCCTGTGATCTGGAGACGGTACTGTTAGGGAAGAAGCTTAGATAGAAAGGAAAACGCATATGTTTAAATATGATTATTATAGAGCGGAAACGCCAGATGAGGTGTGTGAGGTGCTTGCCAGATATCAGGGAAAAGCGCGTATTGTAGCCGGCGGTACGGATATCATGGTACAGATTCGAGAGAAGGATAAGCGATGGAAAGAATTGGAATGTCTCCTGGATCTGTCTTTTCTCGAAGATGAGCTTCGGTATATCAGGGAAGAGGGAGATCAGATCCATATCGGGGCGCTTACGACCCATACGGACCTGGAGCGGTCAGAAGTGATAAAAAGATGGATCCCATTTCTCGGGAAAGCGGCGTCTACCGTAGGTTCTCCGCAGATTCGGAACCGCGGAACCATCGGAGGAAGTATCTGCAATGCGTCCCCGGCGGCGGATCCGCTGACGCCTCTGATCGCACTGGACGCTTGGACGGTGATCAGAGGAAGAGACGGGGAGCGTGTGGTCACGCTTAAGGATTTCTACACAGGACAGGGCAAGGTAGGCCTCAAAGAAGATGAGTTCGTGAAAGAATTTACCGTCAGGAAGCTTCCTGAGGGTACGGTCACAGGATTCGCCAAGCTTGGAAGAAGGAAGGCTCTTGCGATATCCAGACTGAATGTTTCAGCGGCGTTAAGGCTTGACGAAGAGGGAAGGATAGACTTCGCACGGATCGCTCCGGGCTGTATATTCAGCACACCGGACCGGGTAGAGACGGCAGAGAATATATTAATAGGAAGAAAACCGTCAGAAGAACTGTGGAGGGAAGCAGGGAAGGCGGTATCGGAAGAGATGATCAGGCGCACCGGAATCCGCTGGTCTACGGAATACAAGCAGCCGGCGGTGGAGGCCATCGTGGAGGACGCGCTTATAGAGTGCTGCGGCAGCCAATTTGCATAAGAAACTTGCATAAGAAACTGACCATATAATCGGAGGATCAAGATGAAGAAAATAGAAGTGAATTTCATCATAAATAAAAAACCGGTAACGGTAGAGGCATATCCGAACGAAAGGCTTCTGGATGTGCTCAGGGATACTCTTAAGCTTACAGGAACCAAGGAAGGCTGCGCCGTTGGAGAATGCGGGGCCTGTACGGTCATCCTGGACGGGAAGGCAGTAACTTCCTGTCTGGTGCCGATCGGTTCCGTGGAAGGAAGAGAAGTCATAACGATTGAAGGCGTGGGAGCAGACGGGAAGCTGGATCCGATCCAGGAAGCGATTCTTGAAAATCATGCGCTGCAATGCGGATTCTGCACACCGGGATTCGTGATGAGCGCCAAGGCGTTGTTAGACGAGAACCCGGATGCCACCAAAGAAGAGATCCGAAGGGCGATCTCAGGGAATCTGTGCCGGTGTACGGGCTATGAGCAGCTTACCGTTGCGATCTATGAGGCGGCACAGCAGTTGAAGGAAGCACACAGAGAACAGATTTAAAATATAAGCAGATTACATGCAGAGAATAGAAAGGAGAAACGAGCATGTTTGAGAAAGAGAAACTGACAGGGGCAGATATCGGGATTGAATTCTGCGGTTATAAGCTTCAGAGTCCATATATCCTGTCATCAGGACCGCTTACCTACGGAGCGGAGGGTATGATCAAGGGCTTCAAGGCAGGCTGCGGAGCGGTAGTTACGAAGACCATCCGCAAGTCAGCGGCGATCAATCCGGTCCATCATATGGGAACGGTAAATAATGATTCCCTGATCAACTGTGAGAAATGGGCGGACAGCGACAGGCAGCAGTGGTATGAGAAGGAGATCCCGGAGACGGTGAAGGCGGGAGCGATCGTGATCGCAAGCGTCGGCCATACGCTTGAAGAGGCGCAGGAGATCGTCGGCGAGGTAGAGAAGGCGGGAGCGCACATCATCGAGCTGGTATCCTATACGGAGGATACGCTGATCCCTATGCTGGATTACACGAAGGCGCATGTGAAGATCCCGGTGATCTGCAAGCTGAGCGGCAACTGGCCGGATCCGGTGGGAACGGCGAAGAAGTGCCTGGAGCACGGAGCAGACGGCTTATGTGCCATCGACTCCATCGGACCGACGCTTAAGATCGACATCGAGAAGGCACGCCCTGAGATGATGAGCGCAGACGGCTACGGCTGGATGACGGGAGCGGCTATGAGGCCCATCTCCATGCGCATCAATGCCGAGATCGCCCGCAATCATCCAGAGCTTAAGAACCTGTACGCATCCGGCGGCGTGATGAGCGCGGACAATGCCATTGAATACATGATGGCGGGAGCTATGGGCGCGGGTATATGTACGGTAGGAATCCTTAAGGGAGTCGAATATGTGGAGAAGCTGTGCTATGACCTCTCGAAGAGGCTGGCGGAGCTTGGATATCACTCCATCGAAGAAGTGAACCGTGCGGCGCTTCCGAATTTCCCGAAGAAGGAGTATGTCAGCAAGTTAGATTTTGCATTTGAGCCATATAAAGAGGATGGGAAGAAGAAATGTATCTCCTGCGGCAAATGTGTGGCTGCATGCTGTTATGATGCCAGAACCTTATCCTTCCCTGAGATGCATGTGGATCTTGAGAAATGCCGTTTCTGCGGATTGTGTCTGGATGTCTGTCCGACAGGAGCGCTCACGGGGAAACGTGCCGCGCAGACGGAGGAAGATCTGGAGCTTGAGAGGAAATCAATCGAATTCTACAATTCATTTAACTAATGATACATATAACTAATGATACATATAACTTCTCGGAATCTCAATGAATGAGATTCCAGCCGAAGATTGACAACTGAATATCGTGCAGGAAAAGAAATTAGAGAAAAATGGACATAAACATTGGA
>CAJTGB010000023.1 GCA_910575835.1 Lachnospiraceae bacterium | reverse complement strand
TTTTTTCTAAGCCTCCGCAAGAAGGCTTGCGAAGCATGCCCATTTATAAAACGCTCCCATGAAGTTACACAAAAAAGTGGTTTCTATGCCATCTATCCTTTCAAAAATAGCAGCATTTTAACCAAAGGAAAAGAATGCTATCCCCATACACTTACCGGCTGATCGTCCGCGGCTTGGTACAATTGGAAAGAATCACATTCAGAGCAGTTTTATCTTTTGTATAAAGCTGCTCTCTTTGTCTGCTCTGAATCTGATACTTTCCTTAAGAATTATAGCAAATATTCGTATTATGTGCTATATTAATTTTCATAATCAATGCCAAATATTACAATAGCATTAATGTTATTAATAAATTGTTAAGAAAAAGTGTCCGGTGACGGGTTGTCGACTCCATTGATTTGTTGTATGATAAAGTGTAATGCAAAAAAAGGAATAAACAGGTAAATATATATGATCAAAGATAATCAGAAGTTATTGAATACGCTTCATGTATTGATAGATGCGGTTGTGATCGCGTTTTCTTATGTGGCGGCATGGCATATCAGGTTCCGCAGCGGGATATTTGCTCCGGCCGCATGGTATCTGTCTCTTCAGGAATATACGAAGGCGCTGATCTTCCTTGTTCCGGGGTATCTGATCTTATACTATGTCTTCCAGCTCTACACGCCGAAGAGGGTGCAGGGAAGAAGGCTGGAAGCATGGCGGATCATGCAGGCGAATACCATCGGGCTTATGGCGTTCATTCTGATGCTGTATCTGGCGCACCAGCCGAACTTCTCCAGAACGATGATGTTCATCTTCTTCTGTGTCAATGTGTTTACAGAAGTGGTAGGGCGCAATATCCTAAGAGAAGGGCTTCGGGACATCCGAAGAAAGGGATATAACCAGAAGCATATTCTGCTGATCGGGTACAGCCGGGCGGCGGAGCAGTATATAGACAGGATCAAGGCGAACCCGGGATGGGGATATATCGTGAGAGGGATCCTGGCGGACAACAAGCCGCGGGGGACGGAATACAGGGGCGTGAAGGTGCTTGGAAGGACGGAGAATCTGACGATCATCCTTCCCGAGAACAGGCTGGATGAGATCATCATCACTCTGGGACTGGCGGAATATCACAAGCTGGAGCGCATCGTAAGCATGTGCGAGAAGTCCGGCGTGCATACGAAGTTTGTTCCGGATTACAACAATATCATACCGACGAAGCCTTACACAGAAGATCTCCTGGGACTTCCCGTGGTGAATATCAGGCACGTTCCGCTGAGCAATATGCTGAACGCGGTCGTCAAGCGCGGAGTGGATCTGTTTGGCGCTGTCCTGGCATTGGTTTTGTTCTCTCCGGTGATGGTCGTTATATCTGTAGTGATCAAGACGACTTCCCCGGGACCGCTTATATTCAGACAGGAGAGAATCGGTTTCCAGAACAAGCCTTTTCTGATGTACAAGTTCCGTTCCATGGTGGTGCAGGATGAGAAGAAGGAGAAGGGCGGCTGGACGACCCAGAATGATCCAAGGGTCACGTCTGTCGGAAGATTTATAAGAAGGACGAGTATTGACGAGCTGCCGCAGTTATTCAACGTGTTAAAGGGCGATATGAGCCTGGTGGGGCCAAGGCCGGAGCGTCCGCAGTTTGTCGAGAAGTTCAGCGAGGAGATCCCAAGATACCGGGTGAAGCATCAGGTACGGCCCGGTCTTACCGGATGGGCGCAGGTGAATGGATACCGGGGGGATACTTCCATTCTCAGGCGTATCGAATGTGATCTGTATTATATCGAGAACTGGACATTGGGGTTTGATTTTAAGATCATATTCCTGACATTTTTTAAAGGTTTTGTAAATAAAAACGCTTATTAGCCCATAGGGGAGAGATCATATGAGTAAGAAAAAGAGCATGAACAGAAAGCTGACGCCGAAAGAAAGGCAGCGGCTCAGGCGGAAGAGGCGCAGGAGGAAGAGACTGATCATCCTGATCTTAGAGCTGATCATACTGGCAGCCTTGTGCACGGTTGCATATGGGATGCTGAAGCTTGATATGCTTGACATTAAGATACTTGACCAGGAAAAACTGGAAGTGTACAGGGACACCGGGCCGTATACGAATATTGCGCTGTTCGGACTTGATTCGAGAGAAGGAGAGCTGGAAGGCGGGGTGCAGAGCGACTGTATCATGATCGCAAGCATCAACAATGAGACGGATGATGTGAAGCTGGTATCCGTATACCGGGATACGCTGCTGCAATTATCGGACGGCGCCTATGGGAAGGCCAATTCAGCATATAATATCGGAGGGCCGGAGGAGGCGATCAGCCTTCTGAACCGGAATTTTGATCTGGATATCCGCAATTATGTCAGCGTGAATTTCAGCGCGCTTGTGGATGTGATCGATGCGTTGGGAGGTCTCGAGATCGATCTTACGGCGGAGGAAGCGGTCTATTGCAACGGATATGCATTTGAGACGGCTCAGGTGGTAGGCAAGGACATGCAGCCGATCGAGACGGTGCCGGGGGTCCAGCTGTTAGACGGCGTTCACGCCGTGGGTTATGCGAGGATCCGCTATACGGATGGGATGGATTTTAAGCGGACGGAGCGTCAGAGGGAGGTACTTCAGCTGACGGCGGACAAAGCGAAGAAGGCCAATGTCTTCACGCTGAACCAGATCGTCAATGATGTGTTCCCGCAGATCTCCACAAGCCTGTCGGTCAGCGATATGCTTGGATTTGCGGCAAATATCATGAATTATAATATAGTGGGAACGACGGGATTCCCGTACACTGTGACGACGTCGGAGGATATCCGCAATCATGAGGGCTCATTTGTAGTGCCGATTGATTTCGCCGGCAATGTGGCACGGCTTCATCAGGAGATCTTCAATGAGGATTATTATGAGCCGTCAAGCAAGATCCGGCAGGTTCATGATGATATCGTCTATCTGTCGGGGGTAACCGAGGATGCGACGGCGATACAGACTACGTTTGAAGGGGATACACAATGAGGCGAAGAAGACGCGACGATATTATAATGGAATACGGTACTTATATGCTGATGTTTCTGGCAAGCTATATAGCGTCTCTGGCAAGGCTGTACTATGTGTCGGGTATTCTGCTGATCTTAGAGGCTGTGTATCTGTATGTGCATCTGGCCAGAGAGGCGGAGAATCTTACGGAGCTGAGGGCGCTTTTTACGCTGTCCTGGGTCGGCGGCCAGGGCCTCGCCTGCCTTAGGTTAAGCCGGGTCCAGGGAGATTGGAGTTATGTTACATGGCTGTGCTTCTTCCTGGTCTATATCGGATTCGGAATCGGCTATGAATGGGGGAGGCAGTACAGAGACGAGGAGAAACGGGCGGTGAGCAGGAACGCGGTGCAGGCCGGACGGCTGTACTTATGCATTGAGGGGCTTTTTGCGGCTTCCGTACTGTGTTTTGCATTCGAGGCGGTGAAGGTAGGGTTTATACCGCTGTTTTCCGATAAACCTCACGCCTATTCTTATTTCCATGTATCAGGCGTGCATTATTTTACGGTGAGCTGTATCCTGATCCCGGCGATCACGGTGCTGTATCTGAAGTCCGGCGCCGGGAGAGGGATAGGGAAGAAGGCGGTATTGGTTCTGGCTAACCTTACGGCGATAGCAATTCCGATCCTGTGCGTATCCAGATTTCAGCTTTTGTTTGCCGCAGGATTTGCAGTGATTACATATATAATGGTAAATAAGTCGGTGCGGTTAAGGACGATCGCGGCGGTAGTTCTGGCGCTGATTCCGGTCTATGTCATACTGACGGTATTCCGGCACCACGATATTGCCTATCTGAACGGTATCTTTGAGATGAAATACGAGAAGATGCCGATCTTCATCACACAGCCTTACATGTATGTGGCGAATAATTTTGAGAATTTTAATTGCATGGTAGAGCAGCTTACGAAGCATACCTGGGGAGTCAGGATGTTGTTCCCGGTCTTTGCGCTGACCGGGCTTAAATTCATATTCCCGCAGCTGACCGGTTTTGAGCTGTATCTGACAAAGCCGGAGCTTACGACCCTTACGATGTTCTACGACGCGTATTATGACTTCGGGATCGCCGGTGTGTTTGTGCTGGCGTTGCTGGTGGGGGTAGCCGCCAAGCAATGTGTGCGGCTTGTCAAGAGAAGCAGCAACCCGGTGTCCTATCTGCTCTACGGGCAGATGGCGATCTACCTTGGACTTGCCTTTTTCACTACCTGGTTCAGCAATCCGACCACCTGGTTCTGGCTGATCCTGACAGGGATGATGTATTGGTTCGTAGGCTACGATAAAAACAGGAAAAGAGATGATGAGGTTGAAGAATGATCAGAAATATGTGAACGTAGACGCGGTCATTTTGACGTACAGACCGGATGAACGCCTCGGCGAGATCGTGCGGAGGCTGAAGATGCAGAGCTGCCCGGTAAGGCAGATCTATCTTATCAATACCCGGTCAGGAGAATTCCCGGAGGAGCTTGCGAAGACGCAAGGGGTTACGGTGAAGCATATCGAACCCGAAGAGTTTGATCACGGCGCGACACGGGATCTTGGATTTGCGTTGTCGGATGCCGATTTCCTGGTCTTCATGACCCAGGATGCGGTTCCGGCAGACAGAGGGCTGATCGGGGAATTGATGAAGCCGCTGCTTGCGTCGGATCGGGTGGGGATCGCCTATGCCCGTCAGCTTCCCGCCAAGGACTGTGATGTGATCGAGCGGTATACCAGGAGCTTCAATTATCCGAAGGAGAGCCGGATCAAGGGACAGGAGGATATGGAAGAGCTCGGGATCAAGACCTTCTTCTGTTCGGATGTATGTGCGGCGTATAACAGAGAGATCTATCATAAGATGGGCGGCTTCACGAAGAAGACCATATTCAACGAGGATATGATCATGGCGGCAAGGATGGTAAGATCCGGCTACCAGATCGCCTACGCTGCCGAAGCGAGGGTGATACACTCCCACAACTATTCGGGAATACGGCAGTTTAAGAGGAATTTTGACCTGGCCGTATCCCAGGCAGACCACCCGGAGATATTCGATGGGATCCGTTCCGAGGGAGAAGGCGTGCGTCTGGTAAAGAAGACCATGGGGTATCTGTTAAAGAGTAAGAGGGGATATCTGATTCCGGCGCTGATCTACAAGAGCGCCTGCAAGTATGCCGGGTATTGTATGGGAAAGAGATACCGCAGCCTGCCGCCTTTTATTGTCGAAAGATGTTCTGCGAGTCCGGCATATTGGATAAAAAGGTGAAAAAACCATATTTTTCATTGCAGTTTTGTGAAAAATAGGGTAGTATTATGTATGGTATTTATCAGAAGTGGGCTGTATATAATCCGGCAGATTATATTTGCAGGTCCGTCAGCGAACGATATAGAAAGGACATTGGATAATGGCGAGGGATAGGAAACACTATAGACGCGGACGCAGATCTAAGAAGGGCAGATCACTGGGGAAGACGATAGGTATTATCCTTGGCGGAACAGTGGCGTTTGTAGCGGCGGCAGGAGTAGGGATCCTGGCGAGCAAACTGTCTAAGATAGACCGGGTCAAGTTAAACCCGGAGGAACTGAATGTGTCTGTGGAGGCAAAGGAGACGAAGAAGGGCAGAGCGAGAGGGACAGGCTATCTGAATGTCGCGTTATTCGGACTGGATTCCCGTGACGACGGGCTGGGCGAGGGGAACCGAAGCGACACCATTATGGTCGCCAGTCTGAATCGTGAGACGTTGGAGGTTAAGATCTCGTCTGTCTACAGAGATACGCTTCTGGAACAGAAGGACGGAACCCTTGATAAGGCGAACGCGGCGTATTCATACGGAGGACCGGAAGATGCGATCGCGCTTCTGAACAGGAATCTTGACCTGGATATCGAACACTATGTGGCGGTGAATTTTAATGCGCTGATCGATGTGATCGACGCGGTGGGAGGAATCGAGATCGACGTCCAGAAGGAGGAGCTATCGTATATCTGCGGATATGCGACGGAGATCATGAAGGTGACCGGGAAGGTATCGCCCGGTGTGACGGAGCCGGGGCCGCAGGTGCTAAACGGCGTACAGGCGACTGCCTACGCGAGGATCAGAGGTACGCTGGGGGATGATTTCCGAAGGACAGAGAGGCAGAGGGACGTACTTGCCAAGATCGTTGAGAAGCTTCAGAATGCTTCGATGGTGCAGTTGAATGCGGTCATTGACAAGGTATTTCCAGAGGTGTCTACGAATTTTACGCTGGCGGAGATCCTGGATTATGCCCAGGATGCATTTGAATATAAGCTTGGTGAGAACATTGGTTTTCCGTTTGATAAGACGACGGATACATTATCGAAGATCGGAAGCGTGGTCATTCCGGTGACGCTTGAGGACAATGTAAAGCAGCTTCACGAGTTCCTGTTCGGGAGCAGTGAAGGTTACACGGTATCCTCTACCGTATCGGATATCAGCAAGAAGATAGTGTCGAAAGCGGGAGACCGGGATGCGGATACGGATGAAAGCAGCCAGAGGTACATGGAACAGCCGTATGAAGGCAATGATTCTTTAGGCGGCAGTTCATACACTGATGATGAAGACGGCGGATACAATTACGGAATCGGAACAAGTTCAGGAAACGGAAGCGGCGGAACAAGTTCAGGAGGCGGAAATAGCGGAACAAGTTCAGGAGGCGGAAACGGCGGAACAAGTTCAGGAGACGGAACAGGAACAGATCCAGATCCGGGATCCAATCCGGGAGGCAGTGAAGATCCGGGGTATAGCGAAGATCCGTCTGGCGGCGATCCTTCTCTGGGCGGAGATGGCAGCGGCGGATATGGAGATGGCAGCGGCGGAGATGGCAGCGGAGCATAGGCGTTAAGAGAAGAACGAGAAGGAAATGAGGAATTTTGCATGAGAAGGCTCAGGAAAGCAATATTATTAATCTTATTAGTGGGCGTGTTATGTCCGTGTATAACTATGGTTGCTGATGCGGCGGAGGCAGAACTGCATTTTACAGATCCGGATACGACGGTGGGGGCCGAGGTGGATGTGACGGTGAATTATTCTTCTTCTACCAGCCTTCAGTCGTTGAATGCCACGCTGACTTATGATGCGGACATGCTGCGGTTTGTAAGCGGTGACAGTGCGTCGGGCGGGAACGGAACCATCACCATAGATGGAACGGGGGGCGGTTCCTCCATTGATTTTGCCCTTAAGTTCCAGGCCCTTAAGGAGGGAACGGCCAAGATCGAAGTATCCCAGGCCGCTGGAACGGATGCTACCGGAGCGGAACTGGACGATATTACATTCGGAAGTTCGGCGGTTACCATTGGGCCTGGAGATCCTTCCCTGATCGCGCCGGAAGGAGCGGAAGGCGGCGCGCCGGCGATCAGTGCGGACGGTCCGGTGGTGGATATCGAAGGCGTTCAGTATCAGATAACGAACGGTTTCCCGGACGCCCTTATTCCGGGAGGATTTGTCAGGGGTGAGATGACCTATGAAGGGCAGCCGTGTCAGGTAGTCACGCAGGAAGCGCCGAACGGCGTATCCGCATTGTTTCTTACTCCGGTCGGCGGAGGAGATCCGGGATTCTTCCTCTACAGCACGGAGGATGGTTCATTTACGCCCTTTGAGCAGGTAGAGGTTGCGGCGGACCGTTATATTGTGCTGCTTCGGGATGACGGAACGGTGAAGCTTCCCGAGAGCTTCCAGGAGACGGGGCTTACCTTGAACGACAAGTCATTTTCAGCATGGCAGAATACGGACAGCCCGGATTATTATGTTGTATATGCGTTAAGTCCGGACGGGCAGAAGACCTTATATCAGTATGACACGGTAGACGGAACTTATCAGAGATTCGTGCAGCAGGCGGGTTCGGCGGAGCCTGAGAAGAAGGCGGCGAAGGGAATCTGGGGTAAGATCCTCCGCCTCATTGAGAATATGCTGGATATTGTGGTGATCGTTGCCGGCCTGCTGATACTGGTTCTTATCATCATTCTGATCGTGATAGGCGTGAAGCTCTATCACCGTAATCTGGAGTTGGATGACCTGTATGACGAATACGGGATAGATATGGACGACGATGATGAGATGATGGGATCTTCAAGATCACAGAAGTCACAGAAGTCTCAGAAGCCGCAGAAGACGCAGGCAGCGTCCGGCGCCAAAAAAAAAATCTCAGCCAAAAAGGCAGAAGGTAAGCCGGCTGTAAGAGTGCCGGTGAAGACGATGAATCTTCGGGAGGAAGGCGTGTTTGACGATTTCGACGACGAAGATGACGATTATGACGACAGCGACGATTATTATGACGATGATGATTACAGCTATGACAGCGGGGATTCCCCTGAGATGATCGATGATCTCGACGAACTGCTGAGCAAACAGCCGAAGAAGAGACGGGGTCATATGGAGAAGGATGATGCGTTTCAGGTCGATTTTATAGATTTGGATTAACGTCAGAGAATTTTAAAACTAGATGTACTACATTGTGCGGATCAGGGAGGATTCTGTATGGAAGCTTGCGGCCGTGCAATGTAGTATTTCATTTTGAAGAGTAAGGAGAGGGAAATATGTGTGGAATTGTTGGATATATTGGAAATCAGCAGGCGGCGCCTATTCTTTTGGACGGATTATCAAGGCTTGAATACAGGGGATACGATTCGGCCGGTATTGCCGTGTGCAATAACGGTAAGATCGATATGATCAAATCAAAAGGAAGGCTCAAGGTGTTAAGCGAACTGACTCATGACGGCGCGACATTGCCGGGTATGATGGGAATCGGCCATACACGCTGGGCTACGCACGGCTCACCGTCGGATGTGAACGCCCATCCCCATTTTAACCAGGATAAGAGCATCGTAGTGGTCCATAACGGTATTATCGAGAATTACCTCAAATTAAAAAAGAAGCTTGAGAAGCATGGGTATCAGTTCGTGTCTGAGACGGATACGGAGATCATTGCTCATCTTCTGGATTATTATTATCAGGGCAATCCGCTGCAGGCGATCACCAAGATCATGCACCGCATGGAAGGCTCCTATGCGCTGGGGATCATTTTTAAGGAGCATCCGAAGGAGCTCTACGCGGTGCGCAAGGACAGCCCGCTCATTGTAGGGCACACGGACGGAGGAAGCATTATCGCGTCCGATGTGCCGGCTGTACTTCGGTACACCAGGGAGGTATACTTCATTGAGAATGAAGAGATCGTTCGTATGACGGAGGATTCTATGGAGTTCTTCAGCGTGGATGAAGAGCCGATCAGCAAGGAGTCTGTCCGTATTGAATGGGATGTGAATGCCGCCGAGAAGGGCGGGTATGAGCATTTTATGCTTAAGGAGATGTATGAACAGCCCAAGGCGGTCATAGATACATTCTCACCCAGGATCAAGGATAACGGAATCGTCATAGAGGAGCTTGGGATGACGGACGAGGAGATTCGGAAGGTGCAGAAGATCATGATCGTGGCCTGCGGATCGGCTTCCCATGTGGGCTATACCAGTAAGTATATCTTGGAGGGACTGGCGAGGATTCCGGTTGAAGTAGATATGGCGTCGGAGTTCCGCTACAGGAATCCGCTCCTGGATGAGAATACCCTGGTGGTGGTGATCAGCCAGTCAGGAGAGACGGCGGACACCCTTGCGGCGCTCAGGGAGGCGAAGGAGCAGGGGGCGAGGGTCCTTGGCGTCGTCAATGTGGTGGGAAGTTCTATCGCAAGGGAAGCGGATAATGTCATGTATACCTGGGCGGGGCCCGAGATCGCGGTGGCTACGACCAAGGCCTATACTGCGCAGTTGATCGCTATGTACCTTCTTGCCATGAAGTTTGCGTATGTGAGGGGGCAGCTAAGCGGCGGTGAGCTTGGCGAAATGCTGGGAGAGATGAAGGCTCTTCCGGCTCAGATCGAGATGATACTGAACAACCGGGAGAAGATCCAGAGGTTCGCCAACCGTTATCTGGCGGCGAGAGATATCTTCTTTATCGGGCGGGGGATCGACCACGCGATATCGATGGAGGGATCTTTGAAATTAAAGGAGATCTCCTATATCCATTCGGAAGCTTATGCCGCGGGCGAGCTGAAGCACGGCACCATCTCCCTTGTGGAGGAGGGGACGCTGGTTGCGGCGGTGCTGACTCAGAAGAGCCTGTATAAGAAGATGATCAGCAACATGGAAGAAGTGCGGACCAGAGGCGCATTCGTGATGGCGGTCACCGTGGAGGGCAATACGGAGGTTGAGAAGGCGGCGGACTATGTGATCTATATACCGGAGACGAATAAG
The DNA here is from genome assembly GCA_910575835.1 of Lachnospiraceae bacterium. Classification (GTDB taxonomy): domain Bacteria; phylum Bacillota; class Clostridia; order Lachnospirales; family Lachnospiraceae; genus Sporofaciens. The sequence continues at coordinate 65,237 of CAJTGB010000023.1, read as the reverse complement.
TATTTCACGAATTCACTGGCGATCATCCCGCTGCAGCTATTCGCGTACTATATCGCGGTGGGACGCGGCTGTGATGTGGATAAGCCAAGGAATCTGGCGAAGTCTGTCACGGTAGAATAGGATAAGAGCCCGGCGCCCCCGGTGATATCCTTACATGTTTTCGATCAGGCGGTCAAGGGACTGAAATGTATAGCCCATTTCTTCCCATTTGCCCAGCAGTTCATCTAATATCTCTCCGTTGGTGCTGGAGGTGCTGTGCAGCAGCACGACAGCACCGGGGTGGATCCGTCCTAAGAGCTTGTCAAAGGCTTCCTCGTGGGACGGCTGATCGTCCTGATACCAGTCAACATAGGCGAGGCTCCAGAAGAAGGTGTGGTATCCCATTTCTTTTGCCATCTGAAGGTTATCCGTACTGTATTTGCCCTGGGGCGGGCGGTAATACCGGGTCATCTCTTCATTCGTGATCTCTTTGTAGGAATCTTCTACGTCCTTTAATTCTTTTTCAAATGCTTCTCTTGTAGATATCTTTGACATATCCGGGTGATTGTAGGTATGGTTGCCTACGGTATGCCCTTCTTCCTGCATGCGTTTAATAAGGTCGGGGCTTGTGGAGATGAAGTTGCCGACGACGAAGAAGGTGGCGCTTGCCTTGTGTTTCTTCAACGCGTCCAGGATCGGCGCGGTATTTCCGTTTTCATAGCCGCAGTCAAAGGTTAAGTAGATCACCTTCTCGTCCGTGTCTTCGGCGTAGTAGGCGCCGTATTTTTTGAGCTCCTCAAAGGTTGCGTTGGCAACGGGCGGCTTGCCCTCCTCCTGGAAGCTTAGGCCCCAGTTGTCGGCGGCGGGCGCGATCGCAGAGGATGCGGCCGCCGAGTCCAGGTTGACGGGCGTCAATGTGTCGGGCTCTGTGTCCTTGGGGGAGAAGCGCATAGCGGCAAAACGTCCGGCAAAATAAGACGCGAGGAACAGAAGGGCAATTCCGATGAATTTGAGATATTTTGTGTGAAACGGCATAGGAACTCCATTCGTTTTTAGTAATATATGTCTGCCTCCTGGAAACTATTCGTTTTGCATGGCATCATGTATCGCGGCTCATGTATCGCGGCTCATATGTACCGTCTTGCAAAGTAGTCCGAAAAAGTGTAAAATGACAAGAAGAATATTTTCAGAAGGGATAGCATACAGACGGATGAAGAATACAGCAGATAAGATCGGGTGGATGGCGGCAGGGTTCCTGCTGGCGAATATATCGTTGTTCTGCGTTATGTTCCGGGCGCCTAAGAAGCGCTGGGATCAGGAGCAATATGACTGCGCCGTTGTCTGCGGGTGCCGGGTCAATGATGACGGAACACCCTCCGATACGTTAAAATCAAGAGTAGAGAAGGCAGCAGAGCTGTGGAAGGCCAAGAAGGTCCGATATCTGATCATGTCGGGGGCGGCTGTGAGTAACAGCCAGGTCGAAGCGAAGGCTATGGAGCAGTATGCGCGCAGGCTTGGCGTGCCAAAGGAGTATATTCTTAAGGAAGAGCAGGCGGTCAGCACTTACCACAATCTTCTCCATTCCTGCAAGATGATGAAGGAGCATGATCTTAAGGATTGTGTGGTGGTGACCAGCGGATGGCATCTTAGGAAGGCAGACCACTATGCGAGACGGCAGGGCGTACCGTATGTGACGGCGGCGGCCAGGTCTCCGAAGAGTCAGAAGATATACAGGATTATCTGGCTGCATGTGAAGACAAACGTGCATATGTATCTCAATATGTGGAGAGGTTATTATTGATGAGAAGTTTTGGGCCGGCCGGCAGAGGCGGTTATCCTGCGGTTGGCTGAAGGGGGCGGCCCTTATATGAAGGAGTCAGGATGTGGGACAAGGATGCAGGGCAGATATGCCCCGAGATACATTACCGAAACGCCGGGGAAGGGATCGAGATCACAGGTTGTTACGGTGCGGACGGCCGTGTCGTTCTGCCCGATGAGATCGGCGGTATTAAAGTAACCGGGATAGCCGCTTACGCGTTCGCCGCAAACAGGCAGTATGAGCGGGAGGATGAGCAGGTATGGAGGAATGAAGTGTTCTTCCCGGGCGGAGAGCTGACAAGACTGTGCGGCAGTACGGTGACGGAGATCTGGCTGCCCGCTGGGGTGGCAGAGCTTGGGCGTTACGCCTTCTACCGATGCAGGAATCTGAGACGGTTGATTTTGACGGACAGTCTGCCGGATATCGGCGGCGGCGTGTTTACCGGATGCCGTCTGTCAGAGGTTGAGATCTATTTTTTCCGGGGAGAGAGAAGCTGCCTTAAGTCGATCCTGGATGAGATGCGCTATACGATCAGGGCAACGCTTAGATATTGCGGCGAAGCAGGGCAGGCTGCCGCGCAGGTAGTATTCCCGGAGCATTATGAGGAGGCTGTGGAGAATACGCCGGCAAGGATCCTGTACACCCAGCATCACGGTGCAGGGGGTTATTACAGGCAGTGCTTCTATGACCGGAAGCTGGATTATAAGAAGTATGACGAGCTGCTGTACCGCATGGAGGCGGAAGAGCAGCCGGACGTCGCGGCCAAGCTTGCGCTTGACCGGCTGCGTTATCCGTATGCCCTGACGCAGGAGGCGAGGGAGTCTTATCTTGATTATGTTAAAAGGCATATCGTGGAGGCGGCGGATGATCTGACGGAGAGGGAAGATGTTGACGGACTTAGGTTCCTGGCTCGTGAAGGGCTTTTTACGGAGAACGCATTGGAGGATGCCATTGAGAAGGCGGCGAAAGAGAAGCGGACGGAGGTTCTGAGTTTTCTGATGGATGAGAAGCATAAGAGATATCCGAAGAAGAGGAAGCGGTTTGAACTGTGAGGAATAAGGGACAGATGAAAGGAACAGATCAGGAATTGACAACGGGCGGGAAATTAGAGGAAGTTGGCCGAAAGATCCTGGCGGCTGCCAGAAATGAACTGTATCTTAAGATGCGGTTTCTTGACGTTGCGCTTGGCAGCCTGGTATTTGTGATGGATGCAGGGGCGGACGGACTTGGGACAGACGGGCTGTATCTCTATTATGATCCTCAGTATCTCGGAGGATTGTACAGGGAGGACCGGGTGATGGTGAACCGCCGTTATCTTCATCTTGTGCTGCACGGAATCTTTCATCATATCACCAGAAGGAACGGACGCGGGGAGAGGCTGTATCATCTTGCCTGTGATATAGTGACAGAGTCCATGATCGACGACATAAGGTACCGGTGTGTGCTTAGAAGGTGCTCCTGGCTTCAAAGAGAAGTCTACCGAAGGCTTCGGGAGCGGATGAAGGTACTGACAGCAGAGAAGGTCTACGGCGTCCTGGAAGAATGGGATCTGCCGGAGGACAGGCTTGCGGCGCTTGAAGAAGAGTTCCGGGCGGATGATCACAGCTATTGGCCTTCGGATGACGACAGCAGGAAGCGCAGCGAGATCGAGAACCGGTGGCAGGATGTGAGCGAACAGATGGAGACAGAGATGGAGACATTCTCCGAAGAGACGTCCTCGAAGCCGGGAGGCCTGATCGATCAGGTGCGGGTGGAGAATCGGGAGAGGTATGATTACCGGCAGTTCCTTAGGAAGTTCTCCGTGCTTCGGGAAGAGACGGCAGTAGATCTGGATTCCTTCGATTATGTATTCTACAGTTACGGGCTGTCACTGTACGGCAATATGCCGCTGGTGGAACCTCAGGAGTCGCGGGAGGTCCAGAAGGTGGAGGAATTCGTCATAGTGATTGATACCTCGATGTCCTGCTCCGGCGAACTGGTGCAGAAGTTCTTAGAAGAGACCTACGGCGTGTTAAGCGAGAACGACAGTTTCTTTCGGAAGGTGAATATCCGTATTATCCAGTGTGATGATCAGGTTCAGACGGATGAGAGGGTGACCTGTGAGGAGGAATTGAGGGCGTATATGGAGAATTTGACGCTTCAAGGAGAGGGCGGCACAGATTTCAGGCCGGCATTCGACTATGTAGAACGGCTGGTGCAGGACAATGCCTTTGAACGGCTTCGGGGATTGATCTATTTCACGGACGGCAAGGGAATCTATCCGGTGAAGATGCCGGCTTTTGAGACGGTATTCGTGTTTATGCAGGAAGATTATGAGGACGTGGATGTGCCGCCGTGGGCGATGAAGCTGATCCTGCAGGCGGAGGATATTTCTTAGAGGCATACATGGGGATGCAGGGAGATTATGGGAGTCAAAGACCCCGCTGCAGACGCCGAATGTGCATGCAAGCATGCCCGCTTGGCTCGTTGCTCGCGGGAATAAAGAAAAGGAGTCAGCACATGTTATGGATATAAAACGGGCGAAGCGGGAGATCAGGGATTCTATCGAGGCATATCTTGCGAAGGGTGAAGACGGGGATTATATGATCCCCTCTATCCGTCAGAGGCCGATCCTTCTGATGGGGCCTCCGGGAATCGGGAAGACGCAGATCATGGAGCAGGTTGCGAAGGAATGCGGGATCGGGCTGGTGGCGTATACGATCACGCACCATACCAGGCAAAGCGCCATCGGCCTGCCGTTTATCAAAAAGAGGATGTATGGGGGCAGGGAATATTCGGTTACCGAGTATACTATGAGCGAGATCATTGCGTCTGTCTATGAGAAGATAGAATCGACGGGGATAGAAGAAGGGCTCCTGTTCATCGACGAGATCAACTGCGTCTCAGAGACGCTTGCGCCTGCCATGCTCCAGTTCCTGCAGTGCAAGACGTTCGGGAATCAGCAGGTGCCTAAGGGCTGGATCATCGTGGCGGCAGGCAACCCGCCGGAATACAATAAGTCGGTGAGGGATTTTGATATCGTGACTCTGGACAGGATTCGGAAGATCGATGTGGAAGAGAATTACGGCGTGTGGAAGGAGTATGCTTATCAGGCGGAGATTCATCCGGCGATCCTGGCCTACCTGGAGATCCGGAGGGAATACTTTTACCGGATCGAGACGACGGTAGACGGCAAGGCGTTTGCGACCGCGCGCGGATGGGAGGATCTGTCGGAATATCTCAAAGCCGGTGAATCCCTGGGGAAGAAGGCGGACCGTGAGATCATATACCAGTATATTCAGCATCAAAAGATCGCGAAGGATTTTGCCAATTATCTTAAGCTGTATGAGAAGTATAAGAAGGACTACGGACTGGAGAAGATCGTTGAGGGACGCTACAGCAAAGAGACTTTGGAACAGCTTAAGTACGCGCCTTTTGACGAGCGCTTAAGCGTAGTCAGCCTGCTTGCCGGAAGGCTTGGGACATTCTTTCGGGAGTGTTTTGTGACGGAGCAGTATGTGAGTCTGCTCTATAAGTACCTGTTAAAATACAAAGAGACGCTTAAATTCGATGAAGTCCGAAAAGAGGCGCAGGAGGAGTATGACAGACTGAGAAGGGCAGAGCAGTTAACGAAGATGGACGACGGGATCTGGAACAGAACTGTCTGTACACTGGAGCGGTACGGACAGATGCTTCACAGGGAACGCCTGACGGGGACGGAGGGATTTGCCTGTGTAAAGGAGGCCTTTGAGCGGGAGGATTCGCTTCGGGAAGGAACGGCAGAGAAGACTCTTCAAGCTCTGGAGCATGTGTTTGATTTCCTGGAGGATGCCTTCGGGGACAGTCAGGAGATGGTGGCCTTCGTGACGGAGCTGAATACGAACGGTTACAGTATCCGGTTCCTTAAGGAGAATGACTGCGGCCGGTATTACCGTTACAATAAGGGACTGCTGTTCGATGAGCGGCACGAGGAGATCTTAGGAGAGCTTGACGAAGTAGAGGAAGAGCTGAACCGGGTGCTTAAGTAAGCTTATACAATTGAAGATGACGGATAAGGGAGGAAGAAAGATGTTGTTAGTACATTATAAGAAATGTAGTACCTGCCAGAAGGCGAAGAAATGGTTAGAGGAACATGAGATCGAATTCACGGAACGGGATATTAAGGAGGAGAATCCAACCAAAGAGGAATTAGAGAGCTGGCATAAGAAGAGCAAAATGCCTCTTAAGAAATTCTTCAATACCAGCGGAATGCTCTACCGGGAAATGCAGCTTAAGGACAAGCTTCCCGATATGACGGAGGAGGAGCAGTACGAGCTGCTCTCTTCGGACGGAATGTTGGTGAAGCGGCCGGTCCTTGTGACGGATACGGCTGTCCTGACTGGCTTCCGTGAGAAGGAATGGGAGAAGTTGTTATGAGTATCAAAGGAATGGAAGGATATGGGAAGATAGACCTGCATCTGCATCTGGACGGTTCTCTATCCGCGGGTACGATCTTAAGGCTTGCCGAAAAAGACGGCGTTAAGCTTGCGGCAAAGACAGAGGAAGAATTGCTTCCTTATATCACGGTGTCAAGAGACTGCAGGGATCTCAACGAATATCTCCGGTGTTTTGAGATACCGCTTATGATATTGCAGACGGCGGAGAATCTTTTTGCAGCGGCCTATGAGCTTGGGAGAGAACTTAGGAAGAAGGGGCTTGTCTACGCGGAGATCCGTTTTGCGCCGCAGCTTCACGGGAGACTTGGGACGACGCAGGAGGAGGCAGTGCAGGCGGTGCTTGCGGGGATTCATAAGGCCATGGAAGAAAGCGGGGACAAGATCTGTCTAAGGGCGATACTCTGCTGTATGAGAGGGGAGGATACCCATGAGGCGAATCTTGAGACGGTGCGTACTGCGGCCGGATATCTGGGTAAGGGAGTCGTTGCGGCAGATCTTGCCGGGGCGGAGGGATTGTATCCTACCGGGGATTTTGCGGAGGAATTCACTCTGGCAAGAGACCTTGGTGTACCGGTCACTATCCATGCAGGCGAAGCGGACGGGCCGAAGAGTATCTGGAAGGCGCTGGAATTCGGCGCCGCAAGGATCGGGCATGGAGTGCGCGCAATCGAAGATGAGGAACTGATGCGGGAACTTGCAGCAAGAGGGATACCTCTTGAGATGTGCCCGACCAGCAACTTGCAGACGAAGGCGGCAGAGAGGATTGTTGATTATCCGCTGCGGGAATATCTCCGAAGGGGAATTAAGGTGACGGTGAACAGTGATAACATGACGGTGTCGGATACCTGGGCGGGCAATGAGTTCGCGCTGCTGTCGAAGGAGTACGGGCTTACGGAAGCGGAGGCAGAGCTTTTGTACCGGAATGCAGAGGAAGCGGAATTTGATAGGATCGCCGGGCGGGCTTAATAAGGTGCGGCGGTTATACGGAAGAAGGGAGCGGTAACATGGGATTTGCGGAGTTATTTCTGATCGCGGTGGGTCTTTCCATGGATGCGTTTGCGGTATCGGTCTGCAAGGGTCTTGCGATGAAGAAGTGCACATGGGGGAAGGCGGGCCTCGTGGGGGCGTATTTCGGGCTTTTTCAGGCGGGTATGCCTTTGGCGGGCTATTTCCTGGGCGTACAGTTCCGGGATATCATCACGTCCATAGATCACTGGATCGCATTTATCCTGCTTGGCGTCATCGGAGGCAATATGATCAGGGAGGTATTCGGTGATGACGGAGAGGAATGCTGCCAGGATACAGACGCGTCCCTGGATGTGCGGACCATGCTCGGTCTTGCGGTGGCTACCAGTATCGACGCCCTTGCGGTGGGGGTGACGTTCGCTTTCCTGAAGGTGGATATTGTGCCGGCAGTAAGCTTTATCGGAATCATTACATTTACTTTATCGGTTGCGGGTGTTAGAATAGGCAATATATTCGGTACGAGATATCAGGCGAAGGCGCAGCTTTTAGGCGGAGTGATCTTGATCTTCATGGGGATCAAGATATTGATCGAACATCTGATGCAGTAACCGCGGTCAAAAGAGCCGGGAAGGAGAAGAATTATGAGATGGAATCAGTTTCGTTTAACGACGACGACAGAGGCGGAGGATATTGTCAGCAGTATGCTGATGGATCTGGGGATCCAGGGAGTCCAGATCGAGGATAAGGTGCCTTTGACCAAAGAGGATAAGGAGCAGATGTTTGTGGATATTCTGCCGGATATGCCGGAAGACGACGGCAAGGCTTATCTGACCTTCTACCTGGACGAAGGGGAGGATAAGGGAACCATACTTATGAAGGTGGAAAAAGAACTGGAAGAGATGCGAAGCCTTCTTAACGTGGGAGAGTGTACCATCGAGGAATCACAGACGGAGGACGTGGACTGGGTCAATAACTGGAAGAAGTATTTTCATCAGTTCTATATCGACGATATCCTGGTGATCCCTTCCTGGGAGAAGGTGGATGCGAAGGACGGGGATAAGCTGGTCATCCATATAGATCCGGGGACTGCGTTCGGTACGGGTACGCATGAGACGACCCAGTTATGTATCCGTCAGTTGAAAAAATATGTCTCCGGCGGGGAGCGTATCCTGGACGTAGGCTGCGGCAGCGGCATACTCGGCATGCTTGCGCTGAAGTTCGGCGCCGAATATTCGGTGGGGACGGATCTTGATCCCTGCGCCATTGATGCGACCCATGAGAATATGGAGGTCAACGGGATAGCTAAGGAGCAGTATGAGGTGATGATCGGGAACATCATAGACGACAAGGCCGTGCAGGATGCCGTGGGGTATGAGAGATATGATATCGTGGCGGCTAATATACTGGCGGATGTGTTGGTCCCTCTGACTCCGGTTATCGTCCATCAGATGAAGGCCGGCGGGATCTATATCACCAGTGGGATCATAGACGAGAAGGAGACGGTCGTCACAGAAGCGGTAAGGGCAGCGGGATTGGAGATCCTGGAAGTGAACCGTCAGGGAGAGTGGGTGTCGGTGACAGCCAGAAAGAATTAGGGGAAGAGATGCAGCATTTTTTTGTAACGCCTTCTCAGGTTAAGGAGGGGCGGATCTATATAGAAGGTTCGGATGTGAACCACATGAAGAATGTGCTTCGGATGCGAAGCGGCGAAGAGCTGATGATAAGCGACGGCAATAATCTTAAGTACCGGTGCGTGATAGAAGGGTATGAGGAGGAGGAAGCGGTTCTTGCAATCCTCGAAAGTATGCAGGTGGATACGGAACTGTCCTCTCGGATCTATCTGTTTCAGGGGCTTCCGAAGCAGGATAAGATGGAACTGATCGTTCAGAAGGCTGTGGAGCTTGGCGTGTATCAGGTGATTCCGGTGAGTACTAGGCGTTCCGTGGTGAAGCTTGATGCGAAGAAAGCGGCCAGGAAGACCGGGCGCTGGCAGGAGATCGCAAGGAGCGCGGCAAAACAGGCCGGCAGGGGCTATATCCCCGAAGTGGCTTCTCTGATGACCTACGAAGAAGCGCTTGAATATGCGGGGAAGCTGGATGTTGTGCTGATTCCCTATGAGCTGTGCAGCGGCATGGAGGAGACGAAGAAGATCATAGAGGCAGTCAGGCCCGGACAGTCGGTCGCCGTGTTCATCGGCCCTGAGGGAGGATTTGAGAAGGAAGAAGTTCACAGGGCTTTGGAGTGCGGCGCGAAGGCGGTTACTCTGGGCAGACGGATCTTAAGGACGGAGACCGCCGGGCTTACGGCGCTGTCCATTCTGATGTTCCATCTGGAGCAGTAAGCGGATACGGCGTCCGGCCAACTCTTTGGCGGCTGTGTGTGACCTTACAGGAGTAACAGACATATTCTGGTAGTAAGAAAATAAATAATCAGGAAGTGAAATGAATGAGAGAAGTATATTTGGATAACTCTGCAACGACGAAGGCCTACGAGTGCGTCGGCGAGATCGTGAAGAAGGTCATGTGCGAGGATTACGGCAATCCGTCCTCCATGCATGCAAAAGGTGTTGCGGCAGAGCAGTATATAAAAGAAGCAAAAGAGACATTTGCGAAGCTCATGAAGGTGAAGGATAAGGAGATCTTCTTTACCTCCGGGGGTACGGAGAGTGATAATCTGGCGCTTCGGGGCGCTGCCGCGGCGAATCAGCGGGCGGGGAAGCATCTGATCACTTCAGCGATCGAACATCCGGCGATCATCAATACCATGCGCCATCTGGAGGAAGAAGGCTTCAGGGTGACGTTTCTTCCGGTCGACCGTTACGGGAGGATCAGGCTTGACGCACTCAAAGAAGCGCTGTGCGAGGATACGATCCTTGTGTCGATCATGTATGTGAACAACGAGGTCGGTTCTGTGCAGCCGATCCAGGAGGCGGCAAGTATCGTCAAGGCATATAATAAGAACATCCTGTTCCATGTGGATGCGGTCCAGGGATTCGGCAAATACCGGATCTATCCCAAGAAGCTTAAGGTGGACCTGTGTTCCGTCAGCGGCCATAAGATTCATGGGCCTAAGGGAACGGGAGTACTGTACATCGGAGAGAATGTGAAGATCAAGCCTATCGTGTTCGGCGGCGAGCAGCAGAAGAATGTCCGCTCCGGCACGGAGAATGTTCCGGGGATCGCGGGGATCTCCCTTGCCGCAAGGACTATTTACCAGGATTTGGATGTGAAGGTGGCGAAGATGAGGAATCTGAAGAAGCACTTCATCGAGGGAGTCAGCCGGATAGAGGACACTACCGTTCACGGCCTGTACGATGAGACGTCGGCGCCGCATATTATCAGCGTCGGCTTTGCAGGTATCCGAAGCGAGGTGCTTCTGCATGCCCTGGAGGAAAAAGGCATCTATGTATCCTCCGGTTCGGCATGCGCGTCCAATCATCCCCAGGTCAGCGGCGTACTGAAGGGTATCGGGGCAAGCCAGGAGTTCCTGGATGCCACATTAAGGTTCAGTATGTCAGAATTTACAATGCCGGAGGAGATTGACTATACTTTAGATACCCTATATAATATAGTACCGAAGCTGCGGAAATATACCAGGCATTGACCGCGGCGGGAACAGACAGGAGAAGGAATATGAGATATCATACTTTTTTAATAAAATACGGTGAGATTGGGATCAAGGGCAAGAACCGCTATCTGTTTGAGGATGCGCTCGTCAGGCAGGTGCGGTTCGCACTGAAGGATGTGGAAGGCGAGTTTGAGGTTCATAAGTCCCAGGCCAGGATCTATGTGGATTGCGGGGAGGATTATGATTACGAGGATGTGATCGGGAATCTTAAGAGGGTGTTCGGGATCGTGGGGATCTGTCCGGTCGTGCGCATGGAGGACCGCGGTTTTGAACAGCTTAAGAAGGATGTGGTTGCCTATATGGACGAGGCGTATCCAGACAAGCATCTGACCTTCAAGGTGGAATCCAGGCGTGCCAGGAAGTCTTATCCGAAGAATTCAATGGAGATCAACTGTGACTTGGGAGAGGCGATCCTTGACGCGTTTCCGGAGACCAGGGTGGATGTGCATCATCCAGACGTGATGCTGAATGTTGAGATCAGGAACGAGATATATGTCTATTCCCAGATCATTCCCGGAGCAGGCGGGATGCCGGTGGGAACCAACGGGAAGGCGATGCTTCTGCTGTCCGGCGGGATCGACAGCCCGGTGGCAGGCTATATGATCTCCAAGCGGGGAGTCGGGATCGAGGCGACTTATTTCCATGCGCCGCCTTATACCAGCGAACGTGCGAAGCAGAAGGTCGTGGATCTGGCCAGGATCGTGTCGAGATATGCAGGACCGATCAGGCTCCATGTGGTGAACTTCACGGATATCCAGTTATATATCTATGATCAGTGCCCGCATGATGAGCTGACGATCATAATGCGCCGCTATATGATGAGGATCGCGGAGTATTTCGCGAAAAAGGACGGGTGTCTCGGGCTGATCACAGGCGAGAGTATCGGACAGGTGGCAAGCCAGACCATGCAGAGTCTTGCGGCGACCAACGACGTATGTACGGTTCCGGTGTACCGGCCGGTGATCGGGTATGATAAACAGGAGATCGTAAATATCGCGGAGAAGATCGGAACCTACGAGACTTCTATCCAGCCTTATGAGGACTGCTGTACCATATTTGTTGCGAAGCATCCGGTGACGAAGCCGAGCGTGGAGGTCATCCGCCGTTCGGAAGAGAAGCTTAAGGAGAAGATCGACGAGCTGTTTGATAGGGCTGTAGACACAGCGGAGATCATAGAGGTAAAATAAGAGACAAAATAAAAAGGACCCGGTCTGGGGAACAGACCGGCTCTTCAACAAAGGCTTTTATGAGTTCATGCGGCGATTATTCACAGATATATGCCTGCAGTGCATCAAGGATCGTGTCGATCACTGCCGTATCCGCATGGATATTAAGGTCGATCGGTTTGGAAAGATCCAGGCTGAAGATACCCATGATGGACTTAGCATCGATTACATATCTGCCGGATACCAGATCGAAGTCATAATCAAATTTGGTGATGTCATTTACAAAAGATTTTACTTTGTCGATAGAGTTTAAAGATATCTGAACTGTTTTCATTGGAAAATACCTCCCTGTTTATGTTCTGTGTTGTGTTTTAGTGTACAGCAGCCTTTTGCTAGAAACTGTTGTATATCCATATTAAGAGTAAGAGATAGAAAAGTCAAGAAACAATTTGCTAAAGTTGGGTAGAAATATCAGACGGATGTTCCGGCAATGTGCATAATGTGATCATGGCATCCAAATACGGTCTGAAGAAGAGGAGACATTATGAAGAAGGCGGCATTACATAATCTGGGGTGCAAAGTGAACGGGTACGAGACGGAGGCGATGCAGGAGATGCTGACGAAGCACGGATATGAGATCGTACCGTTTCAGGAGAAGGCGGACCTCTATATCGTGAATACCTGCACGGTCACCAATATGGCGGACCGTAAGTCGAGGCAGATGCTGCACCGGGCGAGGAAGAAGAACCCGGAGGCAGTCGTCGTGGCGTGCGGCTGTTATGTTCAGGCGAAGCAGGGGGAGTTAGACGAGAGCGTGGATATCGTGATCGGGAATAACCGTAAGAAGGATCTGATCGAGATATTGAAGTCTTATGAGGACATGCAGCCAAGGAGGGAAGAAGATGCCGCAAGGCAGGATCATCAGGGAGAGGAGCCTGCGGATACAAGGAACCGGCGCAGGGAGCTTATTGATATCAGCCGGGTCAGGGAATATGAAGAGATGGAGCTGTCGAGCGCGGCGGAGCATACCCGCGCCTATGTGAAGGTTCAGGACGGGTGCAACCAGTTCTGCTCTTACTGTATCATTCCCTACGCGAGAGGGCGCGTCCGCAGCCGCAGCCGTGACAGTGTGGTCAGGGAGGTGCGGCAGTTATCCGGCAACGGTTATAAGGAAGTCGTTCTGACAGGGATACACTTAAGCTCTTACGGCATTGATACGGGCGACAGCCTGCTTGGGCTGATCGCTGCCGTACATGAGATACCCGGGATCAGGCGGATCCGCCTGGGGTCGCTGGAACCGGGCATCATTACGGAAGAGTTTGCGGGAGCTATCGCGAAGCTTCCCAGAGTGTGTCCGCACTTTCATCTGTCGCTGCAGAGCGGCTGCGACGCCACGCTTAAGAGGATGAACCGCCGTTATACGTCGAAGGAGTATGAGGAGAAGTGTGCCCTTCTGCGGAGATTTTATGACCGTCCGGCTCTGACTACGGATGTGATCGTCGGATTTCCCGGCGAGACTTGGGAGGAATTCGCGCAGTCGAAGGAATTCATAGACCGGATGGACTTCTATGAGACGCATGTGTTCAAGTATTCGAAGCGGACGGGGACAAAGGCGGCCGGGATGGAGAACCAGGTGGCGGAAGACATCAAGAATGCCCGAAGCAGCGAACTGATCGCTCTGGGAGAGCGGAAGCGGGCAAGCTATGAGGAGACGCTGATCGGGACGGTGCAGGAGGTTCTGATCGAGGAGGAGATCCGGCGCGGCACGGACTGGTATCAGGTGGGACATACCAGAGAATATGTGAAGGTTGGACAGAAAATGAGCGAAAACAGGGTAAATGAGATAGTAAATGTAGAAATTAAGAATCGTTTGCAAATAATTCATTGAATTTTTCCGGGCAATGGGTTAGAATAACAGTGAAGTATTTTTGGAGGACGTGAGTATATGAGAGATTTAAGCAGCACACAGTTTTTTCAGGTAGAAAGCGGTCCACAGATTCAGGCAAAAGATATACTTGAGATTGTGTACAGGGCATTAAGCGAAAAAGGATATAATCCGGTGAACCAGATTGTGGGATATATTATGTCAGGGGATCCGACATATATTACGAGTTACGACGGCGCGAGAAGTCTGATCATGAAGATGGAGCGGGATGAACTGGTAGAAGAGATGCTAAGGACGTATATCGAGCATAATAAGTGGGTATAATCTATGAGAATCATGGGACTGGACTACGGTTCTAAGACGGTGGGCGTAGCGATCAGCGATCCTTTGGGGATCACTGCCCAGGGAATAGAGACGATTTGCCGTAAGGACGAGAACAAGCTGCGCAGAACTTGTGCGCGTATTGAGGAATTGATCAGGGAGTATGAGGTGGAGCGGATCGTACTTGGACTTCCGAAGCATATGAATAATGATATCGGAGAGCGGGCCGAACGGTCCATGGAATTCGGGAAGATGCTTGAACGGCGGACCGGCCTTGAGGTCGTGATGTGGGACGAGCGTCTGACTACGGTAGAAGCAGAGCGGACTTTAATTGAGAATAAGGTAAGAAGAGAGGACCGCAAGAAGTACATCGATAAGATTGCGGCTGTTTTTATATTGCAGGGATATCTGGATGCCGGCGCCTTGTCTCGCAGATAATTGCGCTGTCTGCACAGATTTACAGAGTGTCAGTCCGGGATTATTATTGAGGAGTATATATGGAGAAGATAAGATTCAGATCGGAAGATATGCGGGAAGAAGTGGATTTTTTTGTGCTGGAGCAGACGAAGATAAACGGAATATCCTACATTCTGGTGACGGATTCGGAAGAAGGTGATGCGGAATGTCTGATCCTTAAGGATACGTCCGGCGAGGCAGCATCCGACAGCGTTTATGAGGTCGTGGAGGATGATGTGGAGCTTACGGCTGTTTCTAAGGTATTCGAAGAGCTGCTTGAGGATATCGAGATCGAAAGGTAATATACTATGTCCATCAGTAAAGAGAATTTTAAAAAAATGCTCAAAGATAAGGGTCTTAAGGTAACCAATCAGAGGTTGCTTGTATTAGAGGTACTTGCGGATCATCGCG
The DNA here is from genome assembly GCA_910575835.1 of Lachnospiraceae bacterium. Classification (GTDB taxonomy): domain Bacteria; phylum Bacillota; class Clostridia; order Lachnospirales; family Lachnospiraceae; genus Sporofaciens. The sequence goes on along the minus strand of CAJTGB010000023.1, from coordinate 50,192 downwards.
ATAAGCATATGACTGCAGAAGACATTTATGAACTGGTGAAGGAAGACTATCCGGAGATCGGACTGGCTACCATTTACCGGACAGTGCAATTGTTACGGGAAATGCAATTGGTGGATCGGATCAATCTTGATGACGGATGCCTGCGCTATGAGATCAGCGATTTGTTTGACGGGGAAACAAAGCATCATCATCATCATTTGATATGTAAGGCATGCGGGAAAGTAGTTCCGTTTGAAGAGGACCTCCTGGATGAACTGGAGCGTCTGATTGAGCAGGAGACGGGATTCCAGGTGTCAGACCACGAATTAAAGTTCTACGGACAATGCGAAGAATGCTTGAAAAAGCAGAGATAGTAAGTACGGAGACGCACGTGGAGGTGTAAACTTGAAGAAAGAAAACAATGGAAAATTGCGAATCATTCCGCTTGGAGGCTTAGAGAAGATCGGAATGAACATTACTGCCTTCGAATATGAAGACAGTATTATTGTCGTGGATTGCGGATTGGCATTCCCGGAGGATGATATGCTGGGAATCGATCTTGTGATCCCGGACGTTACTTACCTGAAGGATAATATCCAGAAGGTGAAGGGGTTTGTGATCACCCACGGACATGAAGATCATATCGGGGCGCTGTGTTATGTGTTAAGGGAGATGAATCTTCCGATTTACGCGACGAAGCTTACGATGGGTATCATTGAGAGAAAACTGACAGAACATAATCTGCTTAGGACAACGCGCAGAAAAGTGGTGAAGCATGGACAGTCCATCAACCTTGGACAGTTCAGGATCGAATTCATTAAGACGAACCACAGTATCCAGGACGCGGCGGCGCTGGCGTTATATTCCCCGGCCGGGATCGTCGTGCATACGGGAGATTTTAAGGTGGACTACACTCCGGTATTCGGGGATGCGATCGACCTGCAGCGGTTTGCCGAGATCGGGAAGAAGGGAGTCCTTGCCCTGATGTCGGACAGCACCAATGCGGAGCGCAAGGGCTTCACACAGTCGGAGCGCACAGTCGGGATCACTTTTGATCATATTTTCGCAGAGCATCAGAATACAAGGATCATTATTGCGACCTTTGCGTCCAATGTGGACCGCGTGCAGCAGATCATCAATTCTGCCTGCAAATATGACCGCAAGGTAGTCGTAGAGGGGCGCAGTATGGTGAATATCATCCAGGTTGCCCAGGAATTAGGTTACTTGAACGTACCTGACAAGACACTGATCGAGATCGATCAGCTTAAGAATTATCCGCCGGAGAAGACCGTGCTGATCACAACAGGCAGCCAGGGAGAATCTATGGCGGCGTTATCCCGTATGGCGGCGGATGTGCATAAGAAGGTATCGATCATGCCGGGCGATACGGTGATCTTCAGCTCGAACCCGATCCCGGGCAACGAGAAGTCGGTGTCCAGAGTGATCAACGAGCTGTCGGCGAAGGGGGCGAATGTCATCTTCTCGGACGCTCATGTATCAGGACATGCATGTCAGGAAGAATTGAAGCTCATCTATTCTCTGGTTAAGCCTAAGTATGCGATCCCGGTACACGGAGAGTACCGGCATCTGAAGGCGAATGCGGGCGTTGCGATGACTCTGGGGATCCCTAAGGAGAATGTATTCATTCTTCATTCAGGCGACGTGCTGGAGCTGAATGCCCAGGAAGCGAAGGTGGTGGACAAGGTACACACAGGGGAGATCCTTGTGGACGGCCTTGGCGTAGGCGATGTAGGCAATATCGTGCTGCGCGACAGACAGCATCTTGCGGAGGACGGTATCCTGATCGTGGTCCTTACCCTGGAGAAGGGCAGCAATCAGCTTCTAGCGGGGCCGGATATCGTATCCCGCGGTTTTGTGTACGTCAGAGAGTCCGAAGGCCTGATGGAAGAGGCCAGGAAGGTTGTGTCAGACGCGGTGGAGGATTGCCTTCTGCACCAGCGCAATGCGGATTGGAGTAAGATCAAGATGGTGATCCGGGATACTATGAATGAATTTATCTGGAAGAGGACCAAGAGGAAGCCGATGGTGCTGCCGATCATTATGGATGTATAAATATATAAAAATTATGGGGCTGCCGAAGATGATGCGATCTTTAGGCAGCCTTCGGTTTTTAATGCCAACTATAGTTTTGACATTATGATGCAATGGTGATATATTAATAGTGTAGTAGTTTTGTTTGATATACGGGGAGTTGTTCGTCGATTCCTAAGGTGAACTTGCAGTATGAGAGAGAAAAATAGAAGAAAAAGAGCGCGCAAAAGTATTACCTTGCTTATTATTTTTATTATGGTTTTTGCTGTCCTGGGGGCGGTGGTATTTTCCGTTACGTCCAGGATATCCAGGGAGATGTCTGCCTCGGCGATTGATAATCTGAGCGAGAGTCTGAAGCTGATCAAGAACACTATGGAGACGATCCTGCATAAAGAAGCGGAATTTCAGAAGATGCTTGCGAAGGAGATCGTGAATTCAGGAGATTTGGATGAATTTCTTCTTTCATGCGAAGACAATGATACGATGGTGAAGATATCCCTGATACGGTCGGGAGAGACGGAAGGGATATCTAACGGGGGAGAAGAGTTTTCAGAGGAAGGACTTGACTTTTCCGCGGGGAAGGCGGTCGACGGACTGCCGATATCCAAGTCTTATGTGAACGGCATGGGAACCTGGGCCTACACGATGAAGTGCCCGATCACAGAAGACGGGGAAGAGATCGCGACGCTTTATATAGAATATATCTATGATTCACTGGATGAAGCGCTGCCGGACAAATTTTACAACAAGAGCGCGAAGCTGTACATCATGGATGCATACAGCGAGCGGCTGGTGCTGAAGCCTAAGGGGATCGGGGAACGCGACGCAGGGCATCTGAATCTGGAGGACTTCTACCGCGCTAACAAGATCCTTGAAGAGGACGTCCAGGATCACATCAACGAAAGCGTGCGGACCGGACAGAACGTGATGTTCTACCATGAGATACAGAACAAGGATTCTCTGATCTATATGTGGGCGGTGAACCAGGGGACGCTCTATCTGATCGGTTATGTGCCGATCGAGGCGATACAGAGGGAAGGCGACGCGGTCAACCAGAACATGTTTATCGTGGTAGCCGTTATGCTGTGCGCGTTCCTGGGATGCTGCGTAGGGTATTTCATGTATGAGAAGCAGCAGAGGAAGATCAGGGCGGAGAGAGAGGCAGAGAGGGAAGTCCATAACAAGCAGCTGACGGAAGCGCTGCAGACTGCACAGATTGCGAATAATTCCAAGACTATGTTTTTGTCGAATATGTCGCATGATATCCGAACCCCGATGAATGCGATCTTAGGATTTGCAACATTGCTTGCAAAAGATGCACAGGACCCGGATAAGGTAAAGGAATATACGAAGAAGATCACTGCGTCAGGACAGCATTTGCTCAGCCTGATCAATGACGTACTGGATATATCTAAGATAGAGAGCGGCAAGGTTGTGCTCACGATCGGAGAGTTTGCGCTGAACGACATGATTTCTTCCGTGGACGCGATCATACGTCCGGCCGCCAAGGCAAAGGGACAGAAGTTCAGTATCTCGGTGACGGGAATCAAGCATGAGCGTCTGATCGGTGATGAGACCAGGATCAACCAAATTCTGATCAATCTTCTGTCGAATGCTGTAAAGTACACCCAGGAGGGCGGAAGTATCTGGCTACGTTTTATCGGGATGAACCAGTATTCCAATCAGTATGAGCATATCAGGATCGAGGTTGAGGATAACGGGTACGGTATGACCGCGGAATATCTTGAGACGATCTTTGACGCGTTTACCAGGGCGGAGAACAGTACGACGAATAAGGTCCAGGGCACCGGTCTTGGTATGGCGATCACGAAGAATATCGTCGAGCTTATGGGAGGTACCATTGCGGTTGTAAGCGAGATGGATCAGGGAAGCCTGTTCACGGTAGATCTGGAGCTTCGGATACCGGATGTAGAGGCGGATGAGCAGTTCTGGGAGCAGAACGGCGTTGCGAGGATTCTCGTAGCAGATGCCGAGGAGGATGTCTGCACAGGCATTCAGATGTTGATGGAGAAGACCGGCGTACAGGTAGAGATCGCCCAAAACGGAGAGGCTGCGATTGGTATGCTTGAGCAGGCTTCTGATCAGGGAGAAGAATATCAGGTGATCCTGGTAGACTGGAATATGCCGGGGATAAAAGGAATCGAGACGGCAAGACGGATGCGGAAGGTACTGCCGGAGCATACGCCGATCCTGCTTCTGTCAGCCTTTGACTGGGAAGAGATAAGGGAAGAAGCGCTTGAAGCCGGAATCAGCGGTTTCCTTGCCAAACCGTTTTTCGTATCAGCCTTCAAGGAAAAGCTTATGGAGCTCCTTGCGGAACAGAGTGACAAGGGAGAGTACGAGAAGCTGTGCGAGGAAGGCGGTCTTGAAGGAAGACGGTTCCTTGTGGCAGAGGATAATGAGATCAATGCGGAGATCTTATCAGAGCTGTTGGATATAGAAGAAGCGGTCTGTGAGATCGTAGAAAACGGCAAGCTGGCAGTTGAACGGTTTAATGAGACAGAACCGGGAAGCTATGACGCGATCCTGATGGATGTCCAGATGCCGGTAATGAACGGATATGAAGCAGCCAGGGCGATCAGGGCGCTGGAACGCGGCGACGCGAAGCTGATACCGATCATCGCGATGACGGCGAACGCTTTTGCAGAGGATGTAAAGGACGCTATGGATGCAGGGATGGACGCGCATATCGCGAAGCCGATAGATATGCTGGTATTGAAGAGGACGTTAAGCCTCTATCTTGCCAGGGATGATGCTTGAATCGGGAATTGTATTAAGCATCGGTTTTAAATGTGATATTTGAACCGGGAATTGTATTAAGCATCAGTTTTAAATGTGATATAACGGGAAAGGGAAAGATATATGAGAAGGAGAGTCAAAGAATCAGCCGTTGCAATTATAGCTGTGATTATGGCATTTGCTGTAGTTTCCTGCGCGCAGAAGGATTTGCCGGGGACGAACCTGATCGACAATGAAGAGGAAGAGAGGACGACGATCCTGCTGTTTGCGCCGATGGAGAGATCGAAGCCGGATGCCAAGAATGCGGCGAGAACGGCTTTTGATAAGACCGTTATTATGGCGGAGGAACAGCTGAATCTTACGGTGGAATACAGAACCTATACTTCCGCCGATTATCAGGAGAAGACTTATGATGATGTATCGATCGACAGGATACGGCATGATATGGATGATTTTTATCTGCTTAACCCGGACGTTCTTCAGAAAACGGGGGAAGAAGGGAGACTTGCCGACTTGTCTGATCTTGAATGCGCCAAGAATCTGAGGGAGGTCGTCAAATTGGCGAATACAGTGGACGGAAAGCTTATGGGTATACCTCAGGAAGTGGTGGTCTACGGGCTCTTTGTGAATAAGGATATGTTCGATCAATATGATCTTGAGATACCGAATACGCCGGAAGAATTCCTGGAGTGCTGCCGGGTATTCAAGAAGAACGGGATCGAAACGCCGATAGGGGCGAACCGCTGGTGGCTTGAAACGTTCGTCTTTGCGCAGGCATACGCCGATCTGTATAATGGAGACGATCCTGCGGCAGAGATCGAGGCTCTCAACAATGGGGAACGCAAGTACAGTGATTATATGCGCAAGGGGTTCGAGTATCTGAAGGAGTTGATCGATCTGGGATATATTGACGCCGAGACGGCGTTGACATATGAAGCGATCGAGGGAGAAGGGGCTGATTTTCTTGCTCAGAAGACGCCGATCGTGATGGCTTACTGGGGAGCCGCGAATGCCGAGACAGCTTACGGGAAGCCTGATTTTGATATGGAGGTGATCGGATTCCCAAGCGACCGGGGGCAGATGCCGGTGGTATCGATGACGGGAATCTCGGTTCTGGAAAATTCAGAGCGCCGGCAGGAAACGCTGGATGTTCTGGAGGTAATGCTTTCGGATGAGGCGCTTCAGGTATACGCCGAGACTAACAAGGTGATCTCCCCTTCTAAGAATGTCGAGGTGGAGTGTATTCCGGCGCTGAAGCCTTTGAACGACCTGGTTGATGAGGGGAAATATGTTCTTGCCAGCAATGCCGGGATGAAGGTGGAGCAGTGGGGGAATACATGCCTGATCGTGCGCAAGCTGATGGAGGGTGCGTCTGTGGACGAATGCATGGCTGAGTTTGACAGACTCCAGGAGGAATCAAATGATAGTCAATAACAGGATGACAACATATATACATTCTTTGGAAAGCCCTGAGAGCCCGCTTCTTGAGCAGATCGAGCAGGAAGCGCTTGCGGGGTATGTACCTATCATCCGTAAGGAGACCCAGAGCTTTCTGAAGGTGCTTGTGATGATGCAACAGCCGTCCCGGATTCTTGAGATAGGGACGGCGGTTGGTTTTTCTGCGCTTCTGCTGAGCGAGTACATGCCGAAGGGCGGACGGATCACCACGATCGAGAAGTATGAGAAGAGGATCCCGGTTGCGAGGGAGAACTTCCGGCGTGCGGGAAAGGAAGATCAGATCATGCTGATAGAAGGAGATGCATTGGAAGTCATGCGGACTCTTGAAGGGCCGTATGATTTTATTTTTATGGATGCTGCCAAGGGGCAGTATATCCATTATCTGCCGGAGGCGGTCCGGCTGCTTTCGGACGGCGGAGTGCTTGTGTCAGATAATGTGCTGCAGGACGGAGATGTGATCGAGTCCAGATTCGCCGTGGAACGGCGCAACCGCACGATCCACAGCCGTATGCGGGAGTATCTGTATGAATTAAAACATCACGGGCAGCTAACGACCTCTATCATTCCTTTGGGGGACGGAGTGGCAATTAGTGTGAAGAAGGAGAGAATGGTATGAACAAGAGACGACCTGAGCTGCTGATTCCGGCGAGCAGCCTGGAGGTATTGAAGACAGCGGTTATATTCGGCGCTGATGCGGTCTATATCGGAGGGGAAGCCTTTGGACTGCGGGCGAAGGCGAAGAACTTCTCGAAGGAAGATATGCGGGCCGGAATTGAGTTCGCCCATGAGCACGGCGTAAGAGTCCATGTGACGGTGAATATCCTTGCCCATAATGATGATCTTGAAGGCGTAAGAGAATATCTTCATGAATTAAAGGAGATGGGACCGGATGCGCTGATCATTGCGGATCCGGCGATCTTCGATCTGGCGGGGGAGATCTGTCCCTCAATTGACAGGCACATCAGTACCCAGGCCAATAATACCAATTACGGAACCTATCGTTTCTGGCGGAGGCTGGGAGCGAAGAGGGTGGTATCCGCCAGAGAATTGTCGTTGGAAGAGATCAGAGAGATCAGAGAGCATATTCCGGAGGATATGGAGATCGAGAGCTTCATCCATGGGGCAATGTGTATCTCTTACTCGGGCAGATGCCTTCTGAGCAATTATTTTACCGGACGGGACGCCAATCAGGGCGCGTGCACCCATCCGTGCCGGTGGAAATATTCGATCGTGGAGGAGACGAGACCGGGGGAATATATGCCGGTCTATGAGAACGAGCGCGGGACATTTATCTTCAATTCCAAGGATCTGTGTATGATCGGGCATATCCCGGAGATGATCGGCGCGGGGATCGACAGCTTCAAGATCGAGGGGCGTATGAAGACGGCGCTCTATGTGGCGACGGTGGCGAGGACCTACCGCAAGGCGATCGACGATTATCTGGAGGATGAAGCGAAGTATCGGGCGAATATGCCCTGGTATCTGGACCAGATCTCGAACTGCACGTACCGGCAGTTTACGACGGGGTTTTATTTCGGCAAGCCGGATGAGACAAGCCAGATCTACGACAATAACACCTATGTGAAGGAGTATACCTATCTTGGGATCATCGGGGATGAGAAGGACGGGATGTACAGGATCGAGCAGAGGAATAAGTTTTCCGTGGGTGAGAAGATCGAGATCATGAAGCCGGATGGCAGGAATGTGGAAGTGATTGTCAATAAGATCACAGATGAAGAAGGGAAGGAACAAGAGAGTGCCCCCCATCCGAAGCAGGTGCTGTATGTGGACCTGGGAGGTAAGGCGGACAGGTATGATATTCTGAGAAGGGCGGAAGAGTAGTTCAAATACTTTTAGATGGAAAAGCACAAATAACGTGGATTTCACATAGACTATATCAAATATGCCCAGAGGTGCTTCTCTTGAAATCATTTCCCCAACCCCTCACAGCCGCGGAAGAAAGATATTATATGCAAAAATATACGGAGGGTGACCTTGAAGCAAAGCATATCCTGATAGAGCGGAATCTGCGACTTGTCGCGCATATCGTGAAGAAATACCAGTCCTCCCCGGAAGATACGGAGGATCTGCTGTCCATAGGTACGATAGGGCTTATCAAGGCGGTCGTGACCTTTAACCCGGACAAATGTGTCAGGCTAGGGACTTACGCCGCGCGCTGTATCGAGAACGAGATCCTGATGTATATGCGGGCAAAGAAAAAATCATCGAAAGAGATATCCTTGTATGAGCCTATCGGAACCGATCGGGAGGGTAATGAGATCCAGCTTTTTGATATTATTGAGACGGAAGAGGATGATGCACACAGGAAAGTGGAATTAAGTGACGATATTCGGATGCTGTACCATAAGGTAGAATCAGAACTGTCGCCGCGTGAGCGGCTGGTGCTGAAGATGCGGTACGGTCTGTATAATGAAGAAGAATATACCCAGCGGGAGATTGCAAAGCAATTGGGCATCTCCCGATCTTACGTTTCGCGGATAGAGAAGAGTGCGATCGAGAAATTACGGGGGTATTTCTAGTTGAATAGGATGACAGGGATCAGGCAGAGCTGTTTGCCGGGTCTCTTTTTTATTACCTTTATTAAAACAATCTTTGCTTTCTTAAGAGAATCTTTAGAAATAGAAGAAAGGGGTTCGGATATCTTCAGAATATGTTTAGAAATACATAGCGGGGTTCTTTAGATTTCGAGAGTAGAATAATACTCACAAGGACAGCCAGAGAGTTTTACAGCTACGAAAGTGAAGGGGGATCCGTATGAAGGTATTGATATTAAGCGGAAGATTTGGATTTGGACATGAGATGGCGGCAAATGCAGTCAGGGAGGAATTTGAGCGGCAGGGCAAGAATATCGAGGTCGTGCAAAAGGACCTTCCGGGTTATTTTTACCCGCATCTAAGCAAGATCATATATAAAGTATTCGGACTTGTGGCAGAACGTTATCACGGTATCTATAACCTGGTCTACAAGATATCAGGAAGGATGAATTCAGGCACAAAGCCGGGAGGTCCTCTGATCTTCCGAAAATTTCAGAAGATGGTGGAAGAGTATATGCCGGATCTGATCGTGTGTACGCATCCGTTCTGTATGAAGGCTGCGGCTACCTATAAGGCCAGGGCGGGCAGCCGGATTCCGCTTGTCACATGTATCACCGATATCAGTATGCACAAGGAATGGTACGCGAAGCAGACCGATCTCTATCTGGCGCCGACGGCGGAGGTTAAGGATAATCTGGTGAGCTTCGGAGCCGATCCGGATAGCATTCTGGTGACGGGAGTGCCGGTGCGGCAGCAGTTTTTGGACAGATGGGACAGAGATACGGACGCATACAGGGCAGACCTGTATGAAAGAGACGTATGTGAGGAGCCAGGATATGAGAAGCATGTACTGATCATGGGAGGCGGGCTGGGTATCATGCCCGGGCTTGACAGGCTTCTGCATATGCTGCATGAGATGCCGGGCGTCCATACAACGGTGATTACAGGGAAGAACCGGAAGTTATATGAGACGTGGGAAGGGTATTATGATGATGTGGAGATGAAAGGTTACGTTGAGGATGTGGGAAGATACATGCAGAAATCCGATCTGGTCATCACAAAGGCGGGAGGAATTACGCTGTTTGAACTTCTGCACAGCAAGGTTCCTATGTTCATCATCCACCCATTCCTGGAACAGGAGATCACGAATGCAGGATATGCCGCCAGGAAAGGATTTGCAGAGGTAGTATGGAGCAAAAAGGCGGATTATGCCGCAGAACTTAAAAGGCTTCTTGAAGATCCCGGGAAATTAGACGGGATGAAGGCGTGTATGAGCAAGGCGGGACAGGAGATGATGGATACGAAGCTGTCCGAGGCTGTCTGGGTGATGACAGAGAGAGGATTTGAGTATCAGTCGTCGTTTGAGTTTATGTCTTCCGAGCGGATGCCGTTGGAGATTGGATTTCAGCTGGGGAGGAATGTAGAATGGACAGGATATGTATAACAACCGGCCTGGCGGCGGTCTGTACCGCCGTACTGTGCTACGGCCTGATACCGTCAGAGGGACTGAAGTATCTCTGGAAACGGAAAAGCAGGAAAAGGGTGAAGGAAGGAAGCGGGGACAGACGGCTGTTCCTTACATTTGACGACGGCCCAAGCAGGGCGTATACCGGACAGTTATTATGTCTTTTGAAGCAATATCAGATCAAGGCAAGCTTCTTCGTGGTGGCGGAATTTGCAAGAGAGAACCCGGATCTGATCGAATGGATGAAGGAAGAAGGACATCTTGTGGGTATCCATTCCGTGCGGCACAGGAACGCGCTCTTTAAGGGAAGGAGATTCGTCTGTGAGGATCTCAGGGAATCCGTTGAGACGCTTGAAGACATGGGGGTGAAGATCCGTTATTACCGGCCGCCGTGGGGACATCTGAATCTGTGGACGTTATTTTTCATCAGGAAATGGAATCTGAAGCTGATCCTGTGGGATGTGATGGCGAATGACTGGTCGGCGAGAGAGACGGCGGAATCGATCAGGGAGAAGATCTTAAGCCGCGTATTTCCGGGGGCCGTCTTATGTCTTCATGACGGAAGAGGAGCGGTCAGAGCGCCGGAGAGGACGATAGAGGCTTTAAAGGAATCTCTCCCGGTCCTGATCGAGCAGGGATATTCTTTTGAAAGGATGGATGCATATGAATACTAATCTGTCTGTACGGAAAATGATCAGATACGGCGTGATATTCCTTATATTTGCGGCAGCCGCAGTATTCCTCCTGTTTAAAGGGACAGATATCAGGACGGTGGGGGAGGCGCTTTCTAAGACCTCGTTCCCGTTTCTCGCAGCCGGGATCCTGACGGCGGAGATCTTCCATCTGTCAGAGGGGATGAATCTTCGGATACTGCTCCGCTCCTTCGGATATCCGGTGACATTCTGGCAGGGAATGAAATACGCATATATAGGATTTTTCTTTAGCTCTATTACCCCGTCGTCTACAGGAGGGCAGCCGGCCCAGCTCTATGCCATGAAGAAGGACGGGATAGAGCTTGCGCATGGGACGCTTGCGCTGATCGCGGAACTGACCAGCTTCCAGGTTGCGGTTTTCTTCATGGAGGTTGCGGCGGTCAAAGCAATCGTCCAGGGGAAGGTTCGTCCGAGCGGGGAACTCCTGATACTGGCGGTTCTGGGCTTCCTGCTGAATATCCTGTTTATCGCGGGGCTATTGTCGGTGTTATTTTCTCACAGGATGAAGGACGGACTCCTTCGGTTCCTTAGCGGGGCGGTCGACCGTTTACCGATGATAAAGAATAAGAAGAAATGGAAGGAAAGAGCGGACGGAGCGTTCTGTGATTTTCAGACCTGTGCGGACCTGATCCGTAAGGATCCAAAGGTAATGGGCAAGGTCATCGCAGTCAGCCTGTGCCAGGTGGTCTGCTGGTTCAGCGTTCCCTATATGGTATATCTTGCCATGGGGGAGAATGCAGCCGGATATCCGCAGATATTCATGCTTCAGACGGTGCTCTTTATGACGACGGCGCTGCTTCCATTTCCGGGGGCTGCGGGAATCAGCGAATATGCGTTTGTCAAATTATTCTCTGATCTGTTCGTGAAGCATCCGATCGCGGCGGCGACCTTGGTAAACCGCGGGATCAGTTTCTATTGTCTTCTTCTCATCAGCGCGGTGATGGCGGCGGTTCTGTGGAATCGCCGGGGGAGAACATTGTCGAAATTTGTCTTGGAGAAATCCTTGTAATTTCTCTTCTCATATATTAAGATAAGATATACACAGCGGATGGATTCATTCTCCCGATTCAGGGAGAATCCAGACCGCATCTTACAGTATCAGGCCGGATCGGCCAGCTAATTCCATCGCGAAGCGATTTTAAATTGATGATTGCATGTAACAGGGCAGCTTGGCCTAATTGTTACGTTTTCTCAGAAAGGGGGAGAGGAATGTCGTTTAGTTCAGTCTTGTCCGCTGCGATTCAGGGACTTCATGTAGAGGTGATCCGCGTGGAGGCGGACGTAAGCAGCGGTCTTCCTGTGTTTCATATGGTAGGCTATCTCTCTTCGGAAGTAAAGGAAGCTTCCGAGCGGGTGAGGACAGCCATCCGTAATTCAGGATACCAGCTTCCGGCAAAGAAGATGGTGGTCAATTTAGCTCCTGCAACCGTCAGGAAGAAGGGAGCATCCTTCGATCTGCCGATCGCCCTGGCAGTGCTCTCATCCATGGGGATATTCCCGAAAGAGCGCCTTAAGGATACAATGGTGACCGGGGAATTAAGCCTGGACGGAAGCGTCAAGGAGGTGCCGGGGATCCTTCCGATGGTCATGCAGGCGAAGGAAGAAGGGTGCAGAAGATGTATCATTCCGCAGCAGAATGTGCCGGAGGGCGCGCTGGTTGGCGGTGTTGAGATTATAGGCGTGACAAAGCTTGCGGAAATATGCCGGTATCTGAACGGGGAACAGCGCTTAGAGACGGTGACGGGCGGAGGGCCGGGGACAGTACGGGAAGGACAGGAAGAAGAGACGCTGGATTACAGTGATATCCAGGGGCAGGAGGCAGTGAAGCGCGCCGCGGAGGTGGCGGTTGCAGGAGGACATAATCTGCTCCTTGTGGGACCGCCGGGAAGCGGGAAGACCATGATGGCCAGGAGAGTGCCGACTATCCTTCCGCCGCCGACGCCTAAGGAGAGTATTGAGATCACGAAGATCTACAGTGTTCTTGGCATGGTCGATAAGAAGCGCCCGCTGATAACGGGAAGACCATTCCGCAGCGTTCATCATACGGTGACGAGGGCTGCGCTGATCGGAGGAGGGATGATCCCGGTGCCGGGCGAGATCAGTCTGGCACATGGGGGCGTGCTGTTCTTAGACGAGCTGGCGGAGTTTCAGAAGCCGGTACTGGAGGTCTTAAGGCAGCCGTTGGAGGAACGGCAGATACGGATAACGAGAACTCAGGGGAATTTCGTATTTCCGGCGAATTTTATTCTGATCTGTGCGATGAATCCCTGTCCATGCGGCAATTACCCGGATTTTAACAGATGTACCTGCACGCCGGCGCAGCTTGGCCAGTATCTTGGGAAGATCAGCCAGCCCTTCCTGGATCGGATAGACATCTGCGTGGAAGCCCCAAGGATACAGTACGAGTCGCTTGCCGGAGGGAAGAAGCAGGAGAGCTCGTCAAGGATCCGGGAAAGGGTATGCCGGGCGAGGGACATACAGCGAAAGAGATATGAAGAATTGAGGATACTTACGAATTCTATGCTGGGCGTCGGTGAATTAAAGGAGTTCTGCCGGCTTGGAGAGCGGGAGGAATCGCTGATGCGCCAGGCGTTCGCATCGCTTGGGCTTACGGCAAGGACGTACCATAAGATCCTGAAGGTAGCAAGGACTATTGCCGATTTAGACGCCAGCGAACATATAGAAGAGCGGCATCTGACGGAAGCGATCGGTTATCGGACGATGGATAAAAAGTATTGGAGGTGAAGGAATTGAAGTATGAATACTGGCTGGCGTCATCGGTTTCTCTGACAGATCGTAAAAAAAGATTGCTAAGAGAAGAATATGGAGACGCAAGAGCCGTATATTATATAGAAGAAATACAGCTTGAGTTTCTGAATTTTCTCGAAAATAAGGATGTGGAGGCGATCCTTCGGGCGAAAAAGGCGAAAGATGTCGATAAGGAATGGGAACGGCTGATCGGACAGGATATCCGGTTTGTTCCGTATTTTTCCAAGGAATATCCAGGGCGGCTTGCGCAGATTTCGGATGCACCCTACGCGCTGTATGTGAAGGGCTGCCTTCCGAAGGAGGAGAACTTAAGCGCCGCGATCGTAGGCGCCAGGAAATGCACGCCTTACGGTGAACAGACGGCTCTGGAATACGGTGAACTTCTGGCGGCGAACGGGATACAGATCATCAGCGGCATGGCAAGAGGGATCGACGGGGCAGGACAGAGGGGCGCGTTAAACGGCAGGGGAACGACGTACGGAGTCTTAGGGTGCGGCGTAGATATCTGTTATCCGAGAGAGCATATCGGCCTGTATATGGATATTCAGACGGCAGGCGGGGTGCTGTCTGAGCAGCCTCCGGGTTCTTCGCCGCTTCCGGTGTATTTTCCTGCACGCAACAGGATCATCAGCGGATTGGCGGACGTCGTGCTGGTAATGGAAGCAAGAGAGAGGAGCGGATCCCTTATTACGGCGGACCTTGCGCTGGAACAGGGAAAGGACGTATATGCGCTGCCGGGACCAGTGACCAGCCTGCTGAGCCAGGGATGTCATCAATTGATCCGCCAGGGCGCGGGAATCCTGATCTCACCGCAGGAATTCCTTATGGATCTGGGAATCGGAGACGGGAAGGCGGAGAAAAAAGCAGGGCAAAAATCTGACAAAATTGAAAAAGTGCTTGAAAATCACGAAAATGTGGTGTATAGTTGTCTCGGTTTCTTCCCGAAGGGGCTGGATCAGTTGGCGGCAGAGACGGGCCTTGGCGTCCGTGAACTGTTGGACGGACTGATCTCGCTGGAATTAAAAGGATATATACGGGAATTATCGAAGAATTACTATATGAGAGTCCGATAATACGGACAAATGCTAGTTGTATGGAGGAAGCAAGGTTATGGCACGCTATCTTGTAATCGTGGAGTCACCTGCCAAGGTGAAGACAATTAAGAAATTTTTAGGGAGTAATTATGTGGTTACCGCATCCAACGGACATGTAAGAGATCTGCCTAAGAGTCAGTTGGGAGTAGATGTGGAGCATGATTATGAACCCAAATACATCACGATCCGGGGGAAGGGAGATATTCTTGCCGGACTTCGCAAGGAAGTGAAGAAAGCGGATAAAGTCTATCTTGCAACTGACCCGGACCGCGAGGGGGAGGCGATATCGTGGCACTTGAGCAAGGCGTTGAAGCTGGAGAATAAGAAGACATACCGGATCAGCTTCAATGAAATTACCAAGAACGCCGTGAAGGCTTCTCTGAAGAACGCAAGAGAGATCGATATGAATCTGGTGGACGCCCAGCAGGCACGGAGGGTACTGGACCGTGTAGTGGGCTATCGGATCAGTCCTCTTCTGTGGGCGAAGGTAAAGAGAGGGTTAAGCGCGGGGCGCGTACAGTCGGTGGCGCTTCGGATCATTGCCGACCGGGAGGAAGAGATCAATGCATTTATACCGGAAGAGTATTGGTCGTTAGAGGCGGATCTTAAGGTAGAAGGAGAGAGAAAGCATCTGACAGCCAAGTTCTACGGTACGGATAAGAAGATGACGATCCGTTCCAAAGAAGAACTGGATGAGATCCTTAAGGAAGTAGATTCAGCGGAATATACGGTAGAAGATATTAAAAAGAGCGAGCGGACGAAGAAGGCTCCGGTTCCGTTCACGACCAGCACCCTGCAGCAGGAGGCGTCGAAGGCTCTGAATTTTGCCACAGCAAAAACGATGCGGATCGCGCAGCAGCTCTATGAGGGAATTGATATCAAGGGCAACGGGACGGTAGGTCTGATCACGTATCTGCGTACGGATTCTACCAGAATCTCTGAGGAGGCTGACGCGAATGTGCGGGAGTATATCGCGGCGGGCTTCGGAGAGGAGTATGTGGCGAACAGCGAGGCGAAGGGAAAGGACGGCAGCAAGAATATCCAGGACGCCCATGAGGCGATACGTCCGACGGATGTAAGCCGCAGTCCGGCGGCTATGAAGGATTCTCTTAGCCGGGACCAGTTCCGTCTCTATCAGCTTATATGGAAGAGGTTTGTTGCCAGCAGGATGCAGCCTGCCAGGTATGAGACTACCTCCGTCAGGATCGCGGCGGGCAGATACCGGTTTACGGTGGCGGCTTCCAAGATCGTGTTCGAAGGCTTCCGGTCTGTGTACACGGAGGCGGGAGAAGAGAAGGAAGAGAACAATGTGCTGATGAAAGGCCTTGATAAGAACTCCCGGTTGACGAAGGTGGATTTTGCGTCGAAGCAGCATTTTACACAGCCGCCCGCGCATTACACAGAAGCGGCCCTGGTCAAGACGTTAGAGGAATGGGGGATCGGACGCCCAAGTACCTACGCGCCTACGATCTCGACCATCATTGCCAGACGCTATGTGGCCAAGGAGAATAAGAACCTGTATCTGACAGAGATCGGGGAAGTGGTCAACCATATCATGCTGCAGTCGTTCCCAAGCATTGTGGACGTTAATTTTACTGCCAATATGGAGAGCCTGTTAGACGGTGTGGCCGAGGGAAAGGTAAAATGGAAGACGATCATAGAGAACTTCTATCCAGATCTTGAAGCAGCGGTAGAGAAGGCCGAGGAAGAGCAGGAGCAGGTGAAGATAGAGGATGAGGTGACGGATGTGATCTGTGACCAGTGCGGGCGGAACATGGTGATCAAATACGGGCCCCACGGACGTTTCCTTGCCTGTCCGGGCTTCCCTGAATGCAGGAATACGAAGCCGTATCTTGAGAAGATCGGAGTCTCCTGTCCGGTGTGCGGCAAGGATGTGGTGATCCGCAAGACGAAGAAGGGAAGGAAGTATTACGGATGCGAGGATAATCCTGAATGCGAATTTATGTCCTGGCAGAAGCCTTCTGAAAAGAAATGCCCGCGCTGCGGCAGCTATATGGTGGAAAAGGGCAATAAGCTCCTTTGCAGCGATGAAAAATGCGGGTATGTAGAGAATAAGGAGAAAAAAGAAGAGCAGTAATAAAAATATTTTTGAAATTCATTGAAAAAAATCAAATTGTATGATAATATTACTTCCAAAGGACGGAGGATTGCCAATGAGTGTACAATTATTAGATAAAACCAGAAAAATCAATAAATTACTGCACAATAACAATTCAAGTAAGGTAGTATTTACTGATATTTGCGAGGTACTTACTGACATCTTGGATTCCAATGTACTTGTAGTCAGTAAGAAGGGTAAGGTACTTGGCGGAAGCAAGTGCGATGATGTTCCTTACATCAGTGAACTGATCGAGCAGGAGGTAGGCCGGCATATCGACGGTATGCTGAATGAACGTCTGCTGAGCATTCTGTCAACGAAGGAGAATGTGAATCTGCAGACATTGGGATTCTCAGAGGAGACGGTGGGCGGATATCAGGCGATCATTACGCCTATCGATATAGCCGGAGAGCGTCTCGGGACATTATTTATCTACAAGAAGGAACAGATGTATGAGATCGATGATATTATACTGAGTGAGTACGGGACAACGGTTGTCGGTCTTGAGATGCTTCGTTCTGTGAACGAAGAGAGCGCGGAAGAGACCAGGAAGGAGCATATCGTGCAGTCGGCGATCAGCACGCTCTCTTACTCGGAGCTTGAGGCGATCATTCATATATTTGAAGAGCTGGACGGAACAGAAGGGATTCTGGTCGCCAGTAAGATTGCCGACAGAGTGGGAATTACCAGATCGGTCATTGTCAATGCCCTGCGCAAGTTCGAGAGCGCGGGTGTTATTGAGTCGCGTTCTTCCGGGATGAAGGGAACCTATATCAAGGTTGTGAATGACTATGTGTTCACGGAATTGGAGCACATCAAGGCAGAACGTATGAAATAGGAACGCTTCGGCGGATGCAGAGAGGATGTGGCAGTATGTATGAGGAATGCCGGGCGGATATCAGAATGAACTGTATGGTGCTCAAAGAAGGACGTTTTGACGAGAAGGTCCATCACTGCAGGATCATCACGTATATACCGGAAGAGGAATGCATATACCTGGTAGCGGAGGATACGGATATTACGGAGTTCTCTCTGGATGGGAATTACGAGTGCAGGATCGATACACAGGAAGGCGAGATGGCATGTATAGGCGCCATCAGGGAGAGATACTGGAATAAGTCGGGAAGGGTCTTAAAATTCCAGATCAAGAATGGATTTTATAAAAATCTTGTAAACTAAATATAAAGTGTGTTGACAAAGTCAGAAGAGAGTGCTATTTTATATCTAGAGTCTTTTAGCACTCTCTTTTTATGAGTGCTAACAAAGTTGAAAAGTATCAAAGGAGGCATAAATTTATGAAGTTAGTACCATTAGGAGACAGAGTTGTATTAAAGCAGTTGGTTGCAGAAGAAACTACAAAATCAGGAATCGTGATTCCGGGACAGTCCAAAGAGAAGCCGCAGCAGGCAGAGGTGATCGCTGTCGGACCGGGAGGAACCGTGGACGGCAAGGAAGTGAAGATGAATGTAGCGGTAGGACAGCAGGTGATCTATTCCAAGTATTCAGGAACGACCGTTGAGATCGATGATGAAGAATATATCATCGTGAAGCAGGATGATATTCTTGCGATCTGCGAATAGGCGGATCCGGGATATTGATCAGAGATAAAGATAACAAACATCAAATAATAGATTAACAGGAGGCATATTAATTATGGCAAAGGAGATCAAATATGGTGCGGAAGCCAGAAGCGCACTGGAATCAGGAGTAAATCAGCTGGCAGATACAGTAAGAGTAACACTTGGACCAAAGGGACGCAACGTTGTCCTGGATAAATCTTTCGGCGCTCCGCTTATCACGAATGACGGTGTTACGATCGCGAAGGAGATCGAGCTTGAAGATGCATTCGAGAATATGGGCGCGCAGCTTATTAAGGAAGTTGCTTCTAAGACGAACGATGTTGCCGGAGACGGAACGACGACCGCTACGGTTCTTGCACAGGCTATGGTGCATGAAGGAATGAAGAATCTGGCAGCAGGCGCGAACCCGATCATTCTCCGCAAGGGAATGAAGAAAGCAACGGATACGGCGGTAGAAGCGATCGCGAAGATGTCAAGCAAGTTAAAAGACAAGGCTCAGATCGCAAGAGTTGCTGCAATTTCCGCAGGCGACGATGAAGTCGGCGAGATGGTTGCCGATGCAATGGAGAAGGTTTCCAACGACGGTGTTATCACGATCGAAGAATCCAAGACCATGAAGACAGAGCTTGACCTGGTAGAAGGTATGCAGTTTGACCGCGGATATGTGTCTGCGTATATGGCAACAGATATGGATAAGATGGAAGCGATCCTGGAGGATCCGTATATCCTGATCACAGACAAGAAGATCTCCAATATCCAGGATATTCTTCCTCTGTTGGAGCAGATCGTACAGTCCGGCGCGCGTCTGCTGATAATTGCAGAAGATGTAGAGGGCGAGGCCCTTACAACACTGATCGTTAACAAGCTGCGCGGAACCTTCAATGTTGCGGCTGTTAAGGCTCCGGGATACGGCGACAGAAGAAAAGAGATGCTTAAGGATATCGCGATCCTGACAGGCGGCCAGGTAGTATCCGACGAGCTTGGAATGGATCTCAAAGAGACGACGATGGATCAGCTTGGACGTGCAAAGTCCGTTAAGATCCAGAAGGAGAACACGGTGATCGTTGACGGTCTCGGCGATAAGAAAGAGATCTCTGACCGTGTAGCGCAGATCAAGATGCAGATCGAAGAGACTACGTCTGATTTTGACAGGGAGAAGCTTCAGGAGAGACTTGCCAAGCTGGCAGGCGGAGTAGCTGTAATCCGTGTAGGCGCTGCGACCGAGACAGAGATGAAGGAAGCGAAGCTTCGTATGGAAGACGCTCTTGCGGCAACAAGGGCTGCAGTAGAAGAGGGTATCATCGCCGGAGGCGGTTCTGCTTATATCCATGCGGCGAAGGAAGTTGCGGCTCTTGCAGAGAAATTAAACGGAGACGAGAAGACAGGCGCGAACGTAGTATTAAAGGCTCTGGAATCTCCGCTGTTCCACATTGCTGCGAATGCAGGCCTGGAAGGTTCTGTGATCATCAACAAGGTAAAAGAAGCGGCTCCGGGCGCAGGCTTCGACGTACTGACAGAGAGCTATGTAGATATGGTAGAGAGCGGAATCCTTGATCCTGCCAAGGTTACAAGAAGCGCTCTGCAGAATGCGACAAGCGTTGCTTCCACATTGCTGACAACAGAATCCGTTGTTGCCAACATCAAGGAAGAGACACCGGCTATGCCGGCAGGCGCAGGCGGCGGAATGGGCATGATGTAAGAATCATAAATTTTTTGAAAACTCCTCATATGAGGAGTTTTCTTTTTGCTATAAAGTATGATACAATACATGTAGATTATAATACAGGGTTCCGTGACGAATGATCCGGCCCAATAAAGAGTACGGAGGAGTAGAAGATGAATGATTACTATACAGAACAGATGGTAAAGAAACAGACGGATATGAAGGACATGCTGATCAAGGCGGTATTGATCGCCGCGACGCTCGTTTCTTTTCTGGCTATTCTGATGTTCCCGGGCATTCTGATCCTGCCGGTCATCATGATAGCGCTTGACGTGTTTATATTCGGAAGGCTTAAGGTCGAGTATGAATATCTGTTTGTCAATGGAGATCTGGACATCGATAAGATCATGAACAAGGCGAAGAGAAAGAAGCAGTTTTCTATGAATGTAGCCGATCTGGAACTGCTTGCGCCTGCGGACGCCGTGGAGCTTCATCAGTATAAGAACGCAAGGACTTATGATTACAGTTCCAGAACGGGACAGGCTAAGCTGTACGCGCTGATCGTGTCGGGACAGGGTGAGAAGAAGAAGATTATATTTGAACCGAACGATACGATCATCGAAGGTTTCTACATGATGGCCCCAAGGAAAGTGATCCGCAGGTAAAGAATAAAAAGCAGATAAAAAAGCATCTGAAAATAGTTGACAAATGGTATTATAATTGGTTATTATAGCAGTTAAATATATTGTCGGCAGGCTTAGGGCTGCATGGCCGCGAAGGCTCTGCCGATACCAATTCAAGAGAGAAAGAGAGGAATGATAATCATGGGAAAGATAATCGGAGAAGGAATTACATTTGATGATGTTCTTTTGGTACCGGCATACTCAGAAGTAGTCCCGAATCAGGTGGATCTGTCAACTAATTTAACGAAAAGCATCAGACTGAATATACCGATGATGAGTGCCGGGATGGATACTGTTACAGAGCATCGTATGGCGATCGCTATGGCACGTCAGGGGGGCATTGGTATTATTCATAAGAACATGTCTATCGAGAGCCAGGCGGAAGAGGTAGATAAGGTTAAGCGTTCCGAGAATGGTGTTATTACGGATCCGTTCTATCTGTCGCCGGAGAATACTCTGGAGGATGCGAACAACCTGATGGGGAAGTTCAGGATTTCAGGCGTTCCGGTTACGGAGAACGGGAAGCTGGTAGGTATCATTACTAATCGTGATTTAAAGTTCGAAGAAGATTTCTCTAAGAAGATCAAGGAGTCTATGACTTCTGAAGGTCTGATCACTGCCCATGAGGGCATTACTCTGGAGGAAGCGAAGATGATTCTTGCGAAGGCAAGGAAGGAGAAGCTTCCGATCGTAGATAAAGATTTCAACTTAAAAGGCTTGATTACTATCAAGGATATTGAAAAACAGATCAAATACCCGCTGTCTGCCAAGGATTCGCAAGGGCGGCTGCTCTGCGGGGCGGCGATCGGCATCACCGCGAACTGTCTGGAGAGAGCGCAGGAGTTAGTGGATGCGAAGGTGGACGTTGTCGTGATGGACTCTGCTCACGGACACTCAGCCAATGTGATCCGTACCGTGGATATGGTGAAGTCTAAGTTCCCGGAACTTCAGGTTATCGCCGGCAATGTGGCGACAGGAGAGGCGACAGAGGCGCTTATTAAGGCGGGCGTAGACGCCGTGAAGGTGGGGATAGGCCCCGGATCTATCTGTACGACACGTATTGTGGCAGGTATCGGCGTACCGCAGATCACAGCGGTCATGGATTGTTATGAAGTAGCGGATAAGTACGGAATCCCGATCATTGCCGACGGCGGTATCAAGTATTCCGGCGATATGACCAAGGCAATCGCAGCCGGAGCGAATGTCTGCATGATGGGAAGTATCTTCGCGGGGTGCGATGAGAGCCCGGGAACATTCGAGCTGTTCCAGGGAAGGAAGTACAAGGTCTACCGCGGTATGGGTTCGATCGCGGCGATGGAGAACGGAAGCAAGGACCGCTATTTCCAGTCCGACGCGAAGAAGCTGGTGCCGGAAGGCGTAGAGGGGCGCGTCGCGTATAAGGGAACCGTGGAGGATACGGTATTCCAGTTGATGGGCGGCTTGAGGTCCGGTATGGGCTACTGCGGAGCGAATACGGTGGAAGAGCTGAAGACGAACGGAAGATTTGTGAAGATATCTGCGGCTTCTCTGAAGGAAAGCCATCCGCATGATATACATATTACCAAGGAAGCCCCGAATTACAGTGTGGATGAGTAATTGCGCTGGGCGTTTCGCAGGTTAAGAGACGGCCGGAGACAAGTGTTAAGAGAGAGGTTAGGTTAAGATATGAGAAGTGATTTTGGAACGACGTCAAAGGGTGAGAACGCATCGCTCTATACCATGAAGAATAAGAACGGCATGACGGCGGCAGTATCGGATTACGGCGCCGTGCTGGTGAAGGTGCTGGTGCCGGACCGGGACGGTAATATGCAGGATGTGGTACTTGGGTATGACGATGTGAGGGGATATGAGTCGGGAACCCTGTATTTCGGAGCGACGGTCGGAAGAGTGGCGAACCGTATCGGCGGCGGGGCATTCGAATTGAACGGGAAGACCTATGTACTTACACAGAACGACGGCGGGAACACGCTGCACGGAGGCAAGGACTATTATGACAAGAGGATGTGGGAAGTCAGGGAGGCAGACGACAGCCATGTGACGCTTATGCTCCACAGCCCTGACGGTGATCAGGGATTTCCCGGTGAGGTTGAGATCCTCGTAACTTACACGCTGACGGACGAGAATGAGATCAAGATCTGTTATCATGCGGTACCGGCAGAGGATACGCTTATGAATCTTACGAACCACAGTTATTTTAACCTGTCCGGGCATGCATCAGGCCTGGTTCTGGATCAGGAGGTTATGATCTGTGCGGATGCGTACACGGAGGCGGATGCGCAGTCTATCCCTACCGGCAGGGTGATCCCTGTTCAGGATACACCGATGGATTTCAGAGAGAGGAAGCCGATTGGCCAAGAGATCGGGGCAGATTATCAGGCGTTGGTCTTCGGTCAGGGATATGATCATAACTGGGTGCTTAACGGGAGCGGATACCGTCAGGCTGCAGCTATGTATTCCGCTCAGACCGGGATTGAGATGAAGGTATACACCGATCTTCCGGGGATGCAGTTCTATACGTCTAATTTTATAGTGCAGGAAAACGGCAAGGAGGGAGCAGTCTATCGGAAGCGGCAGGCAGCCTGCTTCGAGTCGCAGTATTTTCCTGATGCGGTACATAAGGAGCAGTTTGAGGGACCTGTGGTGAGAGCCGGCGAAAGCTATGACACCGTCACGGTCTATCAGTTCAGATAAACTTGTTTTGGTTTGCATAGTACCCTCAGTATACGGGCGGTCAGAGAATTCTCCGTATACAGAGGGTACTTTTATCCGTCATCTTCATTAATTCCTAAGGAATCTTTTACGAAAACATAAATAATATGTGATATGATAAAAAGGTCATGAGACAGATGGTCTGCGACATATTATGATAATGTCAGAATACAAAACGGAGAAAGTCATGGAAAAGAAGAAGAAAAAGAGCCGGAAAAAGAAGACAGGAACACAAAAGAAGAAAAGGATCCGACTGTATCTGCGGGCGGGCCTTTTGGTATTGGTTATTGCGCTGATCGTTCTTATATTGATAAAGATCTTCAGACCTTCCTGGCTTACGAATGAGTATTTTGAGAAGACGGGGCAGGAGATCGAGGCTGTGGAGCCTGAGATCGATGTGGAGCTGCTGACGGTGAACCCGTATTCAAGGCCGGGGACGCCTACGGAGAAGATTACCGGTATAGTTGTGCATTATACGGCGAATCCGGGCTCTGACGCCATAGATAACCGGAATTATTTTGAAAGTCTGAAGGATGGCCATGATACCCAGGTGAGCAGTAATTTTGTAGTCGGTCTGAAAGGCGAGATCGTACAGTGCGTCCCGACCTGGGAGGTGGCTTATGCCTCGAACAGCCGCAATATAGACACGGTTTCCATAGAGTGCTGCCATCCCGACGAGACAGGGAAGTTCAATGACGATACATACAGATCTATGGTGCAGCTCTGTGCATGGCTGTGCATGAAATTCGAGCTGACAGAGGAAAATGTGATCCGGCACTATGATGTGACGGAGAAGATCTGTCCGAAATATTTTGTCGAGGATGAGGAGGCCTGGAAGAATTTCCGGGAGGACATCAAGAATACTCTGGCGGAGTTTAAGAAGAATGGATAAAGCAGGTGAAGGAATGAACAAGCAGGAGACAAATCAGAAGGAACGATTCAAAGAGAAGCGGTTTGACTATAATATTGTCCTGATCGGGTTTATGGGAGCAGGCAAGTCTGCGGTCTCGGAGCGCCTAAGTACCGTATATGCTATGAAGAACGTTGAGATGGATCAGGTGATCGCCGAACGGGAAGGGATGAGTATTCTGAATATCTTTGCCGCACATGGGGAAGAGTATTTCCGGGATCTGGAGACAGAGCTGTTAGCTGAGATGCAGTCCCATAAGAATACGGTGATCTCCTGCGGGGGCGGCGCCGTCTTAAGAGAACGCAACATCAGAGAGATGAAGAGGAACGGGCGGGTCGTGCTGCTTACCGCAAGCCCGGAGACAGTCTATGAGCGTGTGAAGGACAGTGACGACAGGCCGGTGTTAAACGGCAGAAAGAATGTTAAGGGTATCAAGGAGTTGATGGAACAGCGCCGGGGCAGATATGAGGTGGCTGCGGACATCGTGATCAATACAGATAATAAGACGGTGATGCAGGTGTGCGAAGAGCTTGTACATCGTCTGATGGAGATGGAAGAAGAATAATGTTTGATATGTTTTTCCCGGACAGATATGTGGCTTCCACATATGTGATCGATTTTGAACAATTGTACAGTGAAGGATACAGAGGACTGATATTCGATATTGATAATACGCTGGTGCCGCATGGGGCGCCGGCGGACAAGAGAGCCATAGCGTTGTTTGAACGGCTGAAGAGGATCGGGTTTAGATGCTGCCTGATCTCCAATAATCAGGAACCCAGGGTGAAGATGTTCAATCAGGACATTCAGGTGGATTATGTGTTCAACGCCCATAAGCCGTCTACGAAGAATTATGTGAAGGCCATGGAGATCATGGGGACAGACAGAGGGAATTCTCTGTTTATCGGCGATCAGTTATTTACGGATGTGTGGGGGGCGAAGAGAGCGGGAATTGCCAATATCCTTGTGAAGCCGATCCACCCGAAAGAGGAGATCCAGATCGTTCTGAAGCGCTATCTGGAGAAGGTCGTACTGCATTATTATAAGAAAAGCATTAAAAAAGGGTGATCGATCTCAGTCGATCACCCGAATTGTTTTTATTACAGGCTGGTCATCGGCATTTACCGTGCCGTTGTCATCCTGTACCGGTGTGTTCTCGCAGATCTGATCTACGATCTCGATACCGGAGGTTACGTGCCCGAAGGCGGCATAATTCCCGTCCAGATGAGGGCTGTCCTGATGCATGATGAAGAACTGGGAAGATGCGCTGTCAGGATCATTGGATCTTGCCATGGAGATAACGCCGCGGTCATGGGCGATATCATTGGTGATTCCGTTGCTTGAGAATTCTCCTTTGATCTCCTTATCGGAGCCGCCGGTTCCGTTGCCCGAAGGATCGCCGCCCTGGATCATGAATCCGCTGATGATGCGGTGGAAAGTAAGCCCGTCGTAGAAGCCTTCTTTGGCCAGATCCACGAAGTTGGTGACCGAGATGGGAGCGGTATCGGCATCCAGTTCAAGAGCGACGGTGCCGTAATTATCGATCTCGATCTCAACATGATGCAGTCCGCTTAGAAGAGTCTCTTCGCTGCCGGAATCAGAATCGGCGTCAGGATCCTCTTCGCTGCCGGAATCCGATCCGTCCAAAGATCCGTCCCCGGATGTGCCGGCAGTATTCGACGAGCCGTTCTGATCCGTATCTTTCGGTTCAGAGCCGCAGCCTGTAATGACGGATGCAAAAAGAGCTGCGCATAGAATAAGAATCGTTGCTTTTTTCATAATCGTGCCTCCAATATATAATAAATACCCGTTTATTGTAGAATGAGAGGGTCTTAAATGTCAAATGAATATTTTGTGAAGAAAAAAAGGTTGAAAAAAGGCGTAATCTATTATAGAATGAAAAAAGAAAAAATGAATGTATTAATGCGCTTTGGGGCGCGGCTAAGGAGGATTATAGAATGGCAGATGCTTATATTGAGAAGGGTACCACGTACGAGATCGACGGAAAGGTCTATGAATGCCTGGAGTTCTTACATGTAAAACCAGGCAAAGGATCCGCGTTTGTCCGTACCAAATTAAAAGACGTGATCAACGGCGGTGTGGTTGAGAGAACATTTAACCCGTCGAAGGATACGCTTAAGAAGGCGTTTATCGAGAGGAAGGAAGTACAATATCTGTACAGCGACGGCGACCTGTATTACTTCATGGATATGGAATCTTATGAGCAGACACCGGTAGGAGCGGATGACGTGGGAGATTCCCTTAAGTTTGTGAAGGAGAATGAGACGGTGTCTATGAAGTCTTACCAGGGGAAGGTATTCGCGATCGAGCCTCCGTTTACGGTAGAGCTGTTGATCACGGAGTCTGAGCCGGGAGTGAAGGGGAATACTGCAACGGGTGCGACGAAGCCTGCGATCGTCGAGACAGGCGCCCAGGTCATGGTTCCGCTGTTTGTAGAACAGGGGGAGAAGATCAAGATCGATACCCGTACCGGACAGTATCTTTCCAGAGCCTAATGGTCAGACATCATATGATTGGATCATCTGATGCTGTGTCGTAATATGTCATACGAAAAGCCTTGCAATTTATGCAGGGCTTTTTTATAATGATTATACCATAATATTTCAATCATTTTCTAAGTTATTCGAAGGCAGAGTTCATGCCGGTTTCCATGAAAAAAGAAGTGCAGCTATTGTTAAGAAAGGAGAGGAATGACATATTATCAGTTTATTCATGAGGTAGAAGTAAGGGTAAAGGAGGAGATGAAGGACGGCGTAATGGTATATATACGTTCGGCGGTGAAGAACAACGGGACGAAGAGACACGGACTGACGATTGCGAAGAAGGGGATCAATATCTATCCGACGATCTACCTAGAGGAATATTATCAGCAGTTCCAGAGAGGAAGTTCGGTGGAGAGCATAGCGGGAGAGATTCTGCGTTTGTATAAGGAGATCCGTTTTCAGCGTTCATTTGAGTGGGAATTCTTCAAGGATTACCGGGAGGTGCGCAGGAGGATCGTCTATCGCCTGGTCAACCGTGAGGCGAATAAGGAGCTGTTAGAGGAGGTGCCCTATGAGGAATATCTTGATCTTGCGGTGGTCTTTTATGTGATGTTTGAAGTAAATTCCCATGGAATGGCGTCTATGATGGTCAGAGACGAGCACTTGAAGATGTGGGGCGTATCAAAGAAAGAGATCCTAAGCGAAGCCCGTGAGAATACAGAGAGGCTTCTGCCCTATGAATTCAGGACAATGTTCGCACTGCTTGAGGAGCTGACCGGCGAGGTCGGGAGCGGATGCGAAGATATCATGTATGTGATGAGCAACCGGGCCCGCAGCTACGGAGCGGCAACGATCCTGTATGAAGAGCGTTTGGACGGGATCGGCGACTATCTGAAGGAGAATTATTACGTGCTTCCAAGCAGCGTACATGAGGTGATCATCGTGCCGGAGAGCGCGGCTTCCGGGCATGAGGCGATGAATGCCCTTGTAGCGGAGGTGAATGAGACGCAGATAGAGGCGGAGGAGATCCTGTCGGACCATGCCTATTATTACGATAGAAGGAAGAGAGAGCTGTACTTATAAGAGATAAAATAATAGATAAAAAGAAAGAGCTACATAAAAAGTGAAGGAAATGTGAGAAATGTTGATATCATTTCCTTTACTTTTTCGGATAAATGTGGTAATATAACACTTGCAATTCCGATTATGCACCCGTAGCTCAGGGGATAGAGCACCGCCCTCCGGAGGCGGGAGCGGCGGTTCGAATCCGCCCGGGTGTGTATTTTTTAATTTCAGAGGGCAGCAGGCCAGGATCAGGGATCCGGCGGCTGCGGCAAAGATCAGATCCCCCGAAGGCTTAAGAGGGGATTTTGAATTCAAGTGCATATGGAGGTAGTCTTTATGGAAGGAAGAGAAAAGGACTGCTCTGTTATCCGCAAGAGGCACAAGGGAGGATTCCTGTTGGTGATCCTGGTCGTGTTTGCGGTGACATTGGCGGCAGTCGGATCGAGCCTTACCGAAGCGAAAGTCCAGAAAGCACAAAAGACAACTTCTAACCGTCTGTATGCGGAGAACAGAGGATGCGAGATCATGGAGCTGAATCCGCTCAGAACGGAAGAATATCCGGAGATTACCGATGCTGTTAAGGAGTATTATCGGCAGCAGGGCGAGGAAGCCAGTTTTGTGGAGTCTTATGACAATATCCGCGTCTATACCAAGGAAGGCAGATACAGGGGTACATATGTAGTATTTGCCGCATATGATATGAAGATCAAGGACATCTATACGAAGGTTCCGGGTCTTGGCACAGTGTACGCACAGACTGATGAAGAGGGCGGATGCCAGATCAGCGCTGCTGTGGAGGATGAAGAAGTACGGGCCTATATTCAGGAGATCGCGCAGCATAAGGACGTACAGTCGCTTATGACGAAGACGCAGGATGCTTACCAGAAGGCGGTCAGGTCGGATGCCCTGCTTCAGGAAGCGTTGTTAGATTTGAAGAATGCGTATGAGGATTCTACCGGGAGTTGATGATTGAATTTGCCGGAATAGGATTTGAAGGGGTCAGATCCCTGTAGGTTACAGAGGTCTGGCTTCTTTTTGTATACATTGCCGGCGTATAGCCGAATGAGAATATATCAGGAGTTACATATCGAGAGAAGGAGGAGATCGAAGATGAAGAAGATTATGGATCTTATCACGGAGGAGCTGGCGGAGGCATTTCAGGCGGCCGGCTATGACAAGGCCTATGCAAAGGTGACCTTATCCAATCGGCCGGATCTGTGCGAGTATCAATGCAACGGAGCCATGGCGGGAGCTAAGGCTTACAGGAAGGCGCCGATCGCGATCGCAGAAGACGTGGCAAAGAGGCTTGCGGACAGCCGGTGTCTGGAAGAAGTGAATGCTGTGAATCCGGGATTCATTAA
The DNA here is from genome assembly GCA_910575835.1 of Lachnospiraceae bacterium. GTDB lineage: Bacteria > Bacillota > Clostridia > Lachnospirales > Lachnospiraceae > Sporofaciens. Next base: position 20,753 of record CAJTGB010000023.1, on the reverse strand, counting down.
TATGAAGTTAAGAAAAGAATACGTGGCCGATTACCTGAATCAGATGAGTGCGGATGAGAGTATGGGGCTTGCCGCGGCAGCAAAGCCAAGGACGATCATCGTGGATTACGGCGGACCGAACGTGGCAAAACCGCTTCATGTGGGACATCTGCGCTCTGCGATCATCGGAGAAGGGATCAAAAGGCTTGCAAGGAAGATGGGCCACAAGGTACTGGGAGATATCCATCTGGGCGACTGGGGATATCAGATGGGGCTGATTATCACGGAGCTTAGAGAGCGCAAACCGGATCTGCCGTATTTTGACGACGCGTTTTCGGGGGATTATCCGGCGGATGCGCCGTTTACCATAGCAGAATTAGAAGAGATCTATCCTACGGCAAGCGGCAAGGCGAAGGAAGATGAGGAATACAGGAAGAAGGCGCTGCAGGCGACCTATCTTCTGCAGAACGGCCATAAGGGTTATATGGCTGTATGGAAGCATATCATGAATATTTCCGTGGCGGATCTTAAGAAGAATTATGAGAATCTGAATGTGCATTTTGACCTGTGGAAGGGCGAGGCTGATGCCCAGGCTTATATTCCGGATATGATCGAGAGATTGAAGAAGGAAGGGTACGCGCATATTGATGAAGGCGCGCTGGTGATCGACGTGCAGGAGGAGACGGATACCAAGGAGATTCCGCCGTGCATGATCCAGAAATCAGACGGGGCGTCGCTCTACGGGACAACAGATCTTGCCACACTGATCCAGAGAGAGCAGGATTATCAGCCGGATCAGATCATCTATATCGCCGATAAGCGGCAGGAGCTTCATTTCCTTCAGGTGTTCCGTGCCGCGAGGAAGACGGGGATCGTGCCGGAGGGAACGGAGCTTGAATTCCTGGGATTCGGCACCATGAACGGTAAGGACGGCAAGCCTTTTAAGACCAGGGAAGGCGGAGTGATGCGGCTGGAGAACCTGATCTCGGAGATCGAAGAGGAGATGCAGAAAAAGATCTCAGAAAACCGCACGGTCGCGGAAGATGAGGCTGCGAATACTGCAAGGATCGTTGGAATGTCTGCGATCAAATACGGAGATCTGTCGAATCAGGCGTCCAAGGATTATGTATTTGATGTGGATCGTTTTACTTCCTTTGAGGGAAATACAGGTCCTTATATCCTGTATACCATTGTTCGTATCAAGTCGATCCTGAACAAATATCAGGCAGACGGAAGAGGTTTGGAAGGCCTTAAGATCGGGTGTGCCCGGAATGATAATGAAAAAGCGCTGATGCTGGAGCTTTTGAAATATAATGACGTGACAGAGTCTTCGTTTGAAGAACTGGCGCTTCATAAGATCTGTGCGTATATATACGATCTGGCGAATGCCTTCAATCGTTTCTACCATGAGACGAAGATCCTTGCCGAGGAGGACGAGGAGAAGCAGAAGGGATATATTGCATTGCTGATGCTGACGAGAAGGGTATTGGAGTCTTGTATTGATGTGCTGGGATTCGAGGCGCCGGAGAGGATGTAAGCGATGACGGAGAAATTATTCTATCAGGACAGTTACAGCAGGGAATTTGACGCAACGGTTCTGGAGTGTGAGAAGAGCGCCGGCGGATATCGGGCAGTCCTTGATAAGACTGCCTTTTTCCCGGAAGGCGGCGGACAGTATGCAGATAATGGCTGGCTTAATGAGGTTCGGGTTACGGATGTTCACGAGAAGAACGGGATCATCTATCATACGGTCGAAGAACCGCTGGAGGCTGGAGAGAGCGTACATGGGAAGATCCGGTGGGAAGAACGTTTTGAGAAGATGCAGCAGCATACGGGAGAGCATATCATATCAGGTATCATCCACGCCAGGTTTGGGTATGAGAATGTGGGATTTCATCTGGGAAGCGATTACTGCACTATGGATTTCAACGGGCCTGTCACCGATGATGAGTTAAGGGAGATCGAGCTGGAAGCGAATCGTGCCGTATTCAGGAATCTGGAGATCGAGGTATCGTACCCGTCCAAAGAAGAACTGGAAACTATGGAGTACAGAAGCAAGATAGAGATCGCAGGTCAGGTTCGGATCGTGACGGTTCCGGGATACGATGTATGCGCATGCTGTGCGCCGCATGTGAAGAGGACCGGGGAGATCGGTATGATCAAGCTGGTCGGTATGATGAACTATAAAGGCGGAGAACGCATCACAATGCTGGCAGGTTTGCGGGCTTTGAGAGATTATGTGATCAAAGACAGGAATACGAAGACAATATCATCTCTTCTCTGCGTCAAGGAATACGAGACGGCGGATGCGGTGCTGCATCTGAAGGAAGAGACCGGAAGCCTGAAGGGAAGGAATGCATCTCTGCAGCAGAAGCTTCTGGCATACCGGGCGGCAGAGATACCGATCGAGGACGGCATGACGGTCGTGTTTGACCCGGAGCTTGCGGGCAATGCCCCCAGAGAATTGATGAACCATCTGTTAGACAGAGGCGCCGGAAGCTGCGCTGTATTTGCCGGGACTGACGAGGGTGGATACCGTTATGTGATCGGGAGCCGTAAGGAGGATGTAAGGCCGTACAGCAAGATGCTGAATGAAGCGTTCGGCGGCAGAGGAGGCGGCAAACCGGAGATGGTGCAGGGTTCGCTTGCCGGTGCGGAGGCGCTGATACGGGCCAGGTTCAGATAGAAGGCGCCGGAAGTATTTCCATCCGAATTTGTAATTTAAAGATTTTATCACGGTTCTTTCACAGTTTGAACACAATTTGGCGGTAAACTATGAATCAGAAACTTAAGAAGAGCAAATTCGAAAGGAGATATCAGTATGGATCACCAATATACTTATTATACACCGGGACAGGAACCGAACACACAGGATGACAGGAATCAGGGACGCCCGCATAAGAGGGCAGGAGTTCCCAAGTGGATGAAGACGGTATGCTTCGGACTGATATTCGGAGTAACCGCGAGCGCGGCGTTTCAGACGAGCAACCTTGTAGCGGAAAAGGCATTCGGTACAGGAGGGCGGGAGCAGGACGCGAAGAAGACGGAGGTCGTAGGCAATACCAAGCTTACCACATCTTCAGACAGCGCGGTGGAATCCAATGTGGCGGATATTACCAAGAATACGATGCCGTCCGTAGTTTCGATCACGAATATGAGCGTTCAGCAGGTTCAGAGCTTTTTCGGCGGCATACAGGAGAGAGAGAGCGAGAGCGCAGGTTCCGGTATTATTATCGGTCAGAATGATACGGAACTGCTGATCGTGACGAACAATCATGTGGTGGAAGGCTGCGATACGCTGACGGTATCCTTTATAGATAAGGAGAGCGTGGAGGCGAATGTGAAGGGCACGGATGCGAACCGGGATCTGGCGGTGGTAGCGGTAGAGCTTGAAAAGATCAAGGACAGCACAAGGGATGAGATAGCTGTAGCGACGTTAGGAGATTCGGAGCAGATCCAGGTGGGTGAAGAGGCTATTGCCATCGGTAATGCACTCGGATACGGACAGTCTGTCACAAGAGGGATCATTTCAGCTACGGACAGGACGATCGATGGAATTGACAGCAGCTTGATCCAGACGGATGCGGCAATCAATCCGGGAAACAGCGGCGGCGCGCTGCTGAATGCCAAGGGCGAGGTGATCGGGATCAATACGGCTAAGGCTGCGATGGATGCGGTAGAAGGTATGGGCTATGCCATTCCGATCACGGAAGCGAGAGAGACCATTGAAGGGCTGATGAACCAGGAGACGAAGACGAAGGTTGCGGAAGACGAGAGAGGGTATATCGGTATCGAGGGAGTCGATGTATCACAGGATACTTCCAAGATGTACAATATGCCGATAGGCGTATACATCTCGAACGTAACCAGAGGCGGCGGAGCAGCAAGGGCAGGCATCACGAAGGGATCTGTGATCACGGCGCTGAACGGTACTGCAGTCAACAGTATGGCAGCTCTTCAGGAGCAGCTTCAATATTACAGGGCCGGGGAGACGGTGACACTGACTGTCGAGATGCCGGCTAACAACGGAGAATATAAGAGTCAGGATGTTGAAGTAACGCTTGGAAGCGCATCAAAATAGTATACAGGAAGAGGACTGGCGCGGCAATCGCTGTCAGTCCTTTTTTCGGGGATTTTTTGTAAAAAAATTTTGAATTTTTGATATGGATGTAGTATAATGACCGTATACGTGTAAAATGCAAGGATTTCTATAAGATTACAACAAGAGGAGGAACATATTCTGATGAAATGTCCAATATGCGGCCAGGAATTAAAGCAGGGAAAGAAAGATCCGAACTATCTCTTGTGCTATAACTGCAAGAAGAAGTTTAAGGTTCCCCAGAAGTCGATAGAGAGAAACGAAGAAGATGTTGACGATGAAGAGGAACAGAGATATTCCAATATACCGCCGAAAAATGTCCGTAAGAAACGGGAAGAAGAGATGCGCAGAGCATATGACGAGATGCTCGCGGTAGGAGACGGCAAGAAAAAGCCGAAAAAGACCAAACGCCGGCAAGAGATCGAAGATGATTATGAGGACGATTATGATGATGATTATGACTATGATGACGATGAGAAGATGTCCAAGCTTCCGATCATCATCCTTGCAATTGCAATTGTGATCGTTGCCGCATTGATAGTGTTTGTTCTGTTAAAATAGATATCTCGATACCTGTTAAATCATACGGGGCTGCCGGGAATGAATCCCGGCAGCCCCGTTTAACTGTAATTATATCCGACTGTAGCTATGTACTATCGAAGCTTGAATTTCTGGACTGATTGTTTCAGCTCTTCCGCCTGTTTGTGAAGTTCGCTTGCGGAAGCGGCTGATTTCTCCGCGGTCGCGGTGTTGGTCTGAACGACATCGGAAATCTGTTCTACACCGCCTGTAAGCTGTTCCAATGACAATGCCTGCTGCTGTGCGGAATCGGCGATCTTCTGGATCAGATCGGCAGTGCTCTTAGAGCCTGCCACACCGATGGCGAGCGCTTCTGTTGTGTCGCCGGACAGTGTGGTTCCGTGCTGGACAAGTTCCAGAGAGTTCTCGATAAGCTTCGTGATATCCTTGGCAGCAACCGAGCTTTTGTTGGCCAGGCTTTGTACTTCGTCTGCAACGACGGCGAAGCCTCTGCCGTAAGTACCTGCGCGGGCGGCCTCCACCGATGCGTTGATCGCAAGGATATTCGTCTGGAAGGAGATATCTTCGATAGTTTTGATGATTCCGTTGATCTTCTGTGAAGCTTCGGAGATATCGCCCATAGCAGATGTCAGTTGTTCCATCTTCTTGCTGCATGCGGTCAATTGTGCGGCTGAATCCATGGAAGCCTGCCGTGCCTTGTCAGCGTCCTGTGAGGTAGAAGTTACCTGACCGGACAAGGACTGGATATTGGCGGATAGCTCCTGGATGGCCGAAGCCTGTTCGGCGGCGCCTGCGGAGAGGATCTGGGCATCGGACGCCATCTGCTCCGACTCGTCGGACACCTGGCTGGCAGTGTGATTGATCCGGGAGAGAGCCAGATTCAGAGAATCCAAGATCTGCCGGAGGGCGTTCTGGATCGGAAGGAATTCTCCCCGGTAATCTGTATCAATGGTAAGATTCATCTTACCCTGCGCCATCTGCGCCAGCTTGGAGTCGATATCATGTATGTAATTCTTCAGTTCTTTCTTGGTCTCATGGATGGAAGCGACCAGCATACCGATCTCGGAGGTATCAGCTTCCAGCGGGAATTCGGCCGAGAGATTCCCCAGAGAGATCTCACCCATCTGATCCCGGACTGCGATGATCGGATGAAGGATATTCCTGCGTGTGACGAGCATTACGATAATCTGCATGACCGCTACCAGAGCCATTGCAAGATATATCAGGATACGGACGATCATCAGCCGGAGGTTCAATGTCTGGATCTCTTCCATAGTACGTGTATCTAAGGCAGAGAGAAACTGTTCCTTGATAGAATTGATCTGGGCGATGGATGAGCTGTATTCGCTTCCGTAGACATAGTCCAAAGCCTTCTGAAGACGATTCTCCTGCACGTTATTCATGGCGTCCTCTTCGAGGGGAACCAGCTTATTAGAGAGGGCGGACATCTCGTCGATCATGCCCTGTTCTTCGGGCGTGATCCCGATCTCCTGCATGGCGGCTACACCCTGGTCGCGGTTCTTAAGAGTGTTGATCTCATTCCAGTAGTTGTCGTAGTGTTCCTGTTCCCCGGTTGCGGCATAAGCGCGCACTTCATTAGTCAGATAAGCAGAGCCGTTCATGAACCGGTTGGCGTTGTAGGTCAGATTAAACCGGTCTTCGTTATTTTTCGAGAGCTCCTTATCTACATTGGCGTACACCAGAAGCAGCAGCGCCATTAAGATCAGCGCAGAGATAGATACGCCGTTCATAATAGCGATGAGTTTTGATTGTTTCATTGCTTTTTTCATTTGAAAATCTCCTTTGACATAAAAGTTCACAATAACGCTTACTTATAGTGTACAGAAAAACCGGAGAAATTTCAATGATATATTTCTATTGTCCTTGTCTTAGTATAAGAGCCGTGATAAAATGTTCGTAATGCGAGATCGAAGGGTGTATCCAGTGGGAAATTATGAAGAACAATATCGACAATATCAAACAATTATTTATACTTCTTAGCGAGGCGTTTCCGCTAAGCAACATCAGAATAACCGGTCCGAATGGGAATACGATCGCAAGACAGGAGTATTATGCGGATATAGAAGAGGATGATTTTTACAGAATTACCAAGACTCTTGCCCCTGACCGCCAGCTTCTTATGGAGGTCAGGGCAGACGGGTACAAGGATGAGACAGAAGCCGAGAGGATGCTGGACAGTCTTCTTAGCATGGCGGATTTTCGCTGCAAAGGAATGAAGAGAAGAGAGTTCGAAGATAATGAAGAAAAAAGGCTTTTGCGGATACTGTTCTATGCGGATTCAATGGAAATGCGCATATATGCCGTGCTCCTGGCTGAGAAGTTAAAAAAGGAGATGGCTCTTGAACGCGTCGTGTGCGTGATTGAGAGCCGGTACAAGGAGACGGACGGCATGACGGAGCTCATCAAGCGGTATGGGAAAACGTCACCCCAGGATATCTGTGAATCTATCGAAGAAGGACGGATTATCTTGTGTAAATATGTGCCGGATTCCGATAAGACGGTGAAGAGCCAATGCGATGAATACTTCAGAGGGATCCAGGGATTTATATTGGATAAATACGGATATGTTCCGCAGATTTATATCGGCACTATGGTAAAACAGGCAGAAGAATACAGGTTCAGCCTGAATGCGGCGCTCACGACCAAAAGGGCGGTCGGCGAGAGGAGGCAGAAGGGCAGGATACGGCAGGATATCTATTATGCTGAAGATTATCTTGTCGAATATACATTTTATAATACCGGGCAGGAGGAGCTTAGGCATTTTCTGGAGCCGTACGCGGAAAAATTAGAAAAAGAACCTGAATTAATTAAGACGGCACAGATGTTGCTGGAGAGCGGTATGAACATCTCCCGCGCGTCGAAGAGCGGTTACGTCCACAGGAATACGATGATGCTGCATGTGAAAAAGCTGTGCGGCCTTCTTAAGATCGACCCGATGAATTCTGACGGAGATAAGTTTCTGCTTATGCTTATCTGTGAATATTACCGGAGCAGGAATCTGTGATATGTGTTTTGTGCACTGTTTTGAGCAGTGTTATTGTTGGTCTACGATATTTAAAACTCCCGTTGTTTTTGTGTAAAATATATACATAAACAACGGGAGTTTTCTTAAATAATTGTCTAAAAGCTACAAATAATAAGAACGATTATCTAAGTAAACGAACGAAAAAATGAATCATAGGAGGGAAAGACAATGAAAAAAAGACTGGCGGTAATTACAGCGCTTCTGTTAACGGCGGGTATGGCATTAAGCGGCTGCAAAGGGCAGACAGCGTCCACGGAAGGCAACACGGCTGCAAAGAATGAAGGAAGCGAGAGTGATTCAGGGAAATCAGGGGATGCGATGGTTCTCCGTCTGGGGCATGTAGTTGCGGACGGCAACTCACTGGACAAGGGTCTCGATAAGTTTGCGGAGCTGGTAAATGAGAAATCGGACGGCGCGCTGGTGATCGAGGTGTATCCGAATTCCGAGCTTGGCGACAACACGGCGATGGCAGAACAACTTCAGATGGGAACACTTGATTTGATGGCTCCGTCTACAGCAGCTTTAAGCGGGTTCACGTCCGCAATGTCAGTATTCGATGTTCCGTATTTATTTAAGAACGAAGCGGCGGCGGAAGAGGTACTGGACGGAGAGATCGGGCAGGATGTGGCAGATGCGTTGGAAGGCTCAGGGTTCCATGTATTGTCATATATGACCCAGGGATGGAGGAACCTTACCTGCAAAAAGGAAGTAACGGCTCCGGCGGATATGAAGGGTATTAAGATCCGTACCATGGACAGCCAGTATCATATGCAGCATTTTAACGCATTCGGCGCGTCCGCGACACCGATGGCGATGTCAGAAGTGTATACGGCGCTTCAGCAGGGGACGATAGATGCGCAGGAGAATCCATATACGAATATCGTTAATTCACGTTTCTATGAAGTTCAGGATTATGTGGTGGAGACACAGCACATCTATGACGCTGATCCGCTGATGGTTTCTGCGATCACCTGGGAAAAGCTTACCGATGACCAGAAGTCAGTGCTGGAAGAAGCGGCGGCGGAAGCGACCGTATGGGAGAGGGAAGAGGTGCTGAAAGATGTTGAGAAGGATAAGCAGACGATCATTGATTCAGGTACGAAGATCATCGAGCTTACTGACGACCAGAGGGCGGATTTCCGTGAAGCGGCGCAGGAAGTATATGATTCTTTTGAGTCTGCACAGTCCGGCAATGCGGATCTGATCGAACAGATCGAGGCGGTTAATGACAAGAAATAGAAAAAGAATAGAGGAAAAGGAGATTTGACATGGGAAAAAAGGCTCCTTGGTATGATAATATAGAGAAGGCAATCATTATCGTGTTATTCGTGATCATGACGGTCATCTTGTTTGTAAATGTTGTGACCAGATTTGGATTTGGCTATACCGCTTCCTGGACAGAACAGGCGGCACGTATATTGTTCACCTGGATGACATTCTGCGGCGTAAGCCTGGCGGGACTTGAGGGAGCGCATCTCCAGGTTACGGTCATAACCATGATTCTGGGAGAAAAGAAAGGAAAACTGGCGTTTATAGCCGGAGACATCATCTGTGTGGTATTCGGCCTGTTTCTCAGCTATAAGATATTCGCCGTGATGCAAAATACGATGCTTACTAACCAGACATTCCCGGCGATCCCGTGGCTTCCGACCTGGGTATTGTATCTGGCGGGCGTGCTGGGGACATTGGGCTTCTCTGTCCGTATCATTGAAAGAGAAGTTCGGAGTATCCGCAGCGCAAAGAAGGAGGTGGAGGAGTCATGATCGCAGTTCTTATCGTCACTTTACTGATTCTGTTGTTCCTGACGGTTCCGATATTCGCGGCGCTTGCGCTCTCGGCGTTGGTTGTGTTTGCAGTCTATTTTCCGGGGCAGGGAATGGATCTCATGCTTGCGCAGTCTATGGTGAAGAGCTGTGATTCCTTCCCGCTGATGGCGATCCCGTTTTTTATGCTGGTCGGCACGCTGATGTCAAAAGGGGGACTGGCGAAGAAGCTGGTCGACATTGCGGAAGCTTTTACAGGTAATTCCGCAGGGGGACTTGGCACGGCGGCGATCGTTGCCAGCATGCTGTTTGCGGCTATATCCGGTTCCGGCCCGGCGACTGCGGCGGCGATCGGAGGGATCATGATTCCGGCGATGGTGAAGCAGGGATACGGGAAGGAATATTCAGCCTCGCTGCTTGCGGCAGGTTCTACCATCGGCCCGGTTATACCGCCCAGTATTCCGATGATCATGTTCGCGGTGACGATCGGGTGTTCGACGACTACCCTGTTCATGGCGGGCGTCATTCCGGGCATATTGATGGGCGTGGGACTGATCGTCTATAACAAATGGATTTCAAAAAAGAACAACTACAGAGGCGAAGAGTTATCCGAAGAGAAGAATTCCAAAGCAAAGACCATAAAAGAAGGCATCTGGGCGCTGCTTATGCCGGTCATCGTGCTTGGAGGCATCTATACCGGCGTATTTACCCCGACGGAGTCGGCGGTGGTCGGTGTCGTCTATTCTCTGATAGTCAGCAGATTCATCTATAAGACGCTTACCTGGCAGGGGCTTAAGGAATCACTGGTTGACGCTGCGATCACATCGGCTACGATCATGATTCTGTTCGGCGGCGCGAATACATTTGGCAGGATTCTTACTCTGGGTGATATTCCGTCTACGATCGCAAGCGGCATCTTATCTGTGACGAGCAGTAAGATCGTCATAATGATTCTGATCAATCTGATTCTTCTGGTGGTAGGAATGTTTATTGATACGAATTCAAGCGTGATCTTATTTGCGCCGATCGTAGTTCCGTTACTCACGCAGCTGGGATATCACGAGATCTTTATCGGCGTTATGATGGTTGTGAACCTCTGCATCGGTATGCTGACGCCGCCGCTTGGCCCGAACCTGTTTATTACCATGCGGATCGGAGGAGTGTCGCTGGAGAAGACGCTGCCGAGCGCATTGGCGACAATAGCGATCCTTTATATCGTATTGGCGGTCATGATCGTATTTCCGGAACTGGTGCTGTGCCTTCCAAGGCTGTTGGGAATGATCTAGTACAACGAATATTAAGTAATCGGCAGTTTGACTTGTCAAAACTTACTTTTCGTTGTACTAGCGAGAATAAAAGAATTAGGAGATTGTATTATGTATATTGCTACGGAATTAGATGTAAACGGGCGGCTTTTAAGGGGAAATGTCAGAACACCGGACGAAGGAGAGAAGTTTCCTGCGATTATATTCTTACACGGATTCACGGTATGGAAGACAGGGCCGCAGAGGTTGTATGAGGAATTTGCCAGGGCGGCGGTAAAGGCAGGATTCTGTGTGATCCGGTATGATTTTTATGGAACCGGGGAGAGCGACGGCGATTTCCATGAGATGACGATCGGAAGCGAGATGAATGAGACGGAAGCGATCTATCGGTGGGCGGCCGGACAGGACTATGTAGACAGCCGGAATATCTTTCTGGGAGGGCACAGCATGGGGGCGCTGATCGCGGTCGTAGAGGCGCCGAAGCTTCGGCCGGCAGGCGTATTCGGATGGGCGACGGCTCTTACGATGCCTTATCAGGCGGGACAGAGGACGAGAAGCATGAACGGTCCGACGGAACGGGGCTGGGATATTGACGGGCTGGAGCTTTCCAGGGAATTTATGGAGGAGGCGTGCCGGATGAATTTTCAGGAAATGGCTAAGGGCTATCAAGGGCCTGTGATGCTGATCCATGGTACGAATGACGCGGATATCCCTGTAGAAAGTTCTTATATACTGAAACATATCTATGGAGACTGCTGTGAGCTTAACATTGTGGAAGGAGCGAATCACCGGTTCCTGTCTCTTAAATGGAAACAGGAGGTGTATGATAAGACGCTCGCATTTATCGGGAATCATCTGAATTGACGGAGGGGCAGGTATTATGGAGATAAAAATTCCTTATGGCACGGCCGGCCAGAGTCTTAATATAGAAGAGTGCCAGATCATAGAGTCGGATATTCAGGAACTTAAGGCGTGTGCAGACGGGCACGAAGCGGTAAAAGCCGCTATGGCGGATCCGTACGGAGGAGTCACGCTTAAGGAGATGGCGGCCGGGAAGAAGCGCGCGGTATTGATCGTCAGCGATCACACAAGGCCTGTGCCTAGCAGATATATCGTTCCGCATATGCTCTCGGAACTGCGGGAAGGGAATCCCGATATGGAGATCACTCTGCTCGTGGCGACCGGATGTCATCGGGGAACGACGGCGGATGAACTTAAGGAGAAGCTCGGGGAGGATATTGCGGCCAATGAGAAAATCGTAGTCCATGACTGTGCCGCCTCTCCCTTGTCTGATCTGGGGGAGCTGCCCTCAGGCGCAAGGCTTGTGGTGAATTCTCTGGTTAAAGAGGCAGACCTGGTGGCGGCGGAAGGCTTCATCGAACCCCACTTTTTTGCCGGATTTTCCGGGGGAAGGAAGAGTATCCTGCCGGGAGTGTGCAGCAGGACCACGGTTCTGGGCAATCACTGTTCAGAATTTATTGATCATGATCTTGCGCGTATGGGTATACTGGAAGGGAATCCGATTAACCGTGATATGGAAGCGGCAGCGCGTATGGCCGGTCTGGATTATATTGTAAATGTCGTCATCAATGAGGAGAAGCAGATCGTCGCTGCGTTCGCCGGAGAGCCGCTTAAGGCTCATCGTGCGGGATGCGGATATCTGGCGGGATACTGTACGGTACGAGTTGACAGACCCGGAGACATCGTGATCACATCGAACGGCGGCGCCCCGTTAGACCAGAATGTATATCAGGCGGTTAAGGGCATCACGGCGGCGGATTTGGCGGCGGCGAAGGGAGCGGTCATCATCATGTGCGCAGAATGTGCGGACGGTATCGGAGGAGATGCATTTTACCAGGCGCTTAGAGGCTGTGAGAATGTTTCGGCGCTGCTTGATGAGATCCGGCAGACGCCTATGGAGAAAACGGTGCCGGATCAGTGGCAGTATCAGATTCTTGCCAGGATCATGGAGAAGCACCGGATTATATTTGTGACGGAACAAAAGCTTAGATCAGAGATAACGGATATGAAATTCGAATATGCAGATACGCTGGAGCATGCATTTGCGCGTGCGAAAGAGATAAAAGGAAAAGACGCCGCTGTTACAGTCATACCTAACGGTGTCTCGATCGTGATCGAAAACGGATCCGGCGGCAGGAAATAATTTGAAAAATATATCGCAGGACACCTTGTGTTTTGTGGTATATTTTTTATATCATTGAATGAAAGGGCAAAGGAGGGATGCGATGAAAGAGATAGCGATCATATTAAAGCAGGCGGCGAGAGTATTGGCGAAAGGGACTGATATACCCGTATGCATCATGGATGCCGGGAGAAAGATCCTTGAATACAGCGATAAAAATCTTCCGGCGGTCTGGAAAGAAGAGATAGAAAGGGCTCAAAAAGGCATCCCCTTTGACGGCGGACAGGGTAAGGTCTGTATGTTTGAATGCACGCTTTCGGATCAGATTACGTGCTTCGTATTGACGGACCATGAGCACTGCAGATACAGGCCGTATATCATAGCCCTGATCCATGCCGCTTTTGATTCTTTTTACAGACGGAAAGAAGATATGGCGGAGATATCTAAGAGGCGGCTGCTCGCCAGCCAGTTGTTCGGGGGAGGCAGGCTGGATTTTGAGATCGATTCGAATTTTGAGGCGGTCAAGTGTAAAAAGGATATCCCAAGGTGTGCTGTCTTATTGAATGTCAGTCTGCCGGACGACGAGACGACTACCGGTGCGATCGCAGACGTGATAGAGAAATGGGGATGGGATAACGGGCTGTTGACAAAAGAAGATATCTGTGGTTTTGTTAATAATAGTATCGTGATATTTAAGGCGGTCGAAAGTCTTTTTTATCAGGAGTACAGTAAGAGCGTTGACCGGATGAGCCGTGCGGTGATCATGCATATCGCGGAGCTTCTGGAGTATCAGGCTATCGGCAATGCATTTGTAGGCAGTGCGTATCCGCGTGCAGACCAACTGTACAAGAGCTTCGAAGAGGCGAAGTATCTGCATTCGAACTTCGATTACTACGGGCAGTATCAGAAGACCTGTTATTATATCAACGATCATATTTTCGAGTATCTGTATTCAAAGCTTAACATCAGGGAACAGGAGAATATGATCCGGGACTTTAAGATCAGCGTTGAAAAGTCCGATATCATAAGCTCTCTTATGATGCCTATGGCGATCCATAATATGAGTCCGAAGATGTGCGCCGGGGCGCTGGGCATCCATATCAATACGATGCAGCAGCGTCTTAAGAAGATGAAGGAGAAGACGGGTATCGATCCGCTTCATGATGTCAGAGACCGGGCGCTGGTCCATATCTATGCGGTGCAGAACAATAAGAAGACGATCTGGAATGCAGGGGTGATCGTCCAGCCGGGGAGCGTTTTGTTCCAGGGGCTCTGTAATCTGTCAGAAATATTAAATGAGAAGAGCAAGGGGACATTTCAGCTTAATATCCATACGGTAGCCACATCGGGAGATAATTTCCGGCTGTTCGGTCTCTTGCGGGAGAGGGAGCTTGATATGGCCGTGGGTTCTACGATCGCGCTCCGCCAGCTTGCGAGCCCCAAGATATCTGTTCTGCAGTATCCTTTTTTATTTGATTCGGAGGAGGAGGCAAGATTTGTACTGCGGAATCTGGTTCTGCCGGAGATTCAGAGCAGTTTAAGCGAAGTGGAAGTCATATGTTTTGACATATGGTCTATGGGCTGGCGTTATCTGACGTCCAAGAACGCGCAGATCAGAGTGCCGGAGGATATGAAGGGGCGGAGGATCCGCATTCTTGCCTCCGACGATATCAAGACGTTCTTTGAAGAGATGGGCGCGGTGCCGGTGCAGATCTATTATAACAATATCCGGGAAGCCCTGGCATCGGATATGATCGAATGTCAGGAGAATCCCTACAACAATATCTGGAATATGAGGATCTATGAGTATCAGAAATATATCACGGAGATCAAGATGTTCTACAGCATGGAGGCCTGCTGCGTTGCAAGGCAGTCATGGAGCGAATTGGAAAAATCAAAACAGAACATGCTCAAGGAAGCTATTAAGGAGAACAGCAGATGGGTATTAAAACAGCAAAAGGCAGTCAACCGGCTGGCCAGGCACAAACTGATGAAAGAAGGACTTGAGGTGGTCGTCCCGACAAAAGAGGAGATAGATATGTGGAAGGAAGAGAGCCGCACGATCTATGAGAAGACGAGATACAGGGATTTCTTAAGTAAGATCGAAGATATGAAATCCCGCTATTTACAAACGGAGTTATCGTAGGAGGAAGCAGTTATGAAGATTGTGGTTGCTATAGATTCATTCAAAGGAAGCTTAAGTTCAATAGAGGCGGGCAGCGCGGCAAAATCAGGGATAGAGAGGGCAGGTCTGGCGGATGTGACCGTGATGCCTTTGGCGGACGGCGGGGAGGGAACAACAGAGGCTCTGGTGGAAGGCCTTGGCGGAACGTATGTGTCTGCGGTTGTCACAGGCCCGCTGGGAGGAAGTGTCAATGCGGTATATGGTATTCTGGGAGACGGAAGAACGGCTGTGATGGAGATGGCCAGGGCTTCGGGGATCATGCTAGTTGACAGGAAAAAGCTGGATCCTTCTAAGGCGACAACGTACGGTGTCGGAGAGATGATATTAGATGCTGCGGGCCGCGGATGCCGGGAATTTATCGTCGGTATCGGCGGAAGCGCGACGACTGACGGAGGGGCCGGGATGCTGCAGGCGTTGGGATTTGAGATCACAGATGAGAAGGGAGAGAATATCAGGCCCGGAATCAGGGATCTGGACCGTATTGCTGACATTACGCCGAAGAATGTGCCAAAAGTGCTGAAAGAGTGTCATTTCAGCATTGCCTGCGACGTGAAAAACCCGCTGTGCGGGGAGAACGGAGCAGTCTGGATATACGGTCCGCAAAAAGGAGTCCGGGAAGAAGAAAAGGACATCTTCGATCGGAAAATGAAGCATTTTGCGGACAAGACGCAGGAATATACAGGCGCGGATCATAGGACGGCGCCGGGAGCGGGAGCGGCAGGCGGTCTTGGATATGCCTTTTTAAGTTACCTTCCGAATGCAGAGTTAAAGTCTGGGATCGACATTGTATTAGAAGCGGTCGGACTGGAACAGGAATTAAAGGACGCGGATCTTGTGATTACCGGAGAAGGCCGTCTGGACCATCAGACAGCCATGGGTAAAGCGCCTGTAGGGGTTGCGCGGCTTGCGAAAAAATACGGAGTAAAAGTATTCGCATTCGCCGGAAGTGTGAGCCGGGACGCGTCAGAGTGCAATTCGGCGGGTATTGATGCGTTCTTCCCGATCGTGCGGGGAGTTACCACCTTAGAGGAAGCAATGGATCCGGAAAATGCCAAAGAAAATATGGCGCTGTCGGTGGAGCAGGTATTCAGAGCGGTCGGTGTACTGTCCTAATTGGATTTTTCGGTGCTTTTGGCCTTTTGGCCTTGTATAACATGTTATAATATTATATGTTATTATATGGCTATATAGTTATATATATCAGCAAAGATGCCGATATTCTTGATAACAGCAGGAAGGAGGAAGATTATGCGGATCAATACACAGAATATATTTTGGATGAATACATCCCATACCCAGAAGGCCTTGAACCGGTTCCTGCCCGGTGCGGTACGTTCGGCAGAGCAGCATAGGGAGATCAGCGAGAAGGCGGCGCTACTGACAAAGGGCGCGGGAACAAGAGGAGCAGAGACAGGCATTGAAAATGCAGGTCCGGCGGCGTTGTCTTCATTTATTGTGGCGAAACAGGATATACCGGCGAAAGCGGCGTTGAAGATCGAAACCTATTATCAGACAGTGGGTTCTCTGACGGACAGTGTTACCTATAAGGAGGAGCGGCTTAAGTACCTGCAGTCTGAATATGAGAAGATGTCCGTGAATCGTTCAGAGAAGCATTTGCAGAAGATGAAGGAGCTGATCGATTCGGAATATCGGGATATGGAGGCGATCCTGAACAGCGCAGCGAAGCGCATGAACGTTAGCCTTCATAATTCCGAAGCCGTGTACGGGAAGGAGTTCAGTGAAGAATACAGGGCGCTGTTCGGGGATATACCGGATAGGCTCGGCGGTATTGCGGCAGGGCTTAGGGATACCGGCAGTGTAAAGGAAGCGCTTCAGTATCTTGCAGCAGCCAAAGCAAGCCTTGGAGGGCTTGCGGAGGATCTTAGGGGAATGTATCAGAAGTACACAGGAAAAGAACTGGCAGAGTATGAATATCATTCGGGAGAGGATTTTGCGGAATCCGTCCGGTCATACGGACTCGTCTGGAGCTGGGACGAGGTGACTGTGGATACAAAGAATACTGCGAACCTGTCGGATTATGGGGTAGATATCAATAATCTGAGCGCGATCCCGGAAGCGGTGAATCTGATCGATACCAAGGCATGATATTGCTGCATATCAATATCATATCGGCGGACTGTCTGTAAAGTGCTTATTGTGAAAGCAGATTTACAGGCAGTCCGCCGAAAATAATTGATTCAGGCAATGTGCGTCTGCCGGGTGGCGTCCGCCGGCGTTACCGCTTGCTTCGGAGCTTGATAAGATGCAGCGCATCCTGATACAGTGCGTCCTGATCCTCGAGATCGATCATCAGCCATCTCTGTCCGTTCCCTTCCTGCGTCTGTTCATAGAGCTTGCGCAGTGTAACAGTGCAGTCAGGAAGCAGGGCTTCGACGGCTTCTTTTTCTTTTTTTCCGACTACGACCAATGCAGTAAAATAAGACTCCCTGGGATATATGGTGCACAGTGATTTCCCGGATTTTTTGAACTTAATATTCCATCCGGGTTCCCAACTGCAAGAGCTGTATTCTATCTTCGCACTGCATTTGTAGTCCGCCTGTATCTCAGAACAAAACTTCCGGAATACAGGGTTATTCACATAGGTTCCGATTTCTTCCAATGTGGGACAGTAATTGCGATCCTTAAGATCGATCATTATCATACCTCCGGATTCTCTTGATTGATCCTCGCTATAAGTCTGCGAGTACCTTCATCTGTTTCTTCAATTCTTCGACGATCTCCCGGTTCGTATCCATACGGTTCGTGATATCTGCCATATCTTCCACCAGGCTCCGGGTGCTGTCCGCGACGCCGGTGATACCGTCCGCGCCTTCGTCTATAGCTTTTGTGATACTTCCGATAGAATCAGCGATCTCAGTCATGGAATTTCTAAGCCTGTCCGTTCTGCTGTTAAATGAGTCGATCATTCCCTTCACATAATCAGCGTCTTCCTTGTACTGTCTGCCGGAACGGACGAATTCCTGGAATTCCTTTAAAATGGTGTCGCTCAGATAATCCGCCATATCCTGTGAATGCTTGGACAGGTTATGGACTGCGTTGGTAACGATCTGATTGACGTCCTGGATACGGCCTGCAGTTTCGCTGCAGGAATTAGCCAGCGTCTTGATCTCGCTGGCGACGACAGCGAAGCCTTTTCCGGCTTCGCCGGCCCGCATGGCCTCTACAGAAGCGTTGAGGGCGATCAGATTGGTCGTGGATGCGATCGCTACGATGTCCTTTGTCAGGTTGTTGACCTGATCCACGCTTTTGCTGTTCTCGATAGCTTCTCCTAATACATCCAGGATATCGGACGCTTTCTTCTGGATGATCTCCGTATTGGTCTGTGCCGATGCTTCCATCTCATTTGCGCGCGCCTTCATTGCTGAGGAGTAATCCGTGATCGTACAGCATTCCGACGCCATATCGTGAACGTCTCCCTTGATGTCTGATGCGCTGCTGTTGATGATCGAAGCGTTATTCGCTACCTTCTGGATCGCCATGGACAACGAATCGGCAAGAGAGGAGAGTCCTTTGGCGCTCTTGCCCGACGTGCGGGTGTGCTTAAGCACCTCGCCTGTCACCTCGTCAAGCTTTTGCGAGCTTTCCTGGAGTGTATCCACTGTGCCTTTGATCGGCGTGATCACGTACTTTTTAATGATCCGAATGGCGGCAAGCACTAATATCAGGCAGGCCGCGACAGAAGCTACGGCAATGATCAGCGAGACAATATAGACGATCAGAAGCTTCTGTCTTGCGCTGGCAGTCCTCTCGCTTACAACGGCATATAACTCGTTGGTATTATCAGCGATGGCAGAGCCGAAGTGCGCCACGTCACCGTTGGCGTAAGCGTAGGCGTCCGCTGTATTGCTGTCTGCACTTGCGCATACAAGATAGACCAGGGCGTGTTTGAACGAATCGTAGTTTGTAAGAAGCTGTGAATAGATCGCTTCTTCATCTTCTGTTATATAATTCTTATATTCTTTCAGGTATGCTTCCAGTATCTTTTCTTCTTCCTTGATCTCTGCCACGACGGTGATCATAGTGTTATAATCGGTCGCGACGATATGTGACAGCGCCATCTTGTGAATGTTGGTAGTCGTATGGCGGATATTCTGCAAGGTCTCCGAGCCTACCATATAGTTGTCAACGATCTTCGAAGCGTTGAAATTAACATTATTGATGCCGAATACAGACAGGGCATTCGAGAGTATTGCCACAGCTCCTAAGAGAATGATCGGAAGTATCAGACGTTGCTGTATCGTAAGTTTCTTCTTCATCTTATGTCAGGTAATCCTTTCAGCGTATTATTATATTTTCAGTTATCTTGCACAGACGCCTTCTGCCATCACATCCAATTGCTCCTGCAGATCTTGGCCGGAAAGATTCCCGGCTGCCATATTCCCGGCAAATTCTGAAACAGGATCCCAGAATTTACCGCCGACACGCTGGATCTGGGAGAATTCAGACTGCTCTAAGAGTGCGGCGATTGCCGGAGAGTTTTGTATCTCGGAAGAGTCCGCAACTGCGGTGTTGGACGGGCCCTGACCGCGCATTTCAAAACGAAGCCTCTGATTGTCCTCGTTGGTGATCCACTCTGCCAGACGGGCCGCCCACTTCGGATGCTCGGAGTAAGCATTGACACCGATCAGCTTGCACCCGGAGAATGAGGCCATCTGCAGTTGCTTTCCGTTGCAGGTATAGGTCGGAAGCTTGGCCGCACCTGTGTTCTCGCCCCAGCTTTCGGTTACCGCGACGGAATTCCATACGCCGCTGATACCCGCGATCACGGAGCCGTTCTTTACTCCGCTTAAGAATTCTTCATCTGTTCTGTTGGCAAAACCGGGACGGCCTGCGATCTGGAGCATCGACTGTGCAACGTCGATTCCCCGGATATCCCCGTCCGTCTGGTTCCATGTACAATAGTTGGTGATTCCGTCATCGTTAAGTCCGACTTGAAGATTCGTATTTCCAAAGAAAGAATATACATACCACGCTGAGGACCAGTCCATAGTAAACTGCTTGCCGCTTGCCGCGGCGGCGTCTAAGATCCCGTCAAGTGTCTTTACCTGTTCTTCGGAGATGTACTGTTTGTTGTAGTATAAGAAATAGCCGTTATCTGCCGTCAGCGGATAGGCATACAATTGATTGTTGACTGTTGCCGCTTCTACCGCACTGGACAGATTCTTTGATCTGATCTCATCCGCATTCTCTATGGGATCCAGCGCTCCGGCCGCCGCCAGAGCATTGACCTGGTCGTCGGCGAAGGTGAAGACGTCCGCGCCTTCTTCCAGTCCGCCAAGCAGCACGTCCTTACATTGAGATTCGCCCTGTACCTCAAAGGAGATCTGAAAATCCGCCTGCCCCTGATAGTTCGTCTGGAAGTTTTGGATGATCTGAGTCATCAGTTCCTTATCCTCCTCGGCGCCCCAGACTACCAATTCGACCTTTTGATTTCCTGCATCGGAAGAATCCGTCTTCTGTGCCTTATCACATCCCGTAAGCGATACGGTACATAGAATGCCTATAAGCAATCTGCATACTCTTTTTTTCATATGTACTCCGTCCTTTTTGTTTCCGTTTTTCTTCGGATATTGTACCAAGCCGCTAGCGCGGCGGCTAGCCCTAAGTATGTGAAATTACACTTTTTTCTTAAAATTTTCATTTTTCACAAAATAATAGTAGCAGTTTTTGTATATATGTTTTATTGTTGAATCACCACAAGACAACTTAAAA
>CAJTGB010000022.1 GCA_910575835.1 Lachnospiraceae bacterium | reverse complement strand
TCACAGGAGGGTACAATTCCCCGATGCTTGCATCGTAACAAACTTACCATAAAGCAGAAAAGATGATACAATGGAAGCAGAAAGGAGAGTTGTAGATGAGTGAACATATCCACAAGTCGCACAACGTATCAAAGCTTATGTATCATTTTGTATTCCCAACGAAATACCGAAGAGTCGTGGTAAGTGAAGAGGTAGATGAGGTAATAAAAGAAACATGTGAAGAAATAAGTAAGCGTTACGACCTATATTTTCTGGAGATAGGAACAGATAAAGATCATGTACACTTTCTGATCCAGTCAGTGCCAAGCTATAGTCCGACGCAGATAGTAAAGAAAGTAAAAAGTATAACAGCCAAAGAAGTGTTCAGTCGATGTCCAGAGGTAAAGAAGAAACTATGGGGAGGAAATTTCTGGTCATCAGGATATTATGTAGCAACAGTAAGCGAACATGGAAACGAAGAAGTGATAGCAAATTATGTAAAGAACCAGGGGAACGAATATAAGAAATTATTCCGAAACCAAGGGCTAGAAGGTCAAATGACCTTATTCGATTATATGTAGAGGAAGAGACAGGGAAACTTTCATACCCCGCTTTTGGACTTGCGTAAGCAAGTGCAAAAGGCAAGTGCTGTGAGAGGCGACGTAGGAGCCGCTCACAGCACTTGAGTGCTTGCACCGGGGTAGTTGATTAAAAAGAAGCAGATCGGGGTGAAACAGATATCGCTGGGCGATAAAGTATTGATCGAGGCTGTGGTTTGATAAAGCTGCACTTTTATCAGAGACGGGAAAGGAAACACCATGCAGGACATATTACTACTGGAAGATGACAAAAGTCTGAATCGGGGAATCACATTCACATTACAGAAAGCGGGCTACAGCGTTACCTCTGCGTTTACGCTGGCGGAAGCGGAGAGCTGTCTGGAGGAATCCAGATATTCGCTCATCATCTGTGACATTACCCTTCCTGACGGAAGCGGTCTTGACCTTGGCAGGAGGATCCGTGAGATCAGCGACGCCTATTTTATCTATCTGACGGCGCTTGATTCGGAGATCGATATGGTAAATGGCTACGAGACGGGAGCCGACGATTATATCACCAAGCCATTTTCCCTTATGGTGCTGGTTTCCAAGGTAAACGCACTGATGAGGCGTATCGGCAGTACGAAGGAAGAGAAGGGGGTCATGGCCTGCAAAGATATAGAAGTGAACTGCCGGGAGATGAAGGTATATAAGGACGGCTGTGAGGTTGCGCTCAGTAAGAAGGAGCTGCAGCTTCTAATGTATCTCTGGGAGAATGCCGGGCGGATCGTATCCAAGGAGAATATCCTGGAGCATATCTGGGATGTGGACGGGCAGTTCGTGGATGATAATACGGTGACGGTCAATATCAGCAGGCTTAAGGCGAAGCTTGGAACGGATGAGATCTCGAATGTGAGAGGGCTGGGATATATATGGAGCGGAAAAGTAATAAGAAGGTAAAAAAGTATCTTGTCATCTGTCTGAGCTTTGCTGCAGTGTTTTCGTTCTTCATGCTGCTGTTGGCCAGGTATGAGATCACCAAAGAGAGGAGAAGGATGATCACTCTGATGACGGAGCATCCGGAATTGGAGGCAGAGATCATAGCGGTATGGGAGAAGCATGGATTTCGGATCCCCTTCGGCGAAGCCGCGCCAGAAGGTGCATTGGACAGAAAAGAGATCAGCCGCGCTGTAGGGATGATAGAAGACAAGTACGGGTATGATCTGAAATACACGAGATCCGCGGGAGGATTATGGATATTCTGGGGAGCGGGCGTGCTTGCCGGTATTCTGCTGATTGCTTTGGCAGGACATCTGGAGTGGAAGAAGAGTGTGACCGCCAAAGATCATCTCCAGGAATTGTATGAGTGCCTGTGGCAGTTCAGGGAAGGCAGATTCGGTGAGATCCCGGATTATGAAGAGGAGCCTTCGGAGTATTCGGAAGAATGGATGAAGGTGTGGGAATCCTTGCGGGAGCTGGGGGTATATTTTGAAGGGCTTAAGGACAAGCTTGAGGAGGAAGAGAAGAATACGAAGAGCCTGATTACGGACATTTCCCACCAGCTTAAGACGCCGCTTGCATCTCTTCGGATGTGTTATGAGATCGTGTCAGGAGATCAGCTTGCGGCAAAGGAACAGGAAGAATTTCTGGAGCAGGAAGGAAGAGAGATCGAGAAGCTGGAGACACTTCTCAGGGAGATGGTCAATCTGTCCAGGCTTGAGGCTCACATGATTCAGTTAAGACCGGTACCGGCAAGTCTTAAGAAGACGCTTACAGAGGCGGTCAGCCAGGTCTACATGAAAGCAAAGAATAAGGATATTGAGATACAGGCGGATATGGCAGAAGACCTTGTGATCTGCCATGATACAAAATGGACAGAAGAAGCGTTTGTTAATATTCTTGACAATGCGGTGAAATATTCCGGTGAACTTACAACCGTTACGGTGCGTGTGAAGCCTCTGATAAAAAATGTCCTGATAGAGGTTGTGGATGAAGGGATCGGGATACGGCGG
Source organism: Lachnospiraceae bacterium (assembly GCA_910575835.1). GTDB lineage: Bacteria > Bacillota > Clostridia > Lachnospirales > Lachnospiraceae > Sporofaciens. The sequence goes on along the minus strand of CAJTGB010000022.1, from coordinate 77,518 downwards.
GAAGAATTGCCGAAGATCTACCAGAGATTCTACCGGGGGGATGATGCGGCGAAGATGGCGAAGGAGGGTGCGGGAGTAGGGTTGTATCTTGCAAGGATGATATTGGAGCGCCAGGGAGGAACCATATCTGCGAAGCAGAAGACAGGAGGCGGAACGGTGTTCAGGGTTACGCTGCCATCATAACCAAAGAGGATATCGCTTGCAGGGCAATATCCTCTTTCACCTAGTACACCGAAAAATAAGTTCCTAGTACACCGAATAATAAGTAACCAGCCATATAACTTGCCTGATTTTCCATCTGCGTCGTTGTCGTCAATCGGCGTAGCGCCCACTACGCCTCATTCCTCCGCCTTGCATATAAAAAATCATTCTGCGTTATATGGCTAGGAACTTATTTTTCGGTGTACTAGTACTAGCCATATAGCTGGTTACTTATTATTCGTTGTACTAGTTACCGTCTTCTAACATTGATTGAAAAATATCTTTTAATTCCTGCAATTCCTTGTTGTCAGGCGATTCATTCAAAGCTCTTTCGATCTGTGCAAGAGTAAGCCTGACAAAGCCCTGAAATTGCTTATTCGTCAGTCCCATATTGTCACCTGCTTTCTATCAGTGTTGTTTACCCGTTACTTTATTATATCAATTGACGATTTCAGTGTAAAGCTTTTGTGCCGGGGATTCTTACAAAATTGTTATAGTCGGTGTAAGGAATCTGTAAGGATGGGAGATTATAGTTATACTTGATTGAACTTTTAATAAGGGCACATGAAACGGAGGTAACTATATGAAGATGGACAGCGGTAAGATATTAGCAGTGGATGGCCTGGTGAAATATTACGGCACAGGAGAGAACCAGGTACGGGCAGTAGACCATACAAGCTTAGAGATAGAGAGAGGGAAGTTCACAGCGATCGTGGGGCGGTCGGGCTCCGGCAAGTCTACGCTCCTGCATCTGATCGGAGGGCTTGACCGGCCGGATGAGGGGAAAGTATGGATAGAGGGCAAGGATATCTTCGCGCTTAAGGACGACAGGCTGGCGGCATTCCGCAGGAAGAAGATCGGGTTCATCTTCCAGGATTATAATCTGATCCCATCGTTAAATGTATGGGAGAATATCGTGCTCCCGCTGGGACTGGACAACCGGAAGGTGAAGAGGGAGGACGTACAGGAGGTGCTGGAGAAGATCGGCCTTACGGATAAGGAAGAGACTATGCCTAATGCGCTGTCGGGAGGGCAGAAGCAGAGGACCGCGATTGCCAGGGCGCTTGTGACCCGTCCGGCTATCATCCTGGCAGATGAGCCTACAGGGAATCTGGATTCCCAGACAGAGCTGGAAGTGATGAGCCTGATGAAGAGCTGTGTGACGGACTTCGGGCAGACATTGGTCATGATCACGCACGATGAGATGATCGCGCAGATGGCGGACCGGGTGATTGAGATCGCAGACGGTAAGGTGGTGAGTGACTGATGAAGATGACAACGAGAGTCGCATTTGACAATATGAAATATTATAAGAACAGGAATATACTGATAGGGATCACGATCATCCTGACGACCATGCTGCTGTTCATAGTTCCTGCGGTGGGACGGGGAATACTGGAAATTCAGTTTGCCGTAACAGACAGGCTCTATCCGTCATGGCATGCTCTTTACCGGAATGTGGATGAGGAGACGGCCCGTAAATTGGCGGTGCATCATGATATATCCAAGTTCGGCCTCCGAAGCGACGCAGGCTATATGAATCTTGATGAGGCATCGGTCGTTATGATGTATGTGGATGAAGCGGGTATGGAATTATATAAGATGGCGCCGGCAGAAGGAACGATTCCCAGGCGGGAGGATGAGATCGTGGTATCCCCGGGGATTCTTAAGGAACTTGGCCAGCAAGGGGATATTGGCGATACGGTCACCGTGCCTTATCAGATCTTCCGGGGCGGAGAGCTCGATCTTACTCAGCAGAAGGAATTTCGGATCTGCGGATTCTTCGAAGACAGTGAGGGTAATTATGAGAAAAGGATCTATACGGCTCTGGTATCGGAAGCATTTCTGAAAAATGAGATTCCAAAAGATGAGATCGCCTACCGTTTTCTTCTTCAGATCGGAGATGAGGATAAGCCTACGACAGATGAGATTGAAGACAGGATCAAGAATGCGGCAGAACAGTTTGGAATCCCGGAAAGTGAAATTAACATTAACACAGATTATCTGCTGGCAAATTATGTAGACCCGGCCATGGTTCCGTCGATCGTTCTGATCATGCTGATCGTCATGCTGGCGGGAGCGATCACGATATACAGTATCTATTATGTGTCTATGAACCAGAGAATCCGGGAATTCGGCAGGATGAAAGCGATCGGCGCTACAAAGCGCCAGATACGGCAGATCGTGCTCCGGGAAGGATTATGCATTGCTGCTTTTGCTGTTCCGGCAGGTCTTCTGATCGGTACATTTGTATCCCGGGAAGTGATAGAATGGCTCCTTAAGTTTACTGATTCTGAAGCGATGGAAGCGTTTGCAGAGACGGCAAGGGAGGTCTTGGCGGACGGTGAAGTGAATCTGTGCTGTTGGTGGGTCTATCTGCTTGCGGCTGCGGTAACGGTGTGTACGGTGTATTTTTCCCTTGCCAGGCCGATGCATATGGCGGCAAAGGTCTCTGAGGTGGAGGCGATGCGCATGCAGACTGCCGGGAAGAATCGAAGGAGCAGACGGAAAGGTTATGAGTTCCTGTCGATCGGGCGCCTGACTCTGAGGAACCTTACAGAGAATAAGAAGAAAAGTGCGGTCACGATCGTCTCCATGGCGGCTACAGGGGTATTCCTGATGGTGGTTGCCACCGTTCTGTCCTGCGCCGATCCCCGGGAGAGCGCCGATAGCTCTCTTGTGGGGCAGTATGAGATCCTGCCTGACATAGAAGAATATAATAAGGAACATCCAGAGCGGAAATGGTCTGAGATCCAGAAGGATAATCCGCTGAATGATACGCTGAGGCAGCAGATCGAAGCGCTTCCCGGTGTGGAGAGGGTAGATGTATTTTCCTCTCTCAGGGTAGACGGAGATGTATTTTCAGAGGAAGAGGGGAATGCGCTTAACGGAATCCCGCAGGAATATGCAAAAGAGCTGGAAAAAGGCGTCACAGAAGGAAAGGTGACTTATGAGGAATTGAAGACAGGAGATAAGGTGCTCATCGACGAAGCGATTAAGTACTGGCACCCTGAGCTTAAGGTGGGAGATAAGCTGAACCTGAGGATTCAGGACGGCGGCCGGACATTTAATAAGGAAGTTGAGATTGCAGCGATCGGGGATTATAGGAACGGTCTGACTAATTTTGACTATCTGATCATGGCGAAGGAGGCCGTGGACCGGCTGAGTGAATATAATTCCTCCAGGTACTTCCATGTAATTGCAGACAAGGACTATGACCAGACGCTTGAGAAGAAGCTTCAAGATATCATAAATGCGTCTGGAAGGATGTCTATGCGGACCTGGAAGGCTGAGTATGAACAGTGGCGGACGGCTTTGGCAACGACGAGAGGAGCGAGTTATGCGTTCCTTGGAATCCTGGCGGCGATCAGTGTGATGAACCTGATCAATACTATGATCAACAGTGTCCACGTGCGCAGGAAAGAACTGGGAATGATGCAGGCGATCGGGATGTCGGATGCACAGCTTATGAAGATGCTGCAGTTAGAAGGCCTGTTCTATACGGCCGGTACACTGGCAATCTCGGTAGGGCTTGGAAGCCTTGCCGGATACCCGGTATTCCTGTATGCGAAAAAGCACGGAATGTTTAATATATCGGCCTATCACTACCCGGCAGCGGCGGCAATTGTGGTATCCATTGTATTACTGGTGCTTCAGATTGCGCTGGCGGCAGGGATATCCCGGTCGGTGAGGAAGAATTCGCTGATAGAGCGGATCCGGTTCAGTGAGTGATCTGTTTCCGGTATCTGGAAGGTGTGGCGCCGTATTTTTCCTGGAATATCTTATAGAAATATCCTTTGTTGCGGTAGCCGACCGATTCTGTGATCTCATCTACGCTTTTATCGGTAGAAATCAGCATATGCGCCGCACGCTCGAGGCGGATCTGCTGTACATAGGCAGAGTAAGTAAGCCCGGTCTTGCTCTTGATGAGCCGGTTAAAGTAGTCTTCCTGGAAGTGAAATTCCCGGACTAACTCCTGGATGGTGACTGTGGCAAAATGGCGCTTGATGTAATCCGATATCTCTTCAAATACGATCCAGTTCATGGTTTTTCGCTGTTCTTTGGACAGCGAAAAGTCATAGCGGGTGCTGATGATGCGAAAAATGCGCAGCAGCAGTCCCTTGCAGATATAGTGTGAGCCGATCTTGTTATCGTGCAGTTCATTCAGCAGGAGGCAGAGGCAGCTCTCTAATTCGGCTGCCGCGCCGGGATCGGAGCCTGGGCGGAAATGCAGATATTGCTGCAGATCCTTCTGTTTGAGCAGCGCGGACTGCAGGAAGTAGATGATCTTCTGTGTGGCGACATTTTCATCCATGATCTCGGTGAACATGTCGTTGGCAATTCCAAGGAATAAGATGACGGCAGGCTGGTCTAACAGGTAGTCCTGATGCAGGCAGTTCTTGTCGATCAGGCACAGATCGCCCTTGGAAAATGTGATGTCATGGCTTAAGATCCTCTGGCGGAATTCACCCTCAACCACATAGGCGAGTTCGATGTAATCATGCGTGTGAAGCTGCGTCCGTTCACCGGAATGAAAATTAAGCCGGTAACAGAAAGGCTCCGGCGCCGGATGGAGGGTAGCGTGTAAGGTCTGCGCCGGATGGGAAGCGTCTATGTTCCAGCACAGTGCAAAGATCCGCTCCTTAAGAGGCAGCGGATAAGTCTTGACCTCCCAGTCAGACTTTGAATATTCCGGGCAGACAAGACGCGGCCCCATCTTATGGTCGGGAGGCAGCGGCGCTCTCTCATATCTGGTGATGTAAGTGCATAATTCAGATAGTGTCAATGTAACAGCCTCCTTGGCAATTATCATCTCTTAAGCTTCCCAAGAAGCGTCCGAAGCGGCCGGTAACATATCAGGGATACGGCAACATTTCCCGCACAATGGAGCAGATCAAAAGGAATTCCAGATACCCAGTAGGAGAACCCGGCCGCCCAGCCTCCGGCAATAAAATAAGGCAGGGCATATAACATTCCAAAAGAAAGCCCATATGCGCCGAGAATCACAGCAGTCATAATTACAGAAGTCGGCTGTCTGCCGTTCCAGAGAACGATCAGCGCCAGAACGCTCCAGATATACAGATATCCGAACCACCAGAGACCAAAGCCGTAGATACAGCCCTCCAGGAATACGAACACATAGATAATGAAGAAGACTTTCTTACGGTAGACCTGGGTATATATGTAGATTAAGAGGGATACGATCTCTATATTAGGAAGGTAGGACATCCCAACCTGTCCGATAAGCAGGATAGCGCTGAGAAATCCCATGCTCACAAGTTCCTTGTTGTTCTCCATTGCCTGTTTTAATAACCTTCCATCATAGTCAGCTCAAACTGGTCGCCGTTCTCGATTGGAGTCTGGTCAGCAGAGGTGTTGACGGATTCGCCGCCTTTGGTAATGCACCACCACTGTTCCTTCGAGTCGTCTGCCGTTTCGCCGTCAACGGAAGTGATAAACAAACCGTAATCTCCGTCGGTTCCTTCTACAAGGCCTTCTGCTTCTATGACTGCGCCGAGGTAAGCCTCGTCGGTCTGATAGACGAAATCTTTTGAAGACTGGTCCGCGTGTACAACGGTTACGGTGATCTCTTTGGCGCCGGTCTGCCCCTTAGGGATAAATACCTTGTAAATGCAGAACATGGCTGCTGCTGCGATCACCAATGCCGCGATCAGTAAGAGTGTTTTTTTGGCTGAGTGTTTTTGAGTGTTGTTTTCCATTTTTGTGCCTCCTTTTTGTATGCTGAGTGTTCTTTGCTATGTCAAAAACATAGCGTCATGGTAAAAGGGGACCCAAAATACTCATGAACCAGGCAGACGAATACTGCGGTTTCATGAGTTCCAATAGAAACAAAAAAGCTTGCTGTTATAAGCAAACTTCTTCCAATAATAGTGCAATAGAGGACAGAATGTTTCGCTTTGGACGGAAGCCCCATTCTACACATATACAGGTATTCTGGCTGCGGACATCGTCCTCACAGTGACCCCATCGCTCAGGATTCGCACCTGATTCCCGCTGTATATATGCTAATTGCGATATTACTATAAAATTATATTTTTTTCAAGAGCTTTTTTTGTAAATAATATATGCAAGCCCTGCCGTAACGAATTCCGTGAAGCAGAAGGCGTACCACACTCCGTCTGCGCCGATAAATTTACTCAATATATATGCCGCCGGTATGATGACGACTGCATATCGAAGCAGGGAGATACACAGAGACGGCGTGCCCTTGCCCAGACCCTCCAAGGCTCCGCAGCAGGTAATAGAGACTGCGGATACTACGAATCCGAGGCTGATGATATGAAGGGCAGTGACGCCGATCTTAATGGTCTGCGGGTTGGAGGTGAACATGCCGAATAAGCTTGCCGGGAACAGCCAGGACAAGAAAGTTCCGACTACCATGACTCCCATGGTAAGGGCAAGAGAGGTCCGAAAGATCTTCTGGACACGCTCTTTCTCGCCCGCGCCGTAGTTGTACCCCATCAATGGCCGGATTCCCTGGATGATTCCGTTTGCCGTCAGGTAGATGAAGGTCTGAAGCTTATAATAGACGCCCAGTACAAGTACATATGTCTCTGAGAAGCCTGCAAGGATGCCGTTCAATACAGAGATCAGCAGAGACGGGAGCGCCAGAGTCAGGGTTGCCGAGATGCCGACGGAATATAATCTTGCCGCTATATTTTTCTCCGGTTTCCAGTATTTCCGTTCGATCTTAATGGGAATGGGGCTGATCTTGCTGCACAGATAATAGACGGCAAGAGAGAATACCTGGCCGATTCCGGTGGCGTAGGCGGCTCCGGCGATTCCCATGGCAGGGAAGAACCCGATCCCAAAGATCATCAGCGGATCCAGGATAATATTGGCGATGAAGCCGCACATCATACAGAGCATGGAGACCTTCATCTTGCCGACTGCCTGGAAGAGCTTCTCGTATACCAGTGTCAGGGCGATGACCGGAGAGAACAGGAACGCCCGGTTCGAATACTCAAGCGCCATTTTGATCACCGTGTCATCAGAAGAAAACATACCAAGGAATGCAGGCATGACAGCGATGGACAGTACCGTCAGAGCCACGCCGTGAAGGAGGCTTAAGAAGGTTCCCTGGGTTGCGGTCTTGCTCGTGCGGACAGAGTCATTTGCTCCAAGGAAATATGCCGCGCTTGCATTGATCCCTATAGAGAAACCGATGGCGATGGCGTTGATCATGTTCTGGATGGGGTAGACCAGCGCCAGCGCCGTCATGGCGTCCTCGCTTAATTTGGCCACGAAATAACTGTCTACGATATTGTAAAGTGAGTTGACCGCCATGGATATGACCATGGGCAGGGACATAGACAGCACAAGCGGCAGAATCTTCTTCTCTTTCATGAATGTTTGTTCCATAATCTTATTCCTCCTTCGTCTGGAATTATTCCCGCAAAACAACGGGCCAGGTATCCATGTCTGCATGCCTGGATATCCGGCGGCTGCCTCGGGGTATTTAGCTTCCAACATAAAAATACCACACAAATGCATGCATGCAATCGTGTGGCGAAAAAAGATAACTCTTTAAAAATCCACTCCATGTAGGTTTGAAATAAGTATGTCATACAGGAAGCCAATTGTCAATCTGAAATTGCGGATTTGCCAGGCAGCAGTTCAGGTAGATCCGTGCACTTGCTAAACTGTTACTTGGCCGGAAGACAGGTCGAAAGATGTCGAATGCTTGGATATTGTGGAATTTATCTTTTCTTTTTATATCGCTGTTGCGGCTAGTGTAGTTTGTCACTACATCATCAAGTGGTTGGACGGCGATAAATGATCGGTAACCAGCCCTAAAAGGAAGACCTCGCCATATAAGAGGAAGAATCCCCGAATGTATTAACGGTACATTCGGGGATTCGTTCTTTTGTTATTGTGGAACATCTTTTCTTTTTACCTAAAGGCATTATAGCATATGCAATTTTGGATTGCAAGATGCATTTTCTTGAGTTTCCGCAGATTTATCCACAGAACTAATTTCTTCAATCTTATTATTAACAATTTTCAAAAAAAACCTAAAATATAAGTATAAAATTTCGAGGAAGAACCCCGGATGTACCACCAATACATCCGGGGGTTCGTTCATTGTGCCACAATGAAAATATTCCTTGTCTTTTTGCCTACCGGCATTGTAGCATATGCATTTTTTTATTGCAAGATGCACTTTAGATTATAATTCGTTATAATTATTCTGTACAGGTCGGATTAGGTAACTTTTTCTGTGAACAGGCAGAGTTATGAACTTGCAGAGAATTGACGGATATCTATATAATAAGATCAGATAGATATAAGGCGTGTATTTGGCCGGGATGGCGGATGAGCCGTTATGCTGCGCTGAATACATTTTCAAGAAAGTGAGGAAATCATCATGTTAAGATCAAAAACTTATCAGTTCTGGTTCTGTACAGGTTCACAGGATTTATACGGGGACGTGTGCCTGGCCCACGTGGCGGAGCACTCTCAGAAGATCGTGGAGGCGCTGAATGCATCCGGCAATCTTCCTTATGAGGTTGTATGGAAGCCGACGCTCATTACCAATGAATTGATCAGGAAGACTCTGAACGAGGCGAATACGGATGAGACTTGCGCGGGAGTCATCACCTGGATGCATACGTTCTCTCCGGCCAAATCCTGGATTCTCGGCCTGCAGGAGTACAGGAAGCCGCTGCTTCACTTCCATACACAGTTTAACCGGGAGATTCCGTATGACACCATTGATATGGATTTTATGAACGAGAATCAGGCGGCCCACGGGGACAGAGAGTACGGTCATATCTTCAGCCGTCTCGGCATGGAGCGCAAGGTGATCATGGGTTACTGGGAGGACGCGGATGTCCAGAAGAAGATCGGTTCCTGGATGCGCACTGCGGTGGGCGTGATCGAGAGCAGCCATATCCGTGTGATGCGTATTGCCGACAATATGAGGAATGTTGCAGTGACAGAGGGCGATAAGGTTGAGGCGCAGATCAAGTTCGGCTGGGAGATCGACGCGTATCCGGTCAATGAAATAGCAGCAGAAGTAGAGGCAGTTTCCAAAGGAGATATTGACGCGCTGGTCGAAGAATATTATGATAAGTATGAGATACTTTTGGAAGGCAGAGATGAGAAGGAATTCAGAGAGCATGTAGCAGTGCAGGCAGGAATCGAGATCGGATTCGAGAGATTCCTTGAGGCGAAGAATTATCAGGCGATCGTGACGCATTTCGGAGACCTTGGAAGCTTAAAGCAGCTCCCGGGATTGGCGATCCAGAGATTGATGGAGAAGGGCTACGGGTTCGCAGGAGAAGGCGACTGGAAGACGGCTGCCATGGTTCGTCTTATGAAGATCATGACTCAGGGAATGAAGGATGCGAAGGGTACTTCATTTATGGAGGATTATACCTATAATCTGGTTCCGGGCAAGGAAGGGATCCTGCAGGCACATATGCTGGAGGTATGCCCGACGGTTGCAGACGGCAAGATCAGTATTAAGGAACAGCCGCTCTCCATGGGAGACAGGGAAGATCCGGCAAGGCTGGTATTCACATCGAAGACAGGACCGGCGGTCGCAACTTCACTTATCGATCTCGGAGACCGTTTCCGTCTGATCATCAATGATGTGGACTGCAAGAAGGTAGAGAAGCCGATGCCGAAGCTTCCGGTTGCAACTGCATTCTGGACGCCGCAGCCGAATCTTCAGACAGGAGCAGAGGCGTGGATCCTGGCAGGCGGAGCGCACCATACTGCATTCTCTTATGACCTGACTTCCGAGCAGATGGGCGATTGGGCAGCGTGCATGGGTATTGAAGCTGTCTATATTGACAAGGATACGACCATTCGCCGGTTCAAGAACGAACTGTTGTGGAACAGCGTTGCGTATCGCAAGTAGGATAGATACGGCCATCCGCCGGTTCAAGAATGAACTGCTGCGGAACAGTGTTGCGTATCGCAAGTAGGATAGGAGGAGCAGCATGAGCAATGTAAAGGAAGTGATTGAGAGCGGCAGAGCCGTTCTTGGTATTGAGTTGGGATCAACCAGGATCAAGGCAGTGCTGATCGGCGAGGATCATACGCCGATCGCATCCGGCGACCATGGATGGGAGAACCGTCTGGAGGATGGAAACTGGACCTACTCGCTGGACGATATCTGGACGGGCCTTCGGGACAGCTATAAGAACCTGGCGGCAGACGTTCGGGAGAAGTACGGCGTGACGCTGAAGAAGATCGGTTCTATCGGATTCAGTGCAATGATGCACGGATATATGGCGTTTGACAAGGACGGGGAGCTTCTGGTGCCGTTCCGTACCTGGAGGAATTGTACCACAGGTCCGGCAGCAGAGAAGCTGATCGATCTGTTTCAGTATAATATTCCGGTGCGGTGGAGTATTGCCCACTTATATCAGGCGGTTTTGAACGAGGAAGAGCATGTGAAGGATGTGGCGTATTTTACTACGCTGGCAGGATATATCCACTGGAAGCTGACCGGCGAGAAAGCGCTTGGAATCGGAGATGCGTCCGGTATGTTCCCGATCGATGTGGAGAAGAAGGATTTTAACGAGGATATGATCCGTAAGTTCGACGAGCTGGTGGCTGACAAGAATTATCCGTGGAAATTAAGAGAGATCATGCCGAAGGTCATGGTTGCGGGCGAGACGGCCGGGACCTTGACGGAAGAAGGCGCGCGGCTCTTAGATGAGAGCGGCAATCTTGAGGCGGGTATTCCGATGTGTCCGCCGGAAGGCGACGCGGGGACCGGCATGGCGGCGACCAACAGTGTTGCTAAGCGTACCGGTAACGTATCCGCGGGAACCAGTGTATTTGCCATGATCGTGCTTGAAAAGGAGCTTAAAAAGGTGTATCCGGAGATCGACCTTGTGACCACGCCGGACGGCAGCCTGGTTGCCATGGTGCATGCGAATAACTGCACCTCTGACCTGAATGCGTGGGTAGGCATTTTCAAGGAATTTGCAGAGAGCTTCGGTATCGAAGTGGATATGAACAAGTTATTCGGAACGCTGTATAACAAGGCTCTGGAGGGCGACGCTGACTGCGGCGGGCTGTTATCTTACGGTTATCTCTCAGGGGAATTCATCACAGGTGTGGATGAGGGACGTCCGCTGTTCGTAAGGTCGCCGAAGAGTAATTTCAATCTGGCGAACTTCATGCGCGTGAACCTATTTACCGCGCTTGGGGCGATCAAGGTAGGTATGGATCTTCTGCAGAAGGAGGAGAATGTGGCGATCGACTCGATGCTCGGCCACGGAGGGTTATTCAAGACCAAGGGCGTCGGACAGAGGATTCTTGCGGCGGCTATCAACGCGCCGGTATCTGTTATGGAGACGGCAGGCGAAGGAGGACCTTGGGGAATGGCGCTTCTCGCTGCTTACATGAAGAACAGAGCCGACGGGGAGACTCTGGAAGATTATCTTGCGAAGAAGGTGTTCGAGGGCAACGAAGGCAGCCGGATGGAACCTGATGCAAAGGACGTAGAGGGATACGAAGTATTTACTGAGAGGTATAAGACGGGCATTGCTATTGAGAAGGCGGCGATCGAGAGCCTGATCTGATCGCGGCTAAAGGAGATGGAACAATATGTTAGAACAGTTAAAAAAAGAAGTATATGAAGCGAACATGCTTCTCCCGAAATACGGTCTGGTGACCTTCACCTGGGGCAATGTAAGCGGTATCGACCACGAGAGCGGTCTGTTTGTGATCAAGCCAAGCGGTGTAGAGTATGACAAGCTTAGACCGGAGGATATGGTTGTTGTAGACTTAGAGGGTAATAAGGTTGAGGGAGATTACAATCCATCCTCAGATACGGCGACTCATGTGGTATTGTATAACCGCTTCCCGGAGATCGGCGGTATCGTGCATACCCACTCGTCCTGGGCGACAAGCTGGGCGCAGGCTGGAAGAGGGATTCCGTGCTATGGAACGACCCACGCGGACTATCTCTACGGCGAGGTTCCCTGTGTCAGGAATCTGACCAAAGAAGAGATCGACGAGGCCTATGAGAAGAATACAGGCATCCTGATCGCGGATGAGTTCGAGGCGCGTAAGCTGGATTATCATGCCGCGCCGGCAGTATTGTGCAAGAACCATGGACCTTTCACCTGGGGGAAGGATGCTCATGAGGCGGTACACAATGCGGTGGTATTAGAGGAAGTCGCGAAGATGGCGGCGCGCTGCGAGCTGATCAATCCGAAGAACCAGCCGGCGCCGCAGGAGCTGCAGGATAAGCATTATTACCGGAAGCATGGTGCGAATGCTTATTATGGACAGCCGGGGCGATAGAAACGATATACTGTAATAAAATAAGAGAGACTGCCGAAGAATTCCGGCAGTCTCTTTTTTGAAATTAGTTATACAATTTTTCTTCTGATTGCCTCTACGTTTTCCCGTAACTTATTGTTACTTTTACTTTGTACGCAAGGGTCTTGTCTGCGGCAGGTATTGCCTGATCCAGCTTATTGACCAGACCATTGTCAGGTATAGTGTATTGTGAAAAGATTTATCTGAGCAATTTAAAAGGACTGCATGTTGGGAGGAGTGCAGTCCTGAGGAAAAAGTTATGAAAAAGAATTTTGTTGTTCGTTTCATCGAACAATTATAGTATAAGCATAAACTGTGATGAAAGTGTGATAAAAATAAGAATTAATTGTTAACAAATCAAGAACGAAATTTGAAGACAATATTCTTACACAGTCGTGAACAGATCCAGGGATTGTCCGGTCATGACATCAGGAGCATCACATAGCAAGTAGAGAATTGCATTTGCTACGTCGGCGGCGCTGCCCATCTGCACGCCGTCCTGTCCGACAGAGTGGTTATATACACGCTGCCCCGGTGTGTCCACGATTCCCGGAGATACGGCGTTGACCTGGATACCGTATTCCTGGGTCTGGATGGCGGCAGTCTTGGTCATGGTAATGATAGCGCCCTTTGCCACGGCGTATGCGCCCATCTGGGAGGCGATGCGTCCCATCCGTGAGGACACGCTGACGACCTTGCCGCTTCTCTGTCCGATCATAACCGGGAGTACCTCTTTCATACACAGGAATGGGATACGGACATTCGTCTTGATGATCTGATCCCATTGTTCTTCCGTCCAATCCCAGAGCTTAATGGCCTGGTGTTCGATGTTCTTGTAGATCTCGGACGGGTATCCGCCGGCGTTATTGACCAGAATGTCGATCTTGCCGTATTTGTTCATAATCTCGCCCACCATTGCCTGCACCTCGGCGCCTACCGTGAGATCGTGGGAAAGAGAGATGGCAGAGCCGCCGTTGTCTTTGATCATCTTAACGGTCTCATCCAGGTCGGCCAGAGTTCTTGCAACGGCTGCAACGGTTGCGCCCTTGGCTGCGATCGCCAGGGCGGCTTCACGGCCGATTCCTTTTCCGGCTCCGGTTACGATTGCGACTTTTCCGTCTAATTTCTTCATGTGATCTTCCTCCATATTATATCGCTTGCTATCTATATGGTCTCCTCATTGTACTGTCCGAAGAATTCCGCGGTTGTGGGGTGGATGTAGCTTGAACCGATATCGTGCAGCAGAACTACATTCAGCTTGTTATTCAGATTCTTCTTGTCGAGAGTGATCGCGTTCATCAGTTCTTTTATCGGCAGTCCGCATTCATACGGCAGTCCGTAAGACTTCAGTACGTTCAGGATGCGTTCGTCTGTTTTATCAGCGGTTAATCCCTGCTTGCGGGCAAGCCTTGTGATCTGGTACATACCGATCGCAACGGCTTCCCCGTGGCTTTCCCGTCCGTAATGATGGTACTGTTCTATGGTATGTCCCAGCGTATGTCCGAAGTTCAGGAGCATCCGCTCGCCGGTATCGAATTGGTCGTGTTCTACGATTACGCGCTTAATATCTACACAACGCTCTATGATTGACGGCAGTTCGTCTCTAAGTTCCTCAAAAGAACCGTGTGATTCCAGTGTATGAAACAATCCGGCATCCCTGATACAGCCGTACTTGATCACTTCTCCCATGCCGTCGGTGATAAAACGCTCTTTCAGCGTATTTAACACGAGCGGATCGATCAGCACGAGCGAAGGCTGGTGGAATGCTCCGACCAGATTCTTTCCCAGGGGCAGATCCACGGCCACCTTGCCGCCCACGGAAGAATCTACCTGGGCGAGCAGAGAGGTTGGTATCTGTACTAATTTTACGCCGCGCAAGAAGCTTGCGGCGGCGAATCCGGCCAGATCGCCGATCACACCGCCGCCAAGGGCGATGATCAGGTCGCTTCTGGAGATCTTAGCCTCCAGCAAAGCGGTGTAGACGGACGGAAGTGTCTGGAAATCCTTGGTTGCTTCCCCATGGGGAAGGATGAGGTGATGACAGGTATAATCTTTGGATAACTGCTTAGTAAGCAGCTCCCCGTAAAGAGGGTAAACGTTATCATCCGAGATGATCATGATCCTTCTGCCGTTAAATACTTCGCTGATGCAGGATGCGGATCGGGATAATATGTCATTTTCAATATAGATCGGGTAGCTGTTCGCTCCCAGGTTCACTGTTAATTTCATAAGCTGCTCCTATGGATGTCCCTGAGGATCAGACCGTCTTGCCGACGACCCTGGCGATCTGTGCAACTTCCTTGATCAGGGTATTATATTTGGCCGGTTTCAGGGATTGTGCGCCGTCACATAACGCGCACTCAGGGTTGTTATGTACTTCGATCATCAATCCGTCTGCGCCTGCGGCGACGGAGGCTTTCGCCATAGCGTCTACCAGCCACCATTTACCGCCGGCGTGGCTTGGGTCTACGATGATCGGCAGGTGTGTAAGCTTGCGTACTACGGGGATGCTCTGGAGATCCAGAGTATTCCTTGTATAAGACTCGAAGGTGCGGACTCCGCGTTCACAGAGGATCACATTCTCATTACCGGAGGCCATGATATACTCTGCCGACATGATCCATTCCTCGTAAGTGGCGTTTAGGCCTCTTTTAAGAAGGATCGGGCGGTCAAGCTGCCCTAATTGCTTCAGCAGGTCAAAATTCTGCATGTTGCGGGCGCCGATCTGGATCAAATCGACCTTCTCGTTAAATGTGTCCAGATAGTCAGGAGACATCAGTTCGGTTACGATGGGCAGCCCTGTTTCTTTCTTGACTGCGCACAGGATGTCGAGACCTTCAAGGCCAAGGCCCTGGAATGAGTACGGGCTGGTTCTCGGCTTGAATGCCCCGCCTCTTAACAGATTGGCGCCGGAAGCCTTGATAGATTCGGCAATCTCCAATACCTGTTCGTAGGATTCCACGGAACAAGGGCCTGCGATCAGAGCAAGATCTCCGCCGCCGATCTTGACGCCTGAGACGTCGATAACTGATTCTTCCGGGTGAAATGCCTTGTTCGCCAGTTTGTAAGGCTCCTGGACATGCATGACCTTGTCTACGGCAGAGTCTACTTCGAACAGCTTGGAATCGATCCGCGTTGTATCGCCGATACATCCAATGATCGTCATCTCGGAACCTTCTACAATATGCGTGTCCAGTCCCCGTTTCTTTATCATCTGTTCCACACGGACAAGGTCGTCATGGGTGGAACGCGGTTTTAGTACAATAATCATAATGAATACTCCTTTGTGAAATTATTATGCTGTAAGATTTTAACTGTTTAAAGTGTGAAACTAGAAATTATAGTACAATAATAAAAAGGGGTTGTCAATCCCCTTTTTAAACGATATTCAATCTTATTAAACAACCACTTCCATAATAACTTTATCTTTGCAGACAAATTCTCTTGTCCCGATTCTTTTATTCTTGTTAAAGTTGAAACAGAGTAAATACCCCTTTTGAGCATGATAAGCGTCCAGATAATCCACAAGCTGTGCTTCGCCTTGCTTATTATATTCATTTCCGCGCCAGATCTTGACTTCAATAATATATTGTTTTCCTCTATAGTCGACAATAATATCTGTGCGTTTGCGGTCGCGGGTTTGCGCTTCAATATAATAATTTCCGATACCATTGATGATTGGTTTCAGGTATAATAGGAAGAATTTGCGGCCATTGTCCTCAACAAATTTGTATAAACTGGTTTTTATCTGAAATTCCGTCTCTAAATATCCGGTTGTTCATTTCATGTTCTGATAAGAACAGATCATAAAGATATGTTTCAAATATTCTATTGGAAATAACCATGGTTCCCCCATCATTTTTTATGAATCCGAACATGGTGGCGATGTCAATTACACGGTTGCCTGAATTATAAGGAATTCTGTCGCCTGTGAATAATATAGAATGCAGCATCTTCCTTAATTCAGAGTAATCCTCCAGTTTATTTACCAATGATTCAAATAAAGAATTTTTTTCAAAAAGTAAGATTTTAACGGCTTCCAGAAAACCTTCTTTCTTCCAAGCGGCGTTCCGGCTTGCAAATTCTGGGCTTACAGATATTTTTTCGTCCAATATCTTGCAGAGTTTGGATACTAAAAACGGATAACCGGATGTATAAGAATAGAGCAGATCCGCCATTTCATCAATATTCATTCCGGTATAATAATCTTGTTCGTATTCTGCAAGCATTATTTTAATTTGTCTGGCATCAAATCCCATATTGATATCAAACTCTGCAGCGATATTCCAAGGACTGTTTTTTTGATGCTCTTTTTCCTTGCGGATTTTCAATCTTAGATTTCTAATATCATAAACCCCCGCCAAAATAACTGACTGAAAGGTAGGGCGATGTCTCATCTTTAGATATTTATTACGCAGCATTCCCAAAAAAGATAAAAATAACTGCTGATTTCCGGCTTGGTCTACTTCGTCAATCATTAATACTACCGGTTTGGCAGCAGTATTGCATATTGTTGAGATTAAGTTAGACAAAGAACGAAAATCAGCCGTATTCGTATTCGGAACACTCATGTTTTCCAAAGCTGATTTAACAGATTCGGTAATGCCCTCTACTTCGCCGTAATCGATAACGTCGTATAAAAGTCCGGTAAATAATCTGCAAAATGTATTTTCATTTTCAAAAGATTCTTCTGAAAAACCTTCAAAACTAATATAAAATATGGTGTATTGATTTTTAAGGCGTTCCTGCAATATATCCAATGTGGTTGTCTTACCGTACTGCCTTCCTCTGTTAATGGAAAAGTATTTCCTGCTATCAATCAATTTTTTAATTTCCTGCACCCGCATATCCAGATTGACCATATAATGTTCTTGCGGATAGCAAGGTCCTTCTGTATTAAAATATTTTGCCATAATCTTATACTGCCTCCTTCGACATTTCAATCTAAACAATTTGCAGTATGCATTTTCACAGATGCTTAAGACGATTCTATCATTATTTTCCGTGTAATACAATCTGGAAATTTGCAGAACTTGTTTTGCAGATTCTATGCTATAATTATATAATAATGTTGGGGGCAGACGATATTGTGCCCTCTATAAGACAATCATACCTGAGGGTAGAAAGGACATTGGCAATGGTTGAAGTATGGCTTGCAGATATCACTCCGTTATTAGAAGAATCTGTCTATCAGCAGTATTACCGGAAGCTGCCGGCGTGGCGTAAGGAGAAGGCGGACAAGTATCGGTTCGCCCGGGGCAGGGCGGAGAGCGTAGGCGTGTGGAGCCTCTGGAGCCGGGTAAAAGAGCAGTACAGACTTGCGGACGAGACTGCGTTCAATCTCTCGCATTCGGGCAAATATGTGCTCTGTGCGTTCAGCGATCAGGACGAAGCGAAGATAGGCTGCGATATAGAGGAAATGAAGGAGTTCCGGGAACCTATTGCAAGGAGATTCTTCTGCGGGAGTGAATATGAACATATCATGAGAAGTGAAGAAGCTGACAGGGCGAAGCTGTTCTACCGGTACTGGGTACTGAAGGAGAGCTTCATGAAGGCGACCCGCAAGGGGATGGCGCTGGATATGGGAGCCTTTGAGATCGGTTGGAATGAGGAACAGGAGCCGGTGCTGGTACGCAGGCCGGGAGAGTACCCGGAGGAATATATTTACCGGGAATATGAGGAACCCGGTGTAAATGCGCGGATCGCGGTCTGTACGACGGATGCCGGGATTGATAGAAAGCTGCATGTGATGTGCTTGTGAAGCATATACGATATTGGGTGATTGTACCTGCTCTTGTCAGGGAGTATGGTTAGGAAGGGGGAGAATATGAGCGGAAAACAGTTGAGAACAAGGTGGGCAGATCAGATAGACCGTAAGCACGTTCACGAAGAGTATCCGCGGCCGCTGCTTGTGAGGGAAAGCTATGTGAATCTGAACGGCGTATGGAATTATGCCATTACCTGCAGAGAGGAAAGGCCGCAGAACTATGACGGGAATATTCTGGTGCCCTTTTCGCCGGAAGCCCCGCTCTCAGGGGTGAACCGGCAGCTAAAGCCGCAGGAGACACTCTGGTACCGCAGAATGCTGCCGGAAAAGGTCCGCCCTAAGAACGGCGAACGGTGGATTCTTCATTTTGGCGCGGTAGACCAGTATGCGGCGGTTTATCTTAACGGCAGGCTGGTAAAAAGACATCTTGGAGGTTATCTTCCGTTCTCGGCGGATGTGACGGACGCGCTTAAGGAAGTAGAGAATGAGCTGATAGTGAGGGTGAGGGATTACAGCGATGCATTCTATTACAGCAGAGGAAAACAGAAGCTTAAGAGGGGCGGTATGTTCTATACGGCGCAGAGCGGAATCTGGCAGACGGTTTGGATGGAGCAGGTGCCGAAGGAGTATATCGCAGATCTGATCGTTACGCCCTTATATGATAAAAGTGCGGTCAGCGTAAGGGCAGAGATGGCGTCTGACCGGCGGGATAAGGAGCTGGCCGGTATTCGCGGGACAAGACCTGGTGACGGGGAGAAATGCGGGGTTGCCGTTACGTTATCATCTGAGGAGATGCAGCCGCTTCAGGCAGAGGGGCTTGCAGGGGAAGAGATCGTCATTCCGATCCGTAATCTGCATAGCTGGAGTCCGGAGGATCCATTCTTGTATGATATTGAGGTGCAGGCGGGAGAGGATCGGGTGAGAAGTTATACGGCCATGCGCAAGATCAGCGTGGGAAAGGACGAAAAGGGGATTCCGAGACTGTATCTGAATGGCCGGCCGTATTTTCAAAAAGGGGTATTGGATCAGGGCTATTGGCCGGAAGGGCTGTATACGCCGCCTTGCGACGAAGCGATGGTATATGATATCCAGACGATGAAGGGGCTGGGATTCAATATGCTGAGAAAACATATCAAAATCGAGCCTCAGAGGTGGTATTATCATTGCGACCGCTTAGGGATGCTGGTGTGGCAGGATATGGTGAACGGCGGCAGAGATTATAGGTCCTGGTATGTTACTTATGCGGCGACAGCTATGGAGTATTTCCATCTGAGGGTGCGGGATGGCTGGCTCTGGCTTCTTGGGAGAAGAGATGAGAGAGGACGGAAGCAGTTTGTATCGGAGATGCGGGAGACGGTACATATTCTGCGCAATCATCCGTCGATCGTGACGTGGGTGCTCTTCAACGAGGGATGGGGGCAGTTCCATGCAAATACGATGACACGGATCGTCAGAGAAGAGGACGGCAGCAGGCTGATCGATCAGGCGAGCGGCTGGTTTGATCAGGGCGGCGGGGATATCAGAAGTATTCATGATTATTTCTTTCCGCTGCACATTGCCTATGGGACGGAGCCTGATTTGTCGGGTCCGAAGAAATGCAAGGGACAGAATACCCGGATGAACGCCGGATACCGGCAGGAAGAGCGGGCGGCGGCGCTGACGGAATTCGGAGGATATTCCATGAGCGTGCCGGGGCATCATATGTACAGGAGGATCTATGGTTACAGGATCTACCGGAAGAAGTCGGAACTGACCGGAGGATACAGGGAATGGATCGAGAGAGAAGTGATTCCCAATATTGAGAAGGGTTTGTCCGCATCCGTCTACACCCAATTGTCAGATGTGGAGGAGGAGACCAACGGTATACTGACTTATGACAGGGAGATCGTTAAGCTGGAGGAAGAGGCAGTTCGGGAGTTGAACGAGAGAATGAAACTGTGAAACCGGTATGTCGGTCACGAGAGAATGAAACTGTGAAATCGGTATGTCGGTCACGAGAGAATGAAACTGTGGAATCGGTACGTCAGGTCACCGCTCCCGGAAGTACAGATGTTGGGAAATACAAGGGAAGGGATGCTGCAGATAACAGTAATTTGCAGCATCCCTTCTGTAAGATGTAATATTCTATTCTTCCATCGGAGCGGTTGGATCCTTGTCGGAATCTGCTTCTTCAGAAGCTTCTGCCGGGTCTTGCCTGCGTTCCTCGCTGACTTCTTCCGCAAGAGCAGCCATACGTGAGTTAATATCGGCGGATATCTCCGCAGACTTCTTCTTAAGATCGGACAAAGTGTTCTTCTTATAATCGGAAGCGCCTGATGCTCCTTCAAACCGGCCGTTATCAAGGTCGATCTCGGATTCAAGAACCTTGATCCTTCCGTCCACGCTGCTCTTGACAGAATCGAGCGTGTCTATATGTTCTGCGTCGCTTGACATGGCCGCGACGTTATTCATGCGCTCATTCAGAAGTTCTTCCCTGGTCTTGGGTTCTGTATCGTTGGACTTCTTCTCTTCGTCCTCCTTCTTAAGCTCGCGTGACATAGCTTCTGATATCTGGATGTCAATGTTCTGGAGCTGTTCATCGTAAGCTTCCAACTGCGTCTTGATGGAATCCATAGAACCGCCATTCTCCTTTACCGAAGCCATCAGGGCGTTCTTGCGGTCTGTAATCTCCATCTTCTGCTTCATCAGACTGGTGATCAGGTTTTGAGCCTTTCCGGCAGGAGAAAGGGTCAGAGTATCCCGCCGTTCTTCCTGGGAAGCCGCCGCTTCACGTCCGCCGGGCTTATTCGCAGCGCTGCGGTTGATCTGATATGATTGGAAAAGATTGTTGATTTGTATTGCCGGGGAATAATTTAATCTCATGGCTGCCTCCTTGTGGTAATGGTATAGATGCTTCTGGTGTTTAGCCTTGGTGTCATATTATTATATCGGTAAAATACGGGAAAACATTAGGTTTTGTTCTGAATAAGCGGATATAAACAGATTTTAGAAAATGTGTGGCTTTTTTTTGCAGTATTTGCTAAAATAGGCGAAGAGGGAAAATGTTAGGTTTACCTGGAAACAAAAGAGTTTACAGAATGTGAACAACAGTCTGATAGATAAGTATATTTGAAGTGGTTCAATTAAGGAGGACAAGTGATGCAGGATTTAACATTTGGAGAACAGGTCAAGATTATTTTGAGCCGTAAGGATATGACGATTAAAGAGCTTGCCAGGAAGATTGAAGGGCGTACCGGCAAGAAGATGTCCCGTCAAAATATGACACAGAGGTTGGGCAGGGATAATTTTCAGGAGAGAGATATGCGTATGATCGCGGAGATCCTTGGATGCCCGTTCTATCTGAATATCCTGGATGACAGTATGCAGGCGGAGAAGGCCGGAGATGAAGCGGAGGCAGGGCAGAAGCCGGAGACAGATTCAAAGGAAAAAGCCGCGGCACAGACGGAAGGTGAAACGGAAGCTGTCAAGGACGCAGAGTTGTCTGAGCCGAAGGAGACGGCAGATTCTAATGATAAGCCTGATAAGCCGAAGGAGAGCGGAAGCGAACCGGGACCGGAGAACTGCAAGGGGACTGAGGGAATGGCTAATGAGCGGGATATCACGATCGGCG
Source organism: Lachnospiraceae bacterium (assembly GCA_910575835.1). Taxonomy (GTDB): domain Bacteria; phylum Bacillota; class Clostridia; order Lachnospirales; family Lachnospiraceae; genus Sporofaciens. The sequence goes on along the minus strand of CAJTGB010000022.1, from coordinate 55,628 downwards.
AGTTGGTGGAGATACATAAGAAGCTGGACGTGCTGGAGAATTCGGTGGGAAAGGCGTCTTCTGATGCAGAGAAGGATGCGGGCACAGATATAAAAGAACAGGTTCAGCGGGAGACAGCAAGCATAGGAAATGTCGAAGCGGCTGAAGAACTGACAGAGCACGGGGCTTGCGAACATCAGGCAGAACAGGGGCAGCAGGAGGACAGCGCCGTTCAGGAGAATGGGGACGGCCGTGAACAGGCAGCAGATCAGGAGTCTCATGAAGAATATAACAAGGAGATGAAGGACGAGCCGGTGGAGAAGCTTCTGGAGGAGATAGAGTCTCTGGAGATGACGGAGAAGAAGGAAGAGAAGCCGGAAGAGAAACCGCATGGATGGAGAGCGTATTTCAAACAGCGTTTTAAGAAGATAGGAAAAGAGAATACGATAGTCCGGGAAGAATCTGAGAGTGCCTCTCACAGCGCGGCTAATCAGGCAGGAAAGAGAACTGAGGCTGTATATGCGGGCGATAGTAATGCAGGAAACGAAGTACAGAGTCAGAAATATGCCGGAGCAGATACAGCAGGCTATCAAGGGTATGCCGGAACAGACGCGGCGGGTTATCAAGGGTATGCCGGGCCAGATACGTCAGGCTATAGAAGATATGGAGAAGCCGACGCGGCAGGCTATCAAGGGTATGCCGGGGAAGATACGTCAGGTTATCAGGAATATGCCAGGCCAGACGCAGCAGGCTATCAAGGATATGCCGGGCCAGACGCGGCGAGTTATCAGGGATACGAAGGGGCCGGCGCGGCGGATTATGAGGGATATGCCGGAACAGACACGGCAGATTATGAGGGGTATGGAGAAGCCGGCACAGCAGGCTATCAGGGATATAAAGACACAGATGCGGCAGACTATGGGGAATACGGCTATGAAGGATATGGATACGGCGAAGAGGAACCGGAAGGAGCGCTGCCGGAAGAAGAGGATACGGAGCGGGGAGAGCTCAATCCGTATACCGGCCAGGAATATGAGTCCAACAGCGTCCGCATGCATCCGTCAAGAATCGGTTACGTGCAGGTATATGACAGAGAGAATCATCAATGGACCGATATGACAGAGTGGGCATTCCTGGGGTATCAGGAACGTAAGAAGCAGTTGTTAGGCAAGGATTATGATCCGCCGATCTATCTGGATTAGGTATATAATATAGAAGAAAGAGAGAACGCGTGTGAACTGGGAACAATTATTGTCAACGAAGAGGAGACGGGAAGGTTCGGGCAGCAATGTCAGGAATATAGATCTGCGGAGTGAATTCGAGAGGGACTATCACCGCATTATCGGCAGTGCGTCGTTTCGCCGCCTTCAGGATAAGACGCAGGTATTTCCATTGGATAAGAGCGATTTTATCAGGACAAGGCTTACGCATTCTCTGGAGGTATCATCTTTTGCAAGGTCTTTAGGGCATAACATTGGAGAAAATATATTGGTGCATAAGAAAGATTATAGTTTCACTCCTGGGATGAAGGATGATATCTGTAATATACTGCAGTGTGCCGGGCTGATTCATGATATCGGGAATCCGCCTTTCGGGCATTTTGGTGAGGAAGCGATCCGGGAATGGTTTCAGAAGAATCTCTCGGTCATGACGTACCATGGCAGACCAGTGGGCGAGGTGCTGACTCCTCAGATGCGGGAGGACCTTTATCATTTTGAGGGAAATGCGCAGGCGCTCCGGCTCGTGAGCAGGCTGCATTTTCTTGTAGATGAGAATGGGATGAACCTCACTTATGCGCTGCTCAATACGATTGTAAAGTATCCGGTTGCATCCACACAGATCAATGAGAATTCCGGCAATATCAAGGATGGGAAGCTGGGATACTATTATGCGGACAGGGAGATATTCGAGGAGATATCACGGGAGACAGGCACGAACGGCTGCCGGCATCCTTTGACATTTATTCTGGAGGCGGCAGATGATATCGCGTACAAGACGGCGGATATAGAAGACGCGTTTGTGAAGGGCTTCCTGAGCTATCACAAGTTACTGGAAGAACTGACGGAATTGCAGGATAGCAGCGCCGGCGGCGGGAAGGACGGATTTCGGCCGGCGGACAAGCTTACGGAGTTATATCTTCGGGGGAAGGATAAGCATGCGGAGAACCCGGAGGAATATGCTGTCAAGAACTGGCTCGTCAGGGTTCAGGGATTCCTGATCGACTGTGCGACGTATGGATTTACATCGAATTACCGGATGATCATGCAGGGGGATTACAGATACGATCTCTTCTGCCGGACATATGCCGAGAAGCTAATGGATCTTCTGGGGGATCTGGCTTTCAGGGAGGTATTTACATCGGATGCGATATATAAGATGGAAGTGGCCGAAGGAGCGATGCTGGATTTCCTGCTTGATCTGTTTATGAATGCAGTTGTGGGGTACGATGACGGAACGCGGGAGATGGATTCTCTGAGCAGGCGGATGGTTGCGCTGATTTCCAGTAATTATAAGAGGGCATACCGATGTCAGGCAGAGGGGAAGGGGGAGGCAGAGAGGCTGTATCTTCGGCTGCTTCTGGCGACGGATTATATCTGCGGAATGACGGACAGCTATGCGAAGAGGTTATATCAGGAATTGAAGGCAATTTTATAAGGAATGGTATTTTTTCTGATTCTGGGGAATAGATTGTGATAAAAAGACCAGGATTGGAAGTGGAGAGTTGAAGCGTTTTATTCGTTATCTGTATGAATATCAGCAGGGGAAGAGACTGCGTAATGTAGGGTTTGTTAAAGCGGAACAAGGTGAAGAAGACTGTACGCTGCATATTCACGGTAAGGGGCTGCATATGAAAGGGGAGCGGCAGCTTGCGTTATATCTGTTCTACGAGGATAACGGCGAGTGTACCGGGATATACCAGGGGACGGTCGACAATGTGAATCCGGCTATCAACTACAGATTGTATTATACGAAAGAGGATGTGATCGTGCCGGAGCATTTTCGGATGATCAACGGGATTATCCTGGAGAGCGAGACGGGACGCAGGTATGCGGCTGTCTGGAACGATTCGCCGGTCGATGTGGGGCATATGCGTGTGCAAAGGCCGGAGGATGTGCCGCGAACCGCGGATAAGGATACTCCGCCGGAGGATATGACGGAAGGAATCGCAGCGGGCGGGAGGATGACAGAGCCGCCGGAAGGAATGATGCCGGAAGGAGTGATGCCGGAGGAAGCTATATTAGGAGCAGGAACGTCAAAGCCGCCGGAAGAAATAATGTCAGAAGGAACTGTATCAGGCGGGAGAATGACAGGGCCGCCGGAAGGAATGATACCGGAAGAAATGATGCCGGAAGGGCTCGTATCAAGCGAGAGGATGACCGAGCCGCCGGCTGAAGCGATGCCGGAAGAAATCGTGCCGGAGGAGGAGTATTTCCCGGAAGAAGACGGCCTGGCGGAAGAACCATACATAGGAGAAACAGAACAAACGGATACTGTTCAGAGAATGGATACCTTGCAGGGGGTCAATGCTGTAAGGGGAGAGAATCCTTTGCCGCTTGAGAATCCTTCTCAGGATGACTGCGGCGAACAGACGTCTGCCAAAGGGCGGTTCCAATGCACGAAGATTCAGAGGAATGATCTGGCAAGGCTTCCCAGATGTGAGTGGAAATGGGCGAATAACAGCTTCCTGCTTCACGGATACTATAATTACCATCATCTTGCCCTTATTAATGACGGGGAGAAGTTCAGGCTCGGCGTGCCGGGAATCTATCATCCCCAGGAAGCGAAAGCGGCGGGTACGTTTGGATTTATGGAATTTATTCCCTATGAAGATATGAATATGGATTTGACGGATGATGAGAAGAGCAGTCAGGAGCAGTTTGGCTATTGGTGCAGGCCCGTCAAAAGACCTGTAAAAATGTAGCCAATGGGTCGGTAAGGTGTTAAGAAGCCGTTGAAGAAGCTGCTGCTGAAGATGCAGCCGATAAGGTCTGCCAAAGAATCAGATGGAGAATGATATGCTGAGTGTAGATGAGAAGTACATGAAGGAAGCGATCCGGCAGGCGAAGAAAGCCTATGCGATCGGAGAGGTTCCGATTGGATGTGTGATCGTATATGAGGATAAGATTATTGGCCGGGGATATAACAGGAGAACTACGGATAAGAACACGCTGGCCCATGCGGAACTGATCGCGATCAGGAAGGCAAGTAAGAAGGTAGGGGACTGGCGTCTGGAGGGATGTACGATGTATGTAACCCTGGAGCCTTGTCAGATGTGCGCCGGCGCGATCGTACAGTCCCGCATGACCAGGGTGGTCGTGGGATGTATGAATCCCAAGGCGGGATGCGCGGGTTCAATATTGAATCTGCTGAGGATGGAAGAATTCAATCATCAGGCTGAACTGACGACAGGGGTTCTGGACGGAGAGTGCAGCCAGATGATGAAGACGTTTTTCAAGGAATTAAGGGCATCAAAAAAGAAGGCAGTTGACGAATGATCTGCCTTCTTTAAATATACTCTTTTTGTGCATTGCGCTTCGAACAGGGATTCCCGGACGTTACCTTGACAGTTAACTCAGCCCAGGCACCCTTACGGCACCCGGAAGGTTCTGCTTAGTGCTGCTTCGTTCCCGACCTGACACGATTCACAGATTCCCGTCGCGTAAGACCCAAGCCTCGACGCCACTTATCAAGGGCAGCTCCACAAATCGATGCCCTCAGCGCAATATCACCCCTGCTATAGCGGATTGCAGGTACAAGGTACCGCTAACACCCCGGCTGCACAGTTTATAATTTTACTGTATAATGAGGCAAATGTCAACCGGGTGGAGAAGAGTTTTCCTGATTTCCTGAACAGGATATAATGCAGTATACCAATAATTAAAGGAGCCTTGATCATGAAAATATTACTTGTTGCGATAAATGCCAAATATATACACTCGAATCTTGCGGTCTACAGCCTGAAAGCATACGCGGAGGCGCACGCGGGGGAGTGGGATATTGAACTGGCGGAATATACTGTCAATCAGCAGAAGGATGATATTCTGATGGATATCTACGGAAGAAGGCCGGACATCCTCTGCTTCTCATGCTACATCTGGAATCTGGAGCATATAGAAGATCTTGTCAGGGATATTAAGAAGCTGCGGCCGGATATGCCGGTCTGGCTTGGAGGCCCGGAAGTGTCGTATGATGCTGCGGATGTGCTTGCCCGTCTGCCAGAAGTGACAGGTGTGATCAAAGGCGAAGGGGAGGAGACATTCGCCGGATTGTGCCGGGGATATCATGAGTGCGCAGAAGAGGCAGAAGAGGGCAGGCAGGATATGCTATGGACAAGGCTTCGGATGCTTGAAGGAATTACATTTAAGGATGCCGGCGGAAGAATCAGCGACAACCCCTGGCGCCCGGTGACGGATCTTAGCGGCGTTCCCTTTGTGTATCACAATATGGAGGAATTCAGGAATAAGATCATCTATTATGAGAGCAGCCGGGGATGTCCTTTTTCCTGTAGTTACTGTCTGTCTTCTGTGGACAGGCAGCTGAGGTTCCGGGATCTGGAGACAGTGAAGAGGGAGCTTAAGTTCTTCATCGATCAGGAGGTGCCGCAGGTCAAGTTCGTGGACCGGACGTTTAACTGCAGGCATGAGCATGCGATTGCCATATGGAAATATATTGCAGTGCATGACAGAGGAATCACGAATTTTCATTTTGAGGTGGCGGCAGATCTTCTGAACGAAGAAGAGCTTAAGATATTGGAAGGAATGCGGCCGGGCCTGGTTCAGTTGGAGATCGGGATTCAGTCAACGAATCCTGATACTATCCGGGAGATCCGGCGGGTCATGGATTTTGATAAGGTGCGAAACGCGGTGGAACGCATTCGCAGGAAAGGCAATATTCATCAGCATTTGGATCTGATCGCGGGGCTGCCTTATGAGGATATCGCAAGCTTTGCAAGGTCCTTTGACGACGTATACAGCCTCAGGCCGCAGCAGCTTCAGCTTGGATTCCTGAAGGTGCTGAAAGGTTCTTATATGGAAGAGATGAAAGAAGAGTACGGCTTGGTGTACAAGAGCCGGCCGCCTTATGAGGTGTTGTATACTAAGTGGCTCTCTTATGAGGATACGATACGTCTTAAAGGGATTGAAGAGATGGTGGAGGTCTATTATAACAGCAGACAATTCACCTGTACACTGGAAGCTCTTGAACAGAAGTTTACTTCTGCCTTTATGCTGTATGACAGACTGAGCAGATTCTATGAAGAACATGGCTACGGTAAGATACAGCATAAACGGAGCGCCAGATATGAGATCCTGCTGGAATACATCGCGCTTGGATGGCCAAAGGAAACGGAACGGTTCAGGGAACTTCTGATTTATGATTATTATCTTCGGGAAAATGCGAAGAGCCGGCCCGCGTTCGCGGGAGAACCTAAGGTGTCTAAGGAGGAACTGCGAAGATTTTACGAAGCTGAGGAAACGCACAGAAGATACCTGCCTGCCTATGCAGAGTATGACAGGAATCAGATGCGCAAGATGACACACCTGGAATATTTTGCAGAGATGGGGGCATATGTATTATTTGATTACAGTCAGAGGGATGCGCTGAGCCGGGATGCTAGTACAACGAAAATTAAGTTTTGGATAGTTTGACGCAGAATATTTTCCTGAGAGTGCTGCTTCACAAACGCAGGCGTAGCGGTGGCTACGTCGAGGCTTGGGGAGTAGTGCTATCAGGGAAATAAACAAGTCAAACTGCCAATTACTTAATATTCGTTGTACTAGTACACCGAATAATAAGTAACCAGCCATATAACTTGCCTGATTTTCCATCTGCGTCGTTGTCGTCAATCGGCGTAGCGCCCACTACGCCTCATTCCTCCGCCTTGCATATAAAAAATCATTCTGCGTTATATGGCTAGGAACTTATTTTTCGGTGTACTAGTGTAGTGTCTGTATTATATTCTGGTTAACTTCCATCAGACTGCGTTGCCGGCGGTCAACGATGCGGGCGGAGAATGATGCGTTTAATTCTTGCAAAAGTACGGCAAACAGTATAGAATATAGGAAATGCGTAATTATCGAAGAAAGAAGCAGGTAGATCATATGAATTTCAATGATAAAAAGACAAGAAGAATCATCGCGATTCTTATTATAGTAGTTATTATTGCCATGATCGGGACGTCGATCATCCCCTATCTGGTAGTGTAGAGCGCGCTGTACCGTCGGCTCGCGGACGCGCAGCCAACACGGATATCAAGCGCTGTTATTTTCTGGGAGCAGAGATAATGCAGATTGCGGGAGGCCAATATGAAGATTAATACAGAGGCGGGCAGGCTTATATGCGAGACTGCCGCGGCATACGGCTGGTCGCAGGAGACCGGCGTATATGCGCTTGCAAGGGCGGCGAATTCGCTTGCGGCGGCAGCTGCAGAGCGTATGAGTGCCGACGCAGAGATCATATTTCCGCCGCAGGCAGACCGGACAAAAGCCTATGCGATGGAGAAGAAGATCCGCAAGGTTTGCCGTGAATATAAAATAGAACTTAAGAATACGAAGATCCGGCAGAATCCTCTGTACAGAACCCCGGTTGTCCTGATATCTGGAATTGGTCTGGGGAGGAAGGATATTCAGACGGATGAAGGCAAGGATGAAGGCGAAGGCCGGGATGCGGATGAAGGCCGGGATATCGTGCTTGTTAAGTGGATCGGTGTGGAGGGAATGCTGCACATCGTTGATGAGAAGGAGGATGAACTGAGACAAAGGTTCGCTCCCGTATTCATCAATCAGATACAGTCCCGCCGGGATGGGCTGTTTGCCGGAAAGGAGCTGAAGATCGCAAGAAGCGCCGGAGTATCGCTGATACATCAGATCACGGAAGGCGGGATTCTGGCAGCGCTGTGGGAACTGTCGCAGAAGACCGGCATGGGAATAGAAGCAGACATGAAGCGGATGTCTGTCCTGCAGGAAACGATAGAGATCTGTGAGCATTACAGGCTGAACCCATATCAGCTGACGTCCGCGGGAAGCTTCCTGATGCTTGCGAAGGACGGCGAAGCACTGGCGGATGAGCTGGAGAAGAATCAGGTCAGAGCGTCCGTGATCGGACGGATCGCAGAAGGGAATGGCAAGGTGCTCCGTAACGGTGAGGATATGCGGTATATTGACCGGCCTGCGCCGGATGAGATATACAAGATATGGATATGACAAACAGGGAGGTAAAAGAAGATGGAAGAGATCAGAAAGCAGATATTGAAGTATCTGGAGAAAAACAGCAGGGCTGACCTTGGAGAACTTGCGGTTCTCCTGGACTCTGATGAGGTGACGATCGCCAATGAGCTGGCGCAGATGGAGAAGGAGAAGATCATCTGCGGCTACCATACGCTGATCGACTGGGATAAGACGGGAGAGGAGCGGGTGAACGCGCTGATCGAGGTCAGTGTGAAGCCGCAGAGGGACAAAGGATTTGACAAGACTGCCGAGAGAATCTGCAATTATCCTGAAGTGACTGCCGTATATCTGACATCCGGCGGATACGACCTGATCGTGACGGTAGAGGGCAAGACGCTTATGGAGGTGTCAAGATTTGTATCAGGCAAGCTGTCCCCTATTGAGGATGTGATAAGTACGACTACACATTTTATATTGAAGAAATACAAAGACCACGGAACTTTGATGTTCCAGAAGAACAAATCAGAAAGGATGCTGGTGACGCCGTAATGAGAGATCCCTTATCTAAGAAAATTGTTGGAATTGAGCCGTCGGGAATCCGTAAGTTTTTTGATATGGTAAGTGAGATGCCGGACGCTATCTCGCTAGGAGTCGGAGAACCTGATTTTGATACGCCCTGGAGGGTCCGTGAGGAAGGAATCTATTCTCTGGAAAGAGGAAGGACGTTCTATACCTCTAATGCAGGGCTGAAGGAACTGAAGGTAGAGATTGGAAAATATTTACAAAGAAAGATACAAGTTGCCTATGATCCTGACAACGAGATCATAGTGACGGTCGGAGGAAGCGAAGGGATCGATATTGCGCTTCGGGCTATGCTGGATCCGGGAGATGAGGTACTGATCCCCCAGCCAAGCTATGTATCTTATCTGCCTTGCACGATTCTGGCGAACGGAGTTCCGGTGGTGATTCCGCTGAAGGAAGAGAATGAATTCAAGCTGACGGCAGAGGAACTTAAGGCGGCCATCACGCCGAAGACGAAGCTTCTGGTACTGCCGTTTCCGAATAACCCGACCGGCGCAATCATGACCAAGGAAGACCTTGAGCCGGTTGCCGAGGTGGTGAAGGAGCATGATCTCTATGTGCTGTCGGATGAGATCTATTCGGAACTGACCTACAAGGATGATCATGTATCTATTGCTTCCCTGCCGGGGATGCGCGACCGGACGCTGGTTATCAACGGATTCTCCAAGGGATTTGCCATGACCGGATGGAGGCTTGGCTATATCTGCGGACAGCAGAGGATCACGGAACAGATGCTTAAGATCCACCAATATGCGATCATGTGCGCGCCGACTAACAGCCAGTATGCCGCGGTAGAAGCCTTAAGGAACTGTGACGGCGAGGTGCAGCAGATGCGCACGGCTTATAATCAGAGAAGGAGATTCCTGATCCATGAATTTCAGAAGATGGGTCTGCCCTGCTTCGAGCCTTTTGGGGCGTTCTATATATTCCCGTGTATCAAGGGATTCGGCATGACATCCGAGGAATTCGCCACCAGGCTCCTGGATGAAGAGAAGGTTGCCGCGGTGCCCGGAACTGCATTCGGCGAATGCGGGGAAGGCTTCCTTAGAGTATCCTATGCTTATTCCTTGGAGGATCTGAAAGAAGCGGTCGGACGTCTGGGCAGATTTGTGGAGAGGCTTAGGGCTTAGGAGGACGTATGCTGAATATTGTATTGCATGAACCGGAGATTCCGGCGAATACAGGGAATATCGGTCGTACCTGTGTGGCGGCGAATGCCAGGCTTCATCTGATCGAGCCGCTGGGCTTCAGGCTGAACGAGAAGAATCTGAAGCGTGCGGGGATGGATTACTGGGATAATCTGGATGTGACCACATATATTAATTATGACGAGTTTCTGGAACGCAATCCCAAAGCGAAGATCTACATGGCGACGACTAAGGCGGCGAAGACCTATACAGAGGTCAGGTATGAGCCGGACTGCTATATTATGTTTGGAAAGGAAAGCGCGGGGATACCGGAGGAGATCCTGGTAGATCACAGGGAGGCGTGCATACGGATACCGATGACGGGAGGGATCCGCTCCCTGAATCTGGGGAATTCGGCGGCAATCGTGCTGTATGAAGCGCTCAGGCAGAATGGATTCGCGGACCTGAAGCTTTCCGGCGAGTTGCACAGGTTGGAGTGGAGTTGAATTTTGTATGATATTATCGAAATGTCAGTAGAAAAAAACATAATATTGTGGACTTTTTTTGAAGATTATATTATACTTTTGTATGGTGATAATTTTTTCGCTAGTTATACTTCAACTGTTAGTATTAAGATGGAGAGGTGGTGAACAGATGGTAGAAGAAACCATTAGGACCATCAAGGAGACGGAAAATGAGGCAGAAGATATCGTAAAAAAAGCTGATGCAGCCTATACCGAGATCCTTGAAAAGGCGAGAGCCGAGGCTGCTGAGATGGTAAGTAAAGCTGAGGCCGAGGCTAAAGCAAAAGCTGCGGCAGACCTTGATGCGGCAAAAGAAGCCGGGAGAAAGTCAGAACAAGAAGCGATGGACAGCGTAGAGAAAGAGATCGCATCGCTTAGGAATGACGCGCTTTCAAAAGAGTCTGACGTAGTGTCTGCGGTGATTGCAGAGCTGGTATGACTTTTGCACAGCCGTACATGGAGAGAGAATTGTAGTAAAGGAGGGATGTGGCTATGGCTGTATTGCAGATGCAAAGAATTAGTATCTGCGCGCTTAAGAAAGACCGTAAGGCTATCTTAGAGAAGATTCAGTCGTTGGGTTTGATTGAGATGAACCAGATCGCCGAAGAGGAAGACGGCTTCGAGAGGATGGATACGCAAGGAGCCAGACAGAATTTTGAGAAGCAGGCGTCGGTTACGGAACAGGCATTAGCCGTGCTGGATGCGTATGCTCCGGAGAAGAGTTCTATGCTGGCAGGCCTGGAAGGCAAGAAACTGGTCGAGAAGAAGAAGTTCAGTGAAGTTGCCGACAGCAAAGGCGAGATCATCTCGAAGGCGAACCGTTTGGTTGCGATGAACAAGGAGATAGCAGAGAACAAGGCGAATATTCTAAAATTGGAGAATCAGATCGAGTCGCTTCGTCCATGGCTTGCGTTGGATGTGCCGATGAATTATAAGGGCACGGACAAAGTATCAATGCTCTTAGGGACGATGCCTGGGGAGACGACATTGGAATCAGTATATGAACTGGTTGCAAAGCGTGAACCTGAGGTAGAAGCTGTGGATGTGAAGATCATCAACAGCGACAAGGATGCGGCCTATCTGAGCGTTTTTTGTCTAAGGACAGAAGAGACGAAGGTGGAAGACGCCTTAAGGTCAGGAGGGTTTGCGAGACCTTCACAGGTGACAGGTAAGGTGCCTGCTGTTAAGAAGGCGAACCTGGAGACGAAGATCCAGGAATTGAATAAAGAGATAGAAAAGATCGAAGGAGAGATCAGAGGGTATTCAACTGCCAGGGAAGATCTGAAGATTATCGGAGATTATTTCCGGATGAGAGCAGATAAATACGAAGTTCTCGGAACTCTTCCGCAGTCGCAGCGGACATTCGTGGTCAGCGGATACGCGGCTGCTAAGGCTGTGCCGGCAGTACAGAAGGCTATCGGCGAGGCTTTTGACTGTGTGATCGATGTGGAGGAATTAAAGGAAGATGAGGAGCCGCCGGTAATCCTTGAGAACAATGGATTCTCAGCCAGCGTTGAAGGCGTGCTCGGCTCTTACGGCTTGCCTCATAAGGGAGAATTCGACCCGACGACGATCATGTCGTTCTTCTATGTATTCTTCTTTGGTATGATGTTGTCAGATGCCGCTTACGGCGCGATCATTGCGGTCGCCTGTTTCGTGGTATTGAAGAAGTTCCCGCGCATGGAAGCGGGCTTGCGTAAGTCGATTAAGATGTTCATGTACTGTGGCGTGTCTACGATGGTATGGGGAATCTTATTCGGAGGATATTTCGGTAATGTTGTGGATATCGTATCAGAAGTATTCTTCGGCAAGCTGGTCACGGTGCCGGCTCTCTGGTTCATACCGTTGAACGACCCGATGCGTCTGCTTGTATATTCTCTTGCATTCGGAGTTGTCCACCTGTTCGTGGGACTGGGAATCAAGGGATATATGGAGCTTAAGGACGGCAAGGTAATGGACTTTTTCTGTGATGTTGTGCTTTGGTTCGCATTTCTGATCGGTCTGATCTTGATGCTTCTGCCGACAGATATCTTCGCATCCATCGCGCAGGCACAGATCGTATTCCCGCCGATCCTGAATACAATTGCCAAGGCATTGGCGATCATCGGCGCGGTAGGGCTTCTGCTGATGTCCGGACGTGACAGTAAGAATCCGGTACTTCGGATCGCACTTGGTGCATATGACATTTACAATATTACAGGATGGCTCAGCGATGTGCTGTCGTATTCACGTCTGTTGGCGCTCGGTCTTGCTACAGGAGTTATCGCATCCGTAGTAAACCAGATGGGAAGCATGTTTGGCAAAGGAATAATGGGAGTGATCGGATTCGTGATCGTGTTCGTTGTGGGACACACATTGAATCTGGCGATCAACCTTCTTGGTGCGTATGTGCACACGAACCGTCTGCAGTTTGTAGAGTTCTTCGGTAAATTCTACGAAGGCGGCGGAAAACCATTTGAACCATTCAAATCAGATACAAAATATGTAGATATTAAGGAGGAAACTTTATCATGAGTATTTGGAGTAATTTAGGACTTGTTTATGCGTTACTTGGCGCAGCAGTAGCAGTATTTCTTGCAGGAGCAGGCTCAGCGATCGGAGTTGGTATCGCAGGTCAGGCAGCAGCCGGAGTTGTAACAGAAGACCCAAGCAAATTCGCGAAGGTTCTGATCATGCAGCTTCTTCCTGGTACACAGGGTATCTATGGTCTGCTTGTTGGATTCATCACATTATCCAAGGTTGGTCTTCTCGGCGGCGGCGCTGCTGCATTAGATCCGCAGACAGGACTTCTGATCCTTGCAGCTTGTATGCCGATCGGTATCGTTGGTCTGATCTCCGGTAAATACCAGGGAATGACATCTGCAGCATCTATCGGTATCGTAGCTAAGAAGCCAGATCAGTTTGGTAAAGCTATGCTGTTCCCGGCGATGGTTGAGACATACGCGATCCTTGCACTTCTGATCTCTATCCTGGCTGTAAATGCAGTTCAGATCTAATAGTAAGGAATGATGTATCATGCAACCAGAGTTTGAAGAGACCGGTTGCAAAGATAAGGAGGCTTAAAGTTTATGGCGGGATTAGATAAGATGAAAAGTCAAATCCTGAATGAGGCGAAGGCAGCAGCGGACGCAAAGACAGCGAAAGCGAATGCCGAGGCAGAAGAGATCCTCGATCAGGCGAAGGCAGAAGCCGAGAAAAGACGAAGCAGCATCTCCAAGAAATCAGCAGCAGATACAGCTAATTATAAAGAGCGTATCGCATCCTCCATCGACCTGCAGCGCAGAACGAAGATTCTTGGCGCGAAGCAGGAGATGATCGCGTCGGTGCTTGATAAGGCGTATGAGGCAGTGACAGATCTGGGAGATAAGGAATATTTCGATATGGTACTTAAGCTGCTTGGCAAATATGCGCTGCCGCAGGAGGGAGAGATCTTCTTCTCAGCTGCCGATCTTAAGAGGATGCCGACAGGGTTTGAACAGGATGCCCAGCAGAAGGCGAAGGCAAACGGCGGGAACCTTAAGGTATCCAGAAGCGGAAAGAATATAGAGAATGGCTTCATCCTTGTTTACGGCGGTATTGAAGAGAACTGTACGCTGAGAGCAATATTTGATGCAAAGAGAGATGAATTGTCAGATAAGGTTCATCGTATGTTATTTTCGTAGGAGGCGCTAATGAGTGAACAATATACCTACGCGGTTGCGCGCATACGTGCTTTAGAGGTGTCTCTGTTCTCGGATGCTGTTATCGATCAGCTCATCGCCTGTCAGGACTACGGACAATGTCTGCAGTTCCTGGAGGAAAAAGGATGGGGTGACAGTGAGTCTTCGGGAAATGCGGAGGCGATACTGACAAGGGAAGAGGAGAAGATCTGGGAGGTTGTGAAGGAGTTATCCATCGATATGGAGAATTTCGCAGTTCTTTCTTATCCGAAGCTTTTCCACAATCTGAAAGCCGCAATCAAGGAAGTGTGCACGAGTGAGAACGGACTTCATATCTTCTATGACGATGTTGAGATCTCCGGCAGTGAGATGGTTGAGATCGTTAAGGAGAAGAATTTCGGGAAGCTTCCGGCGAGTATGCAGCATGCGGCGGAAGAGGCGTATGAAGCGCTTCTTCACACCAGAGACGGACAGTTGTGCGATGTGATCATCGATAAGGCAGCGCTTGATGCGGTCTATGCGGCCGGTCAGGCATCGAAGGCACCGATCATCCGCGATTATGCGGAGTCAACGGTTGCGGTTGCTGACATCAAGATTGCCGTGCGTTCACAGAAAACCGCGAAATCAATAGAATTCATGAAGCGGGCGATGGCTGAATGCAGCAGCATCAGTGTGGATCAGTTATCCAAGGCGGCGCTTAGCGGTCAGGATTCGATCCGTGAATATCTGATGGGAACTGCTTATGCAGAGGGAGCGGAGGCTCTTGCTGATTCTCCGTCAGCGTTCGAGCGTTGGTGCGATAACCGTATCATCCAGACGATCAGTCCGCAGAAATATAACGCATTTACCATAGGACCGGTAGTGGCCTATGTAATTGCAAGACAGAATGAGATTAAAACGGTACGAATCATACTTTCCGGGAAATTGAACGATTTACCGGACGATTCAATCCGGGAAAGGGTAAGGGATATGTATGTATAAGATTGCAGTATTGGGCGATTATGACAGTATCTATGGCTTCGCGACACTGGGTCTTGACACATTCCCAGTAAGTACCCGGGAAGAAGCAGCAGAGAAGCTCGCGCGTCTTGCCTCCGGCAAATATGGAGTGATCTATATTACGGAGAAGTGGGCGGCTGAACTGAAACATGAGATTGCGAGATATCAGGAGCAGATTACTCCGGCAGTTATCCAGATTCCGGGTATTGCAGGCAATACCGGAGCTGGTGTCGCAGGAGTTAAGAAGTCGGTAGAGATCGCGGTAGGCTCAGATATCGTATTTTCACAACAGTAATGAATGAAACATCCATGCCGCTAAGCCGGCAGGATGTACTTTGCAACTAAGCTCGACAGTACCTCGCTAAGTTGCATAAGAAAGGGGATTCGTGCAAAAAATGAGTAGTACAGGTACGATTAAAAAAGTAGCAGGACCGCTTGTCATCGCATCCGGTATGCGTGATGCGAACATGTCTGACGTTGTACGTGTCAGCGAGCGGCGTCTGATCGGAGAGATCATCGAGATGCATGGAGATGAGGCATCCATCCAGGTATATGAAGAGACATCAGGCCTTGGACCTGGCGAGCCGGTAGAATCTACAGGCGCGCCAATGTCCGTTGAACTTGGACCTGGCCTTATCACAAGTATTTATGACGGAATTCAGCGTCCTCTTGATGATATTATGAAGATTTCAGGAAATAACCTTCAGCGCGGTGTTGAGGTTGCTTCCCTGAAGAGAGATAAGAAATGGAACTTTGTTCCGGTTGCGAAGGTCGGCGATGAAGTAGAAGCAGGCGATGTGCTTGGTACAGTTCAGGAGACAGCCGTTGTTGAGCAGAAGATCATGGTTCCTTACGGAGTTGCCGGAACGGTAAAAGAGATCAAATCCGGTGAATTTACAGTAGAAGAAGTTGTTGCAGTCGTTACGACCAAAGACGGCGACAAAGAACTTACCATGATGCAGAAGTGGCCGGTTCGTAAAGGACGTCCATATGTGAAGAAGCTTCCGTTGGATGCTCCGCTTGTAACAGGACAGAGAGTTGTAGATATGTTCTTCCCGATTGCAAAGGGCGGTGTTGCAGCCGTACCCGGACCATTCGGAAGCGGTAAGACAGTTATCCAGCATCAGCTTGCGAAGTGGGCTGAGGCTGACATCGTAGTATATATCGGCTGCGGCGAGCGTGGTAATGAGATGACGGACGTTCTGAACGAGTTCCCGGAACTGAAGGACCCGAAGACAGGCCGTTCATTGATGGAGAGAACCGTTCTGATCGCGAATACGTCAGATATGCCTTTTGCAGCCCGTGAGGCATCCATTTACACAGGTATCACGATCGCTGAGTATTTCCGTGATATGGGATATTCCGTAGCGTTGATGGCTGACTCCACATCCCGTTGGGCAGAGGCGCTCCGTGAGATGTCAGGACGTCTGGAAGAGATGCCTGGTGAGGAAGGTTATCCGGCATACTTAGGATCCCGTCTTGCAGAGTTCTATGAGAGAGCCGGACGTGTGGTTTCCCTTGGAAAGGATGCAAGAGAGGGCGCACTGTCAGTTATCGGCGCCGTATCTCCTCCGGGCGGTGATACTTCCGAGCCCGTATCCCAGGCAACCCTGCGTATCGTTAAGGTATTCTGGGGTCTGGATGCTGCGCTTGCGTATAAGAGACATTTCCCGGCGATCAACTGGCTGACCAGCTATTCTCTGTATCTGGATAACATGCATGATTGGTTCAACGGAACGGTTGCTGAAGACTGGATGGAAGGCCGCCAGAAGATGATGAGCCTTCTGACAGAAGAAGCTGCGTTGGAGGAGATCGTGCAGATGGTAGGTATGGATGCGCTGTCACCGGGAGACCGTCTTAAGATGGAAGCGGCACGCTCTATCCGTGAGGACTTCCTGCATCAGAACTCCTTCCATGAGGTAGATACTTATACACCGCTCCGTAAACAGTATCTAATGATGGAGCTTGTTCTTGCGTTCTATGAGCAGGCTACAGAGGCTCTTTCTAAGGGTGCATCTATGAAGGTTCTCCTTGGAATGGATGTAAGAGAGCGTATCGGCCGTTACAAATATACAACGGCAGAGAATATCGAGGCAGAATACGAGAAGATTATGAATGAATTAAGCGCAGAAGTAGCAGGTGCGTTTGGGAAGGAGGACTTCTAATTATGCCAAAAGAGTATAGAACCATACAGGAAGTTGCCGGACCGCTTATGATGGTAAAAGGCGTTGAAGGCGTCGCATTCGACGAGCTTGGAGAGATCGAGCTTGCCAGCGGCGAGAAGCGCCGCTGCAAGGTACTGGAGGTAGACGGAGAAGATGTTGTTGTACAGCTCTATGAGAATGCTGCCGGTATCAACTTAAGTAACAGTAAAGTACGTTTCCTTGGACGAAGCATGGAGCTCGGAGTATCCGGCGATATGCTGGGACGTGTATTCGACGGACTGGGACGTCCGATCGACGATGGCCCGGAGATTCTTCCGGAGGAGAGAAGAGATATCAACGGTCTGCCTATGAACCCGGCAGCTCGTGTATACCCTGAGGAGTTCATCCAGACAGGTGTATCCGCCATTGACGGTCTGAATACACTGGTTCGTGGACAGAAGCTTCCTATCTTCTCCTGTTCCGGTCTGCCGCACTCACAGTTGGCGGCTCAGATCGCAAGACAGGCGAAGGTTCGCGGAACGGATGAGAATTTCGCCGTTGTATTCGCTGCTATGGGTATTACCTTCGAGGAGTCCAACTACTTTATCGAGTCCTTTAAGGAGACGGGAGCCATTGACAGAACTGTCCTATTCATCAACCTGGCCAATGACCCGGCTGTAGAGCGTATCTCTACTCCTCGTATGGCGCTGACTGCAGCAGAATATCTTGCATTTGAGAAGGATATGCACGTACTGGTTATCCTGACTGATATTACAAACTATGCGGACGCTCTTCGTGAGATCTCCGCCGCTAAGAAAGAGGTTCCTGGTCGTCGTGGATATCCTGGATATATGTACACGGACCTTGCGACCATGTATGAGAGAGCCGGACGTCAGAGAGGAAAGAATGGTAGTATCACCATGATCCCGATCCTGACCATGCCGGAAGATGATAAGACGCATCCGATTCCTGACCTTACCGGATATATCACAGAGGGACAGGTAATCTTAAGCCGTGAGCTGTACCGTAAGGGCCTGCAGCCGCCGATCGACGTACTGCCTTCACTTTCACGTCTGAAAGATAAAGGTATCGGCGAGGGCAAGACAAGGGCAGACCATGCCAACACTATGAACCAGTTGTTCGCAGCTTACTCCCGTGGTAAGGACGCGAAAGAGCTTATGACCATCCTCGGCGAGGCGGCTCTTACCGAGATCGACCTTAAGTATGCGGAATTCGCTGAGGCATTCGAGAAAGAGTATGTATCCCAGGGATACACGAACGACAGGTCTATCGAAGAGACATTGTCGATCGGCTGGAAACTGTTGTCCATGCTGCCAAGAGCAGAGCTGAAACGTATCGACGACAAGTTCTTGGATGAGTACTACGGTAAGCAGTAAGGGAGGGGTAGTTAATGGCATCTAAACAGATCACTCCTACCCGTATGGAACTGACGAAGACCAAGAGGAAGCTCGTCACAGCCCGAAGAGGACACAAACTCCTGAAGGACAAACGAGACGAACTGATGCGTCAATTCCTGGATTTGGTCAAGGAGAACATGGCACTTCGCCAGAAAGTAGAAGCCGGAATCCTCTCTGCAAATAAGAACTTTGTCATAGCCAAGGCTGGAATGGACGAGGCGACACTGAATACAGCACTTATGACACCAAAGCAGGAAGTCAATCTTGAGGTGGGACAGAAGAACGTCATGAGCGTTAATATTCCTGTCTTTGAGACAAAGACAAGAACTGCGGATGCGAACGATATCTATTCCTATGGTTTTGCATTTACGTCCAGCGATCTGGACGGTGCCGTAAAATCTCTGGCAGATATCCTGCCGGATATGCTGAAACTTGCGGAGACAGAGAAAGCGTGCCAGCTTATGGCGGCTGAGATCGAGAAGACCAGACGCCGTGTAAATGCATTAGAGCACGTGACGATCCCGGAAGCTCAGGCAACAATCAAGTATATCACGATGAAGCTGGATGAGAATGAGAGAAGTTCACAGATTCGTCTGATGAAAGTAAAAGATATGATGCTTGAAGAAGCACATCACTATAGTGAGAGAGAATAAACGTAAAAGGGGCTGTCGGGAAATAGATAGCCCCTTTTTGACTTTTGCGCCAGCGCTTTGATTTGGTCGGGTATTTGTAGACGGATAGCCTGAACGGATAGCAGGAATATCCATAAAATCACCTCCTGATTGGAGCATAAAGATTATTTAGTGAAAATCAATAGGTTTGTTCTGAAATGTTCAACAGTACATTCAAAGAAAAACGCTGTCCCACTTTTTCTGTCAGTGTCGCGCCATGATATTTTTCCGCCACTGATTTGATATTGGAAAGTCCAGTTCCCGCCGGGGGCAGCGGTTCATCTGAACAGCTGTTTTCAAACGCGAGCATGTAAAAATCACCCTGCCGTTCCCCACGGATACGAATTAACTTCGTCCCCTTAGCGGATTGACACGCATTGATTGCGTTATCCAATGCATTTGCAAAAATCACACACAAATCAAAATCGTCCATCCCGCAGGGCCTTGGCAGGAGCAGCGAAACCTCTGCTGTAATTTCTTTTGCCAATCCCAGCTTTTCACTCAGCAAAATATCTACCACTGGATTACCTGTTTGATATGGAAGGGACAGGGAAGTCGAAACCGTTTTCAGCTTGTTCAAGTATGCTTTGCTTTCATTCAGTTCTCCATTATTTAACAGCCCGTTAAGTACAGACAAGTGATTAGCAATATCATGGCGAAATGCTTTCGTTTGCTCGTAGCGCCTTTGTGCCTCGGCAATATAGTTTTTTTGTGCTTGGGTTGCTTGCCCCAAAGATCGTAACGCCGCCCGTGTTTGAAAGCTGTTACAGATGTGTTGGTAGGCATACAGTGTGCAAAGTAACGCGGCCAGCCCCAGGATTTGCATGACAAATAACACACCATGTTTCCCTGCCTCTCCCAACGAAATGGACGCAGGTAATACGCTATATGAAGTTTGCAGAATATACTGTTCAGCAGCAAAGAAAAACAGTCCGGGCAATAGTAACAAACCGACATACGGCATTTGACGATCTTCTGTCAGAGATAGAAATTTCAATACCGCAACACAACAACAGGCGCAGATCGCAAAAACGGTCAGCGTTGATAAAAGAACTAACAGATACAGCAGTGGTTTCCCGACCATACGTGGGAATAGTATTATCTCTACCGAGTTAACGATACCAAAAGAAAGCTGACAAATATAAACTGCCAAAATTGCGGCGGCCCAAGATACAGATTGCCGGTTCCGCAAGGCCAGACGGCTCACGCTGTATAATGCAAGCAACTCCGCACCGATGGGCAACACATCGTGAAAGTCGAATGTAGTGAAAAACCATTGTATGGTACAGAGCAGAAAAAAGTAGGTAACGAAGTGCCACATTTTCTGTTTCTTTCCGGTCAGACGGCTGACAAAAGCAATGTGCATTACACTTTGCCCCAGTAGGCAAAGACCGTCAAGGCATAGGCTGAAGTAGTCCATATCAAAAATTCCTCTCTTTCATATAACGCAAAAGAGCCTGCGTTAAATCTCGCTCACGCAATCTGGAAACGGGGATTTTATCGCCCTGTGAAAGTATGACCTGTCCGGCATTACATCCACGAATATATTCAATATTGACAAGATAACTTCTATGGCATCTGAAAAAACGTCCATCAATACGATGCTCTAAATCATCCAACTTATCATAATAGTCGGTGATTTTTCCATTGCTTTGGTGGATATAGATTTTTCTGCCCTGCACCTCGAAATACACTATTTCGGCTAACAGAATAACATCACAGGAAGCTCCTCTCTGGACAACAATACTTTTTGTCTCTCTCTGCTGTAAAGATTTGATTATCCTGTCCATTGTTCTCTTGAAATGATCACTATCTAATGGTTTGAGTAAATAGTCAAATGCCTCTACTTCAAATGCGTCAAATACACATTCTTTCAGAACGGTCACAAAAATCAATAGGCTATGATTTTTCCTTTGGCGGAGCATTTTAGCAGTTTCCATTCCGTTTAGATGTTCCATTTGAATATCAAGGAAAATCACATCAAAATCGCAGTCGTTTTCTAACAGAGAACAACCATTTTGAAAGCTGCTGACACAGTATGAGGTAATCTGCTTTCCATTCATATACCGGGCAAGCTGGTTCGCTATTTCTTGGGCCATATTGGGTTCATCATCGCAAATTGCAAATTTCAACATTCTTATCACCACCACGCTATTATTATAGAATAGCAAAAGCAAGTTAAATGGGCAATCCCGTTGTTATGAATTGTTCCAAAATTGTAATGAAATGTTCTTCACTGTCTATTATATTCCATTTGACAAGGATGCAGGGCAAACGCCGTCTCCGTAAATCCGTATAGTCCTTTTGCAGGGACTTGATTTCGTCGGGGTAAACTCCGCCGTAGGTATTTGTCCTGACGGCGATTTGATTGAGATTATTTGCATACCGCCTTTGCAGGGCTACAAGGCATTGAATTTTGAACGTTCATAGATACCTCCCGTAAATTCAGATGTTAACAGTATTTTGATATTGACTTTGAATATTATAATTGTAGGACAAGAAAATGTGTGCTATACTTCTTGCATGGGAAACCATAGAGCCAATGGCGGATTTACCCCTCTTGTATTTTCGGAGGGTGTAACAGCCCTCCAGACGAAAGAAAGGAGGGCGATACAATGTATGTTACATATGCTGATTTAATTCAGATTGGAATACTCATTGTTGCCCTTGCTAATTTGTTTTATCAGATTTGCAAGGGAAAAAAGAAATAGCCGCCACTACTCGCAATAGTGACGACTTGCCTCTTATGAGGTAAAAAGTTATTGTTCGGGGGTAGAGCCGCTTCTGTGGCTTTCCCATTTCTATCTATAATATAGCATATCAGATATTTTAGTGCAAGAGAAAAAATGCGGGTGTAGTTGCGCAATATATAGAAAACATCGCTTTCAAAAACTACATATCCTCTATGAGCCTATGGGAGCGTTCTTGTGCCTGTCTGTCGATGTCAGCAAGATAGGCGTTCAGTCAGCCGCTTGTTAGAAGATTGGTATATGTAACTTTGCGGTACTGCTTCAGATAGTCCAGATGCCGCTGTCCCAATATTCCTATTGCCTGTTCTTCTTCGGCGGGTACAGTTAAGCACGGTATTAGATAATCTCCTTGCCGTTCATATTCGCCGCCTAATCTCTCAAAGATTGATTTTGCCATTTTGCAATTCTTCCGTATGATTAGCGGGAGAGAGCTTCTTCCCGCTCTTTTACTGCTTTTGCATGTAAAGTCTCCGTCTGGAAGACGAAATTGCGGACCATGGATTCTGCGCTCGGCGACAGATTCGTAAATTGACATCCATATCCGTACAGCCCTTCTTTTCTCACCGGACGGAGCTTCTGTATCTGGGCTGTAATACATACAGGTGTTCTTGCTTTGGCGAAAATGGCGGACAATTCCGTCCCAGGTTCGTATTTCTTCTTCGATACGAACAGGAAACCTCCGGTTCCGATATCCTTGATGGTAACGGAGGTCTCGTGCTTCTCGCCCTCGAACAGAACCGGTACTTGCGTAGTTACATAGACCCGGAAGTTCTTCCGTTGTTCGGGGATATCATTCGTGACGGCGCGGGCCGTGAAGAAAGATTCACTATCCTGCGGCTGACAGGGATGGATCGCCTCCGTCAGGGTGAAAATGAACGTCCGGTAATCGTATTCTTTGCCTTCCGGCATAAGGAAGAAGCTCTCCGGGAAGCGGCCGGAAGGGGGAGCGGAGAATATAAGAGATATTGTATCGGCGCTCTCCCGAATATATCTGATGCCGGATAAAAATGTGCAATCCATGTTATAGAGTGTTCCGTTTTTGATGTTCTGCGGCAGATCCATATGTAAGCCTCCTTTTGATGTGTTTCACTCCTGCTCGTCTGCAGAGGATACTTCTTTATAATATGTATTCTAGCAGAGGCAGGGGTGAGAATCAAGAATTGAGATTCCAAAAACAGAAAAGACATTTAAATTTATTTTTTGAATTTAATACATAAAATATGAGTTCTGCGGACATAATAGCCATGTAACAAAAATGATTAGGAGGAATTGACATGGCTAAGAACTATAATTCATCTAACAAGAACGCATCTAACCAGAATGCAAGCAACCAGAATTCATCTAACAAGAACGCATCTAACCAGAACGCGTCCAACACAACTTCAAAGAATAAGAGCACTAACAGTTCTAATTCTAACAGCTCTGATTACAGCGACAACTACTAAGGTATGCTCGGACAGGGAAGTATACATGACCTGATATCCGAAGGATCGTAAAGAGAAAACAAACGAGAAAAGAACGCTGCATAAGAAAGATGTCTTGTGCGGCGTTCTTTTTCTGCTAAGGTTCTGTTTCAACCGGATAAGAGTCCGTGTCAGAGTAATGCCACCACTCTCCAAAATACGGTTTAAAGCCTGCCTGTATCATGATATTTTCAAGCTTCTGCGCATTTGCAGTCTCTTCAGGCGTACAGTCCTCGTAATTCCGATCCGCCCTGGCAGTGAAATTATCAAAATCAGTCGGCATCTGAACGGGAGCGCCGGATACCTGAATCAAGGTAAC
The DNA here is from genome assembly GCA_910575835.1 of Lachnospiraceae bacterium. Classification (GTDB taxonomy): domain Bacteria; phylum Bacillota; class Clostridia; order Lachnospirales; family Lachnospiraceae; genus Sporofaciens. The sequence goes on along the minus strand of CAJTGB010000022.1, from coordinate 31,828 downwards.
GTCTATGGTATTCCCCTGACTGTGTGAAGAATATCCGGTATTGGGATTGGCTACATATACGGGATCCGGGCAGACGTTCCACAGGTTAAACTGTGCCGAAACCGGACGGTACGCATCCCAGATCAGGAGGGACAGCCCTTCCTGCTGCAATTGTTCCTGTGCGGCCTTAAGCTTCAGCACAGTTCCGTAACGCAGGCGGGCGTCTGTAAAATCATAGATCTGCTTTCCTGTAAAATTATTCTCTGTCGCATACCTGAGTTCCACTTGGATGTCAGGAATAAAATCCAATATTTCTACCATATCTGATGCATCTGGTATCGGAAGCGATTCTTCTTGAACCGGGGTATCGGGCGGTGTAAGATATTGAGTTTCCGAGGCGGCAGAAGCGATTGACGAGATTAGACTGATAATTGCGGCTATATGTCGTATTCCCATAGTGTATCCTTCTCCTTATCATATCCTTTTAAATTAATACCATGCAAGCTCGGATATCGCCATATCTTCGTATTTATTTCCCGGGTAAATGGATTCGGTTACAACAGATATTTCTTTTGTATTGACCGGATGTTCAAATGCGATATTCTGCGGGCCGCAGATATCATTAAGCGGAAGGCTCATGCTTGTTCCGTCGGAGAAAGTAAGCTTCAAAGACTGCGGACGGGCGTTTTTATAATATATGTCCTGATTTTTCTGATATCCGGCGTTGATATTCATGCCGGAAACCTTATATTCAGCATCAAAAGAGAACACGAGGGATTCATTGACTCCCGGACCGGACGCTCCTTCTACCCATGCGCTGTCCAGTCTGCCGTCGCAAATCCTGCCTGCGGAATGTGTCATGTTATTCTCAGACAGCTCCGAAGATGCACGGACAGAACTTATTTTGTCCATGGCAACAGCCGGCGCCTCTGCGATACCGTCATCTTCCGGGGCTTCTGCAGTTGATTCGCCGGAAGATAAGGAGACGGTGATGCTTTTGACTGCGGCGGGTTCTGTTTCCTGCGGATATATTACGTCCAGTGTCTTGGCTTCGTCTGCGGCAGTCTTGGAAACCGCCGGAGTTCCTGAAGAATGTAACAGTAAGAATGTGCCTCCGGCCGATACTGAGACAAGTATGACAGCAAGTACGATTGCCAGGATTCGGAATAGATTGTTCTCTTCTGAAGATTTCATGATGGACTCCTTTCTTGTGTGAGAGTTTCTGATAGCAATTATAACTTAAAATTATTAAAAATAAAAGAACTATTCTTTCTTGTGATTTTGGTATATAATAGTTAATGGAAAATTCATACAATTTTACTATTCTTTTATATTTGTCAGAGTGTAGAAGGGAAAGAGAGGGAAAAACATATGTTGTTTTGTCCGACATGTGGAACCAAATGTGAGGATGGCGCCAGGTTTTGCGGAAACTGCGGTACGAATCTGGAGGGGATTGCAGGCGTACCGGAAACCATGATGCCGAGAGAAGGAGGAGGTACAGACAGCGGCAGTACAGACAGCGGCGGTGCTGCCGGCAGCGCCGAGGAACCCTGGAAGTCAGAAAATACAGTATCAGATACACAGTATACGCCTGAATTTCGTCCGTGGGAGAATCAATCTGCCTCAGTTCAAGCGGAAACAGAACAAGCGGCGCCGGGGAAGGAAGAGCCGGAACAGACGAATTCAGTTCAGGGGGAGAATTCAACGGCTCCGCTGCGTCCTTCTCAGATGAAGAAGATGAAGGAGCAGCAGAAAACAGGTCAGCAGACTGCAGGCGGATCCAGTATTACCATAAAAAAGCCGGAGATCAATGTGCAGAAATACAAAGGGAGTATGAGAAAGCTGTCTAAGATGCAGATTGCTGTAATCGTCGAGGCAGTGTGCCTGCTGCTTATTATCTGTGCGTTCTATGGGCTTGGAAGCAGCCAAAACAGTCCAAATTCCGTAGCGAAACGATATTTTCAGGTATATGCGGACAAAGACTGGTCCAAAGTCTATGACCTGACAGACTTTCCTGACGGAGAATATCTTCAGAAGGCTCAGTTTGTCGCTATGATGGAACAGACAGAGATTCCTGATATTACGAATTTTGAGATTATGTCAGACAAATCATTGGAAAGCTCTGGAGTTCAGAGGAATCTGATAGTCCAATTTACGGAAAAAGGGAAGAATGCAGATAGCAGAATGCTTACCTTGATGAAGCAAGGTGAAAAGGCAATGATGTTTTTCGACACATGGAAGGTTTCTCCGGCTAACGAGATAGCAGAGAATTTCCAGATTTATAGTCCTTGCGGGGCAACAGTTGCGATAGACGGAGTCGTTCTGCCAAAAGAGCGCAGAGAACAGACAGAAGACGGAGGCATGGACTGTTACCGGATTACATTATTTGCCGGGAAACATAGTATCCAGGTAGCGGCGCCCTGGCATGAGCTGTATGAAGACGACTTCAGCGCATCTGCTGAAAGCGCTTACACGGCAGAAGCATTGAAGCTGACAGAAGAAGGGGAGACGGCATTTACCGCGAAGATGCAGGAGGCATTGGAGAAGGTTTATCAGTCTGCATTGGAACAGAAGAAGTTCGATGAGATCGCAGAATTGTTCCTGCCGGAATATTCAGATATCTGCGAGGAAGCGTATGATTCTCTTGTGTCCGATTTGCATGACCGGGAGGCTTACAAGCTGAAGGAAGTAGAATTCAGTGAGTTCAAATGTGAGTGTTATGACGATGTTTATCAGGGACAGGTTCAGGCAGAGATGAGTTACAAGTATGATATGAAATATACATACACCTACACATCATGGAGAAATGATACGCCTACCACAGAAGACAAGACGGATGACGGAAGTTCTTATATGAATGCGTCATTTCAGTATGATGAAGATACCTATAAGATTGCTTCATTCAGTATAAGAAGCGTATTGTAGAAAGATACCTATAAGATTACTTCAGTATAAGGAGCGTATTGCAGAAAGATACTAATAAGATTGCTTCTTTAAACAAGAAGCATATTGTAAACAGGAACAAATAATGAAAACATATGAGAGATATGAGACATATGAGAAATCGTATGAGAAATCATATGAGAAATATCGAAGAGGAGAATGAGAGATGGCAAATTTTTGTACACAATGCGGAAGACCATTGGCGGACGGAGAGATCTGTCAGTGTCAGATGGCAAGAAACCAGCAGGCAGGGAATCAGCAGAACCAATATTATAATAACGGGCCGCAGATGGGCGGACAGCCGGGGCAGGAGAGGGGACCGGTGAATCCGAATGAAGGCTACACGATATCTACGGAAGATTGGATCCCGCTTCGCAAATTAATCGGGATCGGAGAAGCAGATAATAATGATGTGGAAGGATGCTTCGAGAGAGGAAAGAAGATCGTGCCGGACCTGATCGCGCCGTGTGAACAGGAGATACCGATTAAGCAGTACCAGTTATGCAATGCGCGTTCAAGGCTTCGCGGACTCTGGCAGGAGGGGCGGATACAGGTGACGAATAAGAGGATACTGTTTAGGCTAAGCGGACGTTCCTGGATCGGAAGAGCTATGAGCCACACGGAGTTTACAATAGATGAAGTTGCAGGCGTAGAACTGTCGAACGGGGTGCGTTTTGCTCTGTGGGACTTTTTGGCGGGACTTTTGATCAGTACACTGGCGTGTGCACTGGGAGGAATGTTCTCTGAGCTTCCGGTTTTTCTGGCGTTTATTCTGGGAATTGCAGCGGCAGCGCCTTTCTTCATATTTAAGAAAAAATACTACATCAAAGCTTTGTTCCTTGCGTTTTCAATGAGCATGGTATCCTTGAGCTCTGCCAAGAGTGTATTTGAACATCCGTTTCTGGCGAAGGTGGGGATATTCCTGTCAGCGCTGATCTTAATTCTGTATGTTGTTGCGCTGTTTTTATTCTCTTTGAAGCCGAGCCTGTCTATCAATGTTATGACAAAGTGTGCTTCTGACAAACCGATCTCGATTTGGAGCCATCAGAGTATGGTCTCTATCATGGAGGTGCTTCCGGGAGAAGATGCTGATGTTGCGATTGAGGAGCTGGGCTCTATGATTATGGACATTCAGAAGTTCGGTGATTTTGGAATTGAGAAGTGGAAAGAAGACTGATTATGTATTATTTGACGGTAGGTTATCCGTTGGGGGCGGAGATTATAGAGGATAGAATGGTTTCACAGGTGTCGTTTCAGAGCAGGATCGTCCGTCTGATTCCGTTGGAATACCGAATCTGGTCTAAGTTCCTGCTGGGAGCATACGAAAATGATGTGAAAAATACATTATCGAAGGAAGACCTTAACGGCTATGCACCTACGATGAATAAACTGATTCAGACGGGGCTTCTGGCTGCTCTTTCGGACGGAGATTTCTCAGGTATGGAAACGCTTATATTCTTACGGCAGGGGATCGGATCTGGAATTGATTTGCAGTTGAATGCGTATTGTGTGACTTTTCGGGGGAAAGTACAGCTCTCAGCGTTGGAATATGATGTGTGGAAAGAGGCAGACGGCGTGATTACATACGATGAACTGGAGAGAAGAGCAGTGTCCAAGTATCAGCTTCCTTACTTTGAAGTACGGAAAACGGCGGCAGGCTTGTGCCGGAGAGGTCTTTTGCTGGCTGTAAACCGGGAAGAAAGGTGACCGTGTAAATGGGATTATTTGATTTATTTCGCAGAAGCTCCAAACCATCTCCTGTCTCTGGCCGTGAAGGCGGGGGAGAAGGGAATCCTGGTTATATCAGCGATTTGGTGCAGCATGCGAGAGAGAACGTATGGAATTCAAATGCAGGAGACAGATGTCCGGCGGAAAATTTTTCGATGCCGCAAGAGTCAGGGATCTTAATGGATGGTGTACACCGCATACCAAAAGACGATCTGCCGGACAGCGTGAAGAATAACTTTACAAACGGGAATTATGATACGGTTGTAACGGATGAACCTATGACGTTATACCGCTCATTTGGCGGCAATGCATATTCTGACGGGTCTTATTGGACGACGGAGAAACCCGGAGATCCTATGGAGTCGAAGATGAACAGCGCTATTCTTCAGGAATGGGGAAACGGGCAGTTTTATGTGGAAGAGATGACGGTGCCCGCGGGAACGAAGATGAATATCGGTACAGCAGCGCCCCAGACATCCGTGACAGGTCAGGAGCTTCCCGGCGGAGGTACACAGGTATTATTGGATCAGGATTATGTGAAGGAGCATCCCGAACTGGAACGGCAGAGCGAGCCGTTGGTCTATCAGAGTGGCTATGGGGAGTTTAACGCAAAAGCTGAGCAGATCGAGGCAGAAGCGGCGGCGGAACGTGCGGCAGCAGAAGAGAGCGGCGGGCCGGATGAATCAGGAGCAGAAGAGAATGCTGGGCCGGATGAATCAGGAGCAGAAGAGAATGCCGGGCCGGAAGTTTCAGGCAACGACGAAGAAAGTACAATTGCTGGACAAGAAGCTAATGAGGCTGGAGAAGGAAGTGAAGACGGCGAGAGCACAGAATCAGGAGAGGAAGCTGCCGAAGGAAACGGTGCGGATAACGAGGAAGAAGCCGCTGAAGGAGAAGGCATAGAAAACGGGGAAGAAAGTGCTGAAGGAGAGAGTGAAGCCGGTGAAACCAGCGGAGAGAGCGCGGAAGCCGAAGAGGGAGCGGAAGAAGTAGAAGAAGCCAGCGCTGGAGAGAATGCGGAATCCGGAGAAGATAATGAAACCGGAGAAGGAAGTGAAGGCGGCGAGAGCACAGAATCAGGAGAGGAAGCTGCCGAAGGAAACGGTGCGGATAACGGGGAAGAAGCCACCGAAGGAGAAGGCATAGAAAACGGAGAAGAAAGTGCTGAAGGAGAGAGCGAAGCCGGGGAAGCCAGTGAAGCCAGCGGAGAGAGCGCGGAAGCCGAAGAGGGAGCGGAAGAAGTAGAAGAAGACAGCACTGGAGAGAATGCGGAATCCGGAGAGAGTGCAGAAGCCGGAGAAGATAATGAAGCCGGAGAAGATAATGAAGTCGGAGAAGGAAGTGAAGACGGCGAGAGCACAGAATCAGGAGAGGAAGCCGCTGAAGGAAACGGTGCGGATAACGAGGAAGAAGCCACTGAAGGAGAGGGCATAGAAAACGGGGAAGAAAGTGCTGAAGGAGAGAGTGAAGCCGGAGAAGCTAGCGGAGAGAGCGCGGAAGCCGAAGAGGGAGCGGAAGAAGTAGAAGAAGACAGCGCTGGAGAGAATGCGGAATCCGGTGAGAGTGCAGAAGCCGGAGAAGATAATGAAGCCGGAGAAGGAAGTGAAGCCGGCGAGAGCACAGAATCAGGAGAGGAAGCTGCCGAAGGAAACGGTGCGGATAATGAGGAAGAAGCCGCTGAAGGAGAAGGTACAAAAAACGGGGAAGAAAGCGCTGAAGAAGAGAGTGAAGCCGGTGAAGCCCGCGGAGAGAGTGCAGAAGCCGAAGAAGATAATGAAGCCGGAGAAGGAAGTGAAGCCGGCGAGAGCACAGAATCAGGAGAGGAAGCTGCCGAAGGAAACGGTGCGGATAATGAGGAAGAAGCCGCTGAAGGAGAAGGCACAGAAAACGGGGAAGAAGGCGTTGAAGGAGAGAGTGAAGCCGGGGAAGCCAGCGGAGAGAGCGGAGAGAGCGCGGAATCCGAAGAGGATGCCACCGAAGGGGAAGAGGATGGAACTGGAGAGAATGTGGAATCCGGTGAGAGTGCAGAATCAGGAGAGGAAGCCGCCGAAGAGGATAGTGTCGGAGAGAACACAGAAGCCGGAGAAGAAAGTGAAAATGGGGAGGGTGTAGAATCGGGAGAGGAAGCCACTGGAGGAGAAGGTGCGGATAACGGGGAAGAAAGCGCTGAAGAAGAGAGTGGAGCCGGGGAAGCCAGTGGAGATAGAACGGAGGCCGAAGAGAGAGCAGATGAAGGGGAAGAGGGCGGCGCCGGAGAGAATACAGAGGCCGGAGAGAGCGCAGAATCAGGAGAGGAAGCTGCTGAAGGAGAAGATACAGAAAAAGGGGAAGAAACCACCGAAGGAGAAAGAGAAGCCGCCGGAGAGAACGCAGAAGCCGGAAAAGAAAACGATGGTGGAGAGGGTACAGAATCAGGAGAGAACACAGAGGCCAGAAAAGAGGATGGTGTCGGAGAGAACGCAGAAGCCGGAGAAGAAAGCGATGCCGGGGAGAGCGCAGAATCAGGAGAAGAAACTGATAGCGGAGAGAGTACAGAAGCCGGAGCGGAAGAAGAAGGTGCTGCCGAAGGAGAAGGCCCTGATAACGGCGAAAGTATCGGAGGAGAAGAAAGCGCCGCAGACAGCGAAGGTACGGGAAAAGGGGAAGAAGCCGCCGCAGACAGCGAAAGTATCGGAGGAGAAGAAAGCGCCGCAGACGGTGAGAGTGCCGGAGGGGGCGAAAGTTCTGACGGGGGAGGCGAAGGCCCTGACGGGGGAGGTATGGACGGCGGAGGTATGTACATGTAATACAAGTGTCTCAACCGACCGCCGAATTCTACTATGGAGGAGAAAATGAAACAAATAAGTGTATTTGACGGTAATCAGTTAATGGAAGATCCTGTGCCGTATCCTGTGAGAAATGCGAGATGTGCATTTATGGGAACAAACAGGGTCGGCGGTGATATATATGTGCCATTAGATGCAGAGCTTCTAAGCCGGCATCTGATGTTTTTAGGCGGCATCGGAACAGGAAAGACAAATGCGTTTTTTCAGATTATACAACAGCTTCGAAGCAGTATGACGGCTGATGATGTAATGATCGTTTTTGACACAAAGGGAGATTTCTACAAAGAATTTTACAGACCAGGAGATGTAGTGATCAGTAATGATGAGACAGCAACAGGACCCGGCGGTGTTGATTACTGGAATATTTTTAATGAAATCGAATCGGATGAGCATATGGAGGAAAATATCATTGAAATCAGCAAGACATTATTTCATGATAAGGTAGAAAAAACGAATCAGCCGTTCTTCCCCAATGCTGCAAAGGACATATTTTCAGCTATTCTGACGCATTTTACAAGGAACAGTGATTCCCTGCAGGGCAATAATCAGGCGTTGCGTGCATTTTTAGACGGGTCTCCTACAAAGGAGATCAGAGAGCTTCTGAACAAATACGACGACATGCGTTCGATGATCAGTTATATTTCACAGGATAATTCCCCGCAGACCCAGGGAGTTATGTCAGAGCTTCAACAGCTTACACGGGAGATTTTTCTTGGGAATTTTAAGAAAAAAGGTATATTGTCAATGCGTAATCTCGTAAGGGAGAAGGGCGGAAGGATCATTTTTATAGAATATGATCTGGGAATCGGTAATATGCTGACGCCGATTTACAGTCTTTTGTTTGATATGGCAATCAAAGAGGCCCTTTGCCGGAAAAAAAGCGAGGGAAATGTATACTTTGTAGCAGATGAATTCCGTCTGATCCCTAATTTACAGCATGTAGACGATGCCGTGAATTTTGGACGGAGCCTCGGTGTGAAGTTCATGATAGGTATCCAGAATGTAGATCAGGTATTCGAGGTATATGGCGAATCGAGGGCGCGGAGTATCTTGTCTGGTTTCCTGACGTCAGTCGCATTTCGGGTAAATGATTGTGCGTCGAAGGAATTCATAGAGAAGCTTCACGGGGTAAACCGGAAGAAGGAGGTCTATATGGCCTCTGTGCAGGGACGCGGTATCGTGGAAAATGTCAGAGATGCCAATGTAGTTGAAGACTGGGATATTGCGAGGCTGAATATAGGTGAGGCGATCATAGGATTGCCGGGAAGACCGCCGTTTTTATTTCAGTTTAAGAAAGTATAGGAGGAGAAGATAACATGGATAAAGCGAAAGAAAGAGACGGATTCCGTATTGCCGCGGCCGTGCTTGCCGTGGCGATCGTTCTGGTGTGTGCGGGCGGTATCTTCATGACGGTCCGTTCTCAGGAACCAGGTGGGGGATATACACAGGCAGAGGAAAAAACAGAGACGTTGAAGGTGATAGAACCGAAAAAAGGCGAGACGGAAGTAGTCAAGAGTATCTCGGTCTTAGCGGGCGGTTCTTCCAAAGAAACGGATTCAAAGAAGCCGAAAGAGGATGAAAAAAAGGAAGATAAGGACAAGGAGCAGGCTGCAGAGAATAAGGATTATATCCTGCCGTCAAGCAGCACAAAGCTTCTGACGAATTCAGATATTGCCGGGCTGTCGCTGAAAGAGCTGAATTATGCCAAGAATGAGATCTATGCCAGACACGGAAGAAAATTTGACTCCAATGAACTTAGGACGTATTTCGAGAGCAAGAGCTGGTATGAAGGCAGATACAGCGCCGCTGACTTTGATAATAATTACAGTGCCGGGCTTCTGTCTGATACCGAACGGAAGAATGCGGAATTCTTAAAGAGTGCGGAGTATGCGATGTCAGGCAGCGGATATCAGTTGGATCAGTAGAAATCAGAGGGATAGTAGCCAGAATGAGAATAATAAAGAAATTAATTTTTGTTTGTTGTGTTATCATGCTTCTTGCAGGATGTAAAAAGGAAGAAAAGGTAGATATGCAGTCTGTTATTGAACAGGAGAAGGCTGAGAAGGAGCAGGAAGAGAAGGAGCGCCGGGAAGAGGAGAAGAAGCGTCAGGAAGAGGAAGAGAAGCGTCAGGAAGAGGAAGAGCGAAGGCAGCAGGAGGCTGAAGAAGAGCAAAGAGCGAAGGAAGAGCAGCGGATGTTGGAAGAGCAGCAGGCAGCTATGGCGGCCAGAGACGGCTTGACAGTTGTGCTTGATCCCGGCCATTCTGCAGTGGTTGCTCCGGGTACAGAACCGCTTGGTCCGGGTTCTTCTGAATATAAGGCGGCAGACGCCAGCGGTACGAGCGGGGTCGCCAGCGGTGTGCGGGAGTATGAGCTGACACTGAATATTTCTGCATTGTTAAAGGCGGAATTAGAAAAGAGAGGTTATACGGTATTGATGACGCGGGAATCTAATGATGTTCCGGTCAGTTGTATTCAACGGGCCGATGTTGCGAATAATGCCAACGCAGCCGCATATATACGCATCCACGCTAATGGTTCGGAGAATCAGGGGGCGAATGGGGCGATGACTATCTGTACAACATCTGGAAGTCCGTATGCTTCGGAACTTTATTCTGCGAGCAGGAATTTGTCAGACTGTATACTGAATAAATACTGTGAGGCAACAGGATGTAAGAGTGAAGGCGTATGGGAGACAGATACAATGAGCGGAAATAACTGGAGCCGTGTTCCTGTGACGATCGTGGAGATGGGATATATGACGAATCCAGAGGAGGATCTCCTGATGCAGACTCCAGAATATCAGGATAAGATCGTACAGGGGATCGCCAATGGGATCGATCTGTTTTTTGGTTATACAAGTACATCGGATAATGAGTAACCGATCGGCTGTATACTTATTTTTGATGTACCGGTTGACAACTTATAGGGAAAGAAAGTAAGATGAAAGAGTAGATCGTCAAGAATTGTATTTTGGGGGGAAATGTATTTCACAGACCCCGGAGAGAGAGTATATGGATAAAATCGAACTTATCGCACCCTGCCACTTCGGGTTGGAGGCAGTGCTAAAAAGAGAGATCTTAGATCTGGGATATGAGATCGCGGAAGTGGAGGACGGGAGGGTTACCTTCTATGGGGACGCCGCCGCCGTATGCTATGCGAACGTATTTCTTCGGACGGCGGAGAGAATCCTGTGGAAAGTAGGGAGCTTTCAGGCAGTAACATTCGAAGAGCTATTTGAGAAGACCAGGGCGCTGCCCTGGGAGGATTATATACCGCGGGACGGTAAGTTCTGGGTAGCCAAGGCGGCGTCGATCAAGAGTCAGCTGTTCAGTCCGTCGGACATACAGTCGATCATGAAGAAGGCGATGGTAAGAAGGCTTGGAGAGCGGTATCATGTTGAATGGTTTCCTGAGGATGGTGCGTCGTATCCGGTCCGAGTGTTCCTTAAGAAGGATGTAGTTACCGTCGGGATCGATACATCCGGTGTGTCCCTTCATAAGAGAGGCTACAGGGAAGTGGCGGGGAAGGCGCCGATCACAGAGACTCTGGCCGCGGCATTGATCATGCTGACGCCATGGAGAAGAGACCGGATATTGGTGGATCCGTTCTGCGGGAGCGGGACATTTGCCATAGAGGCGGCGATGATGGCGGCGGATATTGCGCCGGGGATGAACCGGTCGTTCACGGCAGAGGAATGGAAGAACCTGATTCCGAAGAAGCTCTGGTATGACGCGGTCAATGAAGCGAATGACAGAATCCAGGATGACGCAGAAGTGGATATACAGGGCTATGATATTGACGGATCCGTCATCAGGGTTGCCAGGAGGAATGCCAACGAAGCAGGGGTCGGCCACATGATCCATTTTCAGGAAAGGGACGTTCGGAACCTAAGCCATCCGAAAAAGTACGGATTCATAATTACGAATCCGCCGTATGGAGAACGGTTAGAGGAGAAGGAGGCGCTCGGGGAGTTATATCAGGCGTTCGGTGAGAGTTTCCGAAGGCTGGACTCCTGGTCTGCGTATATGATCACTTCTTACGAAGAGGCCGAGAGGTATTTTGGAAGAAAGGCGGACAAGAACCGGAAGATCTATAACGGAATGCTTAAGACATATTTCTATCAGTTCCAGGGACCGAAGCCGCCGCGCAGACCCGCCGTATAACGGATGCAAAGCCATGTCAGGATGCAGGGCCGGCTCATATTGCGGGTGCGGGGACATATAAAGGCAGGCATATAAGGGTAGGAGAAGGGAAAGACGAGATGAAGAAGATAATATTTGCAACAGGTAATGAACATAAGATGGCGGAGATCAGGATGATCCTTGAAGATCTGGGTATGGAGATCCTGTCTCAGCGGGAGGCCGGGATTGAAGCAGATATTGTGGAGGACGGCACGACATTTGAGGAAAATGCACTTATCAAGGCGAAGGGGATCGCTGATGCGGCCAGGCGGATGAAGGGATATGAGGATGCGGTGATCCTCGCTGACGATTCCGGCCTGGAGATTGATTTCCTTAATAAGGAGCCGGGAATCTATTCTGCCCGCTATATGGGTGAGGATACATCCTATGACATCAAGAATCAGGCGCTTCTTGACCGGCTTGACGGTGTGGAGGATGAGAAGCGGACGGCGCGGTTCGTGTGCGCCATTGCGGCGGCATTTCCGAACGGGAGCAGCGAGGTCGTCAGGGGGACGATGGAAGGTATCATAGGCCATGAGATTATTGGGGCGAATGGCTTCGGCTATGATCCGATCTTCTTCCTGCCGGAATATGGATGCACCAGCGCGCAGCTTGCGCCTGAGAAGAAGAATGAGTTAAGTCACAGGGGCGAGGGGCTTCGGAAGATGCGCATTATCCTGGAGGACAAAATGCAGAGATAGGCGGCCGGGATTAAGCGGGTTGCCTTGCAGATGAATTATCTGAGAGAGGGGTCTTATGAAAATACTGATCGTGAGTGATACGCATAAGTCGCACAGGAACTTGGAGAGAGTCCTGGAGATTGTAAAGCCGGTGGATATGCTGATCCACCTCGGCGACACAGAAGGCGGGGAAGATTATATTGAGGCTCTGGCTGACTGTCCTTCCCACATTATACGGGGGAACAACGATTTCTTCTCGGATCTTTTGCAGGAAGAGGAATTTGAACTGGAAGGGTATCATATATTCATTACGCACGGGCATTATTACTATGTGGCGATGAGTGAGGAGAGACTCAAGGAGGAAGCAAGAGAGCGGGGGGCGGATATTGTGATGTACGGGCATACGCATAAGCCGGCGCTCACACGGGAGCCGGGGCTGATCACACTCAATCCCGGGAGCATTGCTTATCCGCGCCAGGCAGGCCGCAGACCTAGCTATATGATCATGAATATGATGCCCGGAGAAGAAATAGATATTTCTTTGGAATATTTATAAAAAAAGTTATTGACAAGCTGGGTATGCTCGTATATAATAGTTATTGCGTTACGGAGTTGTGATAAGCACAGCAACATGACAATATAACATCGGGGTGTGGCTCAGCTTGGCTAGAGCGCCTGGTTTGGGACCAGGAGGTCGCAGGTTCAAATCCTGTCACCCCGATATCCATGCGGGTGTAGTTCAATGGTAGAACACTAGCCTTCCAAGCTAGATACGTGGGTTCGATTCCCATCACCCGCTTTCTTGAAGCCGTAAGAGTCGCGAGTCTGAGGCTTTGGGAATGTCAGTTCTAGGGAGCTGGTCTTGTGAGTCTGTAGCTCAGCTGGATAGAGCAACGGCCTTCTAAGCCGTAGGTCGAGGGTTCGAATCCCCCCAGGCTCGTTGGAACCACAGACAATTGAATAAGGTGATACTTAGTTGGACATCAATAGTTCGATAAGTAGTATATATGGTGGGTATGGTGCAGTTGGTTAGCGCGCCAGATTGTGGTTCTGGATATCATGGGTTCGAGTCCCATTACCCACCCTTTTTTCTTTTATTGGGCTATCGCCAAGCGGTAAGGCACAGGACTTTGACTCCTGCATTCGTTGGTTCGAATCCAACTAGCCCAGTTATTGTGGGTGTGTAGCTCAGTTGGTAGAGCACTTGACTTTTAATCAAGTTGTCCCGGGTTCGAACCCCGGCACGCTCAGTGAAAAATATAGCCCAGAAATCTCGATTTTAAGAGGTTTCTGGGCTGTTTCAGTGTTTGTTCCAATTCTTATTAATTCCCTTATTTTTTCATAGCAAAATTATAGCTTTTCGAGGGTTACTATAGCAAAATTATAGCAGATCATAGTGCGATTGCACTGTTTATTTTTTCATGTACAGCTTCTTTCTTTTCATCCAGATGGGCATACACTTCCATTATCATCTTCAGATCAGAGTGACCCATAAGTTCAACAGCCTTCTTTTGACTGATGCCGGAGTAGTAGAGCATGGTGCAGTAATTATGCCGGAAGATGTGCGCGGTAAGTCCGCCGATCGGTTGCGCACCTATTATCTTTTCTTTCTCTGTAGTCACCGTATCATTCATCTTTTTCACAATTCTGTTCCACATCTTCACATACTGCGTCTTAGAGAGTGTTTCCGTGTTTTTTCCGGGGAAGAGGTAAAATGTATCAACCGACTTTAGAAACTGTCTAAAAAAGGGTGCTGCGCTGTCTGGGATGGGTATTTCACGGTTCCCGGCATCACTTTTTGCACCGGTCTTTATGATTGGAGTATTCACATCGAATACGACAGTCTTATTCACGATCAGCAACTTCTTTTTGAGGTTTATGTCTGATTTGGTAAGGGCAAGAACCTCTCCGCGGCGCAGTCCAAAGTAAAACAGAAGCATAACAAGGGCGCGTTCCGTCTGGGTAAAATCCGCTTTCTTTATCGCTTCTTTCTCCAAGTCCGTCAGAGCGCGCTTCTCCGCCTTATGTCGCTTCGGAGGGGTTGCTTTCTTCGCAACATTCTCATGCAGCAGCTTATCATCTATGGCACTGTTAAAAATCTGGACAAGCGTCATCTTGATGATTTCACAGGTCCGTGGATGTTCCTGGTTATCATTGATCAGCTTCTGAACATCGGATCGGACAATCTTGTTTATCGGTAGATGCCCTAATTCCGGTTTAATATGCTTTTCTACTGCATTCTTATACATGGCCTTGGTGTTGATACTGGCAGAAGTTTTATAGGTATCCATCCATGAATCCGCATAATCCCTCAGTAAAGTATCAGAGGTCTTTATTGCTTCGCCTGTCTTCATCTTCATTTTGAGTTCAACAATCTTATTCCTGAGTTCTTTTTCGGTCTTGGCAGACAGGAAAACATTGTTCGGACGGCCGTCAGCCTTATATCCGATCATTACAGTTGTCGCGTATCTTCCGTCTTTGCGTTTTTTGTATTTCCCCATAGTAACATCCTCCTAAAAAAGGGTATAAAAAATAACCCTCGTAAATTGTGGAGGATTATGGTATAATCTACTTGCTGAAGGTAGATTGTATACCGCAATCCTCTGGTTTGCGAGTTACATCTATGTGAAACCGTCTCTGTTGGCACAGGGGCGGTTTTCTCTATAATAGGTCAGAAATCCTGATAGTCAGCCCATCAAAAATATAAACAGGTATCTCATCATCAAAAGAATACATATTTGCATCTTCCTCATCATCAAAGATATAGGTCTGAACAATTTTCTTCATCGGGTTTATAATCCAGTATTCCCGGACACCTGCAGTACGGTATTTGAATAATTTGATTGCACAATCTGTCCGTGTGCTGCTAGGTGAGATAATCTCTATAATCCAGTCTGGTGCCCCTTTGCATCCACGATCTGATAACTTGTCTTTATCGCAAATAATAGAAATGTCTGGTTCCACCCATATCTTATCATCGGCGTTCAGATTGACGGCAAACGGGGCGGGGATGACTTCACAATTTCCTTTTTTTGATTTTACATGATTAAGAATTGCATAGTGTAGTTCGCTTAAGAGTTTCTGGTGGATAAAGCTTGGTGGAGCCATAGCATACAGCTTTCCGTCGATCAGCTCCGCGCGCTGTCCTTCCGGGAGATTCCAGTAGTCTTCGGATGTGTAAGTACGTTCCTGGGGCATTGGCATGTGATCACGTCCTTTCTTTCCAGAAATATTGTTATTTATGGTTTACAATGGCCGTAAGGAGAATAGCCTTGATTAATAATGTCATTTTTTGTGCCGTCATAGGTTGAATAATTTTGTGGAGCAATTTTTTTGACATCTCTGTGCATCCAGGATTATGAAACATTAATACTTATTTGCCAGTAATCTGTTTTTCCCGTTGTTCAATCGTTCATTCATTGTATTACTAATGTAGCGTTTCAATCATTTTTTTACTTATAAAAAACCTTGCAAAGCCAGTATTCATGCGACAAAACAAGTATTACTAAAAAAAATGATTGAGACAGAATAGTAGGAGAAGATTCTATTGTTTTTATATAGCAAAAATGTTTATTTTCTTTTAATCTGTATTTCCTAAAACAAAATACCTCAGGTCTCGTCTTGTATTTTCTCCTTTCTGCTCCTGCTAGCGCAAGGGGAAGTTTTTAGTAGATTTTTTTCTATTTGCTGATTAAGAAACTAAAATTAGAGCTTAGCCATACATTATCTTTGTAATATATTTCGATGGTAGACCAGTCACTTGGAGCTTCGATTCCTAAAACTCCTTTTATTTTTTTACCCGGTGCAATGCTTCCGTCAAGTTGCTGCTTTCCACTCTCTGTAGATAGAGCCATAAAAGCATTAGAACTAAAGTCTGCCTTATAATCCCCAATATAGCAATCGAAACTTATCATACTACTTACACTTATTTCCTCATCAGAATTGTTTGTGATTTCAATTTCTGGAAATACAAAAATCTTTCCACTTTCTGGTTGAACCCATTCATTCCCAGTAGATTCTTCATAGCTCAATACAGTTACTTGAACATCATTGTATTCTGCAATTTCCCCAATGTTAAATGAATTGTCAGCAGCATTAGATTGCTTTTCATTTTCATTTGAATTATCATTAGATTTTGCAGAATCTACATGCGGGGTTTTGTCGCCTCCTGATAAAAAGCTTCCTATCGCTCCAATTGCAATAAGGACAATAAATATAAGCAGTAGTTTTTTCAATATTCCGCCGCCTTGCTTTTTCTTACAGTTTGGACAAATCTTTGCAGCTGCATTGATTTCTGTTTTGCAATGCTTGCAAATCTTTGTTTTCTTAGATTTTTTTTGGAATTACTGGAACCGTTATTGCTTGGAGTTTTATAATTCTTATTACAATTTGTACACAGTAAATAAGCGGGATTCTTTGGATTTTGAATTAGCTCCCCTCCACAGGTTGGACATTTTCTTGCCATAGTGCTTTCCTCTCTTTCGCTTTTGTTCGACCTTACATTGAAAAGTTTATATAAACGCCTTAGTGGTTATATCACAAAAATATACACAAACATTTTATCGAACATTTGTTTGAAATTTCCAATTGATATTTTACGCAGATAGTAGTATTATGTCAATAAGGAATTTCGAACGTGTGTTCGCTAAATGCTGGAGGTAATACATATGAAAAACGATCTAAGTATCATTTATGAAATGCTTGAACAATTGGATCAGATAGAGGATCAACGGTTCTTAAAGCAGTTATATACACTTATAAAAAGACATTTGGAAAAGAAGGGGAAGCATTAGCTTTCCTTTTTTTGGCTTAAATTGTCCAAAAGCCTCTTACTAAAATCACATAAAATTTCCTGTGATTTCGGTGATACTTCGTTATATGTATGCATTATCTCTTTTATAATAAGATAAAGGGGGTTCTCTTCACCGTCCTCTAACAAGTCAGACACATATGCGGCAACTTCATCTTCTTCTGGGAGTTGTATAAACATTTTGCCTTCACCAGTTCGGAACCAAACCTCATTTATCTTATATTTTAAACATATGATTTCAACGACTCTATCAGAAACGCCCTTTCGTTTATTTTCTATATCAGAAACATGGCCTTGTGTAGTTTTAATCTCTTTTGCAAAATCACCTTGTTTCATATTAAGAGATGTTCTGACTCTTTTGAAACGCTCACAAATCTTAATATCGTTTTCAGTCATGGCTTAACCTCCTTTCATGTATTACTATATCACAAAAAATATCACTTTGCAACAAAAAATATATTGACATTAATGTTGAAAAGTGATATATTAAAATCACAAAACAACAATTTAGATAATTAAATATCGAAAGAGGTGAAAACCTGAGTGATGAGAAAAAGAAACTCATCAAAGAAACAGTTGAAAATTTGAAGCTTCTTGATAGGGAAAGTTTATTAATTATGAGAAGCGGTGCAGAGATGCTGAAAAGCCGAGATATGATTGGACGGCTAGAGGAGCCAGAGAAGGAGGTGCTGTAAAAGGTGTTGAAAATATCTGAAAGAAATAAAATAGAAAGAAGCCTTATTGAACAGGCAGAGCTACTGCATAAGGCTTCTAACAAGGGCATATACGATACCAAACCACGATATCGGCTGCGAGCTTGCGGATTTTTCTGATATACGCTGGACGGTCGAACGGCTTTCTATGCATCCGATAGGGAAAGTAGATGCCGTAACAGTAGCTGCCGGTATTAGCCATCTTGAAAAGGCTGGCGCAGTATCCGGGTAAAAAACGTGAAAGGCCATGGATTCTTAAAGTCCATGGCCTTCTGTATGTTTGAAACTGCCGATAGAAGTGTGTTGTTTGTTTACTGGCAGCGTGCGGTTAAATACGGTACTGCGCAGTCAAATATTCAGAACATGTTAAAATAATTCGCTGTTAGTTCCGATTACAATTCGCCGTTCAACATGACAAAAGCGGCGGTATCACTTACGATACCGCCGCTTTTGCTTCTAGCACTCAAGATATACTAAAAATCCGAAGCCGTCCCGCTTGGAACCGGGTTCGGATCATCATTATCTGGTGCGGATGACAGGACTTGAACCTGCACGGGAAGCCCACTAGATCCTAAGTCTAGCGCGTCTGCCAATTCCGCCACATCCGCATATCATCTATAAGCGCCGGCAATATATCCGACCTTATCTATAATAAAATAAGAACATCATTTTGTCAATGAGAAATTATGTGTCTTCCTTTTTAGTTCAAAAAGTGGTATAATGATTCTCGTATATTTTGTTCTTCACAGATATGAGGATGGGATTATGCTGGAAAAGAAAAATGAAAAAGAGAAAATTAAGCTAAGAGGTCAACTGAAGCTCTATATCCAATGGCCGTCTGTGATGGCGGTTCTTCTGGTGGGGATGAATGTCTGGGTGTACATGATCGACAAGCGGGCAGGAGGCCTGATGGTGTTCTTCGTCCTGCTCTATATCATTATGGCAGGCAGTCTCTATCTGCGCAGCAAGACGGTGCTGCTTAAGGACCTGGTCGAGTTTGCCGCACAGTATGGTGTCGTTCAGAATACGCTGCTTAAGGAGCTGACAGTACCTTATGCGATTCTGATGAGCGATGGGAAAACGATCTGGATGAACGACTTGTTTCGGGAGATACTGGGAACCAAGCCCAGGAGAGACGTACCAATCAGCAAGTATATTCCAGAGCTGAACCGCAGTATATTTCCCAAAGAGGCCCAAGATACGGTCGAGATGGATGTCTATTATGGAGACAAAGAATATAAAGCGGAGCTTAGGCAGGTGTCGGCGGAGGGATTCAATGATACCGGGCTTATTCTTCATATGCCGGCGGAGAAAGAATATTTTATTGCCGTGCATCTGCAGGATGTGACGGAGCTGAACCGCTACATTAAGGAGAATGAGGAGCAGCGCCTGATCGCGGGCCTGGTCTATATTGATAATTATGATGAAGTCATCAACAGTGTGGAGGAAGTAAGGCAATCGTTGCTGATGGCTCTGGTTGACCGGAAGATCAACCAGTATATTGCGAGAGTTGACGGTATCGTCAAGAAGATGGAGACGGATAAGTATTTTATTGTACTTAGGAAGCAGTATTTCAAGCAATTGGAGGCGGATAAGTTCTCGCTGCTTGAAGACGTCAAGTCGGTGAATATCGGCAACGGGATTCCGGCGACCTTAAGTATCGGGCTTGGACTGAGCGGAGATTCTTACTCTCAGAGTTATAATTATGCCCGGGTAGCAATAGATCTTGCCCTTGCCCGCGGCGGCGATCAGGCGGTGATCAAGGACGGCAGCGGAATTACCTATTACGGAGGGAAGCGTGAGCAGACCTCGAAGAATACAAGAGTGAAGGCAAGAGTGAAGGCAGAAGCGCTCAGAGAGTTCCTGACCCTGAAGGACAGGATATTCGTTATGGGACATAAGCTGACGGATGCTGACGCGTTCGGAGCTGCGATCGGAATCTGCCGGGCGGCGGCGGCGATGGAGAAGAGGGCATATATTGTGATCAATGAAGTGTCCGCATCTCTGCGCCCGTTGTATGAATGCTTTGTCAGGGATTCGAATTATCCCGACGAGATGTTCCTGAAGTCAGCCCAAGCGATCGAGATGGCTGACGAGAATTCCATGGTAGTAGTGGTGGATACGAACCGCCCCATGATGACGGAATGCGAAGAGCTGCTGAAGAAGACGAAGACGATCGTGGTGCTTGACCATCACAGACAGAGCAGCGATAATATTGAGAATGCCCTGCTGTCATATATAGAACCTTACGCTTCGTCCTCATGCGAGATGGTTGCGGAGGTGCTGCAGTATATCGTAGATGATATCAAGATCCCGAAGATAGAGGCGAGCAGTATGTATGCAGGTATCATGATCGATACGAATAATTTTGTGAACCATACAGGCGTGCGGACTTTTGAGGCGGCGGCGTTCCTGCGCAGATGCGGGGCAGATATCACGCTGGTGCGCAAGATGTTCAGGGACGATATCGAGTCCTACCGTGCGAAGGCGGAGATTATCAGCAGCGCAGAGGTATACTATGAGAAATTCGCTATTGCCAGGGGAGTCGGGCTTAAGATCGAGAGCCCTACGATCATCGGTGCACAGGCTGCCAACGAGCTGTTAGATATCAGTGAGATCAAAGCGTCCTTTGTACTGACCGAGTACAACGGAAGGATTTACGTGAGCGCAAGGTCTATTGATGAAGTCAACGTGCAGATCATAATGGAACGTCTCGGCGGAGGAGGCCATCTGAATGCGTCAGGAGCGCAGTTCGACCATACGAATATGGAAGAGGCAGTGGCGAGTCTAAAGGCAGTAATTGATGACATGATAAAAGGAGGAGACATCTAAGATGAAGGTAATATTAAAAGAAGACATAAAGTCCCTTGGAAAACAAGGTGAGATAGTAGATGTAAGCGACGGCTACGCAAGGAATTTTATCCTTAAGAAGGGAAAAGGCGTAGAGGCGAACAGTAAGAACCTGAACGACCTGAAGCTGCAGAAGGCTAATGAGGCGAAGATCGCACAGCAGCAATATGAGGCGGCACAGGAATTAGGCAAGAAGATTGAAGCGGGTAAGATAGAGATGTCCATCAAGACCGGAGAGGGCGGCAAGGCTTTCGGTTCTATCGCGTCCAAGGAGATCGCGGCGGAAGTGAAGGAGCAGATGGGTCTGGATATAGATAAGAAGAAGATCCAGCTCAAAGAAGCTATCAAGACTCTTGGCACGCACGAGGTGCCTGTCAAGCTGCATCCGAAGGTTACCGCGGCATTGAAGGTGACCGTGACAGAAGAGGCATAGGAAGAGGGGAAGTCATGGAAGAGGCGCTGATTAAGAGAGTAATGCCCCACAGCGTCGAGGCAGAACAGTCGGTTGTCGGGGCGATGCTGATGGACCGGGATGCGATCACAACATCGTCTGAGATC
Organism: Lachnospiraceae bacterium; assembly: GCA_910575835.1. GTDB lineage: Bacteria > Bacillota > Clostridia > Lachnospirales > Lachnospiraceae > Sporofaciens. The sequence goes on along the minus strand of CAJTGB010000022.1, from coordinate 10,558 downwards.
ATCAGCGGGAATGATTTTTACCAGAGTGCCTATGGAGTGATCTTCGATTCCATGGTGGAGTTGTATAATGAGGGGAAGCCGGTGGATCTGATCACGCTGCAGGAGCGGCTGCGGGAGAAGGACGTCCCGGAGGAGATCGCCAGTCTGGAATTCGTCAGAGATCTTATGACGATGGTGACTACGTCGGCGAATGTTAAGTATTATGCTCAGATCGTGGCTGACAAATCGGTAATGCGCAGACTTATCCGCCTGAATGAAGAGATCGCGAATACCTGCTATGCGGGGAAGGAGCCTTTAGAGACTGTGCTTGAGAAGACGGAGAAGTCGATGTTTGAGCTGCTTCAGAAGCGTAATACGGGTGAATTCGTACCGATCAAACAGGTGGTGCTGAACGCTCTTGAACGGATTGAGAAGGCGTCTAAGAGCAAGGGGACAGTTACAGGTATACCTACCGGGTTTATCGACCTGGATTATAAATTGTCCGGGCTTCAGCCCTCGGATCTGGTACTGGTGGCGGCCAGACCTTCTATGGGTAAGACGGCATTCGTTCTGAATATTGCGCAGTATATCGCATTTAAGAAGGAGCGGGGGGTCGCGATATTCAGCCTGGAGATGTCGAAGGAGCAGCTGGTGAACCGTCTGTTCTCTCTGGAATCTCAGGTGGATGCACAGGCAATCCGAACGGGCAATATGAAGGATTCTGATTGGGAGAAGTTGATAGAAGGAGCAGGGATTATTGGCCGGTCCCGGCTGATCATAGACGATACGCCGGGGATTTCCATCTCAGAGCTGCGTTCTAAGTGCAGGAAATACAAGTTGGAGCATGAACTTGACGTCGTTATCATTGACTATCTGCAGTTGATGACAGGAAGCGTAGGCAAGAGTCAGGAATCCAGGCAGCAGGAGATCTCGGAGATCTCCCGTTCTCTGAAGGGGCTGGCAAGAGAGCTGAATGTCCCGGTGGTTGCGCTGTCTCAGCTAAGCCGTGCAGTAGAAAGCCGGCCGGATAAGCGCCCGATGCTTTCAGACCTGCGTGAATCAGGGGCGATCGAGCAGGATGCCGACGTGGTTATGTTCATTTACCGTGACGAATATTATAACAAGGACTCCGAGTTCAAGAAACAGGCGGAGATCATTATAGCCAAACAAAGAAACGGTCCTGTGGGGACCGTTAATCTGGCCTGGTTAGGCGAATACACGAAGTTCGCGAATTTAAGCAGGCAGGAATAATCTTTTTAATTTTTCAACCGGACCGGCTTCTGCCGCGCTTTTCCGAAAGGATTGCTGCTGGCGGATGAGCTGGTCTAGTTTTTTGAATTCTTCTTCTTCCTGACGCTCTTTTGCGTCTAGAAGGAATGTCATCTCCTTGGTGAACATAGACAGCAGGACTTCATTGTTATGTTCAAGCAGCCGTTTCATATGTAGCTGATCGCGGGTTCTGCGGAGATCAGGAATCAGCGCTTTCAGTTCGGAGAAAGGTACTCCCTGTTCGTGCAGTTCTTTGATGCAGGCAAATAGTCTGGCATCATCTTTTGTCTCCCTCTTCAATTGTTCTAATGCGTTATTGCCCATGGTAATGACCCCCTTATCAAGTTTTAATGCTTGTCTGAACGTTACGGCTCGTCCAATTTATTGAACAGTTGTATCATAGCATATTGATTTCGCGAAACAAGTAAAAAGGTGTCAGCATAGCAAAATAAATATACAAACAAAAAGACACTCCGAATTCCGATAAGGAATGGACAGTGCCTTTTTGTATATCGTCTTAAATTCGTCGCCAGTACATCCTGTATTAACCCTGGGAGATAGCTCCTGTAGGACACTGAGCAGCGCAAGCGCCGCAATCAACACAAGCGTCAGCGTCGATCTCAAAATGATCTGCGCCCTGAGAGATAGCGCCAACTGGACATTCAGCTTCGCATGCTCCACAGCTTACGCACTCATCACTAATTACGTGTGCCATAGTATGTACCCTCCTTTTTTAGTATATAGACAAAAACGTGTATTTTGCCTATCAATATCATAATACAAAAGGCTGAAATATACAAGTCCAATTCAAAAGTTATAAAAAATTAAGAAAATTTTCAACATTTCCCGGCTGAATTAGTGTATAGTGTTGGTTGGCGAGAAAACAACGAATCTGTTATGAAAATTGCTTGTAAAAAGGGAGAGAAAAGTATGATGAAAAGGATACGCAGTATTATAGCGGTTACAATGTGTGCATCCATGTGTGCGTGCGCATGCTCACCCCGGGACAGCGCAGACAAGCCAGAAGAATCTGTAGTGTCTGAGACAGAGGATGTGAAAAAGGATGCGAAAAAGGACGTAAAAAAGGAGAAGAAGTATCAGAAGAAGCTGGATATGATACAGCCCTCGGCATACGATAACATAATGGGGCTGAAGCTTGAAAAGGGTGCGGCTATTTCCGTAATAGGCAAGGCCGAAGGCGTGCCCTATTGGGAAGAAGTGAAGAAGGGCGCCGAACAGGCGGTAGAGGATATCAACGAGAATCTGGGATATGACGGCAAGGACAGGGTGAAGGTGACCTACAGTGCGCCGGGAACGCCGGACAGCGTGGATGAGCAGGTGAACATCCTGGATGAGGAGCTTGCCCGGTATCCGGCGGCGCTCGGTATTGCTATTACCGATGTGAATGCCTGTGAAGTACAGTTTGATCTGGCGGCAGAGAGCGATATTCCGGTGGTGGCGTTTGATTCTGGAAGTGCATACCAGGGGTTGATGGCGATGGTATCGACGGATAATCAGGCAGCGGCGAAGGAGGCGGCAGTAAGGCTTGCTGAATTGGCGGATGAGTCGGGCGAGATTATTCTGTTTATACACGACTCTAAATCGGAGTCGGCGATGAGCCGTGAGAATGCCTTCAAGGAAGAGATAGAGGAAAATCACCCGGAGATCTCGATTGCGGAGATTTATTATATGGACCAGTTAGGAGAGATGCAGAAGAAGGTGGCGGCTGAGAAGAACGGCGAGACTCAGAGTGAAGATGATGGAGCAGAGGCAGGGGAGGAGCCCGCGGATGATAGTGCCTCAGAGGAAACAGAGAATCCTGCGGCTGATACCGTTCCAGAGGAAGCGGGTGAGAATCAGACTGAGAATCAAGGCGAAGATGAAGGCGGAGCGAACGATGAAGATGCCGCGGCGGCAGAGCTGCTCACAGAAGAAGAGGTGATCGATCATATTCTCGCGAAGCATCCGAATGTAAAGGGGTTCTATGCCACGAACGGAGAAGCTGTGATGCTTACAGTGGAAGCCATGGAGCGTAATGAGATAGAAGCGGCGGTAGTCGGATATGATGCGGATCAGGAGGAGATCGACGCGCTGGCTGATGGAAGGGTTGATGCGCTGGTGCTGCAGAATCCCTTCGGGATGGGCTACGCCACGATCATAGCGGCTGCCCGGGCGGCATTGTCAATGGGGAATGAAGCGGTAGTTGATACCGGATACACCTGGCTTACACGGGAGAACCTGGAGGATGAGGCGATACAAAAGCTGATGTATTAACAGCCGGTATTTAATTTTTGATGTACGAGTAAGAAAATATAGCAGAAACGTAAAAAGACGGGTTTCAGTAGAAACCTGTCTTTTCGGTGATATGCCATATCTGTATTGTGGGTATTCTGAATACTGATATGCCAGTTAATCATTCTCATGATAGTGGCAATCTCAGATAATCAGCGTAATCATATATCAATCAGCAGCGCCATCCTCGGATAGAGGATCCGCCTCTGGAAGGTACAAATGTACAAGTTCAATCCTGTTCTTGTCTAACTTCTCCACGACCATGTGAATACCGTCTTCTGTGTCGATCCTGTCGCCCTCTTCAGGAAGGCGGTCAAGACGTTCGATAATGAATCCGCCCAGTGAATCGTATTCTTCCGATCTCAGATCAAGCTCCAGACGATCGTTCAGATCATCCAGATTCGTAGAACCTTCTACAATGTATTCGCGCTCGTCGATCTCCTGGATAAAATCTTCTTCATTCTCATCATATTCATCATGAATCTCTCCGACGATCTCTTCCAGAATATCTTCCAATGTGATCAATCCTGCTGTCTCGCCGTATTCGTCCAACACGATTGCGATGTTGAATGAGGCCTGACGCATCTCGACCAGAAGCTCGGAGATACTCTTATATTCGTAAGTGAAGTAAGCTTCTCTTAAGATATCCCGAATATGGAATCCGTTAGTGTTGTCATATAACAGCAGATCCTTCATATTGATCGTTCCGACCACATTGTCCGTGGTATCCTTGAACACAGGAAGTCTCGTATACTTATCTTCCCGGAAGATCTCGATCAGCTCCTCATAGGTACTGTCGATATCTGCAAATGTTACATGAACGCGGGGAACCATGACATCCTTCGCCCTGGCATCTCCCAGATCAAATACATTATTGATCATCTGTCTCTCATCAGATTCAATTACACCGTCTTCGTGGCTTACGTCGACGATCGTACGAAGTTCATTCTCGGTCATGGTATTGTTCTTAGCATTCGGGTCAACCCGCAGAAGAAACAGCACGCCAATGGAAAGACCATTGATGATGAAGATCACAGGTGTCATGATCTTCATGAAAATGCTGATGACGGGGGCGTAGATCAATGACATTCTCTCAGAATGTATAGTAGCCATTGTCTTGGGCGTTATCTCTCCGAATAAAAGAATCAATACAGTTAAAATTCCGCTTGCAATCGCAACCATAGAACCACCGAAACTGTATGCCAGAGTTGTGGTCAGTGATGCAGCGGATAGATTCACGATGTTGTTGCCGATCAATATGGCGCTTAACATCTTGCCCGAATCATCGGTGATCGCCAGAACCGTTTCGGCGCGTTTGCTGCCTTCTTCGGCTAAGGTACGAAGTCGAATCCTGTTGACTGTAGTAAGCGCTGTCTCCGCAGATGAGAAGAATGCGGACAGCATAAGCAGAACAAACAGGATAATGAGTTGTGTGACGTCACTCGAGTCCAATTGGTCAAATCACTCCTTTTCCATGCTCTTAATTGCAGGAAACTGTCGATAATAGTCTCCTGTTTATAGTCACCTGATGATAATATAGCGCATTTGCAGCAAATTTGCAAGTATACATTGTAATAAAATTCTTGATTTTCCATTTCATACTACCTATACTATAATAAGGAAACAAATTTGAGAGAATAATCCGCACTTATTTTTGCATAGAGAGGAATGGGACCGAGAAGTATCAGCGAAAATAATCTGCGGGAATTGGAGGCTAGTTTGCCATGGCAAATACATCTTCTACACTTATGACAGAAGGGTCGATCTGGAAGCGCATCATAACGTTTGCGGTTCCACTTTTTTGGGGAAATCTTTTTCAGCAGCTATATAATACGGCGGACTCGGTGATCGTCGGTAATTTTCTCGGCGATGCGGCGCTTGCCGCCGTCAGTTCATCAGGGAGCCTGATCTTCCTGATGGTAGGATTCTTCAACGGGATCGCTATCGGTTCGGGAGTGGTGATAGCCCGGCACTTCGGAGCCAGAGACATCCCGAGACTTCAGAAGGCTATCCATACGACGACTGCCTTCGGACTCATCTGCGGCTGTGTCCTTACGATAGCGGGCGTCTTTGCCGCGCCGCAAATTCTGGTACTGATGGGGACGCCGGAAGCGGTTCTTCCGAATTCTATTATTTATTTTCGGATTTATTTTTCGGGGTCGCTGGCTTTTGTTATGTATAATTTCTTTGTAGGGATCCTGCAGTCCGTCGGGGACAGCCGTCACCCACTGATCTATCTGGTCATCTCTTCGGTTGTTAATATCGTGCTGGACCTGGTGCTGATCGGTGTGTTCCACTTCGGAGTGGGAGCGGCGGCTTTGGCCACGGTCATCTCTCAGTTTATCAGCGCATTCCTGTGTCTGTTTCAATTGCTTGGAAGCCCGGAGGAATTCCGCCTGTCTGTCCGGCAGATCAGACTGGACAGGAATATGCTGCGCCAGATCGTATCTAATGGATTTCCTGCCGGATTCCAGAACTCCATCATATCCGTTGCCAATGTATTTGTTCAGACGAATATCAATCAGTTTGGGCAAATGGCTGTTGCCGGCTGCGGTGCATACTCGAAGATCCAGGGATTCGGATTCCTTCCTATTACTTGTTTCTCGTTGGCGCTTACAACATTCATAAGCCAGAACTTGGGAGCCAGGCAATATGACCGGGCCAGAAAAGGTTCTGTGTTCGGAATCGTCTGTACGCTTGTTGCATCAGAGCTGATCGGTGTGGCCGTCTATTTTACCGCTCCGGTACTGCTCTCGGCCTTCAACGATACCGCCGAAGTGATCGCGTTCGGCACCAGCCAGGCGCATACGGAGACATTCTTCTTCTTCCTGCTGGCTTTCTCGCACTGTATGGCAGGAATCCTTCGCGGAGCCGGGCGGTCTACGGTTCCTATGTTTGTTATGCTGATCTTCTGGTGCGTTGTCCGGATCAGCTACATAACTATCATGATTCGGTTTATCCCGGATATCAAAGTTGTATTCTGGGCTTATCCGCTTACCTGGGCGCTAAGTTCGCTGGTGTTCCTGATCTATTATCTGAAGTCAGACTGGATCCATGGATTGGAGCGTTAGAGGCTGTTTTATAATATGTAACAATTTGTTCCGTGAAGCAACGGGCCAGGCGGCCAGGACTGTAAGGAAGTTAGGCTGCTGCTTCCAGGGATTTGGATTCCCTGAAGTAATTGGCTTCTGGGAAATAGAGGTAAGATAGCAATAAGGGATTGAAAAAAATTAAATATATGATATTATAATAGAGGCTGTACAACAGTTGTCGAGAGGAGTTATTTATGTTAATAATTACGGCGTAGAAGGGGGCCTTGTCAAATTCTACAAAACATTCCAGGTTTCCTGTGTGTTCGTAGTAAATATTAACATTATATTACAAGAGTGTTAACAATTGAATAATTCACCTGTAAAAAATTATTGCAAATTTATTGCATTTTCATCTTTTTTCCTCTTGACATTCCACGAAAATAAAGTATAATGCTAGATAGAAACGCATTATTTTTATCATATTGTGGACTTGATGCGGAGGTAATGATGAAAAGAAAAGATGACTTTCTTTCGAAGAGAGAGAATTCAGACCATTCTTCCGATTATTCGCTAGAGATACTTTATGACGATTCATTTGAAGACAGACCTCTAGGCGATAGGAGTCCAAAGGGAGATGGCAGATCTAGGAGAAAAAAGAAGAAAAAACGTCTTCCTATGCAACGGTGGAAGAAGATCACGTTAGGTGTGGTAGCTACGTTACTCGTAGTTATCATAGGAATAGCCGGCAGCTTCTTCTATTTGCGCGCTCAGGGTGAGAAGAATTTAAAGACTGATCTTTCCGATGTGGAAGATACTCCCGAAGCCAGGAAGGAAGGCCTCTTCATTACATACAAGGGCAAGGAATACCAGTACAACGAAGATGTGATCAATTTCCTATGTCTCGGCATTGACAACAGCACTCCTGTGGAGCAGGCCAATGAGATGAAGGGACAAGGTCTGGCCGATGCGGTTATATTGGTGAGTATCAACGTTGAGAGCGGGAAGATCAAGATCCTTGCGATTCCCAGAGATACCTATGTACCGGTAAAAGTATATGATGAAAATGGTAAATTTCTGATTGAAAAGAATATGCAGTTAACTTTGCAATATTACTACGGCAAAACGGCTGAGGATAGTTGCGAATTAATGGTAAATGCAGTTTCAAACTTACTATTTAAGGTTCCGATTCAACGTTATTGCGCAATTAACTTAGAAGCAATACCGATTTTAAACGATGCAATCGGCGGCGTAGACATCCAGGTATTAGAAGATGTTGAAGTAGGCGGCAAACCTTATCACGCGGGTGATACGATTCATCTGCAGGGGAAAATGGCTGAGGATTATATCCGAGACCGGAATACCGATCAATTTGCCAGCAGTATGGGAAGACTGGAAAGGCAGAAGCAGTATATGACAAACTACTTTGCCACGGCTATGGCGCAGGTGAAGAATGACCTTACGCTTCCGCTATCCATTTACCAATCCTTGCAAGGGAATATGTATGCAAATATCTCGGTAGAAGATATTACATATCTGGTCCCCGAAATGTTGGATGTTTCTTTAACTGCAGACGATATGTCGATGATTCCGGGTGAAGTAAAGCAGCCGGATGAACATGAAGCCTATATGGTGAATTCAGAACAATTAAAAGAATTGGTAGTAAATTTCTTTTATACAGAGGTTCTGTAATTACAAAAGAACTGAAAATTAGGAGGATGAACCAATGGATTATGATAAGCCTGACCGTAAGAACTATGTCAGGGGCAGGAAGAAGTCATCCGGAAAAGCCGGATTAATTATAGCTATTATTGTTATAGTGGTTGCATTGGCAGGAATTGGTGGGTTTTATGTATATTCTGCCAATCAGAAGAAAGAAGCTGCCGCTGCGGAAAAAGCAAAAAAGGCTGATCCCGAGGAAACACAAGAACAATATGAAAAATTAAAAGAACAGGTAGCAGTCGATGCAGATGATCCTATGTATAGGAAGATTGATTTTGCGGCTGCACAAGCTGCGAATCCAGATGTATATGCTTGGATTTGGATACCGGGTACTAATATTGACTATCCCATTCTTCAAAGTACAACGGAAGATGATGCATACTATTTGAATCATACAATTGAGAAGAAAGAAGGATTGCCGGGGACTATTTATACAGAGAAGTATAATAACAAACAATTTACCGATCCGGTGACCGTGGTATATGGACATAACATGAAAAATGGAAGTATGTTCGCAGATCTTCACAAATACGAAGACAGGGCATTCTTTGACAGCAATCCGTATGTGTACATTTATTTGCCGGAACAAACACTGAAATACAGGATATTTGCGGCTACACCATTTGATGACCGTTACATTTTAGGTAATTACAGCTTTGCTTCTCCGACAGAATTCCAAGAATATCTAGACGAGCTGAGAAGCGGCATTAATGGAAATATCAACATGGATGTAAATGTAAATCAAGGTACAGGTATCATAACACTTTCAACATGTATTGCAGATTCAGCAAATGAAAGATTTTTAGTAAATGCAACGCGGGAAGAACAATAGTTAATAGGGATATTAAGGCCATCAAAGCTTTAATATATAGTCACACAACGTAACAGAAAACATGGAAGGAGAAAATTAGGACATGAAAATGAAAAAAATAGTTGCCCTTGCATTAGCTGGTGCTCTTTGCTTGGGTATGTCTACAGTTGCTTTTGCTGCTGATAGTCCGCAGAAGAGCGATGCTGTTCAGGCAACTGAAGAAGGTAAAGAAATTGTTGTAGGAGAAGTAGAAGATCCTGCAATGTCTAATTGGAATGATGTTGCTAAAAACGATCCAGAGAAGCTTGACAAGACTGTTAAGAATACTTTTAAGGATCAGCTTTACGAGCTTAACAAACAGTTAGATGATATCGATCCAGATGAGATCAAACCAAGCGAGCTGAAAAAATTACAGGAACAGCAGAAAGTATTAGAGTCATTGGCAAATGACGATGCTGTATACGAGGTTGTAACAATTGCTGATATCGCAGCAGCAGATGGTACAGTTGTTGATGAAGAACATCCATTAAACGTTAGATTTAATCTTGGTGGACTGAAAGACTTGGCTGCAGGTCAGAAGATCCGCATCTTACACCTGGTAGATGGTTTATGGCAGGTATATGAAACAGAAGTAAAATTAGATGACAATGGCTGGTATGCAGAGTGGGCATTTGAGCACTTTTCACCGGTTGCTGTTTTCAGAGTTAATTCTGATAATTCTGTAACACCAGAGCCAACACCTACACCAAATCCAGATGAGCCAACTGTAACACCAGATCCAGACGTTAATGGATCTATTACAGCAGATCAGCTTGCAGATCTTATTGTAAAGAAATTACAGGCAAACGCAAATGCAACGAAGGTTGTGCGTACATCTGTAAAGGCTTCACCAAAGACTGGCGAGTAATCCAGAAGTAAACTAATAGCAGAGAACTTACCTCTGCTCAACAAAAGTAAGTAATATGATATGACATAACAGGTCTGTTATTGTGTGTGATATTGAAAAGAGCATTCCGCTTTCTGCGGGTGCTCTTTTACTTAATAAAGGCTTTACACTTTAATTGCCGTCTTTCCAGGAATCCAACGTTATATGCGGTTAGGAGATAAGAACACGGAATTGCACGAAGAATTGAAGGCACGATACATTGAGTTAAAAGCTATTTTGACAGCTTCAGGAATTAATCTGTCTAAGCTTGCTAAAATTATATGTGTAATATCACAGCACCATTCATTAGCTGGCTATATAAAATAATCTGATTAATCGAGTAGGGGGAATTTAATCCCCCTCTCACACCACCAGTACGTGCCGTTCGGCATACGGCGGTTCAACATAACTTCAAAGCATGACGTTCCAGATAATAATCGTAGCAACTGACAAGTCCTGCCTGTGACAGCTTTTCTTTTGAGATTGCCCTTACCACACACGTTTTCGTCACTACCCATTGGTAGCGGTCTC
>CAJTGB010000021.1 GCA_910575835.1 Lachnospiraceae bacterium | reverse complement strand
TTCGGGGGTGTAATTTTGTGACATAATGAATACCTCTTTCTTGTGATTTTTATTATATCTCATTAGCCACTCCCGTTACAACTTTAGTATAGCACTTCACAGTAAGACCGCGCAGGGAGATCATCTCCCGGAAAACAGATAAATATTTGTCCATAATGGAACCTCCTTGAAAAAATGATGGAAAAGTGAGGGAAACATCATTTATGTGGAGGCGGGCGGTAAAAATTTTCCGAAATATAGTTGTTGAGTTTGAAAATCCATGATAACATAAGCATAGCAGTTTTTGTTGTGTTTTAAGTTGTCTTGTGGTGATTCAACAATAAAACATATATACAAAAACTGCTACTATTATTTTGTGAAAAATGAAAATTTTAAGAAAAAAGTGTAATTTCACATACTTAGGGCTAGCCGCCGCGCTAGCGGCTTGGTACAATTTCCCTTGCACGCATTGAATGTGTTGTTCTTATATATTCTGTAATTATAAAATCTTCGAGAAGTTGTGCTTTACCATATTCTCCTTCCATTAAAAGTCGTTCAATATCAGATAACTGATGTGTATACGTCAAACGAAAACGAGCAAATCTTTCCCTCTCTTTTTCTAACTCCTCATTACTATCAATGTCGGAAAGTTGATTTTTCCATACCAAAATATAAGTTTCATCAGGAGCCATACCAATATCATGCAGAAAAACTGATATAATCAGCATCAACAAATCTGGAATTGACAGTTCTTTCATATTATTTTTCGGTATAATTTTGTCGATAATAGCAAGCATATTAAAAATATGAGTTTCATCATGCAATGTAAACTCTGGCATATTTTTAATCACTGTTTTTAAACGCTCTATTGCAAAATTTCCAACATCTGATACAAGTGTTAAAACCTCATGCTGTCCTTTTTCATTGCACTTTTCTTCTAATTGCTGATAAATCATTGACTTTTTCAAGCGTTCATTTAAATCTATATTCATAAACTAGCCCTTTCGTACATATTCAATTGCCTTTGAATTGTGGCATTTTATATTTTCCTAATTATACCATGTCCCACTTATTATTTCTACCCAATAGAGATAACAAAGGCGGTATCAGCACTCACGCCGACACCGCCTTATTCTCGGTCAGTCCATTATAAAATCCCTGCTTTTTTTAGATACCCTATGCAGTCATAGCATCCACGGAAGTAGACAGACTGCATCTCTATATCCGTGAGTTTGTTCCTAAGCTCCATCACTTTAATAAGTGCGGCACATTCTTCCTCGGTCAGTTCCTCCGATGTTTCCGTATCAAACACGCCTAAGACTTTCGGATATTTCTCATAAAGGCTCTCAATCTCGGCTCTCACGGCACGGTATCCCTCATTTTCTCTGGACAGCTTTGCGATGACAGAACCGAGGTATTCATTAAAGATATTGCTGTGGACGTCTACAAAAGTTTCAAATCTGAACGCATCAGACATTCTTCCTCACCTCCGATTTTTTCTTACCGTCACTTATTATACTGCCCAAAATAAAGCAATACAAATGTGCAAACTGGATTTTACCTCTCCCTGTCCGCACTTTTTTTCTCTGCCGGCTCACCGTTCTGCTCTTGCTCATCGTCAATAACAGCGTTGTCCTTTTCATTCAGATTCAGTTCGATATTGAGGGCGTTCAGCCTTTCCGTCTTTTCTTTCAGCTCATTTTCAAAGGCAAATGGTTTCTTTACTTCCTCTTTTGCTGTTTCAAGCTGTGCGATGGTTTCCTCCTTTCTGGTCTTGGCGGCTTCCAGTCTGGCAGGGAGTTTGGCAATCTCATTTTCAATTCTGGTCAGATTGCCCAGAGCGTCCACGCCTAAATCCACCTTGTGTTTCCTCATTCCGCAGAGATTTAAACAGTAGTGGGCATTGACGGTATCATAGTAAACCTCCATCTGAAAGCCACGGTAGCTGCCAATTTCTATAGGCTGTGACAACGGATTTTCCTTACAGATGGCAAGAAGCATCTCGCCTGCATCCGCTTTTTCTTTGTAGGTCACGCCTTTTAAGGTCATGGGGCAGAACTTATCCTCCCCCTGCGGCTTATGCTGACTGGCAATCTCCACATCATTCCCATAGGCTGTAATGCGTTCCTCATAGTCTTTAATCTCCTGCGGGTAGTGCTTCAGTATCCTGTCCTCAAGGTCGTAATGCTCGGAAAGATAGCTCTGCTTCAAGACTTTCAGCTTCGCCACCTGCATATCCAAATCCATTTTTTCCTTGAAACGCTCGTCGCCTGTGGCAAGCATTTTGACCTCCGCAAAGGAGAGAGCCACTTCGTCCACGTCCTCGGCAGAACGGACGGGGCTTTTGCTCGTCATTATCTGGCTGATAAATTTCTGCTTTCCCTCCACCAACTGAAAGAGGTAGGCATCAAAAGTCTGTTCCGTCACATAGCGGTAAACTTCAACCTCTGGGAACATATTGCCCTGCCTTTCGAGCCTGCCTTGACGCTGTTCCAAATCAGTCGGTCATTTTTTGCGGACAGTTCAATACATGCCCTTCGGTTCCTCTCCCTACTCCTGCGTTTGCTCTCGTTTGATTTCTCCCTCTGTATCCTCTTAGCACAAGCGGGACAATACTTTGATATTCCAGAGCTGGGGACGTATTCAACACCGCACACCGTACAATTTTTAGGCTTTAACGCCGTCCACCGCTTTGTGGGTGTGATATGTAATTCACCGACAAAGCCGATGAATTTATAGTAAATCTTGATTTCCTGCCTTACTGTCCCGTCCGCAAGTTTCTCACGTTCCGAAACAAGTATCTTGTCTATGAGTGCGTTTATGATGGTTGCGTCCAACTCTTTCAGCCCCTGATAGTTGCGGATTAGGGATAGAAAGTCCCTCACGCCCTGCGATTTCTCATAGCTGTCATTGAGCGTTTCCGTTACCTCTTTCAGCCGTGCTTCAATTTCAAGCTGCTCTTTCTGGTATTTCCCCGACATCATCTCAAAATTCCGCTCCGTGATACGCTCCATTACCTTGTCCTCATAGAGAGAGGAAAACAGCCTGTCAAGCTCCGCAAGGCGTTTGTTCAGCTTCTTCTTTTCTTTCTCTAATGATTTCGCCCTGCTCTGGTCTGTTTCCGTGAGCCGCCTTTCTATGGCTCTGACCGCCTTTTCATCATTGACCGCCATATCCGCAAAGCGGTTGATGTCGGCAAGGACGGCATTGAATAAGTCCCTCGCTTCAATGCTGTGTGCGGTACACATAACATTGCCATATCTGCCATAATTATTGCAGGTGTATTGTACGCAGTCGATGATGTCGGGGCGTTTCCTCCTGTTGGCACTCGCCGCCCGCATCGCATAGCCGCAGTCCGCACACTTGATAACGCCCGAAAAGATATTCTCAAATCCCCCTGCGTTCTGCTCCCGCCTGCGGCTCGTCATAAGCTGCTGTACGGTGTCAAATTCCTCCTGCGTGACTATCCCCTCATGGGTGTCTGGTATCACTTCCCATTCTTCGGGCAGCTTAGAGGGGCGTTTCTTGCTTTTCATGTTGGCTGCAATCCGCTTGTAGCCTGCAAGGTTGCCCGCATATATCGGGCTTCTTAAAATGCCCCTCACGCTGTTCTCGCTCCAAATATAACGGTTTTCCTCGTTATCCTCAAAGTACCGCTCATAGCCTGTTGCCCCTTGCTCCACCGCATAAGCGGCAGGGCGTAGGATATGCTGTTTGTTGATGTGCTTGCGGATTTTGGCGATGCCGTTGCCCGCTAACGCAAGGTCGAATATCTCCCTTACCACATGGGCAACTTTGTCATCTATCAGCAGATGGTTGTGGTCGGCAGGGTCTTTGACATAGCCATAAGGGGCTGTTGTTCCCATGAATTTCCCCTGCTGAAACCTCGCACGGTACGCCGATTTTATCTTGACTGACACATCGGCAGAATACATTTCGTTTAGGATGTTGCGGAAAGGCGTGATGTCCATAGCGGATTTGTTTAAGGTGTCCACGCCGTCATTGACCGCTATATACCTCACGTTATGCTCTGGGAAAAAGACTTCCAGATATAACCCACAATCAAGATAGTTCCTCCCCAGACGGGATAAATCTTTTGTAATCACGCAGTTTATCAGCCCGTTTTCAATGTCCTTAATCATATTCTGGAAACTTGGTCTTTGGAAATTTGTTCCAGAGTAGCCATCGTCAACATACGTTTTTGCTAAATGCCATCCCTGCCTTTTCACATAATCCGTGAGGATGGATTTTTGTGTCGCAATGCTCGCACTCTCGTTATCCGTGCCATCGTCCTTTGATAAGCGGCAGTAAATGCCGACTTCATAAATCTTGTTCTCCGTTCTTATTCCTGCCATACTGTAAAACCTCCATATCTGTCCTAACGTTTTCATGTTCCATTGCGTACATTCTAAGCGGACAGCCCCTCATTGTCGAAGGTGTCGCCCTCGGCAATCTTCTTCCGAATATCCTCGGAGATAATCGGGACAAACGCTTCTGCAACGGTCTGTGTGCCGATATATTCTCGACTGATAATCATTTGTACTTGCCCTTTTGGCACAATACGCTTTCTTCTTCCAGTTGTTTTCCTATCCTCGCCCATACTTAAATCTTCCTTTCCAGACAGGGCAGGAGAACGTCTGGAAACGCCCCGCCCTGTCAATCAGATACCATCAATCCCCGCTGTTTACTTCTTTCTGTAATGCTTCAAGGAGTGCCGCTGCTTCATCAGCGTTCAACGTGATACCCTTTCCGCACTTCTCACGGTTCGGGGAAAAGCTGCGGATGTCATATTTCGGCTCTCTCCCGTTCCATGAAATAAGATTGATTTCCTTTGTGTAGCCGCTGTCACTCGCAGACAATACGGCGATTTCCTTTACAATCTCATACTGGATTTCTTTCATTCCTTACCTCATTCTCCTTAAAATTCTGTCTTTCTTCTGTTCCAAATTCCTGCATTTACTTCCCGAAAAAAGAAGGTTAGCGGCTGTCCCTGCTCCGTTTTCTCTGCAACTCACGTTCCAGAAGTCGGATGATGGTTTCCTCCATCTGCTTCGGCGTTGTGTCCTTCGGAAAGTATTTTTTCAGTTTGCTTGTGTTGATTTTCAAGGTTTCTTTCTGGTTTCCCTTTTCCTCCGTCATAATGGAAAATATCATATCCATGTCAAGCTGCCCGCTCTGGCTCATGCTTTTCATCCGCTGTGCCTGTGAGAGTGAGGGCGTTGCTTCTTCGCTCTCCATCGTGGCAAAGAGATTTTCCTGCTCGTCTTTCTTCAAAAAGGACAGTTCCACCGCAGGTGTGAGGGCGATTTTCCCCTCGTCCACCATCTGCAAAATCGGCGGTATCAGTTCCGTCAGGCGGATAAAACGCTGGACGGTCATCCTGCCCACGCCGAAGCCCTGTGCCACTTTGTCGTCCGTCCGCAACTTCGTCACAACTTGTGACGAGGTTAAGTCTGTGCGGAAACCCTGCCGCTTCATGGCTTCGGATTTCATCCTGTAGGCAAACGCCCGCTCCGATGGCAGGATATTTTCACGCTGTAAATTACTGTCTACAAGGGTGATGATGGCTCGGTCACGGTCTAAGGGCAGGACAAATGCAGGCACGGTATTTATACCTGCAAGTTCGGACGCACGGACACGCCGCTGCCCCGCAATCACTTCATAACCGTTCCCGTCCTCTTTCGGGCGTGTGATTATCGGCGTGACAATGCCAAATTCCTTGATGCTTTCCGCTAACTCTGACAGCGTTTCATCCTCCACAACATGAAA
Source organism: Lachnospiraceae bacterium (assembly GCA_910575835.1). Lineage (GTDB taxonomy): Bacteria > Bacillota > Clostridia > Lachnospirales > Lachnospiraceae > Sporofaciens. Next base: position 75,058 of record CAJTGB010000021.1, on the reverse strand, counting down.
CGGATTGTCGGGAAACGGGTATAAATCTTTGGTCTTTAACACCTTAAAATCCTGTTTCTTCATTCACTTTTTACCTTTCTCTTGATTTGTTTCTGCCTGTTCTCTGTAATTCTTCCAACACTTCTGGCGGTATCTTTGAGAGCAGCCGCCCCATCTGCTCGTTGGTTCTCTGCAATTCAAATATCCTCTGGTTGGCTTTCTGCACCTTTAATTCCTGCTCGTACTTTTCATCACGCATACGCCCTGCATAGTCGGCTTCCTGCCCGATTTGCTCCTTTAAGCTGTCGATATACGCCTGCTGTCTGCCGATTTCCTTAGAGAATTTCTCCACTTCGGGCAGCCATGCGGCAACCAGTTCCAGAGCCTTGTCACGCTTTTTCCCTGCGTTAAAGGCGTTGATGTCGGACAGGGCAGACACGATTTCCCCATACTGCTTATCAAGCCTGCCGCCCAACTTATAGAGCCATGTGGGGACGTGTTTCCGCTTGGTTTCCATCGAAGATTGACCTCTCTCAAGCTGATTCCAACGTGAGGACATCCGCTCATGGTAGGCGGTCTGCCACTCCGACAGGCTCTTTTGATTGCCTAAAATTGTTTTGGCGGACAGCTTATTGTCTGGTGTAATCGGCACAAAGCAGAGGTGCATATGGGGCGTTCTCTCGTCCATGTGGACGACTGCGGAGAGGATATTCTGCTCCCCGACACGCTCCGAAATGAAATCCAGAGCCATCGTAAAATACGCTTTCTGTTCTTCGGGCGGTAACTGGTTCATAAATTCTGGTGAAGCCGTGATGAGCGTTTCCACCATCATCACGCTGTCTTTCCTTGTCCTGCACCCTGCTTCGGCTACCTTTCGGTTAATCTCTTTCTTATAGGTGTACTTTGGCGGTGCGACAAGATGATAGTTATTTTTAGAGCGTTCCATGTCGATATCTGGGTTGCTTTTGTAGGCTTCTTTCTTCCGCTCGTTGTGGCGTTCGCAAGCCGCAACGCCGCCCGCTTTGCGTTTCTGGAAACGCAGGATTGCATAGGGCATAATCCATCATCTTCCTTTCTTCGGCGGGTAACTGCCCTTTGGGTGACAGCGGTGACGGTGGTGACGGCAGTTTTGGGATGCCCCCTGCCGATTGCCGTAACTGTCACCCTTATCCCCTGCATGACGGTCATGACGATGGTGACGGTGTTTTTGGGATACTCCCTCGCAAGAGCTGTAACCGTCATGCCGCCGTTCTTTTATCCGAAGCCGCAAGGCGTAGGATAGCAGGGCGTAAGACCTGCCATAAGGGAGTCCAGAGGGAACGTCTGGCACACGGCTCTTTGCAGGGCAAAGTGTAGTGTGTTACACCCTGTAAACGCAGTCGGAAAAATCGGAGAGATTTTTCTGACCGCAGGGGTGATTTTACACGCCCGAAAAGGGCGGGTGAATCCCACGCCTGCATTTTGCGTTTGCGGGGTGTTCTCCCGTAGGGATGACAGCGGCAGGGTATCCTAAAATCACTGTCACTGCCGTCACCGCTGTCACCCGCAGGGCAGAGCCGCCAACTTTACATGGCTTTAAGCGTCAATGACAGTAACAGGGGGTATCCCAATATCGCTGTCACCGCCGTCACCGCTGTCACCCGCCCTCCTTGCAAGGGCAATCTGCCTGCCGTCTTTCCTGCGGCTGTACTGGTAGCAGATACGGTTCTCGCTTAAAAATGTGGTGTGATATTCATTCAGCCATTTCGTAATCACCGTGGGTATGGTTTCCGTTTCCCCCATAGCGGCTAACAGCTCCGTTGCCGTGCCTGCCCATTCTTCCTTATCCCTCATAAAATCCACCAACCGAAAAAGGACATCTGGTATCGTTTCTTTCGCAAGCTGCTCCTGCGTTTTCCTCTCCACAAGTTCCCAACTGCAATCACGGAAACGGAGCGTGTATTCCTGATAGGGCGTGTCCCTGCCCGTTACATACAGCTTGGCGGTGTCAGATGCCCGTTTCTCCTTTTCCAGAACAAAGGTAGCGTCCGCACTCCCCGTTAAGCCTGTCGTCCCAGACACCTTGTTGAACACATCGCTGTCATTCTGCTTTCGGATGTGGTGTACGACAATGACCGCCAGAGAGTGCCTGTCGGCAAAATCTTTGATTAGGGAGATGTCCCCATAGTCGCTTGCATAGGCGTTGTCTTTTGAAGCTGTACGGACTTTCTGCAAGGTATCAATGACAATGAGCCTGCTGTCTGGATAGTCTTTCAGATAATCCTCAAGCTGCACGATAAGACCGTCTGACAGCTTGCAGCTTGCCACGGCAAAATGAAGCCGCCCGCTCGCTTCGTCCGTCAAACGGAACAGCCTGTCCTGTATGCGGCAGAACGTGTCCTCAAGGCAGAGGTAAAGCACATCGCCCTCCATTGTCGTCATGTCCCATAAGGGGATTCCCTGCGACACGCATAAGCACAGCTTCAGCATGAGCCAGCTCTTGCCTATCTTCTGTGAGCCGCAGAACAGCGACAAGCCTGTGGGGATAAGGCTGTCCACCACAAAGGACGGCTTCTCAAGCGGCTCATAAAGGAGCGTTTCGGCGTTGACTGTCTGTAACTTCTGCATGGGTTTCCTCCTTTCGGGCAGTTATCTTGTTTTTGTTGCACATAGGCGTTGACCTCCTTAAAAATAGATTTACTCCCACGAAAAAAGTGAGAGTATGTAATACCGCCAATCCCACACAAATAAAAAACAGATTTCTTTTTCGGGCGGTGTCGGTCATGGTTGGAGATATTTCCTCATTTCCGCTTTTACTTTCTTCTTTGCAACAGCAACGGATTTCTGTATTGCAGAAGCGGTGCAATGCTCCATAGCGGCGATTTGGTAAAAATTGAACTCATACTCGTAGTAGAGCAGGAAACGTCGCCTTTGTATCTCTGGCAGTCTGTCAACCGCCTTACAGAGCAGTTCCGCCCGTTCTGCTTCAATCATTTGTTCCTCAATGCTCTTAGGCAGCTTTAACGCCCGCCTGTTCAGCGTTTCGTCCCATACTTCCGAAAACTCCCTGTGCCGCTCGTCCCATTGGAGAAGATTCCTGTTCCTGCGTTCCATCTGCCGAAATTCAAAGAATAACTGCTCGGATACTTCCAGTTCGTGGTGTTCCCCCTGCCCGTCCTTAAAACTGATAAAATACCTTATACCGCTTTCCGTGGATTCCTCCCGAAGCGTGTACGCCTTAGCTTTATATGCCATCCCGTTTTCCTCCTGCCAAAAATAAGCGGGGAGATTCCACTCCCCACCCAGTAGCCCGCAGAATAATGGGATGTATTAGACGCTTACAAAATTTTCCGAAGCTTCTTCCGCAGATGGTCTAACCTCGCATAGATGGCACCAGTCGTCAAATGCACAAGTGGGGCAATCTCCTTTGTGGAATACCCCTGCATTTTCAGCAGGACGATTTTCAAGGTACGCCCGTCCACCGTGACTAATACTTGATAGAGATTTTCGCTCTCAATCTCGTCCAGTAACTCCGCAACTGTATTCACCTCCGCTTGCCGCTCCCTGTCTGCCATGTCCTCAAGGTATTCCGCAACGTCATTCGTCCATCGGTAAAACCGCCTGTTGGAATTGAAGTCTGCCCTGTCCGCTATGCGTATCTGCTCAATGGTCACTTCATCAACGCCGCACTCACGCAGCAGCTTTTCCTCCGCTTCTTTCCAGATACGCCATTTCCTGTCCTCCCGTCCGTGGTTGTATGCCATTCTTTCTTCCTCCAATCAGAATTGATTGAGAGGGCAGAGAAAAGCCCCCTCATTTTCCCAAAGGAAAAAACAAGGGGGCTGAACGCCTTAAATTTTAATTTTCTATTATCTTTCTTAGTTTTCTTAGGATTCTGGCTTTGCGTTTGTTCACAACGCTCTGGGTTATGCCTAACCTCGCCCCGACTTCACGCTCGGAAAGTCCGTCAAAAAAGATTGCCTGTATCAACTCCTGCTCACTATCCGACAACAAAGGCAGGGCGGCTTTCAGCCTGTCCACCATAACAGCATTGACAACGGTTTCCGCAATGTCCGCCGCTTCATCAGCGATAAAGTCCAGAGGATTCCCCTCGCTGTCCGTAAATCCGTCCAGAGATAGCAGGCTGTTCCTCGCATCTAATTTTTGCAGGTAACGCCACCGCTCCCTGTCACGGTAGAAGTCCGCATATTGCTCCCTTACGACTTCAAGCAGACAACCTTGGACGGGGATAAACAGCTTGTCCATATATCCCTTGTCGGCTTGCCTGCGGCGGCAGAAATCCGTATAGGACAGTTCCACATAGCCGCCGCTTTCTTTGATATATACTTTTCTTGGTGCGTATTTCACCGCTAATACCTCCAATCTGAATTTTTGAAATGTAAAAATCCAGATGGAGAGGCGGGGAGCGGCAACGCACACCAGAAACAGCCCTGCGGCACTTTCCAACAAAAAACGACAAAAGAAAAACCGCAAAGGCTCTGTGACCTTCACGGTTATGGGAAATACAAATTCTGTTGTATGGAGATTGTACTTCCACTTTCAAGGTGAGAAGTACCGCTGCACTGGCAGAAATTTTTTTAACTGGTTTCCTGCCATTCTCTGATATGCTATGTATTGATAAATTTTACTTCGTATGAGCAGATGAATAACCGCCCGAAAAAAGAACATAAAAAAATCCCTCCAAATTTAAAAACAAATTCAGAGGGTAATTTAGGGTATAACAAAATAACCCACCCGAATATCGTTTTTTTTATTTGGTGAGTTTGTTCTTTCAAATACGAAACAAAAAGAGCCGATGATTCGTGAATTGTTCCACAATTTCATCGGCTCTGCGTCTTAAGCGTCTGGCTCTTTGATGACAGTTATCTTCAAGTTGTCAACTTTAATCAAGCTTTCTTGTCTGCATTTTGGACAATAAAGGGGATAATTCTCCAAAACAGTGTCCTTCCTAATTTTATTACGGGTTTTGCTCCCACAAACAGGACACAATATCCATTCGCATTTCATCATAATTAGTCTCTAATCCTTTCAAATCTCATTTTATATGACTTTTGCAAGCTGTTAAGCTAACTTGTGGAACATATGCCGAACCTTATCTATACGGCTATTCGGGCGGCGGGGTTGGCAAATAAATTTACCAATAGCTGGCTGGTATCCTTTTAACTCTGTCAAGCAGACTCCCTGCCCATTTGTGAAATAAGTTAAATCGTTCCTGTATTCTTGAATACATCTGGCAGGGATTTCTCCTTTCAGAATGACCTCGTCATTCTTTACCTGAGTACTTACAATATCTGCACAATACCTTGGGGCATCATGATACGCCCGTGAGAGATATTCCTGCGGTGCATAAATTTCAAAGTGGAGATATGGCTCTAATAGTTCTGTCCCTGCTTTTTTTAAAGCCTGCTCCAATACGATAGGGGAAAGCAGCCGAAAGTCTGCGGGGGTACTTACAGGACTATAATACAATCCATATTCAAAACAGATTTTACAGTCTGTCACTTTCCATCCATACAGCCCCTGCTCGCAGCCATAAAGAACCCCCTCCATAACCGCATTTTGGAACGATTGGTTTAAATATCCAAGTGAAACTCTGCTTTCATACTGCACTCCGCTTCCAATAGGGAGCGGCTCTATGGACAACCCGACAGAAGCCCAGAAAGGATTTGGCGGGACTTCTATGTGGATGGTATATTCTGCTTTTCTAAGCGGTCTTTCCATATATATAACAGTAGGCTCTTTTATTTCTGCCTCCACATGGTATTTTTCCTCAAGGATGGCACAAATGACTTCCATCTGCACATTCCCCAAAAAAGAAAGTATAATCTCATGCGTTGTAGTATCCACATAATATTTTAAAAGAGGGTCGCCATCTGAAATTTCTGTAAGTGCCCCAAGCAATATTTCCCGCTGTTCAGATTTCTTTACTGCAATCGTTGTTTGGAGCATAGGGAGAGGATTTTCAATAAATTTTCTCTGCGGCAACAGCATTTCGTTCCCCAAAATACTGTTTAGCTGCAAAACATCATTTGGTAAAATTACAATATCACCAGAGCAGGCTGTATCGGATGAATATAATTCACCGTTTGTCGGAACACACATCTCTGTGATTTTTATTTTCTCTTTTTCAGATATTTTAATAACATCCCTCAAATGCAATGTTCCGCTATATATACGCACATAAACAAAACGCCGCCTTTTCTCTGAATATTCAATCTTAAAAACCTGCCCGCATAGTTCAGATTGACCTTCAGGCGTTGATGAATAAAACTTACTGGCAATCACTTCTATAAGCTGCCGAATCCCCAGATTGTTTTTAGCACTTCCGTGATAAACGGGAAATAACGTTCCGTTTTGGAATCTCCTGTTTTCTTCCTGTTCCAGTTCTGACATTTTAAACGGTTTCCCTGACATATATTTCTCTAATAGTTCATCGTTTCCCATAATTACCGCATCCCACTGTTCCATATCGTCATTGTCCGTTACATTTATATGGGGATGCTGCCCAACCTTTTGCTTCACTATAATTTCCGAAGAAAGCTTTGCTTTCATTTCTTGATATACCATTGGCAAATCAATCCCCTCTTGGTCAATTTTATTGATGAAAAAAATTGTCGGAATCTTCATTGTCTGTAGTGCATGAAACAGTATACGGGTCTGTGCCTGTATGCCATCCTTTGCAGAAACTAATAATACTGCTCCGTCTAATACGGATAAAGAACGGTATACTTCCGCCAAAAAATCCATATGGCCTGGCGTATCTATAATGTTGACTTTTACATCCTCCCACTGAAAAGATGTCACTGCTGTCTGGATAGTGATTCCCCTTTGACGCTCCAAATTCATTGTATCTGTCCTTGTTGTGCCTTTATCTACGCTCCCTGGTTCTGCAATTGCACCACTGGTATACAATAAACTCTCCGTTAATGTTGTCTTTCCTGCGTCAACGTGAGCCAGAATGCCTAAGTTAATTATTTTCATGTGATTTTCCTCCTATCAACACCCAAAAAAGGGCATAAAAATACCCAGTGATAAATACTCCTATCACTGGGTAAATAACTCCAATAGCCCCAAAACACTTATATGTTTTCGGGCATATAAAATTACATGATAAAAGTATTCTTAAACTGGGTACAAAAAACTAAGCCCCATATTAAAAGTGAAACGGGACTGCTACTTTTTGTTCCCACTATCAAATTGACAGTTTATTTAAGAATACCTTGCCGCATATTTATTAACTCCTTGTATAATACTGAATCTAATTATATTCCTTAACCCTTTATTTGTCAAGCTGACAAACTAAAGCAGAAAAAGCGGCAGGATTTCCCCCTGCCACTAATCATCTGTTTATGCAAAAATAATTTCCTTTTCCACAATCTCCCTCGCACAAGCCCTTATGTTATTGAGGCATCCTGTCCATTCTAAGGCGTTTTCTGCCTTTAGCTGTTCCGTTATGCCCTGTGCCTGTTTCATACCCTCTATGAGCCTTTCAAAGCGTTCCTGTGCCTGTCTGTCAATGTCGGCAAGGTAAGCGTTAAGTCTGCCGCTTGTAAGAAGATTGGTGTATGTAACTTTGCAGTGATGCTTCAGATAATCCAAATGCCGCTGTCCCCAGATGCCTATCGGCTGTTCTTCTTCGGCGGGTACAGTTAAGCACGGTATTAAATAATCGCCTTGCCTTTCGTATTTGCCGCCCATTTCCTCAAAAATTGTCTTTGCCATTGTCTGTTACCTCCACATTCTTTTTTATTTTGAATGTCCGCAAAATCCGTCCTACATCCGAAGGACGCCAAGGGCAATCGCAGTTGTGGATAGCGATTAGCCTGTCCTGCACGTTTGTACCTGCCCCCATCTTCGGGGTAGAGCCGAACAGCACACGCACCTCGCCGCTCCTTACCTTTGCAAACAGCTCTTTTTTCTGTGCATCGGTGGCGGCTTCATGGATAAAACGCACCTGCTCCGCAGGGATTCCACGCTGTATGAGTTTCTTCCTCATATCATCATAGACATTATCAAACTGGTCGGGCATCATCTCAAAAGCATTTTCGCTGACTTCCTGCGTTTCTATTATCTTTTTATTAGTCGGTGTCGATAAATCACAAAAGACGAGTTGTGCCGCCTTTGTGTCGGCGTGTTCGTCCCAGATGCGGTAAATATTATCTACACAGGCGTTGACTTTGCTGTTCGGGTCGTCTGGCAGCATCGGGTCAATCAGCCTCTGGTCGAGTGCCAGCTTCCGCCCGTCATTCGTGATTTTGAGCATATTATCCTGTTGCGGCTTTACAAGCCTTGCCCTTACTTTCTCGGCTCGCTTGGCAAGCCCCGCCACCATTTCCGTCTGGATTTCGCTCGGCTTGGTCTTGATATTGTGGTAATTGACCTTTGGCACGGGCAGCTTCAGCATATCGGCGGTCTGGATGTCCGCAACCTCACGGAACATCTGCATCAGCTCTGGCAGGTTATAAAATTTTGCAAACCTCGTCTTGGCTCGGTAGTTCGTACCCTCTGGGGAAAGCTCCAGAGCCGTGACCGTTTCGCCAAACGTGGACGCCCAACTGTCAAAATGCTGCAATCCATTCCTCGCAAGGGTGTCATACTGCAAGTACCTCTGCACGGAATACATCTCGACCATCGAGTTTGAGATAGGCGTTCCCGTTGCAAATATTACGCCACGGCTGCCCGTGATTTCGTCCAGATAGCGGCACTTCATAAAGAGGTCGGAGCTTTTCTGGGCTTCGGTCTGGGCGATGCCGCCCACGTTCCGCATCTTGGTGTAAAGGTAAAGGTTCTTGTAAAAATGGCTCTCATCTATAAAGAGCCTGTCTATGCCAAGTTCCTCGAAGTTTATCACGCTGTCTTTCCGTTTGGTGTCATTGAGTTTGTCGAGCTTCGCCTTGATTGCTTTCCTTGTTTTCATGAGCTGCTTGACCGTGAACTGCTCCCCGTGGGATGCCTGCACGTCGTCAATGCCACGCTCAATATCGTCAAGCTGCCGCATGAGCTGTTCCCTCTGGCGTTCCTCGCTGATGGGGATTTTCTCAAACTGCGAGTGTCCGATAATCACCGCATCATAAGCCCCCGTCACAATCCTGCCGCAGAATTTTTTACGGTTTCCCGTTTCAAAATCCCGTCTGGTCGTCACAAGGATATTCGCACTCGGATAGAGCCGCAGGTACTCCGACGCCCACTGACCGACAAGATGGTTCGGCACGACAAACATGGATTTCTGGCATAGCCCTAACCGCTTGCTCTCCTGTGCGGCGGCGACCATTTCAAAGGTCTTGCCCGCCCCTACTTTATGGGCAAGGAGCGTGTTGCCACCGTAAAGGATATGGGCGATGGCGTTCACTTGATGCGGTCTTAGCTTAATCTCTGGGCTGATGCCGCCAAACGTGATATGGCTTCCGTCATACTCACGGGGTCTTATGCTGTTAAACGTATCATTGTAATAGCGTACAAGCCGGTTCCTCCGCTCTGGGTCTTTCCAAATCCAGTCCCCAAACGCCTGCTTTATCACCTCCTGCTTTGCCTGTGCCGCCGTGGTTTCCTTATGGTTCAGCACTGCTTTTTTATTGTTGTGTTCGTCATAAATATAATCAAAGATACGGGTGTCCCTTAAATTTAAGGTATCCTCCATAATGCGGTAGGCACTTGCCCGCTTCGTGCCGTAAGTGCTGTCCGCCTTGACATTCCCCACGTCGGAACTCTTATTCTCGATAAACCAGTCGCCGTTATATGCCGTGTAGCGTACTTTCAGCTTGCCCTCCGCATAGCTTGACGGCGTTAAAAGCTCCATCATAAACTGCTGTATATCCTCCTGCGGTATCCACGTCGTACCCAGACGGACGGAGATTTCACTTGCGGGCAAATCCTTTGGGATGACCTTTTCCAGAGCCGCCACGTTGACTGCAAGCTCTGGGTCTGCCTTTGCCGCTATCTTTGCAATTTTCAGTTTCTCCCGCACGTTGCCCGATAAATACTCGTCTGCGGTCACATACCTTGCAGGCTCGGAAGATGGCACTTTGAAGATAACGCCCTGCAAATCCTTTATGATTTCCTCCTGCGTCCTGCCTGTGAGCCGTGCCATATAGGGTAAATCGACACGGGCTTTCTCACCGATGGAGAGGGCAAGGGCTTCGCTCGCCGTTTCCACAAAAGTAACTTCACGGTGGGGCTTTATCGTCCTCTTTGAGAACATATCCGCCTTGCGTTTGAATTTCCCCTCATCGTCAAGCACTTCCAGAGAGCATAACAGGAAGTAACTCTCGTCTGCCGCAAAAGCAAGATAGTTCCCCCTGCTGTTGATAAGACCATATTTTTTTGTAAACGCATCGTATAAGCGGTTTAAGTTTTTCTGCTCGGTCTGTATCATTTCCTCTGGATAACCGTCGGTCTGGTACTGGATGAGCTTTCTCACGCAATCACGGATTTCCAATAATCCCTTAATGCGGTTTTCTGCGGTCATGGATGCCTTTGCAGGGGTCATGGTGTTATTCTCTCGGAAGTAAACCCTGCCGTCCACAAGGGCAAAAGAGAAGTTCCGCACGTTCGGGTCGGCAGGGATGGATTTGTCCTGCTCATCAGAGATTCGGTCAATCTCATTTTCAATCTCTGGGATTTCGCCGTCTATCCGCTGCATGGCTTCATGGAGAAGCCCCGCAAGCGGCATATCTGGATAGGCTTTGCAGGCACTGTCCATGCCGAACCTCGTGCTTTCCATCCTCATCTTGCCAAGCACCATCTCTGGGTGGGATACAAAGTAGCTGTTCATCGTGACGCCGTTTTCATCTGTGTCAAGGTGTACCCACTCTGGTTCAATGTCAATTACGCTGTCATGCTTTTGCAGGATAAGGATGTCGCTCGTGACCTCCGTGCCTGCGTTTGCCCGAAATGTGTTGTCGGGAAGCCTTACCGCACCTAAAAGCTCGGCTCTCTGTGCGATATACTTCCGCACCTCTGGGCTTGCCTTGTCCATTGTGCCCTTAGAGGTGATGAACATCACAACGCCGCCTGCCCGCACTTTATCCAGAGCCTTTGCAATAAAATAGTCGTGGATTAAAAACTTCTGGGCATTGTAACGGCTGTCATTGACCTTGAACTCCCCGAACGGGATATTGCCAAGCACCACGTCAAAGTGGTTATCTGGGAGCTTTGTGTCCTCAAACCCCTCAATGGCGATACTGGCTTTCTGGTAGAGCTGCTTTGCAATCCTGCCCGATATAGGGTCAATCTCAATGCCGTGCAGCTTTGATTTCTCCATGCTGTCGGGTAACAATCCTAAAAAATTGCCCGTGCCGCAGGACGGCTCCAAGATGTTCCCCTGTGAGAATCCCAGACGGTCAAGTGCTTCGTACATCGCCTTGATGACGACTGGCGGCGTATAAAAAGCCGTCAAAGTGGATTCCATTGCCGCACGGTATTCTTCGTCAGACAGCTCGGCTTTCAGCTCCTTGTATTCGTTTGCCCATGCCGCATTTTTTTCATCAAACGCCATAGACAGACCGCCCCATCCCACATACTTTGCAAGGGTTTCCTGTTCTTCGGGCGTGGCAAGTCGGTTTTCTATCTGAAGGTCGTGGAGAAGTCGGATTGCTGCCATATTGTTTCGAAACTTCTCTTTTGCACCGCCAACGCCTAACGCATCATCGGTAATACGGTAATTGTGGCGGTCAGCAGAAACAGCAGGAGAAGTCGGGCTTGCCGTTGGAGCTTCTGCTTTTTCTTCGGGCGGTAATTCTTCCTGTGCCTGCTCCAAGAGCCTGCGGACATAGCCGATTTTCTCCACACGGTTTATCGGGAAGCCTGTGCTGTTCTGGAACGTGATGTCACGCATGGAAACATCGCCGCTGATTTTACCGACGCTTTCTATTACATAACGGCGGTTGTCAATCACAAGCTCTTTGCCGATGAGGTCGGAATTATCCTGTGCAGGCAGAAGCCCTCTGTCTTGGCTCTGCGTAGGCTCGACCGCCTTTTCCGCTTTCGGGCGGTGGGAGTACAGAGCTTTTTCCGCTTCATCAAATGTGTCAAAGCCGCCTGCTGTCGTATTGGCAGTATCCCTTTGCTCATCGTATCCGTATCGGTTGTAATATTTGCCGTTAGGATACTGCATGATAACGACGGCTTCATCACCAGACAGGTATCTTGCTATGATAGGGCTTGCCGCTTCCTTATCCGCAGCGGTTTTTCTGACCTTTAAAAGTCCTGCCTCGGCATCTTCCTCGGTTGGATAGGTCAGTACCATACCGTCCCCGTTGATATAATAATCCCCACGGCTGTTGTCCCAGATAGCATAAGCATCTTCGGGGTCTGGGAAAGCGTCGGAAGTCATTGTGACCTCAAACCGTTCTTGTAGCGGCTCGGTTTCCTGTTCCTTAGCAGACATTTCATCAATGGCAGGCTGTTCCTCTTTATTTTCTATTTCTTCGGTCTGTTCCTTATCCCCGCCTTTCCTGTTCCAGTCGGATTCGGTAGCCAAAATCTTAGCAAGGAGCTTTTCATCCTCTGGTGTCAGCTCGGTGTGCTGCTCTAAGAATGGGATAAACACATCCTGCCCGAAACGCAGGGTTTCCATCTGCTCCCTGTAATAATCCTCGCCCTGCCGTTTCCATTCTGGGATAAACGGACAGTCGGGGGAGAGGGAGTATTCATAAAAATTTCGGATATGGGCAAGCAAATCGCCCTCGCCGTCCCCGATGTCAAACCGCCCCTCGTAATTAAATTCCTCCCCGCCGATGACTGCATGGATTTCAAAGTCAGTCTTTTTATACCAGCCGACACCCTTACTCTCATCCAGTCTTTCATAATGCTGTTTTTCATCTAAAACGCCAAGCAGCCTGTTCCCAAGTGCAAAGCTAAGCTCCGTAAATCGGTCGTTCAGCTCCCTGTCATAAAAGGCGGGATGCTCGGAGAACCCGATGGAAAACGTGATGCTGTCGAGCTTTTCCTCGGCAGGTGTTCCCATTTTCTGGCTTTCGGTAATGACTGTTTTCAGATGGTCGTTAGCAGGGTTTTCACGGAGCTTTTCTTCAAAATCGGCTCGGCTGAACTCTTTGCCGAACAACGGAAATTCTGCATTTCGTAAAGATACGGCGTTTTCATCAAAGGCTATGACCTCATATTTGTCCGCCCCGATATACACCACATCGCCCTCATGGTAGAGGTAATGGAGAGGGTACAGCTCCGTAAGCTCCTGCGAAAAACGCCACGCATTGCTGCGGCTGTAAACGCTTGTAGTCTTTTTCTGCACTAAAGCTAAAAAATCAAGCATTTCCTGCACGTTATCTGGATGCTGCAATGCCTGCTCCATAAGGTCAGCAGGCATATCCGCAAAATCCTTGCAGCCAATCACGCCCAACAAATCTTTCTCATATCCGTCCAAATCTCGGATAAAATCAGAGAGCCGCAGGGCGAGCGTATCCCTCTTGTCAGCAGGCGGCAGCTCCCTTTTTTCTTCAATAAAACGCTGCCTTGCCAGTTTCCTCTGGGTGTCGATTTCATACTGCGGGGCAGATATGCCCTCCAGATAATCCGCATAATGGTCTTTTTCTTTGGGATTGAGATAGCGGTTATCCTTAACAAGCTCCCGCAGGCGTTTTTCCGCCTTAGACCAACTCAGCACAAGGTCGTGTTCAGTGGAAATGCCGCCACGGTCAATGGAGATGCCCTTGCCGCTGTACCACACATATCCCTCTGTGCCGTCTGAAAAGCCAACAAAGAAACCGCCCGTGCCGTATTCCCTTTTCAGAAAATCAATGTTCTTCTTTTTATCTTCCTGTTTCTGGAACTGATGGTAGATGCGGTATTTACCATCCGCATAGCTGCTTCCTTTTACAAGGACGGCATCAATATCCTCCTGTGAAACGGCAAAAGCAGAGGATTTTTCGTCCTCTGCTTCAGCAATCATTTCAATCTGTTCGTCTACGGTCGGGAGATTTGCGGCAACCTCTTCCTCATTGGCAACGCTGCCTTTTTCAGTTCCCGCCTGTTTTTCTGGCTCTGCTGTCTGTGCCGCAGCCGTTTTTTCTTCCTGTCTGCCACCGTCCGATTCTGGCTCTGATTTTTCTAACTGTACCGCAGGCACTCCTTCCGTCTGCCAATCATCCTTCGCCTGCGGCTCGGATTCTTGGGACGTCAGTTGTAAATCAGTTCTTCCAGTATCACTTCTTCCGCTTGGCTGCGGATGGCGTTCATCGCCTGCACCCACTGCATCGGTGCTTTCTCTTTCAGTTCCTCCGTCACTCCCTGCTCGGCTGCGAGCCGCTTCGTCAGTAGTTCTAGTCTGGAAAGAGCTGTCTGCTCGGTCTGGTGCAGGTGTGCGTTCAGCCTGCCCGACGTCAGCAGGTTGAGGTAAGCCACCCTCTTGTGCTGCTCCAGATAATCCCTGTGCATCAAAGCGTATCTGCCAAGCGGAAGCTCTGGCTCTGTCGGTAATGTTAGGTCGGGAATAAGATAATCCGCCTGTTTCGTGTAAGTGATTTCGCTCATTGTATTCGCTCCTCTCGGGTTGTTTCCTGCCCTTATCATACTGGCTTATAGTGTCCCTTGCAAATGTGCGGTTCTGACCTCTAGCTTCGATTTGCACATTTCGGATTGCCGCAGAGATTTCCCGCAACGCCATCTCGGAGATGTCGCTTGTGGCGATGCCGATGGCGTTCAAGGTGGCAGGCGTATTGAAATTTGTGATGTCAGCAAAATCCTCACGCTCAAAATAGCCGTCCGCATCCAGCCCGCAGCGGCTCAACAGCATATAGGCGACGCTGTTTGCCGCCAGACGCTTGTAAATCACTTCTACATTAAAGCTGTCCAGTTCCTCTAAAAAGCTGTTTTCCGTACAGTCCTTAAGCTGTGAAAGGTAATCGGGCAGGTTATCCTCCACGGCGTTCTCTGCCGTCTGCATTAAGAAATCGGCAAGGTCGCCGCCCTCCGTGCCGTCGAACCTGTCCGCAAGCCGTTCCATGACAGGCTGCTCGTACCGCTTATCCATCTGCCATATCGGGACGGGTCGGCTTCCATAATAGCCCTCATGGGTGTCGGAAACGTCAAAATAATATTTCAGCGTGTTCCTGCGTCCTTTCGGGTCAAAGACCGCTATGCCTTTGCTGTCCTTATTTACCCAACGCTTAAAGAGCCTGTTCCAAGTGCCAATCTCGGCAACGGCGGTGGCGTCTGGGCGTTGGGCATAGATTAAAAGCTGCTCGTCAAAGCGGCACTTGTAGTTGCGGCAGGCAGAGGATAAAAAGCCCTGCCACGCCTGCGGGTTTCTCGTGACGTCCCTCCCTGTGCGGCGGTACAGCTCTGTGATTAGCTGGTACTTTGCAGCCATAGGCTCACACCTCCTTATCGTCCTAAATCCCTGTTTTTATGCTTCCTGTCATATTCCCCGCACCGTTCGGCGATTTCGGAATACATCTTTTCCCTCATATCCCGCTCATAGGCTCGGTATTCCTTTGCCTTTTCCGTGGGCTTGTACCAGACGCTTTTCTGGTCGGCTTCGTCCATCTGCCCGTAACGGTCGTCAATCTGGTCAATAAACCTCTGATAGATGGCACGGGCGGCAGGGGCGTCCTTTGCATAACGGTAACGGTCAAGGCTTTTATGAGAGCCACGAAGCTCGGCATATTCATAGAGCATACGGATAACCTCACGGTCAAGCCCTTTCTGCCCCTCGGCGGCATAGATTTCCGACAAGCCCTTGCACCTCCATGAATGGTAGGGAGAGGTGTCGTTGGAGCTGTGGGAAGATACATACACGCCGTCTTTCTTTATCGTAATGCGGTTGATAAGCTCGGTACTCAATCCCTATCACCGCCCGATAAAACAATCTGTTCCATAAAATATCAATCCTCCTGTTGTCCATGCCCCGCCTTTAGGCAGGGGCATAGCTGATTTTGTTTCGTTCCATCCTCTTTGCAAACTCCCGAACGGCGTATCTTACGCCGTCAATCTCTGCATGGGTTTCATCTAAATAATGGCAGACAGCAAAATAATCCTCCCCGTTCCCATAAAGCATACGGATAATGCCGCCGTCGGGGACAGAGAAAAGCATCCTGCCTACGCTGTCCGTCATGCAGATTTTTTGTCCTCCGCTCATTCCGTGCCGCCTCCCAGAAATGAGATGACCTTGTTTCCCTTGATGCTCTTTTGCAGCTCATTGATAAGCGTGATTTCGGCTACGCTAATCCCCTGCATGGAGAGAATATCATCCATTGTCATGGCGGCAATCGCCTTTTCATCGGTAAAGCCTGCTTCAAAGACTTTATTTAACACTCTGACCGCTTTCTGGTTTACAGCCATTTCAAATCCCTCCTATCGTTCATACTCTTTCTTTTTCGGGGCTTTCGCCGCCTGCACATCTTCTGGCTTCGGCTCATAGGTGTGTCCGTTCTGCTCCATACGCTCGGCAAACTCGCAGATGTGGTAGAGGTTGCTTCCTACCTCGGTATGGTACTCGTCAATATAGCGGCAGGTCTTTTCCGCCTTTTCTCCCCAACCATAAGTGATGATGATTTTGCCGCCGTCTGGGATGCGGAACTTCTCTTTGTAATGCGGGTCAACAAAACGGATTCCCTGTTCTGCTTTTGCCATATGCTTATCAAGCCACTCTTTCACATAGCAGTAGCAGCAAAAATCGTAGTCGCCCTTTGTCGGGTTGCAGCGGAGCAGGAAAGCGTGTTTCTCCGTATCCACACGGAAGCCGTACTCGGTACAGTAATTCCCTTTGAACGCACTTTCGGGGAATTTTTTCGCATATGCACCCATATCATAACGGTTGTGCAGCAGCCCCTTATCTTCACGGAGCATATGGATAACTTCGTCCAGCCCCGTATTGAACTCGTCTGGTTTCCATTGCTCCCTAACGTCAAACCAAGTGGTATAAAAGCCATATCCAGAGGGGGCAAAATCCCCTTGGAAATGTCCGACACACCCCGTCTGTCCCTCAAGCTGCATACTCTGGGCGTAGGTGTATTTCTGTTCGGGCTGTGTCAAATCTCGTATCTCCATCAGCGTTCCTCCCTGCTCTTTGATTTCTTCGCTTTTTCCTGTTCCTTGATTTTTGTGAGGGCTTCTTTTGCCCAATCGGGCATTTTTTCTGGCTTGATTTCGCCAAGCACATCGTACCTTTCCCATCGGGCGTGCTTGCCGTCCGCAAGCGAAGTCCCAAACACCGCCTGCCCCCTGCCGCCCCTTGCACCGTGTCCGCCGTCCACCAACACAAGCTGATAGGCGGAATGCCTATACTCATAGCGGTTGACTTCAGCATTGATGACAACAACCTTTCCCACAATACTGTCATTTTTATCGTCTGGGATGCAGTCGTCTATGGTAAAGGGGGTCATATCAAACTTGAACTGTTCCTGCTCGGCTCTCATAAGCCCTATCTGCTCCTGCACCCTGTCGGTAAAAATCTGCATGGCTTCCAGATAGTCGTCTGAGCCGACCGCATCCGTCACCCACTCTGCGGACAGCGGATTGTCATAAGTGCAGTCGCAGACTAAAAAAGGATATTCCTCTTTTTCGTCTATGCCGAACACCACTTCCTTTTTTCCGATGTGGATGCTCTGTATAACCTCATAAGAGCTAATCATCCGTTTTTCTTCATTCTCCATCGGGCTTCTCCTTTCCCTGCTTTTTCTCCCTCTGCCAGTCTAAAACCTTTCGGATGCAGACATCGCAGAAGATAACACGGCTGTCCTTATATCGGGGGTAAGGACAGGTCGTGCAGTCATATTTCTTATAGTTTCCATTGCTGCTCATACTACCGCTCACGCCCATCGTGCTGCTTCGCCTTTTTATCGTGCTGTTGATTGTACGGCATCTGGCACTCTGACTGGTAGCGTTCGTTCAGTTTCTTCCTTGCGGCTTCAAGAGTATTGCAGTAACAGCCCCAGTAATAGTTGCCGCCGCCCTTACAGTACCAACATACATACGGGTTCGGGGCTTTCGGGTGATGCCCGATGACAAGCTCCGTATTCCCGATAGTGCAGCTCTCTATGATTTCATAGCCCTGATTGGAGCGTGTTTCACCGTTCATAGGCGTTCCTCCTTTCCTGCTGTTTTCCGTCCATATATTGCTGCAATTCATACTGGCAGGGGACGTACAGCCTGCCATTCTCCACGCAGCGGAAAATATCACATTTCTTATCCGTGGATGCAGCATAAAAATCATCGTAAGAATAAGGGAATTTCTGGCTTCCCCTGCCGTAATAGTCAGCGGCGAAAAAGCCAAGTTCCCTGTCTGTTTTTAATCTGCGGGTAATCTTGAAAAAATCATCTTCCCGTTTTGTGAACTGCCGCTCTGGGATAAAATGATACCCTCCGTATTCAAAAGACTTATCCTGCATCTTTCACCTCACGATTCTTTCGCATATTTACGGTATGCCTTTTCGCCTGCGGCTCTGATTTTCTGCATCCGTACACTTCCTAAAAGCTCTGGGTGTCTTTCCTGCAATTTGCGGCGTGTCCTGCCCACGCTCTCAAAGCTCGGCAAGCCAAGCTCCTTATGCCGTGTCATTATCTCCGCAAGCGGCATTGTGCCTGCATCTTTCAGATAAAGATTACAGAGGGCAAGATACAGCACCATGTCATCATTTCTGGCGTCCTCATTCTTTTGCAGGACAGCTTTTACTTTTCCCTCTACGGTTTTCAGATTGTCCATAACTACCTCCATAAATGGAAAAGGGGCGGTATCTTTCAACCGCCCCATCCACACAAAAACTGCCTAATTTACTTCTTTCTGCGGATATGCAGCCAAGCTGCCGCACCGCCGATAAACGCCACAAGCACAATAGCGATAACGGTTTTTTCTCTCATTCTGCCTAGTCCTCCTTTTTCTTTCTTCCGCTCTTATAGCCGACAAATCCGAAGATTCCCGCACCGAGCGTAAATGCTGCTGTAAGGCTCACCCACAAGCCTAAACTGAAATCATCTCCTGTTTTCGGTGTTTCACGGAGTTCATTGTGCATGGTGACAGTCGCCGTTTCGTCTGTCTTAATTGTAACTTTCTGGTCGGCAGGCAGGATATAGCCAGAGGATGCCTTGTCGCTGACCTCGGATACGGTGTACTCGCCGATACGCAAGCCGTCAATCTCGATTTCGCCGTTTTTGTCGGTGGTAAAGGTCTGGTCGTAATCCTTTCCAATGACACGGAAAGAGAAGCCCTCCACTTTTCCGTCAGAAGATGTCTTGACGATTTTAAGACCGCCTTTCTGTGCTTCGTTTACAAAGCCCTTGCCTGCTTCATTCTCCACGTTGTAGGTCTTGCCGTTTTCTTCAATGGATACGGGATAGACATTCTCATCAAGCACGAAGCCTGTCGGGGCGGTTTTCTCACGGACAAGGTATCTGCCATAACGCAGGTCGTCCATCTGGTACACGCCTTTTTCCACCTCGCCCATCTCGCCGAGCAGCTCATCTTTCTTATCCAGTTTTCCATTTTCGTTTGTATCAACGTAAACCTCAAATACTGCACCCGCGAGTTTGTTGTCTGGGTAATCCTTATCTACCTTAGTCAGAGAAATATTGCCTGTAATAAAGTAGTTGACAAGCTCTACTTCTACAACTTCATCTACTTCGCTGATTGTCACGCTGATTTCTTCCTCGGAGAGTACATATCCTTTCGGGCTTTCGATTTCACGGATTACCCATGTGCCATACGGAACTTCCGCAAAAGAAAAACTGCCGTCATCCTCGGATGTGGCAGTCGCAATCGCATTTTCCTTTGTATATTCAGTTGTTCCCGTCTGAAAGATGCCGATAACGGCACCGCCCAAGTCCTCGCCGTCCTCATTGGATTTCCTGCCGCTGACAGAGCCGTAAATCAGTTCGTTTTCAATGGCTTCGCCCTCGTTCGCCGTGATGTTTACAACGGCTGTTTCCTGCCCTGCGTACTCAAAGTCAACAGGATATTTCTCGTCACTTACAAGATAAGCAGAATTTGTGCTGATTTCCTGCACATAGTAGCTGCCTATCGGTAAATCGCTGACCGCCTTTCCGTGACCGTTTTCATCAAGGAAGATAACCTCTAACAATTCATCCGCAGGGATAACAGAGCCGTCTGCGGCGGTCAGTTCTTCAGCAGCATACAGTCCAAACGTAACATCCTTAATCTCGCCGTTGCTGCCTACGCCGTATGCTTCGTCAATTTCAAGGCTCTTGATTAAGTCGATTTCCACACGCTGACGCTCATTGTAAAAATCCGTGCCTGTTTCTGTCACTTCGATTTCCTGTCCCGCATACACAAGCTCCACGGCGTGGACTTCATCGCTTAACACCATGCCATACGGGGCAGTCACTTCCTTTACCTCATACTTTCCGAGATAAAGCTCTTTGGATTCTGCCGTGCCGTCCTCACCAGTCGTGAGGGTATCCACAACCTCGCCTTTCTCGGCTCTTACCGTTCCGTCTGTCGTAATAATGTCCTCGGCTGCGGCAATCTCATAGACCGCACCCTCAAGGCTGTCCACTGCAAAAATCGGCTGATATAATCCCTTATTTCCTGATACCCTGCTGAATACCTCCCCAGACTTTTCTACCGTGATTTTCCCTTTCTGTGCCACGTTGGAGCGTTCCACTTTGACAACCGTGATGCCGCTTTCATCTTCGGAATTTTCCTGCTCCACGTCAAAATAGACTGGCTCGGAATCCAGAACATATCCATACGGAGCCTGCACCTCGACAAGAGAATAGCCCTTGCCGTATTCCAGAGTCTGCGGCGTGATAAGCTCCCCGTCTGCTGTGGTGTAGAACGTGTCAATCTCCGTCACTTCGGGATAAGTGAATGTCATTGTCACAAGGTTTCCCTCTGGGTCGTAAATCTGGAAGCCAACGCCTGCATACGGGATAACTTTGCCTGTTTCCACGTCTTTCTTTACGACCTTGATATAGCTCTCGAAATTGGCGTTATTGATAAGGTAACGGTAGGTCTGGCTGTCCTTGCAGATGAACACGTCAAAATCTTTCATCAGCTCACGCCCGTCCCATCCAGAGGTCTGGTGAACTGTATAGATGCCATACGGCATATCCTTTGTCTGGGCAAAGCCGTTTTCATCACATATCAATGTGTCACGTTCCGTTTCCTCCGCCGCATCAAAGCTGCCTGCGGATTTTAAGAACACCTCAAAAACAGCCCCCTCCTCTGGCGTTTCAATCTGTGTTTCGCCGTTGTCGGTGTGCTTGATGATGGCTATATTTCCCTTGATGACCTGCTCGTTTACATCGTTCTTTGCAGAATTGTATTCCACGGTGTAAAGCTGCGGCTCTGCACCTACATGGTGTACAGTCGTGTCCAGAAGATAGCCCTCGGACGGGGTAATCTCACGGATGCTCCAGTCATCGCCGCATACATAATATTTTGTTGTAAACTGACCGTTTTCGTCTGTGGTGTAGGTGTCAATGAGTTTATCCCCTTTGTAGATGCCGTAAACCGCACCTGCAAGGGAAGCGTCGCCCTGCGGCTTCTTTCCCGTTTCCACATCGGTCTTTAATACCGTGACATTAAACTTCTTCAAAACATTGTGGAAGCTGCGGTTCGTGACCTTTTTCCACTCAATCGGGGCTGTCTGGGATGCAGGGACAACGTAGCGGATTGCCGTGTTCACTTCCTCAAGGGTATATGGCTTGCTGCCGCTGATAAGGACATTCTCAAATTTAGCAACGCCTTTTGCATTGGTAACGGCATATTCATCAACAGCCAAGCCGCTCAATGATGTTCCGTAAAGGTGGAACTTCACACCCTCCACAAGATTATCCTCGGATGTTTTTACAACTTCCAGACTGCCACGTTTTAAAGTATTGCTGAATGTGACCGTAGAGGTCTTTCCGCCGATAATCGTCACGGTCTGGGTTTTCTGCGGCTCGTAGCGGTCAATGGACTGCTCTGTGACCGTATAAGTGCCAGGGAATAAACCCTCCACCGTGATGTTTCCATTCTTGTCGGTTTTTACGGTCTTATTGAAGCCGTCGCCTTTGATGGTAAAGGAAATCCCCTCAACAATGCCGTCCTCGGAAGTCTTTTTGAGTGCGACCGTGCCTGTCGGAGTTTCCACGTTGATATATGCCATCATCGTATCTACATTTTCCACACCCGTAATGACATCCTGCAAATTCGGGTCGCCATAGGCAATCATCATTGCACCGCTGCTGACGGTCGGCGTGTTGTTCCTCGCTGCCGTAATCCTTGCCGTCCCGTCAATTGCTTTTGATGATGTGATGGTCAGCTTGTTCCCAGACTTGGAGACTTTCACGTTACTGTCGGAGCTTGTAAAAGAATACTCGGATAAAACGCCGTTGCTGTCGGTCAGCGTCAGGCTGTATTTGCCATCTTTATAGGCAAGCTCCTTTATGATGTCTTTCTTTCCTGCTGACATAAAGCTCGGAATCGTGCTGTGCCTTGTAAGCCACGACACAATCTGGTCGTAAGCCGCCTTCGCCCCGCTGTTCGCATAATTAGAGCCAAAATGCAGGCTGTAAACGGTCGTGCTTGTCTGGCTGTACGGGCTTGTGGCGTTGCGGCATCCCGTGACGAACTCCCACACAAGGGTCTGGGTGGCAAGCCATTTCTCGTCATCGCTCCCAGATAAATTCCCGCTGTTGCCCTGATACCCATAGAGCAGGGCAAGCCCTACCGCCTTTTTCTGGTCTGCGGAGAGGGCGTTCCAAGCGTTGGAAGATGCCTTTGCAAGCGTGTTTCCTGTTTTCAGCGGGACGCCCGGCTGTATGCAGAACGCCGTTTCCCCGTCCACATACATACGGTATTTATATTCGCCCGTCCCTCCTGCGGTATGACCGCCGATGTTCGCACTGGAATTGTATCTGATGGCGTTCCCTGCACCGTCATAGACGTGGGTAAAGGAAATCGTGCCGATGTCGCCCGCCGCAAACGCTGTCGTGGCAGGGATAACGGACAATGCCGTGACCGCAGCCAACGCAAACGCCGCAGCCCTTTTGAATAATTTACGAATCTTCATCGTTACCTCCTGTTCGTTCTCATGTTGATGGTTGCTGACTGATTTTCTGACAGAAAAAGCCGCCCATTTGGACAGCCTTTACGCCGAATAACTCATGACAAGGCATAAGTCATTCGGCTGTCGTGACAGTCGCCAAATGTCCGTGCAAGCACGTCCGCTTGGCTCGTTGCCTACGCATATTTCTTTTCTCGGATAGTTACTGGCAGTATCTAGGGGGAGAGGTGTGGAGAGGGGGAAGCGGAAAAAAATTTGCTGTCCCCCAAAGGGGCAGACTTCTCCCTCGGCGTTCCATGCCCAAATCCCTATTTTGTTCGTTTTACCTCTCGTGAGCCTTGTTCCGCTGCAAGTGGCGGTTATAAAACTCCAACGCCTTTACGACAAAATCCGTTTCCTGCCCTCTGGGGATGGATTTCGGTATGAGCTTGGTTATCCGCTCGTCCTTAAAGGCAGGCTTCTCTTTCTGGTTTGGCTTATCCTCCTGCATGATGCTCTGGATAACCTCGTCCGTGAGTTTTCCCTCCTGCATAAACTTCTTCATTTTGATAGCCTGTGCAAGTGAGGGCGTGGCATCGTTGTAGCCCATTGCTTCAAGCAGGGTATATTGCTGTTCCTCGGAAAGATAAGAGATTTCCACCGCAGGGCGGAAAGCAATCTGGCGTTCATCTACCATTTGCAGAATTTCGGGTACAAGCTCGGTCAAGCGGATAAAACGATAAATCTGTGGTTGGCTGTCACCGCTTTTCTGGCTCACTTGTTGAGCAGATGTTGTTCCCTTTAACTTATTATCCAATGGAGAAGAAGTTAAATCACTCCTTTGTCCTTGCCTATTCATAGCTTCAAGCCGCATCTTATAAGCAAACGCTTTTTCACTTGGCAAGATAACAGAGCGTTGGAGATTACTTTCAACCATGACAATAATTGCTTCATCATGTGTCAGCTCCTTAACCTCACATTTCAGAGTTTCAAGCCCCGCAAGCTCACAAGCCTTTTTCCGCCTGTGACCGCTGATAAGCTCGTACCGTCCGTCCTCTTTCTGCCGAACTGTCGCAGGGGTCATTACGCCGCTCCGACTGACACTTTCCACAAGCTGCTCCATATCCTCATTCATCAAAACCTTGAATGGGTGGTCTGGGAACTCATCAATTTCGGAAATGGATATCTCCCTTATCTTGCTTAGATTCGCTTCTGCTCGGCTCTCGTCTGTTTCAAAGAGGTCATCGTATGCGGTCAGCTCGATTTTGCTTTCTCTGTTTCTCGCCAATCTCTGCTACCTCCTTTCCGAACTGCTCATAAGCTGCGGCTACCTTGCCGCCTTTGTCGTAGGCAAAAATGCTCTTTCCCTCTGCGGTGGCTTCTACCGCACGGATGGAATGGGGTATCTGGGCATCAAAAACTTTAATTCTCTGCCCGTAGGCACTCTTTACCGTTGCGGTAATCTCTTTAGAGATGTTCGTGCGTGGCATTACCATCGTCATTAAGATACCGTCAATCCGCAGATGGGGATTGATTTGCCGCTTGACTTTAGACACGGAGCGAAGCAACAGCTCTAAGCCCTTTGCAGAAAGATAATGGGGCTGTGTCGGGATAACCACGCTGTCAGCCGCCGCAAGTGCATTGATTGTGAGCATACCTAAACTCGGCATACAGTCAATAAGGACTGTATCATAATTCTTTTTTACCTCATTGATGCAGGTTTTCAGCACACTTTCACGGCTTATGGCGTTAATCAGCCTTACTTCTAAGCCCGACAGTTCAATGTTGGACGGGAGCAGGTCAACGCCCTCATTATGGTGCAGGATAGCTTTCTGGACATTGACAGGATTATCGTCTATCACATCCTGCATAATGCTTGAGAGCGTATCAGACAAATCATCTGGTCTGCCATAGCCAAGCGACATAGTTAAATTTGCCTGTGCATCGGCATCAATGAGCAGGACTTTTTTACCTTGCTGTGCCAGACTGACACCCAGATTGACCGCCGTAGTGGTCTTGCCAACACCGCCTTTCTGGTTTGTCAGAGCAATTACTTTGCAATTTGACATAGGTGCGTCCTCCTTTCACATAGATTTAGCCACTTTGTCAAGGTGGCTATGTAACAGTACCAGAGAACGCAAAAAAGCCGCCTACTCTTAAAAACAATAAGAATAAGCGGCTCTGTGATGTGCCTTAGACATATTCAATTTTCATTCTCTTAATCAGTGCATTTATGACCTTGAATATCAGCTCGTCAACGCAGTCCGTATATCTACTCTGTTGCGTGAACTGATTTTTCATCAAACTACATATAATTCTCCATATTTATATAATCCATGTTTCACATCGTTAATTGTATATGATTGGGATTCAAATATCCTTTTACTACCTGTAAATTTATCATGTGCAATAATATAAAATCTAATATAAGCTGATTGCCTTATCCCCAATAAATCTTCAAGCATAAGTTTTCTTTTTTCAGCTTTATTCCTAATCTCGTCAGGATATATAGGTCGAATAAACTCTTCGAGCATTTGTTCATCATTTAAGCATATTCTAACTAATCCATCAGGATTTAGCTTATCTTTTTTTCCTCTTTTTTAAAAAGTGGTCTAAAATTATAACTCAAATTTATATCTGCTGTATGTATACTATCTTTTATTTGTAAATCTGGAATAAACAACGTACAATATAAATACATCTCAAAAATATCTCTTTTCCCAATATTTCTAAATTTGATTTTATATGTAAATAATTCATGTCTATCCGTCGATTCATACCTACATATAGAATCTGCAAACTTTATTTTAGGAACAAATATCTTATACCACACCAAGGAAACTATGCCTGATGATATGCACCCAAAAATAAATCCTAATACTAGTTCAACAATTTCCATCTCTATTCCCCTCCCTCACACAACTTGTTTTTAATAAAAAGTACAACTTCTTGATATAATTCTTTTACATATTTCTCTTGCTTTTCTCCACAAAAAGCATAATTATCAAGACCTGGTGAACTATTAAGTTCAAGGAGTATATAATCATCCATACTTTCACATAAATTATTACACATAATATCAATTCCACATAAATTCAAATTAAAATCTCGTGCAATATCTATACATAAATTAACATAATCTCTATGAATTTTATTTGTTAAATCAAGACATTCTCCACCAGCAGATAAATTAGAAACATTCCTTAATATACACTTCTCCCCCTTGC
The DNA here is from genome assembly GCA_910575835.1 of Lachnospiraceae bacterium. Classification (GTDB taxonomy): domain Bacteria; phylum Bacillota; class Clostridia; order Lachnospirales; family Lachnospiraceae; genus Sporofaciens. Next base: position 48,912 of record CAJTGB010000021.1, on the reverse strand, counting down.
ATAACTTCGTTTCAATGTTAAATCCTACTCTTGATAAATTTTCAATAATATCATTATCTATCTCTATTATAGTATCTCTTCCACTTGCTATATACTCCTCTTGTTTTAACTTCAAAAGTTGCTTTATAGAATTTATACCATCCCCAATTACATATAATGGTATCCTTTGATACGCTGATAATACTTTTCCGCCTAAAATTACAACACGATAGTCATTGTATCCATAGAACTTTTGAATTTGAAAAGTATTACTTTTTTGAAAAATATCCTTTGCAACATCTCCAAGTTCTTTTTCATCGTAAATCTTATAAATTCCTCTGCCTTGTGAAGAATCATTTAATTTTAAAATTATAGGATATCCTACCTTTTTTGCAAATTCTATTCCTTTTTCAAACGTATCTGATAAATTATATTTTTTACATTTTTCTTCTGAATAAACTATCGTATACTGTGGAACATTATATCCAAATTCTTCTAGAAAATATGATGTTAATGCTTTATTTTTCGTTATCCTGATAGAAGAAGCATAATTCAAATTTAAGTTCACATCTTTAACGAAAAATTTTCGCCCGTTTTCAAAAACCATAACACCAAACATTCCTCTACTTGGTTCTTCAATAAAGGGAATCCCTTGTTCCTGACATATTTCTTTTAATAACGGAAAAATTAATTGTTTTCTTATCATAATATTCACCTTAACTTAAACATTTTTAATACAGCTTCTCTGTATATTTCCTTTGCAATTTTATATGAATCATCATCTTGTTGTGAAAAATGCTCCATCATAACACCACTATTAATTTCAAGAATTTTGTATTCATTATCGCACTCAGCAACATCTATTGAAGCAAACCTTATATTCATCTTATCAACAACTGTACTAACAATTGTTTCAATATTATTGATAATATCCTGATTTTGCAATATAGTTGCCTTTGACCCCTGACCTAGATTATGTTTCCAATTTAATTCAAAACACTCCCCCTTTTCCATGATTCTTGTCATATCTTCGTCAGAAAACTTGACATTAAAAATATTACTATCTTCTTTAGATAGATATTCAAAAATCAGACTTCCAATAGAGTGTATTCCGTCGCCAATAACATATGGACGTTTTTTAAAATAAATTAGTTTTATCTCTCCATCTAATACAATTGCACGATACTCATTACTAATATCATAGTATGGAGAAACAGCCATAGAACGTGATTTTTGAAAAATTTTGTATACTGCATTTTCAAGTTCATATTGATTACTTACACGAAACACCAAATTACCACCACTACCCTCATTAGATTTGCATACAAGTTGTCCATATTCTTTTAATTTCTTCATTAGAACATCCCAGTTTCCGACCTCACTAATATATTTTTGATTAACTGGAGACATAAAAAAATAATGTTCAATATTAGGTATTTTTAGCGAACTCATTATTTCACTTGCGGCACTCTTATCACAACAAATAGAGTGAACAGAAGCAACATTTAGCCCAAACTGATAGCCAATAATATAGTTATTAATGCCATTTTTATGAAGTTGAAAAATCCAATCATATGAAAAGGATTTTAAATCAATATTCTCCTCGTTACATATTTCTGTTATAATCTTTACAAAATTTCTTGTAGAATTTTTCATGTGTTTTCTCCTTAATAATGTTATTCATCAATTATAAATTATCTAAAAATAGCCTTTATTGATTTTACTTTCTTTGACTGTTTCAATTCTACTACCGTAGACAGCATCATAACGTAGGAAATTATATCTTTTTTTCTGCAATTATATACGGTATGTACATAGAAATCATCTTTTGTTTCTATATATTTTCTACCATCTTATATAGCTCTTTCTTTCAACTTGTAAGTTTCAGCTCACTTTGCTGTCATATCAAAAAATCTTAACCTTTCCAAACGCCATTTTCACGTTGATAACACGGTCAATTTTTTCTAGAATATCATCACACAAAATCCCCCTTTCCTAAGATACTATCAAATCATACGAAAATGTTCCAATGCTTCCCTTATAGCCTTTTCTTTCTCTGGCGGACATTTGGGTTGTCTGGAATTTTCCGATTTTGGCAGATTATAATTTTCCCTCTCAATAATACCACATTTTTCCTTTACCTGTGCGATATACAAACTAATGACTTTCAATCCCGTATGCTCCAACACATAATTTTTGATTTCCTCATAAGTGGCTTTGCTCTCCGCAGCCGTCAAATCAAGCTCGTCCATCTGAAGCTCCACCTCGATATGTTGGTCCGCATGAAGTTTGGACAATAAACATACCGTCTCCACATGACACGTCTGCGGAAACATATCCACCACCCTCCCCTTCTCCAACTCATACCCTCTCTCCCTAAGATATTTCACATCCCTGGCAAGCGTCGCCGAATCACAGCTCACATACACGATCCTCTGCGGCTGCATCTGTACCATCGTATCAAGCACAGACTCCTCGCATCCTTTCCTTGGAGGATCCACTACCATCACATCTGCCCGCGCCTGCTGCCCCGGATGACTTGCCGCATAATCCGCATAGAACTTCGGAAGGATCTCCTCCGCCTTCCCCACATAAAATTCTACATTATCCATCCCGTTGATCTCGGCATTCTTCTTCGCATCCTCGATCGCCTGAGGAACAATCTCCACACCATAGACCTTCCCCGCTTTTTGCGCCAGAAACAGTGAGATGGTCCCGATTCCGCAGTACACATCCCACACAGTTTCATTCTCAGTCAATCCGGCATATTGAAGCGCAGTCTCATACAGCTTCCTGGTCTGCACCGGGTTTACCTGATAGAATGACAGCGGAGATATCTGATATTTCACATCTTTGATATAATCTGTGATATAGTCCTGCCCCCACAGCGTTATGATCTCGCCGCCCATAATCACATTCGTCTTCTCCGTATTAACGCTGACCGTAATACTGGTCATCCCTCGAATCTCCGAGAGTCTTCCGGTCAGTTCCTTCGCATGCGGAAGCTTTCTTCCATTAAGCACCAGGCATACCATGATCTCTCCCGTTGCAAAACCGTACCGAAGCAGAATGTGACGTACCAGTCCCTTATGCCGTCCTTCATCATAAGGCTCTATCTGATATTTCTCCATAAATTCAAGTATCATTCTCAGGATATCACTATTCACTTCTACTCCAAGACTGCAATCCTGACATGGTATGATCTGATGTGTCCGCCCCGCATAGAAGCCTGCTATAAGGCTGCCGTTTTTATCTCTTCCAACAGGATATTGTGCCTTGTTCCGGTATCTGTAGGGCTGCACCATACCGCAGGCAGGCTCCAGAATAGAATCCAGCACCTCCCCTGGAATCCCGCCGATACGCATCAGATTATTTTTCACCTTCTGCTCTTTGAATTCCAACTGCTTATCATAACTCATAGCCTGTATCTGACAGCCGCCGCATTGACGTGCTGCCGGACACTTAGGCTCCACACGATATTGCGACGGACGGATGATCTTCATAAGCCTTGCATACCCGTAATTTTTCTTCGCCTTCATGATCTTAGCTTCCACCATGTCTCCAATAACAGCGTCTTTGATAAATAACGTATATCCGTCCACTTTCCCGATGCCTTCCCCGGCAATTCCCATATCCTCAACTGTAACTGTAACGACGTCATTCTTCTTCATAATATACCTCTGTTTCTCCATATAATCAAAAACCCCGCAGCAAGCTGACGGAGCATCAAAATTCCAGTGCAGCAAGCTGCGGGGCCTTCGACCCTCGCGGCAGTCATCGAATATCCGTGCAAACATAATTGCTTGGCTCGTTGCTTCGCAGGAATATCGCCCCAGTACACCAAATAATAAGTAACCAGTTATATGGCTAGGAACTTATTTTTCAGTGTACCAGTGTACTGTCTGCATTATATTCAGGTTAACCTCCTCGCCTAAGTTTCCATCAAACTACGTTGTCGGCGGTCAACGATGCCACCGCAGCAGTTCGCAGACGCACACCTGACACGAATATCAAGCACTATTACTTCAAGATTAACGCAATAATGTACGAACACTCCATCCGGGCAAAAACTAAAGTCTGAGACCGGATGTAGTGCCAAATTCAATTTGAGACGTAGCAAACTTACTACGTCCCCATCGTCTTCCTCAGATTCGTTTCAAACAGCCTGTTATACCCAAGCCAGTCATATGTGTTCTTATCTTTGAATATTTCCGTCAACGTCTGCATCTTCGCGTCCGCACAATCTGCAAAATTCAGCGCAAACGCCTCTGCAAGCGCCGGCTTCTTCGGCGACCCGTATTCCAGTTCACCATGATGCGCCACGATACAGTGTTTTAATTCGCTTGCCAGCTTCTCCGGGAAATCCGGTATCGTCCTCACCGCCTCGCTGACCATCTCCACGCCAATCACAATATGTCCAAGTAACTGCCCGTCATCGGTATAGTCATTCTCCGGGAACGGCGACAGTTCCTTGATCTTGCCGATATCATGGCAGATAGCCGCCGTATAGAGTACATCCCTGTTCAGGATCGGATACGCCCCCGTCATATACTCACAGAACTTCACCACACTCAGCGTGTGCTCCAGAAGCCCTCCCGAGAACCCATGATGAACGCTCTTAGCCGCCGAGTGCGACTTGAACCTTCGGATAAATGCCTCGTCCTTTACGAAATAATACTCCACTACCTGTCTTAGATACGGATTATCGATCTTCTTCACATAACCAAGAAGCTCCTGGTACATCTTCTCTGTATTCTTCTCGCTGGTCGGAAGATAATCCGCCATAGAATACTCAGCCTCCTCCGCTTTGCGGATCTGCTTGATATTCAGTTGAAGATTATTGTTATAGTTGATAACTTCTCCGTATACTTCTATAAAATCCATCTCGTCATAATCCGCGATCCCTCCTGAATTCGGATCCCAGACCTTCCCATCCAGTACCCCGGTTTTGTCCTGAAGGATCAGATTGTCGTATGGTTTCCCGTTTCTTGTCTCCGCTGAGCGCTTCCCCTTGCACAGATAAATGTTCCTGATCGTCTCTCCCTCGCGGAGGGTGTTGATATATCTCATATTCCCGCCTCTTTCTGTCTTAATTCTCGTGCTGTCTGTTTTTGCGGTACCGGATAACGTAATAATTCCCCGTACCTCTCTTACTCCATTTTCTTACCCCATATTCTCACTCCCAACCGTCACGGCTAAATCATATCTTACTCCTTACTCCCAATCGTCACGGCTAAATCATATCTTACTCCTTACTCCCAATCGTCACGGCAAAATCAATATCCACATAGCCGTCGGCCCCCTGACGCTGGCCCTTCACCGTAACTTCACTTCCGACCTTCTCTTCCATCAACGCCTGATGATACGCATCATAAGTCACAACATCCTTGTCACCGATGCTGGTAATAACATCACCGTTCTGGATCCCCGCTGTCATTGCCGGAGAATCTGCTTCTACATTCTTCACATACAGGCCCTTGGGAATTCCCTGCTCCTCTATCTCCTCCGTGACATCCACACCGTAGATTCCGATATACGGAACCCCCTGTCCATTAGACAGGCATTCGATCACATCCTTCACATCCGTGATCCCATACCCGATAATCAGCTCCGTGCTTCCTTCTTCCGCCGCGCTCTGGTCAATCAGGGCAATCGTCTCCCCCTTAAGATTCACGATAAAGCCGCTTCCGTTCTTAGACCCCGCAATATCCGTATTGATCAGCCGGTATTGCCTGTCCGCCAGATCCAGCGTATTCTTCCCCGACGCTATCGATCCGAATCCCATAGCGCCCGCATAACCGAATGGCTTGCCAAGTACGATCGCAACGTCCCCCTTGGACATAGCATTGGAACTCCCCAGCACCGCCGTCTCAATCTGCGCCCACGTCGAATCCTGAAGCTCGGAACGGCTCACCGCATAGATTCCGATTCCCAGGGTTCCGTCGCTCTTTTTAAGCACCGCCGGATACGCATTGCCGTCATTGAATATTACCCGCAATTCCTGCGCTTCCTTCGCAACCGATGACTTCCCGAGTATCAGAAGCTCCCGTCCGTTATCCGCAACGATCAGACCGGACACACTGTTCTTATAATCCTTCGACTCTTCCGTCCAGTCCTTCTCCTTCGCCGACGCCACGATCTCCACTACCGAACGGTTCGCCTCAATGCCGATCGCCGTCAATGACTGCTGCATCTGACGGTAACTGTCCGCATCAAGAGTCTGCTGCGCCGCCGGTTCCTCAGGCTCCGGCACCGGTTCTGCCACCTCTTCCTCATCAGGCTCTTCCTGCGGAATCGTCACCTTCTGCGGGTCATCCTGGAAAATACTGTCCATCACCGGTTTCAACGCAGTAAAACTAAAGCAGGCAAAAATCCCGAATACCAGGCCAAAGCCAGCCATCTTGAATAAACCTTTTCTTATTCCCCGCCGGTCGAGCTTAATCCTCTCCTGCATAAAGGAATACTCCGACGAATCCTCCTGCGGCTCTTCGTTTGGATGTAATTCTTCTTTTGGGTCTCTATGCTCTTCCATAGACGCATCCTTCTCCTTATTATATTCCTTCCCGGGTATACGCCCTATTCATATAGTATAACCTATGAACAGCAATTGTTCAATATTTCTCTCTTTCTTTTATGGCGTAAATAGGTTAGAATATATCCAGGTGATGAATATGAATAAGAAAACATTAAACAAACTAGAATACAATAAGATAATTGAAATGCTGACGGATCACGCTTCTTCTTTTAACGGTAGGGAACTCTGCCGGAAGCTTAAGCCCATGATCTCTCTGTCAGACATTAACGCTGCCCAGCAGCAGACAGCCGCCGCATTTACACGCATCGTTAAAAAGGGAAGGATATCTTTTAGCGGATGCAATCCGGTCAACGACTCTCTAAGGCGCTTAGAAGTCGGCGCGGCGCTCGGAAGCGGAGAACTGCTTCGGATCTGCAAGCTCCTTGAAACTGCCGGACGCGCCAAAGCATACGGCAGACACGACAACAACGACGATCTGGAAGACTGTCTGGATCCTTTTTTCCAACAGTTAGAACCATTGACCCTGTTAACCGCCGAGATCCGGCGCTGCATTCTCGAAGAAGACGAGATCAGTGACGACGCAAGCGGCACTTTGAAGCATATCCGCCGCTCCATCAGCCAGATGAACGATAAGGTACATTCGACCCTGGCCGGCATGGTCAACGGTTCCCTGCGCACTTACCTGCAGGATCCGATCATAACCATGCGCGGAGACCGCTACTGCATTCCGGTAAAGGCAGAACACCGAAGCCAGGTCTCTGGATTGATCCACGACCAGTCCTCCACCGGTTCCACATTATTTATCGAACCTATGGCCGTAGTTAAGCTCAACAACGACTTAAAAGAGCTCTACGGCAAGGAACAGGAGGAGATTCAGGTGATCCTCGCACGCTTAAGCGAAGACACCGCTCAATATACGGAGGCGATCCGAACCAATTACTCTGTCCTCGGCGAGCTTGATTTTATTTTCGCAAGAGGATGCCTTGCGCTGGATATGAACGCATCCATGCCGATATTCAACACAGAAGGACGCATCCACATACGGGAAGGACGGCACCCGCTTCTTGACAGGAAGCAGGTCGTTCCTATTACCGTCACACTTGGGGATGCCTTTGACCTTCTGATCGTTACCGGCCCTAACACCGGCGGAAAAACGGTCTCTCTGAAAACTGTGGGCCTGTTTACGCTGATGGGACAGGCGGGGCTTCACATTCCCGCGCTGGACCGTTCCAAACTGGCCGTATTCGAACATGTATATGCCGATATCGGCGACGAGCAGAGTATTGAGCAGAGCCTCAGTACCTTCTCCTCCCATATGACCAATATCGTATCCTTCTTGAAGCATGTGGATGAGCATTCGCTTGTTCTTTTTGACGAGCTCGGCGCCGGGACGGATCCTACCGAAGGAGCCGCCCTTGCCACCGCGATCTTGAACCACTTGCACCAACGGGGGATCCGCACCATGGCAACCACCCATTACAGCGAGCTTAAGGTCTACGCCCTGTCCACTCCTCAGGTGGAGAACGCCTGTTGTGAGTTTGACCTTGAAACCCTTCGCCCAACTTACCGGCTCCTGATCGGGATTCCCGGGAAGAGCAATGCATTTGCCATCGCGGGCAAGCTTGGACTGCCTGACTATATCATAGAAGAAGCGAAGACCCACCTGACAGAACAAGATGAATCCTTCGAGGACCTGCTCACGGATCTTGAAACCAGCAAACGCACCATCCAGAAGGAACAGGATGAGATCAACGCTTACAAGCGCGAGTTGGAACGGCTGAAAACCGAAGTCCGTCAGAAGCAGGAGCGGTTAGAAGAACAGAAGGAACGGATCCTTCGCGAAGCCAACGAAAAGGCACACGCCATTTTAGCGGACGCCAAGGAAACTGCTGACGAGACCATCCGCAATTTCCACAAATTCGGCAAGGAGAACATTTCCGCAGCAGAGATGGAGAAGGAGCGGGAGCGGCTGCGTAAGAAGATGGCTTCCGTCAGTTCCCATACGACGCTGGAATCCAAAAAGCCGCACAAGCAGCATAAGCCTTCGGATTTTAAACTCGGTGAATCTGTCAGAGTTCTGAGCATGAACCTGAACGGAACGGTTACCTCTCTCCCCGATTCAAGGGGCAATGTAACCGTACAGATGGGAATTCTGCGTTCCCAGCTCCATATCTCCGATCTGGAGATCATAGAAGAGGCTCCGTCTTATTCCGCCAAGCAGATGCATAAGACCTCCAAGGGCAAGATGAAGATGGGCAAGTCCTTCTCTGTAAGCCCGGAGATCAATCTTCTCGGCAAGACCGTAGATGAAGCTATCGCGGAACTGGACAAGTATCTGGATGACGCCGCACTCGCGCATCTCTCCTCTGTCCGTGTCGTTCACGGCAAAGGGACCGGCGCGCTGCGCGCAGGCATCCATAATTATCTCAGACGCCAGAAGCATGTCAAGTCCTTCCGGCTCGGCGCCTTCGGCGAGGGCGACGCCGGCGTGACGATCGTTGAACTGAAGTAAATCTGAGATAAGACCGAATCAATCATTGACAACCTGTGGAGGCAATCATATATGGTAAATAAACAGAAAATCTTAATCGTAGACGACGACGAGAACATTGCGGAACTGATATCTCTATACCTCACCAAGGAATGCTTTGATACCATGATGGTGTACGACGGCGAAAAGGCCCTCATCGCCCAGGAGACCTACCAGCCGAATCTGATCCTTCTGGACCTTATGCTTCCTGGTATCGACGGTTATCAGGTATGCCGGGAGATCCGGGCAAGATCCAGCGTTCCGATCATCATGCTCTCGGCAAAGGGCGAGGTCTTCGACAAGGTCCTTGGCTTAGAACTGGGTGCGGACGACTATATTATGAAGCCCTTCGATTCCAAAGAACTGGTCGCCAGGGTCAAGGCCGTCCTTCGCCGCTACCAGACCGTTCCCAAACCGGAGGCCGCCAGAGAAGACAAGGGCAAATGTGTCGAGTATCCCGGCATCTCCATCAATCTCACTAATTACTCCGTTCTGGTTGACGAACTGAGAGTTGATATGCCGCCCAAGGAACTGGAGCTGCTGTATTTCCTGGCCTCATCTCCGAATCAGGTATTTACGCGGGAGCAGCTCCTCGACCAGATCTGGGGATACGAATATATCGGAGACACCCGCACCGTCGACGTTCATATCAAACGTCTGCGCGAGAAAATCAAAGACCACGGTTCCTGGGGGATCAGCACCGTCTGGGGCATTGGATACAAATTTGAGGTAAAATAATATCTGATCTAAAGGAGACCCTATGCGCAGCACGTTATACCTGAAATTCATTATCGTATATATCATCTTCGGATTCTTAAGCGTATTCACGGTGGCAACACTGACCTTCAATCTGACGGAGAGTCCATTGGAGAAGAAGACGGCTACCTCTCTCTATCGGGAGGCCAGCCTGATCGCCAGCAATTATCTGCCTTCGTATTTTGACGAGACTCTGGATTTGAACGCGGTACACCACCAGTTATCCGGGATGGAGATACAGTTGGAAGCAGCGGTGTGGTTCGTGGATAAGGACGGCGTTATGATAGCGGCGGCAGAATCGGAGGATTATCCGGGCGCGCCAAGGTATATCGAGAATTTTAATCCTGCGGAGAGCGGCGGGCATCAGTACCAGACAGGCACTTACCACGATTTTTTTGACGAAGATGTCATGACGGTGCTTGCACCGGTCGTATACGGATATACCCCCAACGGATACCTGCTGATTCACAAATATATCTCAGATATCCGCGGCACTCAGAATATCCTAATGAACGCGGCGATCATCACAATGTTTGTGATATATATCCTCTCATTCGCGATCCTGCTGGCTTTCCATTATTTTATCTACCGCCCGCTGCGCAAGATCACGGAGGCTGCCACTCAGTACGCTTCCGGCAACCTGGAATACGAGATCCCTGTAAATACCGAGGACGAGATGGGCTATCTGTCCGCGTCTCTGAACTATATGTCCTCACATCTGCGGGATATGGATGATTATCAGAAGAAATTTGTCGCCAACGTCTCCCATGACTTCCGCTCTCCTCTTACATCGATCAAAGGCTATGTAGAAGCCATGGCCGACGGCACCATACCGCCGGAACTGTATGACAAATATCTTAAGATCATATTATTCGAAACTGAACGCCTGACCGACCTTACTCAGGATCTTCTGACCCTGAATGAATTTGACAACAAAAATATACTGCTGAATAAGGAAGTATTTGACATCCATGATATGATCAAGCATGTTGCGGCCTCCTTTGAAGGCACCTGCACACAGAAGAAGATTTCTATAGAAGTGATACTTGCCGCAAAGCATCTGAATGTCAATGCAGACAAACGCAAAATCCAACAGGTGCTCTACAATCTGCTGGATAACGCCATTAAGTTCAGCGACCCGGATTCTGTTATAACCATCGAGACCACCGAACGCGGCGAGAAGGTGTACACCTCGATAAAGGATGACGGTATCGGAATCCCAAGAAGTTCACTGAATAAAATCTGGGAACGGTTCTACAAATCCGATCTCTCCCGCGGGAAAGACAAGAAAGGAACGGGCCTGGGCCTTACTATTGTCAAGGAGGCTATCCAGGCGCACGGCGAGAATATCAATGTGGTCAGCACAGAAGGTGTGGGAACCGAATTCATCTTCTCCCTGCCCAGAGTAAATGGTTAGTACAGCATTGCACAATTCACTGCTAATTGTGCAATGCTGTATCAGTACAATATGTACTAACCGTTTACAATAACCGTCGGATACCCGGCCTGCTTAAGTCTCTGCTCCATGTCCACCGCATCGTCCATATCGGTAAAATCCCCGACCTGCACACGGATATACGGCCCGGAGTCGTCAATGAACGCTGAAAATCCCTGTTCCAATAATTCATTCAGCAGCCTCTCCGCATATCTTCGGTTCCGATACGCTCCCACCTGTACGCGGAAGCTGTCATCCTTAATGATTCCTGCCGAATCCAGCGTATCCAGAACACCTCCGGCGATCGCCTGCGCAATATCCTGGAAATTATCGTCAAACAATCTGTTGTCCACATCTGAATTAATGAACCCGGCCTCAACCAGAAGCGCCGGCATATTTGTCCTTCTGAGCACAACCAGATTCGGGCGCGCCTTCACCCCAAGATTCACGAAACCTACCGCCTCTAACTGGTCATTAATGTCCTGCGCCATCTGGTATTTCAATCCCGACAGATCATATACCAGCGTCTCCACTCCCGACACCTCGTTGTCTGTCGGGTAAGAATTCCTATGAATAGATATGAAGAAATCCACTCCTGCATTGTTGACCTCCATTGCTTTCTCATAAGGTGTCTGGTATACGTCTGTCGTTCTTGTATATTGTACGTCGATCCCGTTATTCTGAAGAATCTCTCCTACCGCCAGGGTAAGCCTTAATGCGTCATCCTTCTCCTGCCGTCCGTTATAGACCGCACCCGGATCACGACCTCCGTGTCCGGCATCCATCATAATTGAATACGGCATAAACTGCTCCTGATACTTTTTGCCTTATTATATGCAGGATACCCGGACATTGTTACCGTCCGGCCTTCATTTTGCCTCTACATTCTTCGTTGCAACGATATTGACTCCCGTTTTGGCCGCATCTTCCAGAATCACATCCCCGATCCTTACCGGCGCCGCGGCAACGACATCCTTCAATTCTCTTACACACTCGAGCACCTTCCCCTTAGGGATATCCTCCTTCGTCTTGACAGAGACCATACTTTCCCTGCCGCCTGATACCTTCACAGTGGTCGTCACGATCCTTGTAGGGTTCGTCAGTTCCTTCCTCGCATAAGAATCTCCACGTCTGCAGGTATTTCCTGCAACGCTTATGATCTCGCTTCCCTCCATGGCAACCGTAAGCATGCATCCCATGGGACAGTTGATACATATCAGATTTTTCTCTTCCATCACTCTTACGCCTCCTCGATCCTCACATTGATCTCCTCTAAATCAGGATACTTCTCAAGCTGTTCCTTTGTAAGCACGATCTCTTCCATCTCGCCGGGCGCAACCACCGTTTTTCTCCTTCGCGATATCTTCTCGCTGTCGAAACAGACGCTTACATAGCAGTTCTTGTAAACGCCTCCCACCCGGAAACGCACCGTCAGGTGTTCGTCCATGCGGCTGACGCTTACAGTCTCCGGCACGGTATAACGTACCCCCGTCCCCGCCGTAAGGCGTATCCTCTTTTTTGCTTCTCTGTCTTCCTCTTCTCTGGCTTCCCGCACATACGCCGCGGCGTTCCTTCCCGCCGCCGCTGCCTCCTCCGACACAAAATCCACCAGATCATGCACGTGAAGCACATTGCCGCAGGCGAAAACGCCCTCTATGCTCGTTTCAAGGCTTTCATTGACCCGCGGGCCTGACGTGACCGGATTCAGTTCCACGCCCATCCCTCCTGAAAGCTCATTTTCAGGAATCAGCCCGACCGACAGAAGAAGCGTATCGCAGGAATAGAATTCTTCCGTTCCGGGTATCGGCTTCCCTCTTCCGTCAACCTCTGCAAGCGTAATCCCTTCAAGCCTTTCTTTTCCTTTGATATCGATTACCGTATGGCTTAATTTCAACGGAATTCCATAATCGTCGAGACATTGCACGATATTTCTCTTAAGCCCGCCGGAATAAGGCATCAGTTCCGCCACAACCTTTACCTTCGCCCCCTCAAGAGTCATTCTTCTTGCCATAATGAGGCCGATGTCGCCGGAACCAAGGATCACTACCTCCCGTCCCGGAAGATAGCCTTCCATATTGACAAGCCTCTGAGCCGTTCCCGCCGAGAAGATACCGGCGGGCCGAAATCCCGGAATATTCAGCGCGCCCCTCGGCCTTTCCCTGCATCCCATTGCCAGAATAACTGCCCTAGCCCGAATCTCGAACAATCCTTCTTCTCTGTTCATGGCTGTCACTGCCTTATCCCGGCTGATCTCCATGACCATTGTATTTAATTTGTACTCGATATCCAGTTCCAACACCTGCCGGATGAATCTCTCCGCATATTCAGGACCCGTCAGCTCCTCCTTAAACGTATGCAGCCCGAAACCATTATGGATACACTGGTTCAGGATACCGCCAAGCTCCCTGTCCCGCTCCAGAATCAAGATCCGGCCTGCCCCGTTCTTCTTTGCGGCGACCGCTGCCGCAAGCCCCGCCGGGCCTCCCCCTATGATCACTATGTCTGCCCATGTACTGTCTATCATGCCTTGTCCCTCCATGTATCCTTATTAGTCCCGGCAAGTATCTTCGACGTTCTGCCGGACTTGGTGATCTCTCTCATATCTGTATTCCATTCCCTTGCCAGGATCTCCATCACTCTCGGAGAACAGAATCCGGCCTGACAGCGTCCCATCCCTGCTCTCGTCCTGCGCTTTACTCCGTCTAATGATCTCGCACCGAGAGGGCGGCGGATCGCATCCACGATCTCGCCCTCCGTGATCATCTCACACCTGCAGATGATGTTTCCATACGCCGGATTCTCCTTTATCAGCCTGGCTCTCTCTTCCTTAGACAGCGTATGGGGCTTTACGATTCCTTTCCTGACAGGGTTAAATGATTCCTTCTTCGATAATCCCATCCGCTCCTGCAAGATACCTGCGATCCGCTCTCCGACCGCAGGACAGCTGGTAAGCCCGGGAGATTCTATACCGGCGCAGTCAATGAAGCCCGGAGCATCTTCTAATTCCTCTATGATAAAATCATCTCCCGCCTCATGCGCCCTAAGTCCCGCAAATGAAGTGATCACCTGCCTAAGCGGCAGATTCTTCGCATTCATCCTGACCTTGCCAAGAACCTGTTCAAGTCCTTCCCTGGTCGTATTCGTTCCCTCTTTGTCCTCAATATCTACAGCAGTCGGCCCGAGAAGCAGATTGCCGTGCGCCGTCGGCGCCACCAAAACTCCCTTGCCAAGCTTCCCCGGAAGAGTAAAAATCGTACTTTTCACATGACTTCCGGCGCTTTTATCCAACAGGCAGTAATCTCCTCTTCTCGCCGTGATCTGTATCTTGCGGCCGCTGACCATATTATGAAACCGATCCGCATAGACTCCGGCTGCATTTACCACAAACCGGGCAAAGAAGCTTCCCTGATCTGTAACAAGCTCATATCCCTCATGAAGCCGTCTGATCTCCTGCACTTCTGTATTGAACCTGAATTCTATGCCGTTGGCATACGCATTCTCCGCCAGAGCAATATTCAGTTCAAAAGGACAGACGATCCCTCCCGTCGGCGCGTACAGAGCGGCATATACATCCTCCGCCGCATTCGGCTCCTTCTTTAGGACCTCATCCCGTCCAAGGATCTGAAGGCCTTGGACGCCGTTAGCTCTTCCTCTGTCATACAGCTCTTGCAGACCGGGCAGCTCATCTTCGCTCTTGCAGATCACAAACGAACCGTTGCGCACGAACGGAATATCCAACTCCTCCGACAGCAGTTCCATCATCTCATTTCCGCGCAGATTCATCTGAGCCTTCAGCGACCCGACCGGCGCGTCATACCCGGCATGGACGATCCCGCTGTTGGCTTTGGAAGTGCCGCAGCACACGTCTTCTTCTCTTTCCAGAACACATGCTCTTATCTCATACCGCGACAATTCTCTTGCAGCAGCACATCCTGACACCCCGCCGCCGATAATTATTACTTCGTATTCATACATCTTCCTAACTCCTCCTAAGTTATTCTATTCTTATATCATCCTATTCTTAAGTCATCCTAATTCTTATATCATCCTATTCTTAAGTCACCCTATTCTTATATCATCCTATTCTTAAATCATTCTATAGAAAATCTTTCCTAATAGAATAAGAAGAGTCAGCAAACAGACGCATCTCTCTCAATGCGGCGATTGCCTGACTCTTCTCTCGTGCAATTCTCTATTCGATTGACTTCACACCCTATACCTCTTCCTTCGCCCAGCCGTAAGCGTACTTGACCGCCTTATTCCAGCCCTTGATCTTCCTTGCCCGTTCTTCTTCTAAAATGGCAGGGTCGAAGGTCCTGTCGATCGCCCAGTTCTTAAGCACATCTTCCTTACTCTTCCAATATCCCACTGCCAGTCCGGCCAGATATGCGGCTCCCATGGCTGTCGTCTCCACACACCTGGGACGCTGCACCGGTGCGTTGATGATATCCGCCTGCGTCTGCATCAGGAAATTATTGGCGCTGGCTCCTCCGTCTACCTTAAGCGACGCCAGAGATATACCGGAGTCCGCCTTCATTGCCGCCAGCACATCATTGACCTGATAAGCAAGGGATTCCAATGTCGCACGGATGATATGGTACTTATTCACCCCCCGGGTGATTCCCACAACAGTCCCCCGCGCGTACTGATCCCAATGCGGCGCTCCAAGTCCGGTAAATGCCGGCACAACATAACATCCGTTGGTGTCCTTCACCTTCCTGGCCATATATTCGGAATCCGCAGCCGAATCGATCAGGCGCATCTCGTCGCGCAGCCATTGGATCGCCGCGCCCGCAACAAAGATAGAACCCTCCAGCGCATAATTCACCTTGTTATCTAATCCCCATGCAATCGTTGTAACCAGTCCGTTCTTCGAGAAAACTGGCTTCTCCCCTGTATTCATCAGCAGGAAGCATCCTGTCCCGTATGTATTCTTGGCTTCTCCCGCCGTAAAACAGGTCTGCCCGAACAACGCCGACTGCTGATCTCCCGCAGCCCCGGCGATCGGAATCGGCCCGCCCAAGAAAGAAGGATCCGCCTCTCCGTAGATGCAGCTTGAAGGCTTCGCCTCCGGGAGCATACATCTGGGGATATCAAGCTCTGCCAGAATCTCATCATCCCATTCCAGCGTATTGATATTAAAAAGCATCGTCCGGGAAGCATTGGAGTAATCCGTCACATGGACCGCTCCCTTCGTCAGCTTCCAGATCAGCCAGGTCTCCACGGTTCCGAACAGAAGCTCTCCGTTCTCGGCTCTCTTCCTCGCTCCCGGGACATTGTCAAGTATCCATCTCACCTTGGTTCCGGCAAAATACGCGTCGATCACAAGCCCTGTCTTCTCTCTGAACTTATCCGTCAATCCCTTTTCCTTCAGAGAATCACAGTATTCCGATGTTCTTCTGCACTGCCATACGATCGCATGATAGATCGGCTCTCCCGTGTTCTTATCCCACACGATCGCAGTCTCTCTCTGGTTCGTGATCCCTATCGCCGCAATATCCTCCGCCGATACCCCGATCATATTCATCGCTTCCACTGCCACTCCCATCTGGCTCGCCCAGATCTCATCGGCATCATGCTCTACCCAGCCGGGCTTAGGGAAATACTGTCTGAATTCCCGCTGAGCAACGCTGCACATCCTCCCCGCCTCGTCAAAAAGAATACACCTGTTACTGGTTGTCCCGGCATCTAATGCCATTACATACTTGGCCATATCGTCTCCTCCTGTTCTCTGCTGTGTGATCCCGTATTCTGTCTGCATCTGCTATGCGATCCCGTATCCTATCTGCATCTGCTATGCGATCCCGTATTCTGTCTACATCTGCCATACTTCCCGATTCGTCGTAGACACTGCGATTGCGCCGGCATCAAGCGCTCCCATCACCGATTCCTTGTCTGTGATCAGCCCTCCCGCTATGACAGGGGTCCTGGACGATCTGCAGACCTTCTGTATCACCTTAGGCATCAGCCCGGGAAGCACCTCTATAAAATCCGGCTTCACCATATGCTGCTGCTGTCTTATGCTCTCCAATGCCATAGAATCTATCAGGAAATACCGAAGAACCGTGCACAGGGACAACTCCTTCCCGCGGCGGATCAATGACGGTTTGGTCGTAATGATCCCGTCTGCCTGCGTATTACTTCTGATAAAGTCCACCGCTACTTCCTTCGGGCTTAATCCCGTGATCAGATCCACGTGCACCATGGCCATCCGCCCCGTCTCCTTCACCCGCTCCACGATCTCCCCGATGGAACAGATGTCGCCGAACAAGATAAATACAACCTTGATATCTTCAAGCCTGCAGCACGTCTTAAGACCATCCATATCCTTTACCGCCGCAACAACAGGATTCTCCTCAATCGCATCATAATACTTCCTGTCCATCTCTTCTCCTCTCGTCTGCTATGGCAAAAAAAGAGCAAACTTCACAACAACACCTCTGCTGTACTCATTCGCTCTCCTAATCTCATCACTGCTATTTAACTGCTATAACTATATCATAACAAAGCGAATTTCACAACTATTTTTTAAGCCTTTTCTCTGACCTTTTTCTTTGATATACAACGGCGGCAATGCATCCCGCGCCTGTCATCCCCAGTATGATCTTCCATAGCCCGTACCTTGGGATTTCTTCCGATCTGCTTTCCGCCTGCTTAACCGACGCTTCCGTTCCTGTTCTGACAGGTTCTCCTAACATCTTCCTTAACGGACCGGAAAACTTATGAAGAAGGCCTTTCCTGCGCGCTATGGTAAAATCCATCCGCGAGACCGCCCGGTTGCCCGCCCTGTCGCATGCTTTTACCACAATCTCATAATTCCCGCATTCCTTCATAGAATATGAATAATACTTCTTCCGGCCTCCTACCTTCTGCACTTCCCCGTTAATACGGATTTCCTCAATATAGTCCTCCTGATCTGCTAACGATACCTCTAATTCCTTCTCTGGTTCATAGGTCTCCCCTTCCTTCACATTCCCGAATAAGATCTGCGGCGCCGTGCGGTCAATGGAAAAATCTGCCTCCGCTCTGCCCATATTCCCGGCTGCATCCTCCGCCTTCACCTCCAGCACATGCTTCCCCTCTCTTAATACATTTTCCCCGATATGATAAGGCTTCCCATCCAGATAGACCGAGTAGGTATAGCTGGTAAAATCCTGAACCGCCTCTTCTGCCGGATATTCCCAGCAAAAGCTCTTCAAATACTGCCCGTCCACCTCATCTACGTGCCGGATGACCGGATTCTCACTGTCAATGATCACCTGTCCTCTGCCGCTGCTCTCGTATCCTGCCTGATCGCACGCGCTAACGCTCAGATGATAGATTCCGTCCTCCGACAAGGTCTGCCGGGCGCTATACCCACCGGCATCTTCCTTCCATTCTCCCGCCTCCAGGAATTCGACCTGCCCCTGCGGATCCTCCCGTCTGGCGCCGGCTTGCTTCTCTCCAATAATATTCTCCTCTTCGATCCGGTACGCTACCTCCACCGGACGGCTTGTGATCATATAATCCTCGATCCCTTCTATCGAGGTTCTCGGCGGGTTCTGATCAATATAGAATCCCCATGTCTCCTCCGAAGTATTTCCGGCCCGGTCTCTCACCCTCGCCTTCACCGGCACCGCCTTTCCCTCTGCCGACGCAAATGAGATCAGAAAACCTGCCGGAGACTTCCTGCTGCTTCCGATCAAACGGCTGCCCAGGAAGCAGGATACTTCCTCAATCTGACTTCCCCGCTCCCCGTCTTCGCCCAGAACGGTGATAAATACCTCCTTCTGATACCAGGCGTCCGTTCCCATAGGCGCCTGAACCCTGACAGACGGCGCCGACGTGTCGATCAGGAATGTCTTCTCCAGTACATACTCTTCCTGACGCTGTCCCTCTTCATCTTCCATCCATATTGACAGATGATTCCTCCCTTCCCTGAACCAGTTCTTTTCAACTCTGAGCTCATCGCCGTATGTGCTCAGCTCCCCTTCCTTCTTATGACTGCTGCCGTCTGTGAAACAATATCTGGTCGTCCCCCTGCTGCTGACGTGGCGCACCTTTAGTTCCGGTCTGGTCACATAATATCCGTTCTGTCCGTCCTGCGGTGGAATGGATACCTCAAATTCTTTGATCTCTTCTTTCTCACCCTCTCCCGATCCGTCTCCAGGGTCCTTATCCGTATCATCCTTATCCCCGCCGGAGTCCTTATCTTCTCCCTCCCCGTCTCCGGGATTCTTGTCTTCTCCTTCTCCATCTCCGGGACTCTTATCTTCTCCGTCTCCAGGGTCCTTATCCGTATCATCCTTATCTCCGCCGGGGTTCTTGTCTTCTCCTTCTCCGGGGTTCTTGTCTTCTCCTTCTCCGGGATTCTTGTCTTCTCCTTCTCCAAGATTCTTGTCTTCTCCTTCTCCGGGGTTCTTGTCTTCTCCCGATCCGTCTCCCGGTTCCTTATCCGTATTATCCTTATCCCCGCCGAGGTTCTTGTCTTCACCCGATCCTTCGCTTGGACTTCTATCTTCTTCTCTGTCACTGGAATTCTTATCTTCGCCCAGGCTTTTTCCAACTTTGTTCCCGTCCTTTGAAGAATTCTTACTGGGTTCATCTTTGTCTTTGCCGGGATTCTTACCGGCTTCATCCTTCCCTGATCTGCTCTTTGACGCCGCCGATATGCCGCCTCCTTCGGATCTCATAAATTCGATCCCCTTCTCTTTCGCATATGCCGGTTCCATGACCGACGGCTGCTGCCAATAGATCATTCCCAGTATCACCAATAATGCCGCCAACTCTCTCATCTTCCTACCCATACGCTATCACCCTCCACTTGTATTTCATATTCTCTTTGCAACTTCTGAAACTCTTCCTTCTCCAGAATCTCCGGCCTCTGACCGATATATTCCCGTATCGTCTGAGCGCACAGCTCCCGCTCTACGGCAGCATCCTGACACAGCAGCCGGATATGCATGATCTTAAGCTCGTCCGACTCCTTCTGTTCTTCAATGCCCCGGATACATGTATCTAATGCTCTGTCTTTCTGACCGCAGATCTCATATAATACGGTGATCTTCCGATATGTTTCCTCTCTCTTTCTGCTGTCTTCCGTCTGTTCCAGCAGCTCTTCATAGATACGCGCGGCCTCCTCCGGCACGTCTGCCCGCTCACAGGCAGACGCCATATACTCTTTCACCTCTTTCGCCTCCTCACTCTCTCCATCCATCATATCCAGACAGATTTTACCCAGACGAAGCACCGCCTCCGCCGACCGCCTCGTATTCAGCAGGCCGTATCCCCTGATCAGGCACCGATACCAGCGTTCCTCGCTTCCCTCCGGTGCTTCTTCCTCGAGCTCTTCCAGATACCCTTCCAGATCCTTCGACGCTTTTCTCTTCCCGAGAAGAGCCTTCACAATCTCCTGCAGATCTCTCGCCGCCGCGTTCTCATCCTTGATTTTATCAAGGTAATACAGGCTCTCCTCATAATCCCCCACATCCAGGATATACGCCAGGGCAAGCTCCATATATGCGGTGTTATCATCCGGGCGGGCAGCTTTGCCTTCTATGCCGTCCTCCCAGGTCTCCTTTTGCGGCGCCAATTCCTCCGGTTCCCTTATCTCCCGGGCCGCAAGCGAAGCTTTCACTTCCTCCGGCCGTTTCCCCGGATGGGTGAGATCACTGAGCTTCCACGCCGCGGCAAGCAGCAATACTGCTCCGGCGATCATGAACATCCTCTTTTTTCTGATACGGCTGTGCTTTGTCTTTTTTCTATATTGTGGAATATTTCTTCGAATTTCTGCTGCACTTTGATATGCTAATTTAGATTGATATTTCAGACATTTTGATATGATCTTTTGAAATCTTCTCTCCTCCCGCCTGTTAAGCGGAGGCTGCGGGCCCGTCACCGACAGGATATACTGGATGGTCTTCCCCATCCCGTAAATGTCAAGTTCCGTGCTTGCCCTCTGATAATATGTCTCCTGCGCCGGGAGAAAGCATTCACGAACCGTTCTCTTCTGCATGAATTTTAAATGCTTCTCGTTCGAACCCGCTTCCATATCCAGGAAATACGGCTTCCCCTCCCTTGTGATCACAATGCTGTACGGATTGACATACTGATAACACGGCTTCTTCCTGCACTTATGTATCATGCCCAACTGACCGGCTATATCCCGGAGCAGGGAGAACAGACGGCCTTTCCCGATCCCCGGCTGCTCCTTAAGCCAGCCGGCCAATACCCTTCCCTCAACACATTCCGAGCTGATATAACAGGTCTGTCCATGCTCGATCAGACGCAATACGTCATATTCTTCTTTTGACGCCATTCGCACCACCTCTTTTTCTTCGGCATACAGGTATGCCATACATAACCTCTTGACTATAAAATTACTAATGGGAAACAAAACATCGAACTGCCAGATACGGTAGATTCTATTGAATATTAGAGTGATTTATATATTACTCGATTTCAGATGAAAATACAAGTGCTTTTTTAAAAAAATACCCGGCAGTTTGTCCGAAAATATATTCGGACAGTCTGCCGGGAAATCCTTGCTTCTACATATGATCCTATCTACAGCTTAATTCTGCAGTATACAGGCTGCTTGTACGATCCTATCTGTAGCTTAATTCTGTAGGTGTATACAGATGTCTCGGAATACCGTCAACCATAACCGGTGACACATCGCCCTGGATCAGCGGTTTTACATAGGAGATGAACTCATTCGTCACATAAGTGCCTTCCTCATTCACCCACTCTCTCGGTACAAGCTTCTCATCATTGGCGATCTTGTGAACATCCTTCACTTCTGTTCCGCACTGATACGGATCATCAGACAATCTCTGAAGGACTACCATCTTGCCTGAATCGCCCTCGTCCGCTGCCTTCACAGCCGCGCCGCCTACCTGGTAAGCCTCCAAGATATCCACGCGGGATGCCGCATGTGATGCGGAACGCTGCAATGTGCTGAGCTCGATAGCACGCGTCTTGCATCCGATCTCGCCTGCGATAAAGCTTGCAAGATAAGAAGCCGTTCCCGACAGCTGCTTATGTCCGAACGCATCCACAAAGTCAATGCTGTTGCCAAGCTCACATACATATGTGCCGTCTGCCGTACGGATTCCTTCGGATACCGCAACCACGATAGACGTCTTCTTCGCTACCAGCGCCTTCACCCTCTCGCTGAAGCTATGAAGATCAAACTCGATCTCAGGCAGGTAGATAAGGTCTGGGCCTTCACAGTCCTCACCCATGGATAATGCCGCAGAACCGGTAAGCCATCCTGCATTCCTTCCCATAATCTCCACGATCGTAACGATTCCTTTCTCATGCTCCAGACAGAATCCGTCGCGGATGATCTCTTTCATTGATGTTCCTATATATTTTGCAGCACTTCCGTATCCCGGCGTATGGTCTGTCAGCGCAAGATCGTTATCAATTGTCTTAGGACATCCGATAAACCTTGTTGAAAATCCTGTAATTATCGCATAATCAGACAGCTTCTTGATCGTATCCATGGAATCATTGCCGCCGATATAGATAAAAGCTTCAATATCCAGCTTCTCAAGGATCTCAAAAATCTTGTCGTACACTTCTCTGTTCTCATGGATCTCTGGCAGCTTATAACGGCATGACCCTAAAAATGCCGCCGGTGTCCTCTTCAATAATTCCGCGTCCAACTCCGTCTTAATGTGGTCTGCCAGATCGATATATCTCTCCTCCAACAACCCCTGAACGCCGTGAAGCATACCGTATACCTTCTTCGCTCCGCGGTCCTTGGCTGTACGGTAAACTCCGGCAAGGCTTGAATTGATCGCTGCCGTCGGTCCTCCTGACTGTCCAACAATAACATTTCTTTTCATATTAATGATTCCCTTCTTTCCTTAAAAAATTGCTGACGATAGTAATATCTTAGTATATTCTGACGTAAATGTCTACACAAAAAAACCTCAGTTACGGTCGAAAAAACATCCTGCGCAACAGTTCAGGCAAACTGCCCTGCTGCCACCCTAATCCGGCGCATCTGCAACCGCGGTCTGTGCATAAATATATCCCTTCATGCATCCGTTGCCGGCGACATCAACCACTTCCCCGTCTTCCACCTCTGCTTCCATCCGGCAGTGATTCTCGCACACCTCACAATTGATCGTCTTCTTCTCCATAAAGGAATTCCCCTCCAAATACGTCATAGTATGATAAAAGTCCTCACAGGCAATCTGCAAGGACTTCTAACGTGGGCGAGAGGATTCGAACCCCCGACCTTTTGGTCCGTAGCCAAACGCTCTATCCAGCTGAGCTACGCCCACATAACACACATCTATTTACAACGATATTGATTATAGACTATTTGCCTGCAAATGTCAATATATTTTTAATTAATTTCCTGATTTATTGTCACCTTTATTGTCACCTTATCGTAACAGCTTATCGTAACAGTTCAGACAAGCTGACCTGTTACCGTCTCTTTAAACCAAACTGGACTGATTATTTTGTTGATATCTGGACTTTTCAAAGTATCCACCTTAATGTTAACATAAGCTGTACACCGACAAACTCCTGGTAAAGAGAGGATGATATAAATATTATGACGAAAAAGATAGCAGTAATCAATGATCTGTCGGGTTTCGGACGCTGTTCGCTCACCGCCGCCATCTCCGTTCTCTCCGTGATGGGCATACAAGCCTGCCCTCTTCCGACAGCAATACTTACCGCCCAGACAGGATATCCCAGCTACTATTGCGACGACTGCACTGATAAGATGGAGTATTACCGCCGCGAATGGGCGAAAATGGAGCAGCATTTCGACGGAATCTATACCGGATTCGTAGCAAGTGAAGAACAGATCCGCCAGATCTTCCGTTTTATCGGCACATTCAAATCCCCCGATACCTTCCTTCTGGTCGACCCTGTCATGGGCGACGACGGGGATACTTATTGTATGTATACTCCGTCCCTTCTGGCGCAGATGAAGAAACTGGCTTCCATGGCAGACATCATCACACCCAACCTGACAGAATTATGCCTTCTGACCGACGCCGGCTATCATGCGCTGACCGGCCAAAAGGACACCCGCAAGATGATGCAGGCGATCCAGAAGCTCGGACAGGAATTCTGCCGCACGGGCCCCGCAGCCGTAGTCGTTACCGGAATTCATTTCCTTGATGACAGCGGCGGCAGACAGATGGGTAATCTGTATATTAATGAGGAAGGCTCTTCCCTCTTCTCCTTCCCATACGTCGGCGGCAGCTATTCCGGGACAGGGGATCTGTTCGCATCCTGCATGGCCGCCGGTATCGCACGGGGCGACTCTGTGCCTTCCATTATCAAGACGGCCGGCAAATTCCTGGAACTCGCCCTGGAGGACTCGGTCCGTGAACAGGTGCCGCGCAACGACGGAGTAAATTATGAGAAATATCTGCCCCTTCTGATCGAATCATCCCCTATACCGGATTAACCGTTCAGTCCAAGGATCCTAAAGATCCTTGGGCCATGTTTTTATATACCGCAGAACCAAAAACTGAATTCCATCTTCTTGCTCACATCCAACAGATATTCAGGATGCGTCAGCGCGCCCCAGCTATCGTCTCCCGCAATGCCCATCTGGCCTTTCGCGGCGCGCACAACTGTATAGTGCACCTCCGGAAGCTCATACGGATGCATTGCATTCTCTAGCTCATGAGGCGTATACGGCAGAGCCGAGAAGGTCATCGGTCCGTTCTCACTGGTCATGGCAAAACGCATTCCCCGGCCTTTGCGGTCGCAAACTTCCGCATACCTTACCTCTTCCTTGCTGCCGCATTCCTGCGGAACAAGATATGCCGCCATATTATCCTTCACCAGATTCTCATAGATACCAAGCTTCGCCCCCTTCTTACGGTCCGCATAGGTCTCGGCAGGTCCAAGCCCATACCATTTCACATGATCATAATCGGCGCTCAGCTTAAACATCATACCGAATTCCGGCATATCTCCCAGTTCCTTTACCGGATCATAGGTAAGGGTCGTCTTCACGCAGCCGTCCCCGAATACCTCGTAGGCAACCCGGCACTGCGCCGCCGGTATCGTACAGAGATTATATGTGAACGCAACTTCGGCGCTGTCTGAATTCACCTTGACTTCCGGCCTGCATGGAGCAAACAGTTCCTCTCCCGGCGCTTTGTGGGATATATACATACTTGCGATCTTCCACTGTGCATAGCGGCCCTGCATCTGATTCCCGCAGTCATTATCGACCGGCGCCCTCCAGAAATTCGGCTTCGGTACTGCCTCCAGCATCTCTCTTCCGGCGTACCGGTAAGATACCAGACCTCCTGACAGGATGGAAAACATCACTTCAAAATGTTCCCCTCTCACACCGATATTATGCGTGCTCTGTATCACTGTCACGCCCTTCCTGCAGGCCTTCGCCATACCCTTGCAGCAAGCGCCCTCGCAGGCACATGACGCGTCCTCGACCGAGTACACATACTGTCCGAACGCAACCTCGTGTCCTCTCTGCGCCCAGATCTGGTCTTCCTTCGTATGGAAGGAAACCGTAACCGTATACTCTCCGGCAACAACCTCCTCAGGAACCGGAAGCGCATAAACTTCTGATGTAAGAGGCTCTACACAGGTTTCAAGAGCAGCCCGTCTTACAACCTTGCCGTCCCTCGCTACAGTGACCCGGCACTCGAAGGTATCTGTATTCACGAACAGATTCTTGTTGATAACTTTGACCTCTGACCGGCCGACCTCTGCCGTAATATTCTGATAATTAAACTTCACTTCCTGCATCTTCGGGGATGCTTCACGATCTCCGTATACGATTCCGTTGCCGCTGAAATTATAATCCGTCGGACGCTCGCCGAAGTCGCCGCCATAAGCCTGGAAATCCTTACCGTAACGGTCCTTCTTATAGATGGACTGATCGATATAATCCCAGATAAATCCGCCCTGATACAGAGGCTCCGTATCCGTAAGATCGGTATATTTATGCATGGCGCCGCAGGAATTCCCCATGGCATGCGTATATTCACAGCAGATAAACGGCTTGCTTCTGTCCTTGGCAAGGAATTCCTTGATCCCTTCTACCGGCGTATACATCTGACTCTCCATATCACTGGTGTCATTATACCGGCGGTCATGATGCACTCCTTCATAATGAACCAGACGGGTCGGGTCAAGCTTCCTGAAGAGCTGCGACATCTCATAGATGTCCTTGCCGCCGTAGGATTCATTTCCGCAGGACCAGATCAGGATCGCCGGATGATTCTTATCCCGCTGATAAGTGGAGTTCACACGGTCCAGCATCATCTCAAGCCACTCCGGCCTGTCATTGGGAACCACCTCGCTGAAATCGCCGGTCATCATCCCCGTATCCCAGGTTCCGTGGGATTCCAGGTTATTCTCATCGATCATGTAGATACCGTATTCATCACACAGTCTGTAGATCAGGGACGCATCTGGATAATGACAGGTACGGATCGCATTGATATTATTGCGCTTCATAGTCTCCAGATCCTTGCGAAGCTCTGCCTCACTCACATTACGCCCGCTCACGGCGCTGAACTCATGGCGGTTCACGCCCTTGAACACGATCCTCTTCCCGTTCAGAGTCATGATATGATCCTTCATCTCGAAGCGCCTGAACCCAACCTTCTCCGGGATGATCTCCTGAAGTCTGCCTTCGGCGTCATAGATCTCGATCGTCAGATCATAGAGATTCGCCTCTTCCGCACTCCAAAGCTTCGGCTCCTCCACCGTCCAGGAATAGGCGTTCTCTGCCTTAAGCTGCTTCTCCTCCCGGAAGATGACTTGTCCGTCTCTTTCAAGACAGAATACTGCCTTCCCTGCTTCGGCGTTCCCGGAGATCATCATCTCCATCTGAATATCAAGCGCCGCTTTCTTCAAGGTCTCATCCGGGACCGCACGGATCCCAAGATCCCTCACATGCACATCCGGCACCGTATACAGGTACACATCCCTGTAGATACCTGAGAAACGGTAGAAATCCTGATCCTCGCACCAACTTGAAGCAGTCCACTTGAAGACCTGTGCCGCCAGCTTATTCTCCCCTTCCGTCACATAGTCGGTCAGTTCGAATTCTGACGGCGTAAATGTATCCTCACTGTATCCTATGAATTCACCGTTCAGCCACAGCGCAAGTCCGCTCTCCGCTCCCTGGAAGGAGATAAAAAGCCTTCTGCCCTTCATCCTCTCCGGTACGGTAAAATACTTCACATAACTTGCAACCGGGTTGAAATACTCTGGAATCTCTCCCGGCTTGATGTCGTCGTGTCCTTCCCAGGGATACTGCACATTCGCATACTGCGGCACATCATATCCTTCCATCTGGATATGCGCCGGAACATGGATGTCGTCCCATGACTTGCAGCAGTAATCCGCCGCCTCAAATCCCTGCACCGCAGACTTGTAATTTCTGGCATAATGAAACTTCCACAATCCGTTCAGACTCTCTTTGAAGCTCTCATGATCCGCTTCCGCGTCCAGCGGCCGGGCATAATATCTGTGATCTGAATGGGCGTCCAGCCTTCCATCCCGGAAATACTGCGGATCTTTTAACTTCTCATAATCGAAAATATGGCTCATAAATGACTTCCTCCTGTAAATGAAATGAAATAAAGTTAGAAACATCTGTCCCTGGTATCATTATAATGATACACGGACCGCTCTGCATTTCATGCTCGCGCGATCCTAAAATATCTAGTATCATTATATTATAGATGGACAAGAAAAAGTGTAGTATGTTAAACTAAATAATATAACATTTTGAAACAGGTGACAAGTATGCCCATACATTTTAGAAATTCTCCCGTCAACGAGCCGTTCATCTTCGACTCCATCGGGAATCGCTGGAGTCAGGACCGCGTACTGCGTCCTACAGGCTATCCCCTCTATCACTACCTGCATACAGAACAGGGGCGGGGGATCATCCGAATCCAGGAACAAGACTATATCCTGAACGAAGGGGAAGGGATCCTGATCGCGCCTTTTCTAAAGCATTCCTATGTAAAGGACAGCGAAGAATGGTTTACCTCCTTCGCCACCTTTACCGGCACCATCAGCGGCAGTATCGGCAATATGGTCGGAAACAGGCCCTTCATATTGATAGAAAAGGAGCAGGGCGCCCGCATCCGCGGCATGATCGACAGTATCATGAGAGAATGGGATTCCCTGTCCTCTGATTCACATACACTGTCCATCAGATGCTATTGTCTTCTGATGCATTTTGCAGATACCACGCATGCACGCGTACTTGCCAAGGAACCTCTGTATCTGCGTTATGTAGAACCGGTGCTAAAAGATATCGAAGCCCGCTACGCATCAGAACTTACCGTACAGGAATTAAGCCGGAAGGTCTATATCACTCCCCAATACCTGTCCC
This sequence comes from Lachnospiraceae bacterium, assembly GCA_910575835.1. Classification (GTDB taxonomy): domain Bacteria; phylum Bacillota; class Clostridia; order Lachnospirales; family Lachnospiraceae; genus Sporofaciens. The sequence continues at coordinate 20,321 of CAJTGB010000021.1, read as the reverse complement.
GTCTGTTCAGGCGTTTCCTTGGCTGTTCGGTCTACGAATACCTGACTGTCTACCGGATCAACCGTGCCAGGGAATTCCTGGTCTCCGACCCGCGTATGGAGGTCCAGCAGATCGCCCGCAGGACCGGTTTCACCGATACCAGCCATTTTATCGCCATGTTCAAAAAAGCCGCCGGGATCACGCCCCTCGAATTCCGCAAGCTCAATTAGGGCCGAATACCTTTTGCCCTAAGCTTCTTACATATTATTAAAACCAGGAGGTCATCAAATGTACAATTATAAGATCGTAGAACAGGTAATCCGCAAACCGAAACCGCTGACAGGCGTTCTCCGCACAGTCATGCTCATTTTCGCGGTGATTCTTCTGCTGCTCGGCATCATTCTCTCCCAGGGCTTCATGCTTCCGGGCTTTCTTCTTGTGGCGCTTTATTACTTCTACAACACCTACAGCCAGAAGGAATACGAATACATCCTGGAGGATAACCATCTGACCATCGATGTGATCTTTGGAAAAAAACACCGCAGATCCGCCCATTATCTGGATATGGATGCCCTGGAAGTCCTTGCGCCCAACTGGCATGACTCCGTGGCCAGATACCGCAGGAACGGCGGCAGTATCCGGCTTCCCAAATACGACTATACTTCCTACGAGGAGGATACCCCCTTCTACACGATGATCATTACGGAAAATAAAGAAAAAATCAAGCTGCTCCTTGATCTGAACGACAATATGCTTCAAATGATCAAAAGACGGTATCCCGACAGAGTATTCTTATAAATTAACCAAAAAAAACATCATATCTTGTCGAATCCCATACAAAAGCACTATTAATGGTTGAATTTGATCACTATACAGTCGATTCTGCAAACTATACGCCCATTTATACTGATATAATAACCTTATACAAAGTGCTTTTAAAAGGAGGACAAAGATTATGAAGAAAAAGTTACTTTCAGTATTACTCGTAGGAGCCATGGCATTTTCACTTGCTGCCTGCGGCGGCGGCGGTTCAGACGACGGCAGTTCCGGCAGTGGGGATTCCGGTTCTGATGAAGGCGGCTCCTCAGGCGGGGATAAGCTGGTTGTATGGACCTGGGATCCGGCATTCAACATCCCGGCAATCGAAGAAGCCGGCAAGATCTACAAGGAGACCGTGAATGACAAGTTTGAACTGGAAGTCGTTGAGACTCTGTCTGACGACTGCGAGACTAAGCTTCAGACCTGTGCAGAGTCCGGGGACTTCGGTACTATGCCGGACATCGTTCTGATGCAGGACAACTCCTATCAGAAGTTCGTTTCATTCTACCCGGAAGCATTTACAGACCTGTCTGACAGCGGAATTGATTTTTCACAGTTTGCAGAAGGTAAGCTGAGTTACTCCACAGTTGACGGCAAGAACTATGGTGTTCCATTCGATAACGGTGCGGTTGTTTCCTGTTATCGTACAGACATCCTTGATGAAGCCGGATATACTATCGCTGACATCACCGATATCGACTGGGATAAGTTCATCGAGATCGGCAAGGTAGTAAAGGAGAAGACCGGCAAATACATGTTATCAGGACAGGCTAACAGCCAGGATATCATCATGATGATGCTTCAGTCCGCCGGCGCTTCCCTGTTCAACGAAGACGGCACACCGAATCTGGTTGGCAACGATCCTCTGAATGAGTGTATCGATATCTATCAGAAGATGGTAAAAGAAGGTATCTTCTATGAGGTTAATGAGTGGGATGAGTATGTATCCTCTATTACTAACGAGCAGTGTGCAGGAACTATCAACGGTAACTGGATCATGGCTACGATCATGGGTATGGAAGACACAGCAGGCCTGTGGGAGATCACCAATATGCCTAAGCTGGTTAAGACTGCAGATGCAACGAACTACTCCAACAACGGCGGTTCTTCCTGGTATGTAACCTCTAACTGCAAGAACACAGACCTTGCTTTCGATTTCCTTGCCAAAACATTCGCAGGAAGCGAAGACCTGTATTCAAACATCCTTCCTACAACAGGTGCGATCGGTACATGGGGACCTGCCGGCGAATCAGAAGCTTATCAGGCGCCGCAGGAATTCTGGAATGACAAGCCGATCTACTCTACGATCGTAGAATATGCTGAGCTGACGCCTACCAACAACACAAGCGCTTACTACTATGACGTTCGTGAGGTTATCTCTACAGCAATTCAGGATATCATGACCGGAGCAGATGCAGATTCAACCTTAGAGCAGGCTCAGGCAGATGCCGAATTCTACTATCAATAAGATGTTGTTATAAAACACGCAGGGGAACCGCCATGCGGTTCCCCTTTTTGTACACAAAATTTACCATATTGCGGTCTTTGACCGCAAAAAGTAACAAGCTTTGAGAACCAAGGGGGTTTGAAAATGGAACAGAAAAAGAAAGGTATGACCCTGATTGCAAAGCAGAAAGCCGCCGGTTGGGCTTTCCTCACCCCGGCAACCCTGATGATTGCAGTCATGAGTTTTTATCCCATGATAAGGGCCTTTATCCTCTCGTTGCAGACAGGTAAAGGCGCTAACTACAGATTTACCGGCTTTTCCAACTATGCGCGTATGTTTCAGGACAGGGTGTTCCTTCGCTCCGTCGGCAACACGTTTTTCTATCTGGCAATCCAGGTACCGATCATGCTGGTGCTCGCTATCCTGCTTGCACAGCTTCTGAACAACAGGGATCTTCGTTTTAAAGGTCTGTTCCGTACCTGTGTATTCCTGCCTTGCGCAACGTCTCTGGTTTCCTATGCGATCATTTTCCGTTTCCTGTTCGCGCAGGACGGTCTTGTTAACAACGCTCTGGTTAAATTAGGATTGCTGAGTCAGGGATATAATTTCCTCGGTACCGCCTGGTCGGCGAAGATGGTGATCATCATCGCGCTGGTCTGGAGATGGACTGGCTATAACATGGTATTCTACCTAGCCGGTCTCCAGAACATCGAATATTCCGTATACGAGGCCGCGAAGATCGACGGCGCCAACGGATGGAAGACCTTCTGGGGGATTACCGTACCGCTCCTGAAACCGACTATTATTATGACGTTCATTATGTCGATCAACGGTACATTGCAGCTGTTCGACGAGTCTGTCAACCTGACAAACGGCGGACCTGCCAATGCGACGATCACAATGTCCCATTATATTTACAATACATGTTTCCTGCGTGCCCCGAACTTTGGTTATGGAAGCGCTATGGCATTCTTTGTATTTATCATTGTAGCAATCTTGGCATTTATTAATCTGAAAGTAGGTGATACACGTGACTGAGAAGAAGAACAAATCCATGATTCAGCGCAGACTGATTCCTACCTACATATTTTTGACGATTTTCTCCATCATCTCAGTGTTTCCGTTCCTGTGGATGATATCCGCTGCTACGAATAACTATATCGACATCTCCAAAGGACGCCTGATGCCGGGTGCGTTCGCAGCAGAGAACTTTCGGAATCTGGTTGCCCAGCAGCCGTTGGCACGTGCGATGACCAATTCTTTCGTATATGCCATCTCCGTGACGATCATATGTCTGTTCATCTGCTCACTGGCAGGTTACGGATTCGAGGTTTACCATGACAAATGGAAAGATAAGCTGTTCTCTATCCTTCTGCTTGCAATGATGGTTCCTCAGGTTGCGACTATGATCCCTCTGTTCCAGATGTTTTCGAAGGCAAAGCTTCTGAACACAACGATCGGTTTCTTCCTTCCGATGATATCGACGCCGTTCATGATCATGATGTTCCGTCAGAACGCAAGGGCATTCCCGATCGACATCATCGAAGCTGCACGTATCGACGGCCTGAATGAGATACAGATCTTCTTCCGCATGTTCTTCCCGACTATGAGATCGACCTATGCGGCGGCGGCTGTTATCACATTCATGAATTCATGGAACGCATACCTGTGGCCGAAGGTAATCATGACAGACGGCAAATCGCTTAACATGGTAATGTTGATCGCCAACACGATCGGCGGTTACAAGATCGATTACGGTATGATCATGATGGGCGTACTGTTCTGTTCTATTCCTACTATGATCGTATTCTTTGTATTACAGAAACAATTTGCAGAAGGTATTACCGGCGCTGTCAAGTAATAATGCATACCGCCGCGGATATCTGACGCTGCACCAGAACTATATATATCCGGCACGCTTCCCGCATAAGCGGGCTGCTTGCCGGATATATTATTACCCTCTTTTGACAAGAATACACACAGTCAAGAGAGCGTATCAGGAGATGAAAAAATGAGTGAATTTATTCTGAATGTAATCCACAGGCCCGAGATGGTTCCAGAATATTCTGCTACCGTGACAGGACATGGCAAAGAGGAAGCTATGGGAGATAAGAAGCTGTTGAACGAATCTCTGGACATCTTTCGCACCCAGCAGAGACTTGCGCATGAAAACGGGCTGAAGGTCACGATCCATATGACCTACGCGTCTCTCTTTAACGCGGAAGCCATCGCGATCGCCAAGAACGACCGCGAAGTATACGGAGACGAGATCGCGCTCTCCCTTCTCGGACTCCCCTGCGAGGAATTCCGAGAGAAATATAATACCAAAGACTTCTGCATCTGGATGTTCTCCATGGAGGATAAGAAACGGATCGTCGACGACGTATTCGGCAAATTCCACGATATCTTCGGGTTCTATCCAGAGTCTACAGGTTCCTACTATATGGATGCAGACCTGACAAACTATATCAAAGAAACCTATCCTTCTGTAAAATGCGCCGTCGCTACATGCTGGGAGGAAGGACCGAAAGCATACCATACCTGCAATAATTCCTGGTACACCCTGTTCGACGGCGGTCCGTGGGCGCCCTGGATCCCCTCGAAACAGAATACCCATGCTCCGGCCGCGGATGAATCGGAAGACAGCGGCATCGTAGCGATCCCGCATCTTTCCCGGGATCTTCTCGCTTGTTATGACGGTAACGGCTCCAACTTCGGAACCCACCCGCAGAATGTCCTGCGCGGCATGATCTACGACACGAAGACATGGGAATTCCCCTATCTCTACAACCTGATCGACCAGTACCGCGCACAGGAGAAATACAACAACGGCTACGCTTATAATATGATGTTCGTCGGTCCCGGCTGGATGAACAAGATGGGACGCTGGGAAGCTCCTTATGAGCTTCTTCTGAAATCCTATTCCGATGGCTGTAAGTATTACGGAGATCTGAAGAAAGAGGGGAAATTGACGGATATGACCATGTCCGAATTCGCCGACTACTACCGTAAAAAGAAGACCTATACGGAACCGGAATGCGCCCTCTGGCGGGATATCCTCTACGGATCCGACAAACAGGTCTTCTGGTATACCGACCCTTATATGAGAGCCGGCGTCAGCATGGATCAGGGCGGCGCGATCTTCGATCTCCGTCCGTATGCCGCCAAGCTTCGCTGGGAGGTCGGTATCGGGACCAGGCATGTACAGGACGCCTCCTACCCCTTCCTGATCCAGGAGAAATACCGGGCGGGATATTTTACCCATTATGCCGGAGAAGGTACCATCCGAAGCGCGAAGCTGAGCTATCAGGGCGAAGAGGCAGATCTGTGCCTGTGCCGCACGAAGGCGCATTTCTCCCGGGAAGGAAAGACGCGTATCCTGACCCTCGATCCTGTTACCATAGAATTCTCGGATCTGTCGCTGACACTGCAGACCAGGGAATACTTCGAGGAGGGGAGCGGTTCCGTCAAGATCGAACGTACCGTCCTTGCGATGAGCGATCCGGCTGCTGAGGTCGAGTTAAATGAATACATGGTGGCATGCTACGGGACAACCGAATACCCGGAGGATATGACGGGCATTATCCTGACCTGCGAAGGCAGCGAACCGAAAAGCATCTCTTATGAGTACCGCTGCCGCGAAGAAAACTTACAGGGCGCCGCCGCCGTATCCGCCGTAATTCCGGCGATCGAGACAAAGGTGTCCATGACGGCATCCTCCGACGCCGATGGGTACATTCGGGAAGGCTACGCGTTCTCTCCGATGTTCACCTTAGGCTACAAGAAAAAAATAAAAGATAAGGAGATATTTGCGACATGGCTCAATCTGGAAAAGGCAAACTAAACTACAGATGCCCTTCCTGTTTCATGAGAGATCTGGACATTGATATGTTCTATGATAAGGATAAGAAGGAATACTACTGTATCCGCTGTCAATACACCGGTTCGGAAAAGGATGTGCTGTCCAGGAACGAGATGGTACGGACCCGCTACGGGACAATGAACACCCGCTATACCAAATTTGATTTTGATTAGTACAATGTAATACCCGCCCCGGGACCAGAAGGTGCACTTTGCTGTGCTTTCCGATCCCGGGGCGGGTTATATCATAGCGTCTGCTATATCTCTTCCTGCATCCTGCGGGCTTCCCTAAAGTCTTCTGCTATATCTCTTCCTGCATCCTGCGGGCTTCCTCCAGGTCTTCCTTCGAGAAATTTCTCTGGAATGCCTCCGTCTGCTCTGCCGCTGTCTCCTCATCAGGAATCCAGCCGTCCTTCCCCGTCGCATGGATTCCATATTTCTCAAACAGCGGGAATAATACTTCAAGCCGTCTGCAGAAATCCACGTATCCAGGCCGGTTACTGCCGCACCATCCGACTTCCGCCGAAGCCGCGAACCTCGGCCAGCACATCTCCTCCAGTCTCTCATTATCCCGGATAAATTCCGTCCAGATCAGGCACTCCGTACCAAGAACCGAATCCTCTCCCCGCTCCCCGAGCTCTGCCGGGCTAGTCTCTATCTCATACACATCCTTCAGCGAATGCATGCTGTACGGATAATCACAATAGCACTGATCTACCATAGAGAGCACCGCTCTTCCGCCTCTGTCAAGATGCGCCTTGATCTGGGCGTCCTTATCCTCCGTCCATAACTGCACCACAGTCTCCTTGTCCAGATTCCCCCCGTACACCGCCTCATTCCAGACGATCGGTATTCTTCCCTTTGACAGCAGATAGGACGCGATACGATTGCAGAAATATCCCTGCAATTCCTGTTCGTTCTTAAGCCCCTCTTCTCTCATACGCTTCTGACAGTGCGGGCAGGCCCTCCACCGTTCCTTCGGAGCCTCGTCTCCCCCGATATGAAAATATTGCCCCGGGAAAAGCTCCAAAAGCTCCTCTAAGAGCTCAAAGATAAACGTGAATGTCTCTTCCTTCCCTGCGCAGAAAAGCTCCTTGAAGATCCCTGCCCTCATACCGACCTCTACAGGCTCCCCAAGGCAGGACAGCTCAGGATATGCCGCCAGGATCGCCGTCACATGCCCCGGCATATCGATCTCAGGCACTATCTCGATCCCAAAACGCCCGCAGTATTCTATGATCTCTTTGACCTCCGCTCTGCTGTAATATCCTCCCTCCGTCTGATCGGAGTGATAATTCCCGAAATGATCTCCGCCGCGCACGGAACTGACCTCATGGAGCTTCGGATAGCGAAGGCTCTCAATGCGCCATCCCTGGTCGTCCGAGATATGCCAGTGGAAATAATTTAATTTAAATTCTGCCGACATTCGGATCATCTTCTTAAGCTCATCTACCGAAAAATAATGCCTTGCACAGTCAATATGGAAAGAACGGAACGGATAAGCCGGCCGGTCCGTGATCTTCATACAGGGAAGCATTTCCTTGTATATCATCCTCAATTGCTCTAAGGTCGTCCGTGCATAGAACAGTCCCGCGTCGCCGCTGCCCGTAAGTACGATTCTGTCCGCTGTAATATCAATGCGGTATTCTTCCCTGGACAGTTCCGGGCAGAGACGCTCCTCCACCGGGGCATTCTGCGATGCAAAGCCGTCCGTAAATATAATCTTTTCTGGTCTTGGTAACATTTACCTTCCTCCTTTTACCATCCTTCTTCTGAGTGGATCCAATATTTTAATAGTTGTTGTTCGAAATTCTCGGGTCTCTTGCGCCATTCGCTCGGTGAGATCCCTGTGACTTGTTTAAAGTTACGGTTAAATGTAGAAAGCGTAGCAAATCCGCATTTGCCGGCAATATCTGCCATAGATTCATCCGTATTCTTCAGGTAATTGCATGCCGTCTGTACCCTTACCAGGTTAATATACTCTAACGGACTCATATTCATATATTCAGAAAACACCCTCCTGAAATGTGTCTCACTGATATGGCACCATCTCGCCAATTCTTCTACCTTAAGCGGCTCCATATAATGAAGCGTAATATAATCCAACGCCCTCGAGACAGGGATCGTTACCTTGCCGCTTATCTCCGCCAGTCCCTTATCATCCTGATTCTCCCTCGCGATACTCACCAGAAGCGCAACCATGATCCCCTTCGCTTCTTCCATATAAAATTCCTTCGTATCGCGCATGATATCCAGAAGCTCACGGATCATTCTCGCAAGATGGGGCGCCTCCTCCACTGCTCTGAATATTGCCCGGGAATTGATCCTGTGCAGCAGATATTTCATCCGCTTGACATTGCCTCCCTTCTGATATAATTCCTCCAGAATTCCTTCCACATCTACAAACATATATTCCCATCTGCTGATGGTACCCGGATCACTGTTCGTTGTGTGCGGATAATTCTTTGGGATGATCGAGATCTCCCCTCCCGTATACCGGTAATCCCTCTCTCCCAGTGTAAGCGTCCCTTCGCCCGCATAACAATATCCGATCTCCAGATAATTATGAAAATGCAGATAATCAATATCCCTTCCATAGGACTGAACCCACTTCTGTCCGAGCAAAGCCAGGATCGGGCTGCCTTCCGGCATTCTGTAATATCGGAATTCTATCTTAGGTTTTTTCTTTTTCGGCATCTTATATCTTCCTTTCTATACCGATCCGCGGGGCATGTCTATTGCCTTCTCATTATCCATTTGCATGTCCATTGTCTTCTCATTATCCATTTTCATTCATCTTATGTTTTTCTTAAGAAATTTTATAAACATTTCCAGATTTTGACATACTTGTGTCACATTTGTTTTATATAATGAATTCATCAAATAAATGGAGACGGTAATCGTACTTCACATTACATAACAGTAGGTATGGTTACCGGACTTCGACTAAAGACAATCAGTTAAAATTTAGATAGATTTTTCATCCCCCTCCAGGGGCCGATGCAACAGCATCGGCCCTCTTTCCTTATTATAACAAAAATTTGTTAAATTGGGTATTCCCTCTTTGCAGGTTCTTGTGTTATAATAAGTGAGCACGTTGATGCGTGTCCAATATCTTCAAACTATGCAGCGGTGGTCGAGATGGCTGATGGCATCTGCCTCGAAAGCAGAAGAGCCGCAAGGCTCCGGGGGTTCAAATCCCTCCCGCTGCGTTAAAAATCCGATACCCTTCTTTTTCGGCAGGGTATCGGATTTTTATTCCTTCCTTATCAAGATGCGGCGTGCCGCATTTCTCCACTTCGTCAAACTTATGGCTACACCGTCATATATTCCTGCGGTACTAATAATTTCCAGTGTTTCCGTATATGTAACCCTGCCTGCGTCTGCTGTGCAGCCAGCAGAGAATTCCTCCATGCTGCATCCTTCTCCCGTTTCGCTTTGTTGATGGCATCTACTTCTGCCACACGTTCCGGGGAATCGCTGCATCCTCCGATGTAGGTAACGCTTCCATCCTCATGAACGATTACCCCGCACGGCTGGTAGTCAAGTCCTTGTACCGCAAAGGACGCTTTCAATCTCGGAACAGAATTAAAGAAATCATTTATCTTGCTCTCATAATAAGCAGCCTTTTCCGGATCATTTGCCATCTGCTCCAGAATATTCGGTGCGATTACAACATCACTGCCGGTCATGCTCTTTCCCGCTCTGTCAAGGCTCTGCTGGTCTTTCTCAATGCTCTGGATTCTCACATTGCTATACTTCGACCTGAGATATTCCGTGTAAGCATCCACTTTTAATGTGTTCGCCGCCTCACCCGTTTTCTGCAGCTGTTCCGTGAACCCTGTCCCGTTCGTGTCTGTTTTCTGTGTCCTGCCGGCATAATGGTATGTCCCTTCCAAAGCATCGTTTACTCCTAAAATCCTCATAATAACTCTTCTGCATCTCCTTTTTACTTTTTATATCGGCAGAATCTCGGCACAGTCAACCGCAATGGAACGAAACCCTATTTGAAAGGGAACGAAAACAACATAATATATTAAGAATCATAAAACAACAGTTTACCAGAAGGGAATATATTAAATTTTAAGTATGGGAACACCGAAATTATATGTCTTATAGGGGATGAATGGATCATGTTGAACATGTCGTATAATAATACTTCTTTTCTCCAATATTAACTCTAAAAATATCATCATATACATTATGTTTCCAGTGATATATAAATGGCATAATTTTTTCTATTTCCATCTCGTATCCCTTACCCATTATCTCTTTTTGAAGAGATACTTCTTCAAATCCAAAATAAACCAGATAAACATCCTTTATCCCAGCCTCATGCCTGCGTGTCGCTCCCATATCCCATTGCATCAGATAATCATCTACACGTATTCTTGTCAATAGCCCATCACGGACAAATGCCAACGGTCCCATACATTTAATTATTACGCCTGCCGCCAGGATAATAATTATCATTCGCAGCCGCCATTTATAGGTTAACTGTTTACCTTCCATATCATCTTCTCCTTCTTCACAAGGTTAATCAGTCTCCTTGGCTTACAGCAATTGCTCTTACTGATTCATCCATACTTCCCGTGCGAAATCCTTCAAGATCCAGTGTCACATAGTTATATCCCAGGTTCTTAAGATATCCGGCAATATCTTCTCTTCGTTCTGTCACTCTGCCTATCTCATCTGTGTCTACCTCCAGACGTGCGAGGTTCCCATGAACTCTCAGCCTTACATTTCCTAATCCAAGGCTTCTTAGATATGATTCTCCTTGTTCTACCTTACGCATAGCTTCATATGTAAGCCTGACCCCGTAGGGGAATCTGGTTGCAAGACACGGAGTAGACGGCTTCCCTGACACAGAGATCCCGTATTCCCCGGCAAGCCTCCTTACATCAGACTTCGTTAATCCGGCATCCGCCAGCGGGCTTACAATCCCAAGCTCACGGACAGCACGGATTCCGGGGCGATATACGTGAAGATCGTCCTCGTTCGTTCCTTCCAGAATCCGTGATACGCCAAGCAGCTCCGCTTCTTTCTGAAGTTCCCGGAAAAGATATCTCTTGCAGCGATAACATCTATCTACAGGATTCTCTTCAATCCCCGCTCCCTCTAATTCGTCAATCCGCAAAACTCTGAACAAAGCGCCTGCCTCCTTTGCCACGCTCTCTGCCTCCTTCAATTCAGCCTTAGGATGCAGCATCGTGTGAAGCAGGATTCCGTAGACTTTCTTGCCGGTCTTCACTACTGCGTCACAGGCAAGCTTTAACAATAGACTGCTGTCAACGCCGCCGGAAAATGCAATGATCATATCCTCCAAGGCATACTCGGCAATCCGCCCTAATAATGCCTCTCTCTTCTCTTCATAACTGCCCATGACCTTCTCCTTATCTCCCGAATATCAGCCCCAAAGCCATCTGTTACTTTATCTGATCGCAGGCTTCCATCTGAACCTGTCTCCACACCTCCTGATATGGTAAGCGCTTATCTCTGCAAATATCCGCCACGCTCTCATATTCCGGGTACACTCTTATCTGTCCGTCCAAAGCGCCTGCGTGTGAAACGCCGGGTCTGCATACCTTTACCTTTGCAGTTCCCAGAGACGTCTCAACCGTCAGAATCTCCCGGCGCATCACCGCGCGTTCTAACCTGGCTCTCCGTATCCCGATCGTCGTAGTCTCCCTGAAAATGATCTCTTCCATCTCAGAAACCGTTTCCTCGGAACAGATCACATCCAACTGATATGCCGGACGGTTCTTCTTCATATATATCGGAATGTAGCTCACGTCTCTGGCTCCTGCCGCGAAAAGCTGCTCCATCACATACCCAAGAACTTCTCCGGTACAATCATCAATGTTGCTTTCAAGCTTATAAATACTATCCCTCTCTGCCGCCTCAGCTTCGATCAGCATACCGCGCAGAACACTGGCTCTTCCGTAATCCCGCTTCCCGGCTCCCATTCCGCTTCTTAAGATCTTATACTTATCGGGGAGTCTGTCCGCGGTCCGAACCGCCGCCACGATCGCAGCTCCGGTAGGCGTTACCAGCTCTCCCTCCGTGTTCGTGATATGCAGGGCGATCCTATGCCGGCCTGCAATATGTACCACCGCCGGAACCGGTACGGGAATGATCCCGTGCTGGCATCTCACAGTGCCTCTTCCCTCGTACACCTCCGGCACGATCACCTCATCCACATCCAGATCATCCAGGCAGACTGCCGCCGCCACAATGTCTACGATTGAATCCACCGCTCCGACTTCGTGAAAATGCACCTCCTCTAAGGTCGTTCCGTGCGCCTTCGCTTCCGCTTCTGCAAGCACCTGGAAAATGTCCTGCGCAATTCTCTTCGCCCGCTCCGTAATACCAGAATTCAAGATAATCTCCCTGATCTCCCTAAGCCCGCGGTGAACATGGGCATGGCTATGACCTCCATGCGTATGTCCATGAGCTTCATGCAAGTGCTCATGGGTATGAGCTTCATGCGTATGCTCATGAGCTTCATGCAAGTGCTCATGGGTCTGAGTTTCATGCGTATGACTATGAGCTTCATGCAAGTGCTCATGGGTATGAGCTTCATGCGAGTGAACATGAGCATGGCTATGACCTCCATGCGTATGTCCATGAGCTTCATGCGTATGCTCATGACCATACAGGTAATCATTATCATGATCATGATTCTCATGTACCTCATCTAACACAACATGAAAATCACAGGCATCTAACCCTGATTTCTTCACTCTGCTGATCTTAATCTCAAACCCGGATACCGGGAGGCTCCTTAACTGTTCCTCCAGAAGCTTCTGATCCGCACCGAGATCGAGCAGCGCTCCCACCGTCATATCCCCGCTGATTCCACTGTAACACTCAAGATATAATGTCTTTCCCATCTGTATTTCTCCTTTTATATACTACAATTCCGGCACAGCCTTACTCCATGGAATATACCCACATAGCCTTGATCTGGCCCGCTATCTCCGCAAAAACCCATTCCGTATCTGTGTTCTTTAGGCTAAATGGGTCATTCACCCTTACTTTACCGTCCGCATACTGTGTCAGCACAATAAAATGCCCGTTCTGCGTAAAATTCCCCGGGCCAACCGTACAGATGATCGGATGTCCCTGTTCTAACTCATCCCTCACCTGTTCCTCCGTCAGCTGCCCGTCGTAACAGGATATATTCCAATTAGCGCTTGCTTCCTTCATAAAACGCCAATAGGTGTCATTGTTCTCGTCTATATAACCATTCTCCATTGCATATGCCGCCACCTTGGCCGGTGTGATAGTCGGATCGTTCAGAAGCCCTGACGCTACCATGGCCATACAGGTGGGTCCGCAGCCGCTTACAGCCACAATGCTTGTCCCATAAACCGAGTATCCCCATCGTTCGTCCCACTGATACAGCTTCGGAATCTGTCCCTGAACCAAGTCGCCGTCTATTGTCTCCGCAGCCGGCTCATTCATCTTCTCCTCATAATGCGCTACAAAATTAACCGTCTCAGGATTCTTGTCCAAAAGCTCCGTTACGCTCTCTGGATACCCCTTCTCCTGCGCGATCCTTCTCACACGCGCAATCTTCTCCTCTTCTGTCTCTTCCTCTATTGTGATCTGCTGTACCTTTCTGTTGCTTCTTCCCTCTTCGGTCCTGACCATCTTATGGACTTCAGCCGTCATCTGGCTCTTTCTCACATAATAATTGGCCGCCAGCCCGGTTAACAGAATCAGAAAACATCCCATCAGAATGATCTGGCGCCGCACCTGCTGCCTTCTTTTTAAATATCTTCTTCTTCTGTAACTGGTTCTATAAGTTCTAGATCCATAAGCCCTGTTTCCATAGCTTCCAGAACTCCTGCTCAAACTTCTGTCCAGGCTTCTGCTCACATACATCATCCTTTCAACATCATATCTATCCCTGACCGGCCCGTGATACTGTCCGATTTTACACCACACTCCAAAAAACAGCACAAATCTGCAAAATTCTATTTTTCTATCATTATACCTCTCTGCTATAAAGGTGACAACTTAAAGTATTCTTAATTTTTGTGTACGAAAACCACGCATTTCCGTTATATTTGTCACTAACCATCCATTTTAATATGTATTAGTTTGTGATATTTGGGACTAAAATATACTATACATCTTAGCGGCCGTCATGCCCCGTACCGGCTAACGACCGCTTTTTCATTTATGACAATCCGAGAAGCTTACTCCACGTCTTCGGACCAACAATACCATCCTGGACAAGCCCCTTTGCCTTCTGGAACGCCATAACAGCCGCCTTGGTCTTAACACCGAAGTCTCCGTCAACATTCCCGCAATCAAAACCAAGAGAATTCAATTTGCGCTGCAGCCATCTGGTGATATTTCCAGAAGCACCCTTTTTAATCATCGGGCATCCCGCCAATGTGACTGGCCCTGCAATATCATCGACCTTCTGCGCACTAAATCCCTGACGATTACACTCTGCCTGAAGCTCTGCGATAGATCCAGGAGCCTGGACTGGTACTTTATCACTAACTGCGGTCACATGCAGTACACTGTTCGCCTCAACACCGGCAATCTCATCAAACGGGAAGAAATTGCCCGGACAGGTGGTCGGCGTGACGTCCTTGTGTTTCTTTACGGTCGTTATGCCGTACTTAGCTTTCAGATGTGCGACCAGTTCCTTACCTGCTTTCTTCTGGGCATCCGGCATCGTCCGCTCCACATCATAATCACCCTCAAAACAGATCCCTATAGAATCCGCATTCCCGCCGGACGCATGAGCCCCGACAGTGTTATCCGGCCGGCCTTCCCAGATCGTACCATCCTTTGTAATGTAATAATGGTATCCGATGCCGGCCCACCCATTATTTAAATGGCATGCATGACATTGATATACACTGAATTTCTCCGCATCCGCATGATGCAGAACAACACATCTGGTACTCTTCCTTACTGACAACGAATTTCTAAATTGTAAACTTGGTTTCTGAATGTTCATATTCTTCTCCTTCCTGCCGGGCTCTTGCGCCGGCGCAAAAAGAGGACGCCGTTACACGTCCTCAACATCATTTCTTTCCCTGTAAACTCCCATCCCGATCCAACAGATTCCGCAGCATCTCATACAATCCCGTACTGGCCAGACCAGAGATCATACCGCCAAGCACAACCACCGCATTAATCCCAGTCTCCAAACTGATCAGGATATTAATAATACATCCCATCGTTAACGCCGCCAACGGGATATATTTGTTAGGAAACCCTGCAAATGCCGTCTTAAGGGCAAAACCTACGCACAAACAGATTCCCAGAGTCAACAGGTTCACATATTCAAATAAGTATGAAAGATCCATATTATTCCACCTTTCCTTCCAGATCCTCAATCCGATGGTTCGCTACTTTCATCTTCTCCTCCAAAAGGAAGGTCCTTTCCACCACCGAATTATGCTTCTCAACCTTCTTTTCCAACTGTTCTATCCTGTACTTAATCAACTGCGTACCGCCGAAGCTCCCCGCCAGCGTCCCGATCAGGGACAGGATAGCAACTACAATCGTATCCTGCATAACATAACACCTCACTATATCGTTTTCACAAACAAAATAAGACCGCTTTACGGTCTCGCCCTGATTTCTATCATCTCGCCCTCCGTTCTACGCTTGACACAGCATAATCATCTGGATCGCCCTGGAAGATATCGTCTCTCCGTATCCTCCGTTCTGGTAATTCCAATACTGCACAGAATCCCCCGCACTTAATGAAAGGATCTTTACCCCGTGAAGCTCCGGATAATCTCCCCTGATCGGACACGCTCCAAGAGTATGTGACGCCGATCCGTTAATCCTGACGCCAACCTTCGCAGTGCCTTTCGTAGAAGTAGACTGTGTAACCGAACTGCAGCAGATGAGGTAAATCCCGCTCTGACTAACCGTAGTCACAGTCTCATACCGGTAACTTCCAGAAGCAAGTGATACATTAGAGTAGGTTTTTGAGACAAAACCACTGTTAAGCTTCGCCAGACTGACATTTCTGCCTCCCGCCGAAAGTACCAAATCCGATGCTCCCACATTCACTATATTTCCTAATGCAATATTGGAATTATACCCTTGCAATACAATCTCTCCCGCGCTCAGAGTCATCGTATCCCTCGTACCGCCTATTGTTGTCTTTATAGTTCCTGCACCGCCAAATAAACTAATAGATGCAGTTGCCCCAGCGCCGGCACTTTTTATTGATCTGCCCAGATTAATCAGATTCGCTTTAAACGAAGCCAATATCTCAGATATATTTCTAATATTTACCCCATCACCATCAATATACACATTCTTACCAGCCGGATTGCCAATCGTAGCCGTACTGGCATACACCGGTTCCGAAGCAACCCTCCAGTTCGCCCCATCATAAGCAAACACCACCGTAGCACCCGCAGCCCAATACGCATACCTCACACCCTGTGTATAGACCGCCTTCGCCCCCGTACCGTTGATATTCAGCGTCGGAGACGCCGCCGTATTCGCATAAGTAAACTGCACCGAAACCGTAGCGCCCGCTTTCAGCACCAGTGTCCCCGCTTTCAGCGTCGCCGCCTTCGCAGCCGTACCGCAGGTCGCATACAACATCTGGCCATCCGCCCCGTTTGATCCAGCCGGACCCTTGGGACCCGTTGCACCCGTTGGTCCCTGCGGACCTGTTGCACCCGTCGGACCCTGAGGACCCGTTGCACCCGTCGGACCCTGATCCCCCTTATCTCCCTTGTCTCCCGGATCTCCCTTCTCCCCGGCAGCACCATCCAGCACATTACTCACCGTCACCTCATACGATCCCCGGACACCCCCGCCGGCATCCCTGGCTTCAAACCCATAGACAGCCTTCCCAGAAACATCCCCCGCATTCACCACAATACTCTTCCCGACCGCAAGCTCCACACCGTCCTTCATCCACACGATCGTAAACAGATCCGCCACATCCGCTCCCGCGTCCCTCACATTCGCCGTCAGCGTCGTAGACCCTTCCCCGTTCTTAAACACGATCCCATTATCCGTAGAGATCACACAGGCATAGACCTTATACTCCCGGATCAGCTGATTCATCTTATCCAGAAGCGACGTATCCACCTGAGATTTCAGCTCATGAAAATTATCAAACGTCGTCTTATTCCGCGCCGGATCCGTAAGACTCCTGACCTGCTCCGTCACCCTCGCCTCCAGATACAGCGCCGGTACAAACTCCTCATCCGATACCACCACCGTATCACCCAGCTCCGTGTCAAAAAAGCCGTCCACCTCATAACTCACCTGCGGCACACACACCTTCTTAAGCTCAGAAAGCGCCTGCCCATACAGCACATTCACATTCGCCGTATCATAAGACCACCGCTTCAGTATATACCGGTCATTCGTCTTAAGATTCGACGGGAAACGCTCCATCGCCTGCACCGCACGGATACACCCATCCCCAGGCGCAGACCGGTATTCCACCCTTCCGTCCGCGTCAAGCTCCGTCTTATCAAGCGCCGCGATCGACAGGTTATCCGTCCCAGCCGGCAGGATCGCCGTATACAGCCCGGTGATGTCCGAAGACTTCCGGATCCCCTTCACATTCACCCCATACCGAAGCGTCATATCCCGCCTGTCCTTACCGATCCCCTGATTCTCCCCGTCATGCTCCCGGTACACATTCAGCACCAACCGTTCCAAAGAATAATCATCCGCAAGCACCGGCACAAACTCCGCCTCAGCGCCAAACACATTCGCAAGAGAAAAGATCCGCGCAAGAATCGTCGAAGTCCCCGTCCATTCATTACTGACCGTCTTATCCTCCACCTCATTCACCCCAAGTTCCAACGTATGCTCCGGGTCAAAGACATCCAGATACTCCTGAAAACTCATAGCCTTCGGAGACTTATATTCCCCCGCGTCCTCATTCAGCAGCTCAAACATCATAGAATACGCAACAACCTCCACCACATACTCCGTCTTCACCACCTTCATGATATTAAAATAATAATCCCTGCCCCCATACCGGAACGCCAGCTTATTCCCCTCTGCAAGATACTGGGCATCCCCATGCCTGGCCGAAGCCTTAAACCCATAAGTACAGGCAGAGCCCTCCCTATAGGAATGCAGCTCATCCCCATAATAATGCAGCGCAGACGGCGCCCCGTTATCCAGAAACGCACACACCTTATCATACGCGCTCAACACCGCGATCCTCACATTCTCCATTATAAAAACGCCTCCCTTCTAATTTTTCTGTATACAAAGACACCACCCATTTCTGAGTGGTGTCCTGTATTATGCTAATTTCTGTTCTGTGACTTCTTTCTCTATTATCTCTCCATTGCAGATAATCTCTTTCAATTTCTCATTATTTTCCCGTATCCCCATTTCAATCTCATACAGAGAATACTCAACTGCATTGTCTGGAGCTCCAGCAATCTCTATAACTTCCTGAACAAACATCTGCAACACTCCAATTAATGATTCAAGACGTTCGTATTTGAAATGAATGTCTTCTAAAGCTGAATAGAATTCATACTCTGCTTTCATCCTACGCCACCTCCCCTACCTTGTCACGATATCCAGCGTGTACTGCTCATATGCTGGTATTTTTACAACATATTCCGGTACATCAATGCCCGCTTGCTGGAATAACAGCCTTACTGCCATTGCGATCTCATAAGGCGGCACACCTTCACTCCGCATGATCCTCTCAAACAATCTTCCTGCATTCGTTGCACTATCCATTGCCGCTGGAGAGACCGGATACTGGTATGTAACGTTATGGATTGGATGCGGCTTAAAATAATTCTCTTCTAAACAATCAAACTGCTCCCACGCTTTTTCCGTGTCAAGTATTTTACAGTGACGGCTTGCACCTCGTTTTGTCCAAAGATATATGTGGTTTACATTCGGTTTCACGACATAAACATTATTTACGTCGCGCTTAAAACTGCGTAATTCTTCACCCTCAAGAAGGTAGTAATGCTTCCCTTCCTCAAACCTCTCTTTATTATTACCAAAATTTACTCTTACATTATCAACTGATGTTCCATAAACTTCCGCCAACTGCGCTGTGGTAATGACACGTTCTCCCCTCCACTCTACAGCCATTACTTCCTTGTCATTTACTTTTACTACTTTCTGCATAATTAAAATTATAATCTCCTTTCAATTTTTCTTGAAAGAAGTTCCATTCTGCATTATAATATTTACAGAAGGAAACTTCTCGTTGGAGCAATCGTCTGACTTGGTAGGTGGGCGATTGCTCTATTTTTTTTTGAGTCTCCGAACAGCACGTCTTGTACCTTCTGCCCTGCTTATTTTTTCTTGTTCGCAGAAATTATCCAATATTTGTAAAGTTTCATCATCAAACCTCACAGCAATCTGGATTTGCTTAGGACTATCTGTCGGACGTCCCATTTTCTTTTTCACTTCATCACCTCACTTTTGCATACCAAAAATATATACTAATGGTATGCAAAAGTCAAGAAGTTTTTCTAAATTTTTCCATCCTACCTATGGAATTAAAATAAGGCACAGCCTTTCACCGTACCTTCCAGTCGTTTTGGGGAGGTTAGGAACATACCCTAACAGGACTTCTCCCCATATTCAATCAACTTCCTTTTCCACACTTTTTACAAAAACGCCTCCTTAATCCTCGCCGTCACCACCGGAGCCGGGTTACAGAAACTCGAATAATAAAACTGCACCTTCGTCTCCCCCGGCGGCACATGAAAATACTTGGTCCCTACCATCTCATCCCCCGTATTCGCCATCCCATTCACATAGACCCGCGCCGCCTCCCCGTCAATACTCACCACATCCCCCTCCTGGTAACGGTTCGGCACATCCCTCCACTTCTCCACGCCCATCTTCTGGAATTCCAGAGACCGCAGATAATTCCGGGTCACATACTCATTCCCAAGCCCGCGGGAATCAAACTGGGTAAACGCAACCTGGATCTTCTTACACTCCATATTCCGGATGGCAGAAGAGCGGTAACTAGGATAACTCCCAAACCAATAGAAGGTCACCTTGTCCCCTTCCTTACGGATGTCATTATGCCCCCTGCCGTTATTGAACGGATTCGCATTGTCCGAACTGGACGGGGTAAACGAGATCGACCGCACAATCTTCCCGTTCAGCCAGAACTCCAGCCACGCCGTATTGCCCGTCAGATCCGCCTTATACAGGCTGTACCCGCAGATCACATGGTTATCCCCCGTCAGGA
>CAJTGB010000020.1 GCA_910575835.1 Lachnospiraceae bacterium | reverse complement strand
CATTGTGCAATATTCCCCACTGCTGCCTCCCGTAGGAGTCTGGGCCGTGTCTCAGTCCCAATGTGGCCGGTCACCCTCTCAGGTCGGCTACTGATCGTCGGCTTGGTGGGCCGTTACCCCGCCAACTACCTAATCAGACGCGGGCCCATCTTACACCACCGGAGTTTTTACCGCTGTACCATGCGGTACTGCGGTCTTATGCGGTATTAGCAGTCATTTCTAACTGTTATCCCCCTGTGTAAGGCAGGTTGCCCACGCGTTACTCACCCGTCCGCCGCTCAGTCACAAAGATCTTCATCCGAAGAATCCAATCTAAGCGCTTCGCTCGACTTGCATGTGTTAGGCACGCCGCCAGCGTTCATCCTGAGCCAGGATCAAACTCTCGTAATAAAGACTTGGGTTCGGTTTTACACGAATCCTAGTCGTATTACGCTTCGTGATACTTAGTGAGGTTTCCCACGAACTTAGTATCTCGAAGCTTCCTTTAACTTCGCAATACTTAATAAGTTCACTCATGAACTTAGCATCTCGAAGCATCCTTTTCGTTCAATCCGAGTCAAGAAAAATGCTCGCTTTTCTTTTCCCGTTATTACTGTTTTTAAGGTTGACATCGAATCTCTTCAATGTCATGTTCTGAAATTTTCTCTTTAAGAAATTTTCAGGGATGTTGTCTATTGTTTAGTTATCAAGGTTCTTCGTTGTTGTTTCTGCCTCACTCGCGACAGCCATATTAGATTATCACATCTTTTTCGGTTTGTCAACAACTTTTTTCTATTTTTTTCGATTTATTTTTTGCTGTCTTTTTCAAAATTCGCTTTCATCTGACAGCCATATTAAATTACCACATTTGACAAATATTGTCAACAGCTTTTTTTAATTTTTTTCTTTTTCTTCAAAAATCCTTGTTTTGCCCTGTTCTTCCATCCTCTTTTGCCGAATCAGTTTCAATAGTTCTTTCCCGTCCTCCAATTCATTTTCCGACAAATTCTGCGCCGACGGGCACGGCCGCCTTCTGTGATTCAGCCAGATCACATGCCAGCCAGCCCGACTGGCGCCTTCTACGTCTGATTCATAACTGTCACCTACATACCAGGTATCCTTCGGGGCAAATCCTGTATGCTCTTCTACTGCCCTGAATGCACGGACATCCGGTTTGTGCCATCCAATCTCACCGGTAACAAAGATCCTGTCATCCTCAAACCATTTATTTAACTCTAATATCGCAGCTTTCTTCCTCTGACCATTGCTGTTTCCGTTAGTCAGGACCGCCAGCAAAATCTGTTCTCTTCTACAATAGTCCAAAGTATCCCTCATAAAATCAAACATACGAATCAAACTCTGCTGGCGGCGATACTCCTGTTCAAATCTGTCACTCTCATCCCAGGTCACATTGATTCCCACATCCTGATAAGTCATCTGAATCCTTCTATGGAAAGCCTCATGACTCTTGACAACCCCTTGCCGCTCTTGTTCCAGGATAATATCTGAATATACCCTCGACCTGTCGAAAAGCCTCGCACAGTCCGCCATAGTCCGATCTTTAAAATACTTTTCGTGAGCCCTTCTGAAAGGTTCCATCAAATCATACATGGTATCATCAATATCGAATACAATGTTCATGCACCGCTAAGCCTCCAGACCGTTTTTCAGATAAGTATACCATACGGCAGTCTTAATCCGCAACCTGACTAAAAGCTATTCCGCTATTCTAAGCCGCTCTACAACACTCTGTCTTTCAAGATTTTTAAAGCAAAGATACGGGAGCAGGAATGCCAGCGCGATCAATATCGGAGTACATCCCGCAAGCGGCATCAACGTAAACCGGAAGGTCGCAAAACCATCGGCTACCAGAGCGCGTACGATCACACCCACGGTCAACGCACTTAAGACATACGAAACAGCCAATGTAATACCCACATAATACAATCCTTCGAAAGTCAGCATTCTTCGAAGCTGCCGTTTCGTCATACCAACGCTTTGAATCATAGCAAATTCCTTTTTTCGGGAAATGATCGCGGTCACCATACTGTTGATATAATTCAGGATCCCCACCAACGCGATCACAACGCTGATCGCATAGCCCATCACGGCGCTGGAACGGGTTTCCGCTTCGTATTGTTCTTCTATAGTTTTCCTGGAGACAACGTTCATTCCTTCCGCTGATTCCTGCTGGTATGCCTGCAGAAGCTTTGACGCCTGCTCTATATGACTGTCGTCCACATTAAAATAATATTTCCTCAGATTGCTTCCCGGCCACAGCTCTGTAAATGCCTCTGCATGCAGAATCAATGGAATATCAAATACCGGTCTTGATCCCTCTACCATCGGACTCAGCGGATTCAGCACCGCCATAACCGTGAACTGGCGATTCCCTATCTGAACCTTCTCCCCGACAGAATACGTCGGAAGAATCTCTTCCGCCTCCTCCATAGCCGGCCCGATCGCAAGGACATAGTCGCCGCTTTCAAATTCCCCGGCGTCATACTCTCCCGCCAGAATATAATTATTATCTGACGCCGCTTCAAGGATTAGTCCGTCCGCCCCATAGACCGTATGAACTGCTTCCCCGCCATTTACCACATCATCAAAGCATTCCTTCCACTTCGGAAACGTCGGATCATAAGAAGCGTATTCCTCCAACGCTTCTTCTGTGTAAAATGTCCGGTAATTCTCACGCGCCTTGGCGCTTAACGGCATGCTTACTTCCTGTGAATACAGCCGTCCCGTTCCTTCTATCCCTTCAAGTCCTGAGATATCGGCAATCAAGCCTTCACTGATCGTCTGGCTGCTCGGATCATAGCCTTCTGCACGTTGATTTGCCGCATCATCGATCTGGAAATCTGCCGCTGACAGATCTATCAGATATTTTTCCATATCAAAGCTTGCATTTTTCGCATAGAAGAAGCTCATCAGGACCATCCCCAATGTCAGAGACAGGATTACCAGAACCGTTCTCTTCCGGTTGCGCCACAGATTCGACCACGCCATTCCCATCAAAGACGCACCGTTTTCACTCTTCTTGCTCTTGCGCCTGATACCGGAATCCGCATCCGTATACCTCAGTGCTTCTATCGGAGACCCCTTTCCTGCAAGTCTTGCCGGAAGCAGGCAGGAGATCACCATCGTTAAGACTGCGAACAGTGCAGATCCCATGAATATGACCGGATCCGCAGAAACCAATGTCTTCGTATCCGGCAAAGACATCAGGACCGGCATCAGGACGATCCCCAGCAGATATCCCAGTACAAGCCCTGCCGGCACCCCGATCAGTGACAGAATACATCCCTGTCCGAGTATCATTCGGCGTATCTGCTTCGCAGTCATGCCAAGTGTTTTTAATTTGCCGTAGAACTGGATATCCGCGGCAACCGATATCTGGAATACATTGTATATGATCAGATATCCGGCCAGAAACACCAGAATCATGCCCATATACATAAGCAGATTCTCTGCTATGATAGTCTTCTGCATCTCATCGGTATATGCAAGATTGGTATGGAAATCCAGCTCCGGATATCCGCAGTCATCCAATACTTTCTGCGTCTTATCTTCTATATTTTTCGTATCACTGAATGAAATGCCCATCATCCGCATCCCGCAGATCTGACCATCCGCTTCTCTGTCTGCTCCGTTGCAGGCTTCCAGCGCGAATTCCTCACTGACCCATGCCATACTTGCATAGACGGAGAGATTCCCCTCCCAGAATCCGCATAGGGTAAATGTATCCGTCCGCTTTTCCTCCAAGAAGACATCTGGTCTCCATTCCAGTGTAACCTGCTGTCCCAATTCGCAGGCGATCCCAAGCCTTTTAAGCGTCAGAGTATCCAATGCGATCTCGCCTCTTTCCTGCGGCATCCTGCCCTCAGACGGATAAGCAAAATCCTGTTTTGCATACCCGTCAGTTCCGAAACGGATCTCCACCTGCCGCCCCGCAAGACGTTCATTCTCCGCTAATCCAACTACAATACTATTCCCGCTCTCTATCACGTCCGGATGCCTGGCGATCTGCCCGATCTGTTCATCCGTCAGCCCCTTGCAAGTTGCATGCGCGCTGGTTCCGGTCTGGTGAAGCGACATCTCGATCATATTCTTCCCCATGCTCTGTGCCAGCGTAAATAACGTAGTGAACATCATCGTTGTCATGATGACCGCCAATACGGCTACCAGATTGCGGCCTTTATTCTTCTTCAAACTGCGCTTTGTCAGCGTCCCTGTCATAGATGTCTCCATAGATGTCTGTGTTCTCATTCTGATCACCGCCTTACTCATAGATCCTGCCGTCTTCGATCCGAATGCACCGGTCGGCCTGCATGGCAATCTCTGGATTGTGGGTGATCATGACGATCGTCTGATTGTATTTCTTGCTGGTAACCTTGAGAAGTTCAATGACTTCCTCACTGGTCTTGCTGTCCAGATTTCCTGTAGGCTCATCCGCCAGTATGATCGCAGGCTTGCCTGCAAGCGCCCTTGCGATCGCCACCCTCTGCTGCTGACCGCCGGACAGGGTATTGGGCATGTTATAGAGCTTCTTCTCTAACCCAAGCAACGCCAGGATCTCCTGAATATATTCTCTGTCGGGCTTCTTACCGTCAAGCTGGATCGGCATGGTGACGTTCTCATATACATTTAAGATCGGAACCAGATTATAATTCTGGAAGATAAATCCGATTCGCTGACGGCGGAATACCGTCAGATCCTCGTCATCCAGCTTTCCAAGTTCGAATTTGTCCACCCTGACGCTTCCTGAGGTCGGACGGTCCAACCCGCCGAGCATATGGAGCAGCGTCGACTTCCCGCTGCCTGAAGTCCCGATGATCGCGACAAATTCTCCCTCTTCTATAGAAATATCGACCTCATTCAAGGCATTTACGATATTAGGCTCTTTCCCGTATTGTTTTGTCAGATGTGTTGTGCTTAAGATGCTCATTCTAAATTCTCCTTTCATGTAACAGAAGTTATTGTATGAGCTCATTATAAGCACTTCTTCCATTCCGGCCATATCAAATGCCTAATCTAACATCTACAACGTAAAATCTAAACCGGAACCGGGATCATGACCTTGAGTATGAATTTCCCGTCCTTAGACTTAACTGTACACTGACCATCGTATTTCTCTGCAGACCTCCTGATATTCGCAATCCCGAAACCATGCAAAAAAGTATCCTTTTTGCTGGTCCTGCCGTCGGAGGGCAGTTCCAGCAACGCGTTGTTCTCAACAGCGATCACCAGCATATCGTGTATACGGGAGGCCTTTGCCGTGATCAGCCGCATGCTCTCCGGCAGCTTGTCACTGGCTTCGATGGCGTTGTCAAGCGCATTTCCAAAAATCGTACTGATATCCAAAGACTCTATAAAGCTTCCCGCATCGAACCGGATGACCGCCTGGAAGTCGATCTGTTTCTCCCTGGCTTTACGCATTTTATCCCGAATGATGATATCCAGGAAATCATTTCCCGTATGATAATAGGCCTCATAATCCTCAATCTCATCCTTCAGTTTTACTATGGATTCTCCTATCTCCTGAGAATGGCCCTCCTGGGCCTGCAGCACCAGAAGATGATTCTTCATATCATGATAAATACTGCGCACGCGCTCTTCTTCACTCGCCTTGTCGTGATAATATGCAAGCTTCATCCTAAGTTCCCTGGCGCCGTATTCGGTCCTGAGCGCATTGCTGATATACGCTGCAAGGTAGATCCCGCCGAAGCTTGAAAATATCGCCGCCCCGCAGACAGGATATACGATCACCGCCTCCTCCGGCATAAAATAGATGACCGTATAAATGGATACTGCCGGCGCGATCAGCAGGATATCTACGATCATCCACATCCGAAGGCTTAAGTTCTCTGTGATCTGTTTCATATATTTCATAAGACACAGCCAGGAGAACAGCCAGAACAATGATCTGAGAAGCAAAAAACAGGTGTGGATTAACGTACTCAAAAATAAGATCCTGTAAGTCCATTCATCATAGGCATCGCCGTCCGCGCCAACCAGCCCGAAAAACAGCCTGCACCCGGTATCCTGAACCAGATAATTCACCGCGATGACCGCCGGATAGAATACCAGCACGGCCGTCAGCTTCTCCATCCTCCTGCCCCGGAAGAATACTGCTATGTATAAGATAAATCCAAGCAACGTCCAGAGGACCCCCGGCAGATCATTGGAGTATACGACCGCATTAAAGAGCCAGGGGCCCGACAGCACGGCTGCGATCTGTAAGGCGAGGTTCTTCCTGACCGACAGGAAAGTATGAAGAATCAGAAACAGGATGACCGCATTAGTCCAATTCAGTAAAAAGGACAGCAGATCTAACAATCCAATCATAGCATATCCCCCCAATACTCTGTCAGTTGTTCCATGAATTCCTTCCGTTTCGGCTGGCTGATCGGGATCATCTCACCGGTCAGCAGGGTGATCTCCAGCTTTTTAACCCCTTTTACATAGAACAGATTGATCAGATATCCGCTGTGGCACCGCACAAAACCATGAGGCGCAAGCTCCTGCGCCACTTCCTTCATGCTTCTGTAGCAGATGATATTCTCCTGCTCCGTGTGAAACAAAAGATTACGGTTAAATGTCTCGACATACCTGAGACTGTTCAGCATAACCTTATATCTCCCAGAATCATTATTTACCGCAATAAACGGGCTTTCCTCCCTGCGGCGGCGCGCAATGAACCTGTCAAGCTCTGACTTTAAGCGGGCATATCGAATCGGCTTGATAACGTAATCTATTGCCTGGTATTTATAGCCCTCCAGACCGTACTGTGTAAGAGTAGTCAGGAAAATGATCCCCACCTTCTCATCCATCTCCCGCAGCCGTTTTGCCGCGCGAAGCCCGTCCACCAGCTTCATCTGGATATCCAGGAAGACCAGATCCGTTGTGGTGTCGTATTTCTCAACCAGCTCCAGTCCGTCATAATATGTCGTGATCTTTATCTCCTCACTATTCTCTAACGCATACTGCCTGATCTGCTCCGTCAGCGAATCAACAAACTGATGCTCGTCATCACAGATTGCTATGTGTATCATCTCTTGATCTCCATTCGTTATATTTTATTACAAACCGGCGCTGATGGCTTCTCCAACGCTCTTTACCCCTATGATCGTAACTCCCCGGACCTCGCCTACTGCCTTCACTGATACCTCAGGTATCACACAGGTCTTGAAGCCAAGCTTCTTCGCCTCTGCTACCCGCTGCTCAGGCATGGTAACGGCACGGACCTCGCCGCTCAATCCGACTTCGCCGAACATGATCACATCCTCAGCGATCGGCCTGTTCTTGTAGCTGGATGCAATAGCCATCACGATTCCAAGATCCGCTGCCGGCTCGTTCATCCTGATCCCTCCGGCAATATTTACATAGGCGTCATAACTGGACAGAGGCAGCCCAAGCCTTTTCTCCAGAACTGCCATCAGAAGATTGACCCTGTTATAATCCAGGCCTGCCGCCGTCCTTCTGGGCATTCCGAAGTTACTCTTGCAGACCAATGCCTGGATCTCCATCAGCATCGGCCGGGTCCCCTCCATCGCACACGCGACTACAGAGCCCGAAGCATGCTCCGGCTTACCGCTCAGCATGAATTCCGACGGATTCTTTACCTCCGCAAGGCCTTCTTTGCGCATCTCAAACACACCGATCTCATTGGTCGAGCCGAACCGGTTCTTCACGCCTCTTAAGATCCTATAAGACGCATGGCGGTCTCCTTCAAAATACAGCACCGTATCCACCATATGTTCTAAGACCCTCGGCCCTGCCACCGTTCCTTCTTTGGTCACATGGCCGACAATAAAGATGGATATATTAAACCCCTTAGCCAACTGCATGAATACATTGGTAGATTCTCTTACCTGGGATACGCTTCCCGGCGCCGAGCCTACTTCCTCGTTGTACATAGTCTGGATCGAATCGATCACGACCATATCCGGTTTGTGCTGCTCGATGATCCCCCTGATGATTCCCAGACTCGTCTCACACAGAAGGTAGAGGTTCTCCGTAAATTCGCCCATGCGGTTCGCACGCAGCTTGATCTGCTTCAAAGATTCCTCTCCTGATATATATAGAAGCTTCCTCCCCGATGCCGACAATCGCTGGCAGACCTGAAGAAGCAGCGTTGATTTGCCGATTCCCGGATCTCCGCCCACCAGTACCAGTGAGCCCTTCACGATTCCTCCGCCCAGCACCCGGTCAAGCTCTTCGATCCCCGTAAGCATACGGTCATCCTCATCCGTCTCTACACTGGACAGCGTAACGACCAGAGCTTCCTTTCTCTCCTTGACCGTCTTGGATGCGGCAGGCGTTATTTTTTCCTCCACAAATGTATTCCATTCCTTACACGCCGGACACTGGCCCAGCCATTTGCTCTCTTCGTGTCCGCAATTCTGACAGAAATATACGCTCTTTTTTGCTTTTGCCATATCTGATCTCCTGTTTTCTATATTATCCTACGGTTTTTAACCCTTACACACAAAATAGGGAGCTGCTATAGCTCCCTATTCTTCCGTTCCTGCGGTATTCATTACCTTACTTCCTGACTACTCTGACATCTACGCACCGGTCCGGTTCCAACTCCGCACTGACACTAAGCTTCCCGCTCAGGTTCGTCTTCATATCCCCAACATTCATATCGTCCATATACACCTCGTACTCGCTGTCAGCCTCCAGCTCCAGAGTAAACTGTGCGTCCTTCATACCGGACACCCGGAACGATACAGTACCTTCATCTGCCTTAAAATTCTCAACAGCGGTTCCCGGAACAGACTCATAGACAAACATACCGTTCTTCTCAAGCTTCGTAATCTCAGCAAAAGTCTTCACCTTGTATATGTCTCCCTGAAATTCGAATCCGTCAAGTTTTGTCTTGCTGCTCAGTGTATAATCGCCAAAACTAAGGGTTCCGTCCGTTTCAGTCTTTAATAATTCTTTCACTGCTGCCATAACTATCTCTCCTCCTGAGGTTCTTCTTTTGTACCCCTATTATATCTCATATTTAATTTAATTTGTAGTCTTTGGTATAAATTTTATTTCTTTTTTAGACAGTCCAATGACTACCTCTGAATCCCTCGTGATCTCTCCGCTTAATATCGCCTCCGCAAGTCCGTCTTCCAACTGGTTCTGGACTGCTCTCCTAAGCGGACGCGCTCCGTACTTCTGATCTGTCCCCGTCTCAACGATATGCTTCTTCACGGAATCCCTGATCGTAAGGGTAATCCCTAACTGATCCTCTGCACGCTTCATGAATTCCTTGCACAGCATTCCTACGATCTGCTTCATCTGTTCGTTGTTCAGCGGATGAAATACCAGGATCTCATCGATTCTGTTCAGGAACTCCGGACGGAATATCAGGCGGATCTCCTTCATGACGTTCCCCTTCATCCGCTTGTAGTCTCCGGCGGCATCCTCCTTCACATTGAAACCAAGCTTCTTCGGATCAATGATCGTCTGTGCTCCCGCGTTCGACGTCATGATGATCACCGTGTTGCAGAAATTCACCTTGCGCCCCTGGGAATCCGTAATATGACCGTCGTCAAGCACCTGGAGCAGTATATTGAACACATCAGGGTGCGCTTTCTCAATCTCGTCAAACAGAACGACCGAATAGGGCCGGCGGCGCACGCGCTCGCTCAGCTGGCCTCCGTCGTCATGCCCGATATATCCCGGAGGCGCTCCGATCATCTTGGCAACGCTGTGCTTCTCCATATATTCAGACATATCGACCCGGATCATAGACTCCTCATTTCCAAAGAGAGCCTCCGCCAGAGCCTTCGATAATTCTGTCTTCCCTACTCCGGTAGGACCAAGGAACAGGAACGACCCGATCGGCCGCTTGGGATCCTTAAGTCCCACACGCCCTCTCTTGATCGCCTTCGCAACGGCAGTCACCGCCTCTTCCTGCCCGATCACCCGCTGATGAAGCACCTTCTCCAGCTTATTAAGCCTTGCGCTCTCCGATTCCGCCAGCTTGTGAACCGGAATCTTCGTCCATTGCGCCACTACCTCGGCAATATCTTCTTCTGTTACCGATACCTTCTTGTCTGCATTCTTCCTGTCAAAACGCTTCCGCACCTGTTCAAGCTTCTTCTCTGCATTCTCCTGTTCCTTACGGACCAGCGACGCCTCCGCAATATCGCCGTCCCGGATCGCATCCTCCAGATCATCCGCCAGCCCGGCAATCATCTTCTCCAGCTCCATCATACTCTCCGGCACCTTGAACCCTCTAAGGCTCACCTTCGAGCAGGCTTCGTCCAGCACGTCTATCGCCTTATCCGGCAGGAACCGGTCGTTCACATACCGGTTGGCAAGCTTGACTGCCGCCTCCAGCGCTTCCTCCTCGATCTCCACATGATGATGGTCTTCATACCGCTTCTGCAGTCCCTTAAGAATATCCAGACAGTGCTCTTCTGTCGGTTCCTCCACCGTGATCGGCTGGAATCTCCGCTCCAGCGCCGCGTCCTTCTCCAGGTACTTGCGGTACTCCCCGATCGTCGTTGCCCCGATCAACTGCAGTTCACCCCTGGCGAGCGAAGGCTTTAAGATGTTGGATGCATTGATCGCGCCTTCGGCGCCTCCCGCACCGATGATGGTGTGCACCTCATCCAGAAACAGAATGACATTCCCGGATGATTTCACTTCCTGGATCAGCCGTTTCATCCTCTCCTCAAACTCTCCGCGGTACTTCGAACCGGCGATCATGCCCGCCAGATCCAGCGTAAGAATCCTCTTATCCTTCATCCCTTCCGGGACGATCCCCGCTGCGATCTGAGCCGCCAGCCCCTCGATCACCGCCGTCTTCCCCACACCAGGTTCTCCGACGAGGCAAGGATTGTTCTTCGTCCTCCTGCTAAGCACCTGGATCAACCGGCTGATCTCAGCCTCCCTTCCGATGACCGGATCAAGCCGCCCCTCTTCTGCCTGTGCAGTCAGATCGGTTCCGTACTGTTCTAAGACTCCGTCCCTTCTCTTGCCTCCGCTCTGCAGGATCTCCTCCTGGTATTCCTTGGGATCTCCTCCGAGAACCGCAAATATATCCTGATAT
Organism: Lachnospiraceae bacterium; assembly: GCA_910575835.1. Lineage (GTDB taxonomy): Bacteria > Bacillota > Clostridia > Lachnospirales > Lachnospiraceae > Sporofaciens. Next base: position 72,243 of record CAJTGB010000020.1, on the reverse strand, counting down.
AACTTCTGAACGTTGATATTAAGTGTCAGCAGTATCCTTGTCGCCACACAGTCTGTATCCCTTAAAAGGGCCAGAAGCATATGCTCTGTTCCGATCCTGTCTGACCGGAAGTGCTGCGCTTCTGTCTTACTCTCTTCCAGAATATATTCCAGCCTCGGACTGGTCTCCGGCTGATGCGCCACCTCTACGGCGCCGACCGGCGACACCAGTTCATCCACTACCTTGCGGATACTCTCCTCGTTGACACCGTTCATCCCTAACACCTGGCCTGCTACTCCGGTGTAGACCTCCCTTAACCCAAGGAGCAGGTGCTCTGTTCCGACATAAGGATGCTTAAGCTTCCTTGCGGTGCTCCTTGCAATCTTAATAACTTCACTTGCCTGTTCTGTATACTTCATGAATGCCGTTTCCTTTCCTGTCTGCCTTATTTCTTGTTATATTAGTGCTCCATCCGGCCAGAAATCGAAGTCTATGAATGGATATAGCACCAGCTTATCTTCCGTATTCGTTATATATCTCGTTCACCAACACATGTACCTCTTCTTCGGAAATGTTCTTGCATCTTCCTCTTGCCAGCAGCACCCGGAGCTGCTCCTTCATCTCCAGAAGCGCCCTTGCCTTATCCATATCAATGGCGATCACCGCTCCTTTTCTCCTGTCAAGCTGGATAAATCCTTCCTGCCTTAGGATGGAGTACGCCTTATTCACCGTGTGCATATTAATGCCAACCGTATTCGCAAGCTGTCGGACTGACGGCAGGGAATCTCCTTCCTGGATCAGATTCATGGCTATTCCCATGATGATCTGATTCTGAAGCTGGACATATATCGCTTCATCGCTGTTAAAATCGATCTCTATCAGCATTGGTATCACCTTTTCTTTGTTTAAATCTTTTGTTATAGGCATACTATAACATAATTACAGAGAGCTTACAAGATAAATTGTAAGCTCTCTGTAATCGCCTGTCTATTCTATAACACTTTTTATATCCGCATATTCATACCCCTCAAAGCTATCCGCCACATTCTTACACGTAAGCCTGCCCTCATAGGTATTGATCGCCGAATAGATCACTTCATTCTCCCTGCACGCCTGTTCAAGCCCCTTGTCCGCGATCTGAAGGCCATAACTAAGCGTTGCATTCGTAAGAGCGATCGTTGAAGTCCTCGGAACCGCTCCCGGCATATTCCCCACACAGTAATGCACAATTCCGTCTTCAATATAGATCGGATCATCATGGTAGGTCATATGTGTCGTCTCTCCGCAGCCGCCCTGATCCACAGCAACATCCACGAACACCGCGCCCGGCTTCATCTCTTTCAGATACTTCTTCTTAAAGAGCTTCGGCGCAGCCTTCCCTGGAATCAGCACAGACCCGATCACAAGGTCTGCCTCTTTCACAGAATTCTCGATATTCGCGTCGTTCGATGCCAACGTCTGGATTCTTGCCCCGAAGATATCATCCAGATATGCCAACCGCTGAAGGTTAACATCCAGGATCGTAACGTTAGCCCCCATTCCTACGGCGATCTTGCACGCATTGGTTCCGACGGACCCGCCGCCGAGAATCACGACGTTCGCCTTCGGCGTTCCCGGAACTCCTGCAAGAAGCACACCTTCTCCCCCATAGATCTTCTCCAGATACTTAGCTCCTTCCTGAACACTGAGACGTCCGGCGATCTGGCTCATAGGCGCAAGGAGCGGAAGTCCGCCGCTTCTGTCTGTCAGCGTCTCATAGGCGACCCCTTTCACCTTCGCATTAAGCAGGGCGTCAGTCTGCGGCCTGTCTGCCGCAAGATGGAGATAGGTGTAAAGGATCAATCCCTCATGGAACAGCGGATACTCCTTCGCAAGCGGCTCTTTGACCTTGATCATCATCTCGGCGGTATCCCACACTTCTTTCGCCGTATCGATCATCTTCGCGCCTGCCTCTTCATACTCTGCATCTGTATATCCTGAACCGATTCCGGCTCCCTTCTCAATATAAACTTCGTGTCCCCTATTCACGTAGCTTTTAACATTGTCCGGTATCATTCCTACACGAAACTCATTGTTTTTAATTTCTTTAACGCATCCAACCTTCATCTTCATACCTCCTGTCACAGTGACCGCTTGACTTGCTGCTCTTTTTTTTGAGTCAAAGACCCCGCTGCAAGCAACGGGCATCAAATTTGTAGCGCTGCAGAGCAGCGGGGTATTTGACCCTCGCGGCAGTCGCCAAATGCACATGCAAGCATGCCCGCTTGGCTCGTTGCTCGCGGGAATAATTTTATTCTTTATTTTTTAATAAAGAAGAATATTATTTATTTTTTATCAAATTAATACTAACACAAGTCAGTCGATTATTCAATATAAGTTAATTTTTTCACATAACCTTTTAAATATACATATACAGACGAATTGTATTGACATTTCTTCTTGCATAATTCCTCAATTCATGATTAAATCTTAATAGACAGTAATAGACATACGAAACTTTGGGGGTAACATATACATGAGTGAATTAAACGAATTGATCCATAATGCCAATTTGACCAAAACACAAAAGCTGATCGCAAGATATATATTAGATAACTCGGCCGACGCCTGTTTTATGACTTCTACGGAGATCGCGCTGAAGTTAGACGTCAGTGAATCTTCCGTCATACGTTTCAGCAGATCCTTGGGTTTCAGCGGATTCATGGATTTTCAGAAGGTATTAAGGAAGGAATATCAGGACAAGGTTCTCAGCATATCAAGTTCCATTACGGTTCCTGCGCAGCGCATTGCCAAGAGGGCCAAGCTTGACAGTACGTCGGACTACATCAACCGGCATTTTAAAAATGCTCTTAAGAACCTGGAGACTCTCTTTGCCACTAACACGCTGGCTGCATTTGAGGAAGCCGCAGACATCATCATTGCCAGCAAGCGCAAATACATTGCCGCCTCCCGCGGAGATTCCTGCCTCGGCGACTATTTTCTCCTGTATCTGAAGCATATGCTGCCGCATGTAACCTCTACCAACACGGCTGCCATCAGTCCGATCGATCATATGTGCAATATCTCTAAGGAAGACTGTCTGATCATATTCAGCTTCCCCAGGTATTCCTCCCTGGACCGGGTCACCACTGAGATGGCTAAGGAAGCAGGAGCCGGCATTGTCGTAATCACTGACAAGCCAAGCGCTCTTCTCGCCCAGTACGCCACGGCCCTGATCACCGTTCCGGTTGACAGCAACGCGTTCTTTAACTCTCTGATCGGTCCGCAGTTTGTTGCCGAGGCACTTCTCGACACGATCAGCCACAAGGTAAATGGAATTGACAAGAGATTGAAGAAAATTGATAAATACTTGAACAAGCTTGGAATATATTAAGATCTGCCCACATCTGAATCCAGAGAATTGAGACAGTCTTAAGGGCCGGAAACGCATCGGTAATTAGTGTACTAGGGACTGTCTCCGGGAATAAGCTTCCCAAAGACAGTCCCTATATATTCAGCGCTTACGCCTCATCAATCGCTTTCCCGATATCATGGCGCATATATTTGTTGTCGAACCTGACCCACTCTGCCGCCGCATATGCATTAGCCCTGGCTTCCTTAAGGTCCTTCCCCTTCGCCGTAACTCCCAGCACACGGCCTCCGTTGGTAACGATCTGCTCCCCGTCAAACTTCGTCCCGGCATGGAAGCAGTAATATCCCTCATGCTTCTTGAATTCCTCCAACCCGCTGATCGGAAGTCCCTTATCATACGCCACCGGATAACCCTCGCTTGCAAGGACCACACAGACAGCCGCATTGTCTTCGAACTGCAGATCCACCTGATCTAATGTGCCGTCCACGCACGCCTCTACGACCTCGATGATATCATTCTTCATCCTCGGCAATACTACCTGTGCCTCCGGGTCTCCGAATCTTGCATTATACTCCAATACTTTGGGGCCTTCCTCAGTAAGCATCAGGCCGAAGAAGATCACACCCTTGAACGGCCTGCCTTCCGCCTTCATGGCGTCTACCGTTGCCTGATAGATATATTTGTTGCAGAAGTCTTCCACCTCTTTCGTATAGAACGGGCTCGGCGAGAACGTTCCCATACCGCCTGTGTTAAGCCCGGTATCTCCGTCTCCGGCACGCTTATGGTCCTGGGCGGAGGTCATCGTCTTGATGGTATTCCCGTCTACAAAAGAGAGCACGGACACCTCCCGGCCTATCATGAATTCCTCGATCACCATCTCATTGCCCGCATCTCCGAACTTCTTATCCAGCATTATAGTCTTAACGCCTTCCTGCGCTTCCTCACGAGTATTGCAGATCAGTACGCCCTTCCCAAGCGCAAGGCCGTCAGCCTTAAGAACGATCGGAAATTTCGCCGTCTCAAGATACGCAAGCGCCTTGTCAGGATCGGTAAAGTTCTCGTATGCCGCCGTCGGAATGTGATACTTCTTCATCAGGTCCTTGGAAAACGCCTTGGAGCCTTCCAGGATCGCCGCATTCTTCCTTGGGCCGAAGGTTCTGATCCCCGCCGCTTCCAGCTCGTCCACCAATCCTCCTACCAACGGATCATCCATACCGACGATCACAAGATCTATCTCCTTTTCCTTTGCAAACGCAACGATCTTGTCAAATTCCATCGCACCGATCGGCGCACACTCGGCATACTCGGCGATACCCGCATTCCCGGGTGTACAGTAGATCTTATCTGCTTTCTCGCTCTTTGAGACGCAATATGCGATCGCATGCTCTCTTCCGCCGCTTCCGACAATTAATACCTTCATATTCTACCTCCTGTTCTCTATCCGGTCTGCAAGCAGATCTTTGCGTACCGATTCTCCTCTTAATAACTCTGTATCGCCGCCACCAGCGCATCCTTAAGCGGCGCCGCGTCAGCGGAATAACCGACAGACATCACAAGTACATACCCGTCTTCCAGACGCAAATACTGTTCCATATGCATCTCCCCGACGGAAGCATCATACATCATCTTCTCATGGATACAGTGATACGTCTCGCCGCCCAGCTTCTCCTCCGTGATCCCTTCAAAAGTCAATCCCAGATTATCTGTGATATCTCTCTCCACGACCTTCTGCATCAGATCCAGGTATTGTTCGATCGTCATACTCTTGAAGACCTTCTCGATCCCTATATTCACCGTCACGCTGCCGCTGTTATCTACAGCTCCCATCACATACCGCACAGTTCCGTAGTTCTTGGCGTCTTCGAGCCTCTCCTGCCCTTCCTCCGTCATAAACTGGTCAGCACCGAACTCCTGTACATACCCCAATTCATCGCCGGTCAGCATGATATAACTCTCAGGAAGTTCAAGCCTTAAGTTGAACCACTCATTCGCATAGCAATTACCCTCTGCCGTACCGAACACCTTCTGATCTTCTTCTGACACATCATCCGCACCGTCAGTAATATCGCTCTCATCTGCACCGTCCTCTTCGTCAAATGCATCTTCCTCCTCGTCAAACACATCTTCTTCGTCCGGTTCGTTTTCTGACCAATAGTCCTCCTGAGTGCCATAAACTAATTTTCTGCCCTCACTGTACCTGTATGCCGTCGAAACAACCAGCCTGGCAGACCAGGCAATCCCCGTTACTCCGCAGATGACAGCCGCCGCCACCAATACCTTATTCCAATGCTTCATCTCTGCTCTCCTTACTGACTCACTATAGCCTTACCGTCCCGGACCGTCACTCTTCCATTCGCGATCAGATCAATAGCCTGGGGCAGTATCTTCCACTCCGCCTGCTCCATCACGCGCCTCTGCAGAATCTCCGGTGTATCTTCCGTCTCTACTTCTACGGATTTCTGCAGGATGATCGGGCCCGTATCTGTCCCCTCGTCTACAAAATGTACGGTCGCGCCCACAACCTTGACTCCGCGCGAAAGAGCAGCCTCATGGACCTTAAGTCCATAGAAGCCTGTCCCGCAGAATGACGGGATCAGAGACGGATGGATATTAATGATCCGGTTCCTGTACTTCCCGATCATAGCCGGAGGAATCACAACAAGGAATCCGGCAAGCACGATCAGATCCGGCTTCCATTCATCAATTGCCTCAAGAAACTTCTCATTAAACTCTTCTCTGGACACATAATCCTTCGGCGAGATACACCGGCCGGCGATTCCATGATTCCCGGCTCTTTTCAGGGCATAGGCATTCCGGTTGTTGCTGATTACGCCAATGATCCTGGTATTGGTGATACTGCCTGACTCTACTCCGTCAATGATCGCCTGCAGATTCGTTCCGCCGCCGGATACAAGCACCACTACATTTAGCATAATGCAACTCCTTTTTCCCCTGCTTCCACACGTCCTACCACATGAGGCTGCTCGCCTGCCGCTTCGATGGCCTTAAGCGTCTTATCCGCGTCGGCCGGATCAACCGCAATAACCATTCCAAGCCCCATATTGAATGTATTATACATCATCTCTTCCGCAATATCTCCCTTCTCAGCAAGAAGTCCGAAGATTGCAGGAACCTTATAGCTATCCTTCTCAATAACCGCCTTCACTCCGTCTGGCAGCATTCTCGGAATATTCTCATAGAAGCCTCCGCCGGTAATGTGGCTGCAGCCCTTAACCGTCACACCGCTGTCTTTCACGCTTTTGAGAGCCTTCACATAGATCTTCGTCGGCATGATCAGCGCCTCTCCCAAGGTCTTGCCCAGTTCGTCATAATATGTATCCAACGACTCCTTTGTCATCTCGAATACCTTGCGCACAAGTGAGAAACCATTGCTGTGGACGCCGCTTGACGCCATACCGATCAGCACATCGCCCGGCTTAATATTCTCACCGCTGATGATATCCTTCTTATCCGCCGCTCCGACAGCGAATCCCGCAAGGTCATACTCATCCTCCGGCATAAGCCCCGGATGCTCCGCGGTCTCTCCGCCTACCAACGCGCAGCCTGACTGCTTGCAGCCCTCTGCCACACCGCTTACGATAGACGCGATCTTCTCGGGATAGTTCTTGCCGCATGCGATATAATCCAGGAAAAATAACGGCTCACCCCCTGAGCAGGCGATATCGTTGACACACATGGCAACCGCATCAATACCGATCGTATCATGCTTATCCATAAGGAATGCAAGCTTCACCTTGGTTCCGCATCCGTCTGTCCCGGACAGAAGAACCGGCTCGTCCATCTTCTTGATCCCGCTTAGATCAAACGCACCCGCGAATCCGCCAAGACCGCCCAGCACTTCCGAACGCATCGTTTCCTTCACATGCTTCTTCATCAATTCTACTGATTTGTATCCGGCTTCGATATCAACTCCGGCTTTCTTATAATCCATATGCTCTACCTCTCCTCATTAAAATGTATTCATTGTTCAGAATTACTGCGCCAGATACGCCTCGTATCCGATTTCGTCAAGCTTCGCCGCCTTACCCTGCACAGTCTCCTTCATCTCTCTGGAATAATCCTTCAGCTTACTCAGCAGAACATCATCTGACACCGCAAGAATCTTCCCTGCCAGGATCGCCGCATTCATGCCGCCGTCAATGGCGACCGTAGCAACCGGGATCCCCGGCGGCATCTGAACGATGGAGAACAGAGCGTCCTCGCCTGCCAGATTCTTGCCTGACATCGGCACTCCGATGACCGGCATCGGAAACAGCGCCGCACACATACCCGGCAGATGCGCCGCCATTCCGGCGCCTGCAATGATCACCTTGATACCCTTCCCCTCTGCGGCTTTCGCCCATTCAAAGAAAACATCCGGCTCACGGTGAGCTGAGATGATCGTCATCTCATAATCAATTCCTAACTTCTCCAACATCGCCGCAGCTTTGCTCATAACCTTCAGATCAGAGTCGCTGCCCATCACAATTCCTACTCTTGGCATACCTTACTCATCCTTTCTTCTGTGTATAGTCTTATCCTACTCTATTTGCCTTCATTTTTCAATGGTTCATTGAGAATCTCCGTCCCGGGCAGCACGAATCTGCCGTCTGACAGAAGAACGATCTCCCGGCCTTCCTTCGTGATCACCGCAATACGCTTCAATTCTTCATACGGGATCGTGATATCTGTATGGCACTGATAATACGCCTTCGACACGTCTTCCTTCCGCAGGACGGACACCGCGTTATCCTTGGCAATGATCTCCTTGCCGTCAGGATTATACACCCTGACGTCCTCACTCCAGCTATAACAGGTATCTCCCACTGCAAAGTGCGGTCCCATCTTCTCAGCGATCAGTATCGGCATCTTCTCCTCGATCCCGTACTTCTTCGCCGCGACGTAAGCGGCAGTATTCGTCCCAATGGCAAATTCTCCCAAAGGAAGCGACGGATGCTTATGAAGGATATTGTCGAAGATGTACTCCTTATTCTCCGTCTCTTTCTCGAAGTTCCCGCAGTTATAATCCGTGATCATCCCATCGGCGAAGGAGATCTCAAGATCCCTGTACTGCAGCTCGTTCAGGTAGACCTTGCTTACATGCAGCGTACCTTCCGTTCCTTCCAGCACCGGTGAGGTGAATACTTCCCCGACAGGGATATTCACGTCCGCCGTACAATTCTCGAATACCGTCTCTTTCTTTGGATCCTTAAGCTCATGCAGATGAACCTTAAGATCTGTTCGGTTGCCGCATCCGCCCAGAATATGGACATATTCTCCCTGATCCAGCGCATCGATCAACGCCTGCTGCACCCGCTCATAGGTCTTCGCGTCCAGAGTATTGATACGGATGATATCATCGAAGATCTCCTCATACCGCTCCCCGATCTCCGGCACCGGATAGGCAACGATCGTAAAGCTCCTCTCATCCCCTCTGATATACTGGTTGATGATCTGGCTCTGCCGGCTGTAGAACTGAAGCTGCAGCTCTTCCTGCTTCTTCGTCAGCCGGATCACTTCCTCCTTCTGCACAGGGGTAAACGGCTCCTCGCCGAACATATCAATACATGCCGGCCCCGCCACCTTTCCTGCCTGCTCCCTGTTATGCTCGTATGTGGTCTGGATCACTTCAAGCTTGCGCTCCACAAACTTCTTGTCCAGGAAAAGCGCCTGATCGCTGCGGTGGTCATAATCAAACTGCTTGTTGGCGATCGCCCCGTAATAACCGTTCTTCAGATGCTCACGCTTGGTCAGTACACTGACCGCAGAACGGTTCACAACAGGCTTAAGCCCCATCTTCGCGAAATTCTCTATTGCCCTGCGGATCACCCGTTCGAATCCAAGCACGTAGCGGATCTCAACGACTCCCTTCTTCGACAAGTCCTTCCCCGCCTTGACGAATCCCTCGCGATATCCTTCCGTGTAGACGTCTGCCATCTTCTGGATCACATCTTCCGGAAGCCCGTCAAGATGACGCGCCGTCCGAAGCTCATTCTCACTGATATACTCGCCGTACCGGTACAGATATCTAAGATCCTTAAGATCACTGTTCATAATGATATCCGCGGCAAACGATTTCTCTGGATCGATCTGTTCACGGATCCTGTCCGCCGCAAATACATCGCAGTAATCGCTGGCATACCAGTAGATATGATCCCTGATCTGTTCGAGCTTCTCGTCCTTCGGCGTCTCCTCCTCGAACAGATTATAGATCTCGATCAACAGTTCATACAGAATATCCAGATATTCCGTCTTCTGTTCAAATACATACGCGACAGCCCCGCGAAGCTCCGTGTACAGGAAGCTTAGGATCTGTCCGTATCCTTCTCCCAACTCCTGTACCGCATAAGACGGATTGGCATAGCTGGTCTCATACGCGTCCGGCAGAATATCCTGATACAGTCTCCTATTCCATTCTGCAAGCTTCTGAATCCCCTGCTCCTGATACGTCCCGTCCGCGATCTTCGTCCTGACTTCATCAAGCATACCGACGAACCCGGCCATCTCACGGAAATACTCCCGAAAAGGAGACCTCACGGTCTCTTCTGTCCTCATCTCCCTGATACGTCCTGCCGCCAATTCATATCTCTCTTCTATCATCTCACAAGCCCCCTGATAAATATTACTGCAAGTCCAAGGAATACGGCCATATTGATGCCGATTCCCATCTTGCATGTTATGTAGTTTCTCTCTCTCTCCTTAAGGCCGCGGAAGCCAAGCCACATCCCGATCCCGGTCAGCGCTATGGTACCCAGTCCTACAAAGCCTATGACTATGCCGACCTCTCCCTTTTCACGGAAAGAAATAGACACCATTAAAAACAACAGAAGAAGAACCACAAAAGCGTAACCGCAGGAATAGATCCCCTTCCTCGCATGGCGGGGCTTCGCCTGACCATACTTCGTGATTCTCTTCCTCTGCTTCTCCCTGGCCTTCGCCAGCGCTTTTGCCCTATCCTCTTCTGTTACGATCTTTCTCCCTATTAACATATCTTCTCCTTATTGCGGCGCAGATCACAAATATAACATAACCCGCAAGCCCTCCTATGGTGTTCAGCAGCAGATCATCAACATCGAAGCTGCCCACCTTCGTGATCAACTGAAATGTCTCCACACAAAGACTGAGACCGAAGCTGTAGAATACCGTCGAAAAAAAGCTTCTGCGGCGGCTCGCCATCGGCATAAAGAAACCAAACGGCATGAAGATGATCACATTTCCAAACAGATTCGTAAACATGGCAAACATGCCGACCTGATCCCGATAGTTCCAAAACCGCTTGATCTCCCTGAAAAGCACAAGGTTATAATGGTATTCCTCCATCTCCCCAGTCCGCCCATACCAGTCAGAAAATAATAGAAAATATATGATAAACGCAATATATAATACAAATAATATCTTTCCTAAAAACCGGATTCTCTTATATCCCTTCAAATTCAAACAACAGGCATCCTTTCTAAAACGTAAGTCCTTTTTTCCATTTGAGCAGACGCGCTCCGCTTACAATGGTAATGATGCCGGCCGCAATTCCCACTATCGTTACTACAATACCTACCGCAATACTCGCAATACCGGCGAAGTTCATCGCCTTGTAGATCTTTTCATTCATAATTAATCTTCCCCCTGTACTCCGTACTGTTTATAATATGCGTCAATTGCAGCTTTTAATGTATCATCAATAATAATTCTTCCCTGACACTCTCTGTTATAGAGATATTCTACCACCTCGTCCATAGTTACGATCGCGCTCGCCTCAAATCCATACAGATCCCTGATCTCGTCTAACGCGCTCTTCCTGCCGCCTTTGCCGACCTCCATCCGGTTCAGCGATACCATGAGCCCCTTCACTTCCACGTCTGCCTGGGCCTTGATGATCGGAAATGTCTCTTCGATGGATTTGCCCGAAGTGGTCACATCCTCTATGATCACTACTTTATCGCCGTCCTTCAGCTTACTTCCCAGAAGGATTCCCGTATCCCCGTGATCCTTCGCTTCCTTACGGTTAGAGCAATACCTGACGTCCTTCCCGTATAATTCGCTGATCGCCATCGCAGCCGCAACGCTAAGGGGGATTCCCTTATAGGCCGGTCCAAATAACACGTCAAAATCAAGCCCGTAATTATCATGGATCGCTTTTGCGTAATACTCTCCGAGCCTCCGAAGCTGGGTACCCGTCACATAGGCCCCGGCATTCATGAAGAACGGCGATTTTCTTCCGCTCTTCAATGTAAATTCTCCGAATTTCAAGACGTCGGATTCTACCATAAACTCGATAAATTCCTGCTTATACCGCTCCATATTCTATAACCCTCCCTAATCTGCATTCTTCTCAATTCTAACATAACTCCTGGTTATTTTCAATTCACCCGCCGGAAGAACTACGGGCGCACCGCGCCGATCAATTCCCGGACGTCTTCTATTCGATTCTGCCTTAGATATTCTTCTATTCCCGACACGATCTCCATCGTCACCGCCGGATTATGGAAATTCGCCGTTCCCACCGACACCGCGCTGGCTCCGGCAAGCATCATCTCGATCGCATCCTCTGCGCTTGCAATGCCTCCCATGCCAATGATCGGAACCTTCACAGCCAAAGCCGCCTGATACACCATGCGCACGGCGATCGGATGAATAGCCGGACCTGAAACTCCTCCCGTCTGGTTCGCCAGTGCAAAAGTCCTCCGATGGATGTCGATCTTCATTCCCGTCAGCGTGTTGATCAGAGATACCGCGTCCGCACCTCCTGCCTCTACTGCCTTCGCCATCTCGGCAATATCCGTCACATTGGGGCTGAGCTTCATGATCACAGGCTGTTTCGCATACCTTTTTACCGCTCTTGTAATATCCTCCGCCGCCCTGGGGTTCTGCCCGAAGGCAATGCCCCCCTCCTTGACATTGGGACAGGAGATATTGATCTCCAGCATATCCACATCCTCTCCTGCAAGCCGCTCCGCCACCTCGCAGTAATCCTCCGTAGATTTCCCGCATACATTTACAATGATCTTCGTATCATACTGCCTTAAAAAAGGAATATCCCTCTCGCAGAACAGGTCGATCCCCGGATTCTGCAGTCCGATCGCGTTCATCATACCTCCGTAGACTTCCGCGACCCTTGGAGTCGGATTGCCCGGCCACGGAACGTTGGCAACCCCCTTCGTTGTGACCGCTCCAAGCTTATTCAGATCTGCGAACTCCGCAAATTCCGCGCCGGAACCAAATGTCCCTGACGCCACGGTCACCGGGTTCTTCCATTCCACTCCCGCAATAGTTACCTTCATATTCATCAGATCTCCACCTCCGTTGCCAGAAATACCGGTCCGTCCTTACAGATCCGCCTGTTATGCACATTGCTGTGGCTGTCACGCTCCTTAGTCTGACAGACGCATCCAAGGCAAGCCCCGATCCCGCATGCCATCCTCTCCTCCAGAGATATATAGCATACAATGTTATTTTCTTCGGCATATTCCTTGATTGCCCGCAGCATAGGCGTAGGCCCGCAGGCATAGATGATGTCCGCATCAAGCGAATGCTCACGGATGGCGTCCAGTACATTCCCCTTCGTCCCGACGCTGCCGTCTTCCGTAGAAATATACAGTTCACCGTTCCTTTCAAATTCTTCTTTTAAAAATGTGTGCGCATCGCGATAGCCGACCACGATCTGCTTCTTCTTGCACGCAAGCCCCTTCGCAAGCTCCAGGATCGGAGGCACGCCGATTCCGCCGCCGATCAAAAAAACCTTCTTCCCCTCTGCCTTCTCTGTGGGGAAACCATTGCCAAGCGGCCCGATCACCGGGACCGGATCGCCCGCGCCAAGCCCCGCGAACTGCTCCGTGCCCGTCCCCTTACCTGTCACACGATATACCAGCCGAAGAGCCTCCTTCTTACTGTCGATCTCACAGATACTAATCGGCCTTGGAAGCAATTTGCCCGCATCATTTGTGTACACAGACATAAACTGCCCCGGCCTGGCCGTCCCGGATGCCTGCGTTTTGATCCACATACTGAAGATTCCGTCCGCAAGCTGCTCCTGCGATATCACAACCGCTGTTTCTTTCTTTCTCTCTGCCATATCATTTTTGCTCCTAGCTTCTCTGTTATCCCAATGCACCGCGTATATCCCCGGCCATATCTTCCACTGCTGCCCGTGATGCCTCCGCGAACGCTTTCTCACCGTATTTTGCATACTTTTCCTGTTTGTATGCGGCAATGATTCCCCGGGAAGAATTCACGATGGCACCAAGCCCGTCTTCATTGAAGAAGTGCACCAGATCCTTGCCCTTCCCGCCCTGCGCGCCGTATCCCGGCACCAGGATATATGCCTTGGGCATGATCCTCCTTAAGATCTTCCCCATCTCGGGGTAGGTAGCTCCCACAACCGCTCCCACGTAGCTGTAGTCCTCGCCCATAAGCTCTTCTCCCCAGGCAGCCACCTTCTCTCCGACCAGTTCGTACAAAGGCTTGCCATCCACCAGCCGATCCTGGAATTCTCCGCTGGAAGGATTCGAGGTCTTGACCAGAACAAATATCCCCTTCTTCTCCTCCTTACATACCTTAAGGAACGGGTTCACTCCGTCAGAGCCAAGGTATGGGTTCACCGTCGCAAAATCCTCGTCAAAGGGCGCATAAGACTTGCTTCCCACCTGAACATGTCCCAGGTGCCCTGCCGCATATGCCGCCGAGGTAGAACCGATGTCTCCTCTCTTCACGTCTCCGATCACGACCAGGCCCTTCTCCTTACAGTAATCCACCGTCTTCTTGAACGCCGCAAGCCCCGGTATGCCGAACTGCTCATACATGGCGATCTGCGGCTTGACTGCAGGGATCAGGTCGAAGGTATGATCCACGATCTCCTTATTAAACTGCCAGATCGCCTCCGCTGCCCCTTCTAAGGTCTCTCCATACTCTTCAAACGCTTTCCCGCGTATATGCTCCGGGACATAATCCAACATCGGATCAAGCCCTACGACGATGGGCGCCCCTGTCTTCTTAATATTCGCTGTCAACTGATTGATCATCTGCTTCTTCCTCCCTTTCTGCTGTCGTGTAACAGTTCAGACAAGCTGCTGTGCTGTCGTTTATCTCTCATATACAACCTTGCCGTCCACCAGGGTAAATGCCGTCTCCCCGGTAACCTCGTATCCGTCGAACGGCGTATTCTTCCCCTTCGATACAAACGTATTCTTATCGATCTTATAGGTTTTTTCAGGATCGAAGATCATAATGTCTGCGATCTTCCCCTCTGATATGCTTCCTCTGTCCTTAAGCCCAAGGATCCCCGCGGGATTATAACTCATCTTCTCCGCCATATCCATCATGGTCAGGACTCCTGTCTTCACAAGAGAAGTATACGTCAGCGCGGCAGAAGTCTCAAGTCCTACGATCCCAAACGCGGCATCCTTCATAGACCGGTTCTTCTCTTCGCTGGAATGCGGCGCGTGATCCGTTGAGATCACATCCATCGCTCCGTCCTTCAATCCCCGGCGCAGCGCCTCCACATCCGCTCTGCTTCGAAGAGGCGGATTCATCTTATAATTACCGTCGTCCTCTTTGATGTCATCAGAGCTTAAGATAAAATGATGCGGGCACACTTCCCCTGTCACCGGCAGCCCTTCTTCCTTGGCCAGCTTCACCATCTTCACACTGTCCGCAGTGGAACAGTGGCACAGATGCAGCCTAACCCCTGTCTCCTTGGCAAGCAGGATATCCCTTGCCACGATCACGTCCTCCACGGAATTCGTGATTCCCCTCAGTCCCAGGCGTTCGGCGTTCCCGTCTGCATTCATGACCCCGCGCTCCACCATCGTCTGATCCTCGCAATGGGCAAACACCGCTATCTGGCATTCCTTCGCAAGCTTCATCCCCTGCCTGTACAGTGAAGCGTTCATGACAGACTTGCCGTCCTCACTGACCGCATGACAGCCCGCCTCAGCCATTCCCCGGATGTCTGCCAGTTCCTTTCCTTCCTGCCCCTTCGTGACAGCCCCAAGCTGAATCACATGGGTCAGGGATTCCTCCTTCGCACGCTCGTGAACCCTCCGAACCTTCTCCTTGTCATCCGTGACCGGCTTCGTGTTCGGCATGGCGCATACCGTCGTCACTCCGCCCTTCACCGCCGCTCTTCCCCCAGTCTCAAGAGTCTCCTTGTATTCAAGACCCGGATCACGCAAGTGTACGTGAAGGTCGATCAATCCCGGAAGCACATAACAATGCTTCGCATCGATCACCCTCTCTGCCTGCCTGTCAATACGCTCCGCCACCTCGCAGATCGTATCTCCCTCAATGTACACATCATATATCCCGTCTCTTCTGGTAAGCGGATCCACTACATGTCCGTTCTGAATCAGAATTGTCATATATACCCCATCCTTTCTGCTTCCAGTTTATGATACACGGATCGCTCCGTGCAACGCATAGCCTTATAATGCCCGTGTCACTATATTTTATCATACAGAATGCAAAAAGGGAATGCCTAATGCATTCCCTTCTGAATCAATTCATATTAACCGTTAACAGTTCAGGCAGGCTGCCCTGTTACCTTAACCGATCTTCTCCTTCAGCACTTCCACAGCCCTGTCAAGCTGATTATCTGCCTCCGGGTCTTCCTCGTTCTCTTCGTACTCAACCTCAACATCCGGTGTGATGCCCTTCCCGTTGATATTCCTTCCCTCCGGTGTGAAATATTCGGCAATCGTAAGCTTCACACAGGTTCCGTCCTTCAGATCGAAGATCTGCTGCACGACTCCCTTTCCATAGGACTGTGTTCCCACGATCGTACCAACTCCGTAATCCTGGATCGCTCCCGCATAGATCTCCGATGCGCTGGCGCTGTTGCCGTTCATCAGCACCGTCAGCGGAAGTTCAAACTGCCGCTCGGCGTCGGATTTTGTCTCCTGCCTGTTCCCATTCTTATCCTCCGTATAGACGATCAGTCCCTCCGGCAGCATAAGGTCCAGCATCTCGCAAACCGTGCTTAAGTTTCCTCCCGGATTATTTCTCAGATCAACGACCAGTCCTTTCATGCCCTGGCTCTTAAGATCCTCCAAAGCCTGCTCGTATTGCTTATACGTCACCAGGTCAAACTCAGTGACAGACACATAGCCGATCTGATCTTCCATCATCTCGTACTTGATCGTCTGCGCCTCGATCGTATTCCTGACAGCCGTCACCGTGATCTCTTCCCGGTCGTCCCCGCGGTATACCGTCAGATGAACCTGCGTTCCCTTCTTTCCCTTGATATGGGATACGACCTCAGTCAGATCCTTCCCTGTTACCTCCAGGTCCTCAACCTTATACAATATATCGTTGTCCTTAAGCCCGGCTTCCATGGCAGGCGAACCGTCATAGATCTGCACCAGCGTCACGATACCCGTCTTGATATCCTGGCTCAGCACAGCGCCGATCCCGTCATATTCCCCTTCTGTGGTTTCCAGCAGCATCCTTGTCTCTTCCTCGTCATAATAGACAGAATACGGATCTGAAAGCCCGCTTATGAATCCCTTGTAGATTCCTTCCTCAAGCTCCTCTGCATCCACTTCGCCAAGATAATTCTCATCGATCAGACCCTTCAATACCGACATCTTCTTATCCGTATCTTGGGAGCGATTCCCTGAACTTACACCAAGGCTGCCCACACGCAATCCGCAGGATACCAATCCTGCTATCAGCAATATAGCGAGGGCGCCGCAAAGCGCCCCCTGTAAAAAACTTTTCTTATCCTTCATTCGACCTCTACCTTCACACATCTTTTCTTCGCACGCTGTAATATGCAGCGCAATACCTGCGGGAATCTGATCTACAGATAATTACGCGGATTCGTCGGCGTCCCGTTAAGCATAACCTGGAAATGCAGATGCGGACCGGATGAATTGCCTGTTGAACCTACCGAGCCGATATTCTGCCCCTTGCTTACTGTCTGTCCCGCGCTGACATACATCGAATTACAGTGCATGTAATATGTCTGCAGGCCATTGCCGTGGTTGATTACGATCAGGTTACCCGCGTTGCCGCTATAACTTGCGGAAGTGACCGTCCCGGATGCCGCCGCATAGATCGGAGTCCCTGTTCCGGCCGCAAAGTCCATCCCCTTATGGTTGGTGCTTGCTCCCGGAATCGGCTGTGCGCGCCATCCAAACTCACTCGAGATATACGTGTATCCCGGACAAGGATGTGTAAATGTTCCGTTGCCTGACACCACAGGCGCTCCCGCCGAGCCGCCGCCGCTTGAAGCGGCCTTGCGCGCCGCTGCCGCTGCCGCCGCTGCTTCCTCCTGCTTACGCTTGGCTTCCGCCGCTGCTTCTTTTAACTTCTTAAGCTTCTCCTGAGTCGCACCGATATCATCACTGATCTGATGAATCTCCTCTTCCTTGTCTTCCATAAGATCATTCAGCTCGCTCTGTTTCGCGATCAGATCGTTCTGCATGACTTCTAACTCTTCGTATTCCCGCTTCAGAGCCGCTTCCTGCTCTTCCACATCTTTGACGATCCGCTGAAACTCAACCAGCATATCCCTGTCATATTCAGAGATCGTTGTAATGTACTCGGCATTGTTGAGGAATTCACCGATGCTCTTGGACTCGCACAGTATCTCTATAAACTGTGTGTTCCCGTTCTCATACATGTATTTGATCCTCTTCTTCATGCTTTCGTACTGATCGTTCTCATCGACCCGCGCCTGGATCAGCTCATCTTCCTTCGCGCTGATCTGGTTTTCCTTCTCGTCGATCTTAGCCTTCGTCTCTTCCATCTCACTTACGATGGCATTCAGCTGCTCCTCCAGAGCATTCTTTTCTTCTTCCGCGGCCTGCTTCTTCCGTTCTAACTCTTCCGCCTCTTTCTCGGTTTCACTGATCTCCGAAGCATCCGCCCGCACAGCCGTGCCAAGGCACAGCACCAGTATCAGAAGCAGACTTACTGCTTTCCTTCTTAATATCATATGTCCCCTCCATATTATTTATAACCAATCTGCCCGCAAATAACCGCGTCCTATACCTTCAGATGCTTACGAATCGTGAAGAAACTTCCTATAAAACCAATTCCTACTCCAAGCGCTATCCCCACCGGAAGAAGCGTCTTATAAACGTCAAACACCGGAAGGAAATCTATGATATTGTTCAAAAGGCTGAACTTGGTCATTATATAAGAAACTGCCTTATCATACATAAAATACAGCATCGCAAGCGGTATCAGCGCCCCGATCACACCGATCATCAGACCTTCTATCACGAAAGGCGCACGAACGAAGCCATCCTTCGCTCCTATGTACTTCATGATCGCGATCTCTTCGCGCCTGACCGTGATACCCATGGTTACCGTATTGCTTATAAGGAATACGGATACGGCAAGCAGGATCGCAATGATCGTGACCGACACATACCCTACTAGCTTATTCACGCTGGTCAGCGTCTTGGCGACGACGTCTGAACGGTTAACCTTCCGCACTCCGGGAAGGCCTTTTGCGAATTCCACAATGTCCTTCTGCTTGGAGACATCCGACAGATACACTTCATAGTTGTCTGAGTTGCCCAGCGGATTATCTGTCTTGAATCCATCCGCAAGATCCCCGGCCTCTCCGAAATAATCGTCCTTGAACCGCTCCCATGCCACCTCTGCGCTGACATACTTCACTTCAAGAACGCCTTCCGCATTCTCTAACTGTTCGCCGATCTTATCCTTCGCGGCCTGTGTCGTTCCTTCATCAAAAAGTACGGTTACCGCCACGCCTTCTTCCGCTTTTTCAACAATGTAATTAAAGTTCACTACAATGGAGTAGAACAGGCCAAACAGGAAGATACACGCCGCCATCGTCGCAATAGACGCAATGGAGAACATTTTATTTCTTCCTATGTTCTTAACCCCTTGTTTCATCGAATATCCGAATGTACTAATTCTCATTTTTATACCCACCTTTTTTCTCGTCGCTTACGATTACACCCTTCTTCATCGTAACGACCCGCTTCTTCATCGCATTTACAATCTCCTGGTTATGCGTAACAACCAGTACGGTCGTTCCTCTGTCGTTCGCCTCCTCCAATAGCTTCATAATCTCCCATGAATTCGTCGGGTCCAGATTACCTGTCGGCTCATCCGCAAGCAGGATCGCAGGCTCATTCACAATAGCCCTGGCAATAGCGACTCTCTGCTGCTCACCGCCTGATAATTCCTTCGGAAATGATTTATACTTCTGAGCCAGTCCCACAAGCGACAGCGCCGCAGGAACCTTCTTCTTGATGATCCTGGTAGGCGTCTCTGTAACACGCTGCGCAAACGCTATATTATCATAGATATTCCGGTCCTTAAGCAGACGGAAATCCTGGAACACGACTCCGATCCCTCTCCTGTACATAGGAATCTTACGCCGCTTCATCCGATTCAAATTCTGACCGTTCACAATAATGGTCCCCGATGTAGGCGCAAGCTCTTTCATAATAAGATGGATCAATGTAGACTTACCCGATCCGCTGTCGCCCACGATGAATACAAATTCACCCTGCTCGACCTTGAGATTCACGCCGTTTAACGCGGCGATCCCTTTTGAGTATTCTTTTGTCACTTCTTTTAATTCGATCATACTTTCCTCCTGCTTATTACTCTGTACTCCCGAAAGACTCTGAGAATACATTAATACTCCATTGATTCCATATACTTCATGTACTTCACGACCATAAGCGCGATCTTAAAAGTAATGGCATCCTCAAACACCCGAAGATCCAGACCGGTACTCTTCTGCAGCTTATCCAGCCGATATACCAGCGTGTTGCGATGAATATATAACTGTCTTGATGTCTCTGATACATTCAGATTATTCTCGAAGAACTTGTTGATCGTAGTCAGGGTCTCTTCATCGAAATCATCCGGCGATTTGCCCTCGAAGATCTCACGGATAAACATCTTGCACAGCGGGATCGGAAGCTGGTAGATCAGACGTCCGATGCCAAGCGCGCTGTATGCGATCACATTCCGGTCTCCAAAGAAGATCTTACCCACATCCAATGCAAGCTTCGCTTCCTTGTAGGACTTAGATACTTCCTTGATGTCGTTGACGATCGTTCCGTATGCGATCAGGACATCCTCCTCTCCGTCCTCCACAAGCAAAGTATAGATGCTCTGGGCCGTCCTCTCCAGTTCCGCATGACCGTCGCTTGGCTCCAATTCCTTCACTATGATAATATTCTTCTCATCGACTGCCGTCACAAAATCCTTAGCGCGGTTGCCCAGAAGATTGCGCACGTTATCCAGAGCATTGCTGTCCTTCTCGTGCTTTGTCTCAATAATAAATATAATACGTCTCACTTCTGTGTCAATATGTAATTTCTTGGCACGGTTATAGATATCTACCAAAAGAAGGTTGTCAAGCAGCAGATTCTTAATAAAATTATCCTTGTCAAATCTCTCTTTATAAGCGATCAGAAGATTCTGGATCTGAAACGCCGCGATCTTCCCTACCATATATACGTCATCGCTGCCCCCATTGGCAAGAAGGACATATTCCAACTGGTGCTCGTCAAATATCTTAAAGAACTGATATCCCTGCACCACCTGGCTGTCAGCCGGGGATTCAACGAATGAGACCACCTCTTCTTCATAATTCTCTTGCTCTGAAAATGTACTCGCAAGAGACTTTCCATCTGTATCCATAACACAGAAATCGATCCGTGTAATTCCTTTCAAGCCTTCAATCGTATTCTGAAGTATTTGATTAGATATCATATTCTATATCCTCCCCTCATTTCAATATGCATAATTCACAACAAAAAAAGGGACTGTCTGGTCAAAATGCATACCGCTAGACACTATATTAATATATATAGACAAAAAAATAAAGAGGAAATCACACTTTTTTGTTGATTTCCTCAATTTTTAAGAAATTCTTTTGATTTGCAGCCATGTACATAGTGACGAAAAATCATCTGCGCTTGCTTTTCTCCATCTCCTTTTTAAAGATATGCCTGACAAAAAACTGAGCGATCCTGCCCTGACCCGCGCCGTTCTTCCCCACCGGTATGTTCTCCTTGCCAACGCCGAGCCACAGCCTTGCATCCAGCAAGCTCTTATTCTTTACAATAAATTCCTCCTGCAGCGGGGATGCAAGCGCCGCAAGGATACAATCTACTTCTCCGCCGTTGATATCATTCACCAGCATATCGTCCGACCTGTTGCAGGCAGACACCTTCGCAAGCCCCACGACCTGCAGGCCGTAATAATTCCTCTGCAGATAATCATAGATCGCCTGACCCTCCGCCTCGGATTCCACCAGAAGGTAGATCCTCTTGTGGTTCTTATGCAGATATCTCATAAACATCTTCAGAAATACACGGCTCTCCGTCTCCTGAAGATGCTTCCTGTCCGTAATATCCGCTGCTTCCAGGATCGTCTTATCTCCCGCCAGGATCAGATCAAATCTGCATATATCTTCCTTGAGCTGCTGCATACTGTCCATCTGCATCAGCCCTCCCACCGTTGCCATCTCTACGATGTTCACCGGTTCCGTTCCCATGTATTCCATGGTCTTCTTCATAGCTTCTTTTGCTGAACAATTATCTATATCAATATCCAAAACGCTAATCTTACTGTTCATATCCTCACCTGTATAATGATTATTACCAGTTTTTCGATTATAGCAAATGGACCTTTTCTTTTCAACCTTTATCGTTAAATGTTCATACTAATTAATATTCGTAATAATTTCGTTACTTTTAATGTGCATCCGGACATTGACTCAGTGCTTTCTTCTTCTTCGTCATCAGCCCTCCGATCCTCCCGGTTTCCTTTGAAGAGAGGGATCTCCATCCTTCCTCCATCACCTTGTCAAGAAGGCCTAATTCTTCAGCAATCTCGTATTTTAATTTCTCTTCCTGTGTCAGCTCGTCAAGCCGTATCGGCTTATTCTTTTTACCTGCCATGGATATTCCCCTTTCACTCTTTTAGAACCGCAGGGCGATATCCCATATACGGTTCTTTCACTAAGTATTAACAGGAGTGAAGGGGAATATACATCTTAATCTAATATCTGTCCGGCGCGTCCGGGATGATGATGGCCGCAACGATATAAACGAAGATCCCTGTTCCTGTGAAGCCGAAGATCGCCAGCACCAGCCTGATCAATGTCGCGTCTACGTTAAAATATTCTGCTATGCCTCCGCATACTCCGCAGATCATACGGTTTTCTCTTGAACGATATAATTTCCTTGGTTCCATAATGTCTCCTTTCCAAAAGATGCCTTGCATCTGTCTTCTACTCAAATCCTATGATCACAGAACCTACGCCGCCTTCAATCTTGATCTCCTTAGCTGCGCCGTTGTCAATGCTCTGTTCTCTTCCAAGTCCTGAATAACTGTTGTCTCCGCAGATGATCTCCCCGATACCGCACTCGATATCATAGTTGTATTCTTCCTCCTGACCAGACGCGGTATACGTGATACTTCCCACTCCGCACTTCAGATCCGCCTGACTTCTTATGTCTCCTCTGGCCGCGATCGACCCTGCGCCGCAGTTAAACTCTGCTTCGTCTGCCTGGAAACCTTCTACGATCGCTTCTCCGGCTCCCACTCCTACCTCCAGGTCCTTCGTGTAGATGTTGTCGATATACAGCGTTCCTGCACCCAGATTTAAGGATACTTCCTTGAATGTCATCTCCCTGGGGAGCGTAACCGTGATCCTCCCTCTGCCTACATTATTCACGCCGTATATTTTCTTCTTGCTGGTAAGCTTAAGCTCACTGCCTTCCTGATAACACCGAAATCCTAACTTCTGGCTTAAGTTATCCGTATCCACCCGGATCTCGCTGCCTTCTCCTTCCTGGAACCTTACTTGCCCGGCAAAGATCTCCATATCGATCTCTGTCACTTTGTCAAAAGTCTTATGGATATTCTCTGCGGTCCGCCCGGAATCCTCCTTGCTGCTCTCCCATTCGTCGTTATGCCATCCGATCCCGTACGGGAAACGGTCATGTATCATACCTGTTGTAACCCCCATTCCAAATGCAATCGCGCAGCATACCAGACCAAGCGCCAGAGCTGCGCCGCATACGATCCAGAATATCTTCCATCCTCTTCTCATCTACACCACCGCCCTTCTCTGAAACGGCCGGCTTACGATCCACATGAATCCTCTGCATATCCCCGGAAGGACGATCATACATACCCTTACGCTTGCCACAGTAAGCACTACGCCCACAACGGTAAGGATCAGCCCCGTTCCGATCAGCGCCAGACCGACCGCGATCTCCGGCACCAGACTCACCAGCCCGGCTATGAATACGCACACCCCGGCGAACGCGATCGCAACCGACGCAATCACCAGTGTGAAGAACAATATCAAGATCGTGAATCCTACAGCCGCTATCGTAATCAGGATTGCTGCCGCAACCGGAATACCGACCGGAATCGCCACAAGAACAAGTATGACGATCAGAAAGATCTTAAGCGCGCCGTTCGTCCTTGGCGGCGTCTGTTCGCCGCTTCTCTCATAGTCATATTCTCTCCGGCTCTGCTCTGTGTTCCGGTATCCGTACTCATCCGACTTCTGTCCGCTCTCCTTGTATTCTCTTCCGACAGGCACATTCTTATTCTCGAATCTTGAGTCCGTATATCCCTTCTCGGTGAATTCTCCATGTTCCTTAGACGCACCTTCAAGATCCGCCTTAATCGTTGCCGCCACCTGCGCAGGATCACCAAGCTCAGCGATCACCTGCTGCTCGTTCTCTTCTCCGGCATCATCAAAATAATCATTATAAAACTTCATTGCATCTCTTCGTTCCTCTGCCGGAACATCCTGTAACAATGCGGCTAATTCTGTCATAAATTCTATGCGGTTCATACAGCCACCCCTCCCTTAAACAATTCATTGATCTTAATCGAATAGCTCTTCCATTCCCTCCGGTACAGATCCAACTGCGCCATGCCTCTTGCAGTTACCTTATAATAACGCCGGTTCCGTCCGTCGATCTGCCTGTCGTACACCTCCAGGCATTCATCCTTCTGAAGCCTTCTCAGCACTGGATACAGGGTGGATTCAGATACTTCTATGGTCGTCCTGACATCCTGAGTGATCTTATATCCATAGGTTCCTTCTTTCTCCCGGGACACGACCGCTAAGACGATAGCATCAAGGAGAGCCGCTCCGGTGTTAAATACCATATACTCACTCCTTTACTTAGAATATAATAATATCTATTTATGCAATATTATTTTCATGTCTATATTATATGTTGTATAATATGATTTGTCAACCTATATTATAAACTTTTTTCAACTGTACGGGCACAGGGCAGACAAAGGAACGAGACGCAGCGCGGCAATACCAATCCCTTGTCAAGCAAGGTCTGTACTGCTATAATAAAAACGCTGCTTCAGGATAACCGTTCAGGTATTCAAATATTTATACTTCGGGAGGAATACAAGATATGAACCAACAAAAGAAAAGTCTGCTGTCCGTACATATCGCCGTACTTGGATTCGGCTTATCAGGTTTGTTCGCAAAGCTGGTCGGACAGCCGGCGATCGTGATCGCCTGGGGAAGAGTCGTCTTCTCTTCCATATTTTTATTCATATTATTAAAGGCGCGGAGACAGTCCATCACATTAAACAGCCGGAGAGATTATCTTCTCCTTGCATCGGCAGGGATCCTCTTAGCGATCCACTGGACAACCTTCATGCAGTCCATACAGGTTGCGACCGTGGCCGTGGGAACCCTGACCTTCTCGACCTATCCGCTGTTTGTAACCTTTTTGGAGCCTTATTTTTATCATGAGAAATTACAGAAATCAGATGTGGTCTGCGCACTTATCATGCTGGCAGGAGTAATGCTGATCGTGCCGGAGTTCCATCTTGACAACTCCATGACGCAGGGCGTGATCTGGGGAATGATCGGAAGCCTGTCATATGCGCTGCTGTCCCTGATGAACCGGAGATTCTCAGGCAAATATCCCGGGACGCTGGTATCGCTGTACGAGCAGGGAACCGCCGCCCTCGTGCTGTTCCCTGCGCTTTTTATCCTCCTTCCCGCGTTCACCGCAAGAGACATCGCAGGACTTCTGATCCTTGGTATCGCATTCACCGCGGGATCTCACTCCTTATTCATCAGCGGCCTTAAGCACGTGAAGGTACAGACGGCAGGAATCATATCCAGTCTGGAATCCGTATACGGGATCCTGGCGGCGCTTGTAGTCCTTAAGGAAGTCCCCGGCCTAAGAGAGCTTATCGGCGGAATCATCATCATGGAAGTGGTCTTCTACTCCACTCTGGCTTCGGCTAAGAGTTCCTGATCCCGCAGGCGGGTATCCCCTATATGACACGCAGGTACACTGCCAGAAGCACCGCGCACTGCACCGCTAAGATCACCGGGATCCCCGCGCTGAACTTCCGGTGCCGCGTCTTATGCCGGAATATCTTCATTCCGGCATATGCGCCGGGGCTTCCCCCGAGCAGCGCGATCAATAGCAGGGTCTTCTCCGGCACCCTCCACCGGCGGCGTACCGCGCACCATTTGTCATAGCCGAACGCCGCGAACCCTGCGGCACTCATCACGGCTATATACGCGGCGCACCATATCTTAGCAGACGGCAGGCTCAAACCTGCGGGAATCATTCCTCCAATACCCATCCTTACACCTCTATCTCCTGTCTGATCGTAAAAGAGTAGATGATCTTCTCCTTTACCTTCTTCTCCGTCATCTGTTCCAACGCCTTTCCATAATAATCAAGCTGGGCATGATATTTCTCTGCCAGTTCTTCTGCCCGGAAGATTTTATCCGTCTTATAATCCAGCACCACAAGGCCGTCTTCTTCTTCAAAATACACGTCGATGATCCCCTGTACCAAGATCTGCTCTCCTTCCTGTTCCTGCGGATAGATCTCCCTTGCATCCACGCCGAGGACAAAGGGCTGCTCCTTCCAGAGCTTCCGTTTTCCGGCCGCTTCCTTCATCCTCTGCCCCGCAGGGCTCTTAAGGAAGCCAAGGATATCCTCCGTTCGGATACACTCCGCCATCTCCCGGCTCATCTTCCCCGCCTCTGTAAATGCATTTAACACATCTCTCAGGCCATCCGCGTCGTATTCCATGGAAAAATCCAGAAGCTCCATCAGCCTGTGGTACGCCGTACCTCTCGAGGCGCCGGTAAGTTCCTCTTCTTCCTGCAAAAATCTTGGGATCAGAGGCACCACATCCGGCTCCTCGTAAGGCGTCTCCCCGTTCTCCCCGGACTCGTCTCCAAGCGTCTCCGTAAGATAGATCCGTTTCTTAAGCTCCGATACCGTAAACTTAAGCCTCTGATGCCTGCTGCCCTCATATGGATACCGATAGGCAAACTGCTTACCGATACTCTGGTTCATCTCTGTATCATAGATCTGATCTGTATCCCATTTCTCCAGCACCGCCCTCTTGATCCTGCCCGCCGTCTCTTCCGCCACCTCTTCCCTGACGAGATCTTCGAAGGTCAGCACCTTCTCTACGATCGGCACCTCTTCGTCTGCCCTTACAAGCGCCGGAAGAATCCAGTCCCAGTATGTGACCGCCTTGCTTAACCGGCCGAAGGGCAGCGATTCCTCCTGCCGGTTCCTTAGCATCTCATAGCCGGTCCGTTTCTTCTTAAGATTCGATATGGTTCCTGTGATGATCAATTTCTCCTTCGCGCGGGTGAATGCGACATACAGCACTCTAAGCTCTTCACCGAGGCTATCCAGTATCTCCTCTCTTTGCATCGCCTTCTTGATGATGCTTGGACTCTTGGTCCGCTTCTCGATATCGACGGCGTCAAGCCCCACCCCCATCCTGGAGTGCAGGATGACGCTGCTCCTTGCATCCTGCATGTTGAAGCGTTTCCCCATCCCCGCGGCGAATACGACCGGAAATTCCAGCCCCTTGCTCTTATGGATGGTCATAACGCGCACGGTATCCGACTGTTCATCCTCTATACTCGCCTCGCCGTAGTCCACATCATACTTCTGAAGCTGCTCGATATAGCGGACGAAATGAAACAGTCCCTTATAGCTGGTCGCCTCGAAGTTCCTCGCTTTCTCCACCAGCATATCCAGATTCGCCCGTCTCTGCTGCCCGCCCGGCATGGCGGCCGCCAGGTCGCCGTATCCTGTCTCTTCCAGGATCTTCCACAGCAGCTCGTGCATGGGCGTATAGGGAACGATTTTCCGAAATGTTTCCATCTGCCCCAGACAGACTTCTAATTTCTCCCGGATCGCCGGATTCTTCCCCTCTGCGCGGTAGCAAAAAACAGCCTGGCAGAACGGCAGGCTTCCATACTCTCCCTTGACCGCCGCCAGCTCCTCTTCCATCAATCCGCCAAAGGCCGAGGCAAGGACCGCCGCCAGCGGGATATCCTGTCTCTGGTTGTCGAGAGCCCGCAGATAGTCAAGCAGCACCCCGATCTCCTGTGTTGCGAAATACCCCTCCCGGGTCCCCGCATAAGCCGGAATCCCTTCCCGGTTCAATACCTCGGTAAATATATCGGCATATCCTTTCACGCTTCTTGTCAGGATTACGATATCCGAATATCTCACCGGCCGGAATTCTCCCGTCTTCTTATCGACCACCTGATGATGCGCCCTCAAATCCCGGATTCTGGCAGCGATCGCCCTTGCCTCCAGCTCCCGCTCACTGATTCCTTCGGATGCTTTTTGGTCCTCCGGCTCCCGCTCCTTCACATCACTGTCAATGATCAAAACCTCCGTCAAAGGATCCCCGCCGTCTCTGTAATCCGCCCCCGCATACAGCGCCGCCTGATCGTCATAGACGATTCCTCCGAGCTTGCCGGTCATGATCTGCCGGAAGATATAATTCACACTGTCAAGCACCTCCCGCCTGCTGCGGAAGTTTTTATGCAGGTCGATGCGCTGTTTCGTCTGCGAACCTTCTTCTCCTTCGCCGCTTTCGGCATCGGCAGGCGCATACGAATGAAACTTCTCCATGAACAGCTCAGGCCTTGACAGGCGGAACCGATAGATGCTCTGCTTCACATCCCCTACCATGAAAATATTATAACGCCCCGCTGATACCGTCGAGACACTGGTAAGAATCGTCTCCTGGATCAGATTGCTGTCCTGGTATTCATCGATCATGATCTCCTGGAACTGCTTCTGATATTCCCTTGCCGCCGCAGACGGAACGAAGCCTTCTCCTTCTTCTGATCTCTCCGTCAGGATATTCAGCGCATACTGCTCCATATCAGAGAAGTCTATCATATTCCGCTGTCTCTTCTTCTCCTCGAACCTCCCGGAAAATGCCTGCACCAGCCCTGCAAGCTCCTCCATCGCAGGACGGCATGCCTTAATATCCGCAAGCATCTCTTCGGCGTTCTGATAAAAATACTGCTCTGACAGGTCTTTTACGATCCCCTTCACTTCATCCCGAATCGCCTTGACCCAAGACGCCTTCTCCTCCGATACCGTCTTATCCCTGTTCGCCGCAAGCCGCACCCAGGAAATCTCCTCCGCCGCCCTGCACATCTCCTCGTAATCACTCACAGACAGCAATCTCTCGATGACCTGCTGGTCCTTAATAAGCGTGCTCTCATAAGCCGCAGGCCCGTCCGCCTCCTGACAGACGGCGATCCCGCTCTCTATAAGCTCTGCCGCCTCCTTAAGATAAACCGCCGCATTCTCCATGATCAGCCGTATAGAATCGCTTGCCTTAAGCTCTTCAAGCGTATCGATCCGGTAAGCCTTCACACAATCCCGAATCCAGCTTTCGGCGTCAGGATAGCTCCGGGAGAATTCATAGATCTTAAGGATCAGCTCTTCGATCTTCTTATCGTTCCTCCCGCTTCCGTATGCCAGGGTAAAATCAAGAAAACGCTTCTCTCCCTGCCGATACTTCTCCTCTAACACTTCGCCGAGCACATCCTGGCGAAGCAGCTTAAGCTCCCCTTCTTCACCTACCCGAAAGCCCGGATCGATATCGATCGCATGGAAGTGATCCCTGACTACAGACAGGCAGAAGCTATGGATCGTCGTGATCTGGGCATTGTGGATCAGAGTTGCCTGCTGCTTTAAGTGTTCGTTATCAGGCTCTTCCTCCAGCTTATGCTCTATGGCATTGCGGATACGCTCCTTCATCTCCGCCGCTGCCGCCTCTGTAAATGTCACGATCAGAAGATGGTCCACATCCACGGGATGAACCTCTGACGTCAGCATCGTGATGATGCGTTCCACCAGGACCGCCGTCTTCCCTGAACCTGCCGCCGCCGACACCAGGATATTCCTGTCTCTTAAGTCAATGACCTGCTGCTGTTCCCTTGTCCATGCTACACCCATCTCCTATGCGTCCCCCTTCCCGCTCTGCCGCGTATGCCCGCTATTTTCCGCCGCCATCGCCGCTATTGCTTCTTCTCTGCTCATGTTCCCGATATCCCGGTAACCGTATCCCGGAATCTTCACATCAAATCCGCAGATATGCCGGTACCGGCAATAATCACAGCCCGTCTCCTGGCCCTTACGGTAAGGAACCGCCTCTGTCCTCCCCGCAAGGATCCCGCGATGGGCTTCTTCGACCTTCCTTGCCGCATGGCGCATCATCAACTGAAACTCTTCCTCCGGCACCGCCTTTGAACCCCTGGCAAGGCTTCCGTTCTTATTGTATTTGACCGGAACCGCAAGGGACTCGCCGCTCTGGATGTGATCCAGATGCCTAAGTACCTCGTCCTTCAGATTAATAAGGCCGTCCGGCCTCAGCTCTTTTAGGATCGTCTCCTCTTCCCCGCCGTCCTTCTCCTTATCCACCAACGGGTCATGGATCCGGTAGTAGAACACTCCCGCAGGCACGACCTCCCATCCGGGATGCCGCTGTTCTTCCATCCTCACTGCCGCATCTATGTAGACCATTAGCTGAAGCTGCAGCCCATGGTACAGGGATACCACGTCGAAGGCCTGGCTCCCCGTCTTATAATCCACCACCTTCACATAGACCTTCTCTTCCTCCTCGCAGGTATCGATACGGTCGATCTTGCCGTTGGAGAATCGGAATTCACTGGCAGACGGACGGAAGTCCCCCGCCTTGAGCTGGTTCGTAAGCGCCCATACCGTCCGCTCCAGCATCCGTTTCATGCGGACGATCAGATATTCATCCCGGGCGGAGCTGTAGAGGACTGCATTGCCATAATCCGTGATGGCTTCCTCCACGCTCTCTTCTATGTACCGCTTCCTTATATCCTCCGAAACAAGCGTCCAGTCAAGACCTTCCTTCTGAAGCTTCCTGGAATACTTCTCCAGAGCGCTGTGGCATACATTGCCCAGATCCACCGCCTGGAACTCATACTGCTGCCGTTCCCTAAGGCCAAGCCCGTAGGTCAGGAAATGCGCAAACGCACAGGCCGCATACCGTTCCATCCTGGTGATACTGTCCTCAAAATCCTCCCCGTAGAGCTTTTTCGCCACGGCTTGGGTCAGGCCATCCATCGAACGCCGGTAATACCCGGCCGCAAGCAGGCCTTCCACCTTCTTCTGCCATTTCCCGCTGTTCTTATACCAACTGTACAGCTCCTTCCAGACATCGTCCATGCCGTTATCAAGGCTTCTTAGCCCCTGGATCAGGTATTCGATCCCCATTCCCTCGGTCAGCTCCCGTTCCTTAAGCTTTCGTTCCTCTTCATCTACGACCGCAATCAGCGGATACATCCGCCTCAAATCCTGTATCAGATACGCCGGACGCACGCTCTTGCCCTCTGAGGATACCTTACTGTAATAGATCTTAAGCTTCTTAGAGGGCTTGGTCAGATTCGAGTACAGATAGAATTTCTGGATATACGCACGCTCCTTCCCTCCCGGCGCAAGCGCCAGCTTCTCCTTCTGAAAATGCTCCCGGTCCCGCTCGGACAGCAATCCGGTGCGAAGCAGAGACCCCGGAAGATGCGAATCATTAGCTCCGAGGAAAATCAGCGCGCAGATATCCTTAAGCCTGGTCCGCTCTACATCTCCGGCAACCACCTGGTCTGTCCCCGGCGGGATCACACCCACCCGCGCCTCTTCAAGCCCCGCGTCCAGAAGGCGGCAATATTCCTCAAGGCCCACCTTCTCATCTCCCAGAAGCTCTGCAAACTTATCGAATAACTCTATAACGATCCGGTACACCTGGGCATATTCTTTGGCAAGAGCCAGCTCTCCCATCGCCTGGAATTCTTCCTCCTGCCTCTTAAGCCTCACCTGGAGTTCTTCCCTGACCATGAATTCATACACGGCAAGAGTGATGTCCCTGACCGTTTTCCTGCGCTGCTTTAGCACGAACATCAGCGGATCCACCTTCTCCACAAGCAATACCCGGAAATGGTTCATGCGCTCCAGGTCTTCGGCTCCCATCCCCTTCATGAGGCGCACCCACTTCTCCTGCCACCGCTTATAGCCCTTGATGCCAAGCCCCAGGACATAGTTCTCCAGTTCATCCACTTCTTCAAAGGTAAAGCCCGCCAGATCAGTGCGGAGAAACCGGAATACACTCTCATAGGTGAAGTTCTGCTCCGCCATATTGAGAAGGCTTCGGATATATTCTACGAAGGAATTCTGCAATACACTTCTCTTGTGATCCATGAATGCAGGGATCTCATACAGCTCAAACGCCTGTTTCAGATAGTCTCCGTACACCTCCATATTGCTCACGATCACACCGATCTCCCGGTAGCGCATCCCTTCCTCGCGCACCAGGCGGCGGATCTCTCCCGCCGCCGCTATCGCTTCCTCTCTTGGATTCCTTGCCGCGTGAATACTTAACGCATCCGTCTCCTTGTCAAATGTCCCCGCTCCGTAACGGAACAGATTCTTCTCCAGAAATGCAAGCGCCTCATTGCCGCGGAATCGGTATACCGGTTCTTCGTATTTGCAGATCGATTCTTCTATCTCAATACGGCTCTCTCTTGCCAGGGATATCAACGTAGTCGCCATGTGCTTGCTGAGCGCGAATAATTGATACGGATGACGGTACACGTATGGATTCTCCCGCGCATCTATGGTCACCGTAACCATAACCTTGCGGCATCTTTGCATGAGCTTAAGAACCAATCGGTTCTGTACCGGCGTAAAGCCTGTGAACCCATCCAGAACAACGGTACTGTTCCCCAATATCTCCGATTGCCCAACCATCCGGCTCAACACATCTAAGAGTTCCTCCTTCGTGATGTATTTCTTCTCGAGATACTCCGTAAATCCCCGGTACAGGATCTTGATGTCCTTTAATTTGTAGTACAGCCTGGATTCCCTGCCGACAGTCTCCATCACCTGCTCCAATTCCTCTTCCCCGATATCATATTGGGTGAATTCAGAGATGACCGACTTGACCTCACTGATATAACCAAGCTTCTTCATATTCCCCTTCAGGATACACAGCTCATCCTCGTAATCCCCCGCAAGCTTGCGAAGGATCAGATTCTTCCCCTCATCGTCAAGTACGGGAAGCATCTCCCCGCCGATCTCTTCGAATACGCGGTAAGCGAGCCTTGCAAAGCTTAGGACGTCGATGTTCATAATCCCTTTCCTTGGATGCATGGTAACCAGGTCCTTCTGCGTCTGCATGGTAAACTGCTCGGGCACAAGGACGATGTAATTCTGCTCTGGGCAGCGCATAGATTCCTGTATCACATGATTGTAGAGACAGTGGGATTTGCCGGAGCCTGACGGCCCGAATATGAATTGTAGAGACATTTCCTTTCCTCCTGATATAACCTCATTTCATGATGCCACAGATTGCTCCGCATTTCATGCTCCCGCAATCCTGGCATCATTTTATTGTACTATACATATTTTCCAAAAACAATCATCAAAATATGCCCTGTGCAGTTCCTTGTTCCAGACTGCACAGGGCATTTCTATCCCGCAAATTACCGTTTTTTGATACTGTGTCCTAACGCCACCTGCTCCAGATTCGCAGGCAGGTTCCTGATTCTGCGTCCCGTTGCGTCCGCGATCGCGTTCACGATGGCAGGCGCAACCGCACAGGTCGCCGGTTCTCCTAACCCCTTTGCGCCAAGAGGTCCATGCCTGCCCGGAATCTCCAATACGATCGGCGTCGTCTTCGGCATGTCCAGTGATGTAGGGATCAGATAACCGTCCAGATTACGATTCATGATCTGTCCTTTATGAAGCTCTACCTCTTCCATAACGGCATAACCTACCCCCATGCTCACACCGCCCCGGATCTGCCCTTCTGCTTCCGCCTTGTCAAAGGCATGTCCTACGTCGTGCACCGCAAAGAATTCATCGACGCTTACGAATCCTGTCCGCGTATCCACCGTTACCTCCGCAGCCGCAGCCCCGTATACATAGGAGAGATATGCGTCGCCGACACCGCAGCTCTTATCATATTCCAGGGGCGGAGCCGCATAATATCCAAGGGCATTCAGATGATCGCTCGCCGCGAACACATCGCCGATCACCTGCTGAAGCGAAACTTCATTGTCCGGTTGACCGGCCGCAATGATCTTATTATCCTTAAAATCGACTTCCCGGGTATGCAGATACTTCTCCGCATAAGCGATCAGTTTCCCGCGCAATTCACCTGCCGCCCGGTAGATCGCGCCGCCGGAGAACACCGTTCCCCGGGTCGCCACCGTCGGTCCCGCATCCGTAAGGAAGGTCGTGTCCACTCCGCTGTAACGGATCTTTTCATGGGGGATTCCCAAAGCCTCGTGAACGATCTGTACCACCATCGTACTGCCTCCCTGGCCTACCTCCGCGATACTGGAACAGACCGATACGCTCCCGTCCGCCTGAATAGAAACCATTCCGCTGGCAGTATCGATCCCCTGGCCTGCCGCCCCGAAGGATTCTCCTCTGTGAAGCAGCGATATCCCTAATCCCTTCTTGCTTCGTTGGTGTGTATCATTATATTGCCGGATCCTTTCGCGCCGCGCCGGAAAATCCACCGCATCTTCCAATGCTTCCAGACACTCGGGGAGGGTAACATCCTCCATGATCTGACCGAATGCGGAGGGTTTTCCATTTTCCAGCATATTCAGCTTCCTGACCTCAATCGGGTCTTTCCCCAGATATCCTGCTATCTCATCGATCAACATCTCTGAGCAGAAGTCCACCTGCGGGGAACCAAAGCCCCTCAGCGCATCCGAATAGACCTGATTCGTATATACGCTTACCGCTTCCGTATCGATAGCAGGGACACGGTAAGGGCCGGAAGCCTCGATCGCCATACGGCTGGTGACCGGGAATGTCTTACTGGTATAAGCGCCCCCGTCCAATGTCAGCCGGATCTTCATCGCAAGCAATCTGCCCTCTTCATCGAACCCAACCTTATAATCCGCAAAAAGCGGGTGACGCTTCGTGCCTTCTATAATAGATTCCTCCCGATTCAAAACCACTTTGCACGGACGTCCAAGCAGGCGGCTCACTAACGCCGCCCGGGCAGATGCCATTGCAATATCATAATTCTTCCCTCCGAAAGATGCGCCTATAGTCGTCAGCACAACACGCACATCCGTGAGCGGACATCCAAGCGTCTCCGCAACTACCTTTCTGATGGGAAACGGACTGTTCACCGGACAGCGCACCAGCGTTTCCCCTGTGGCAGGATCATAGGAAGCCACCGCCGCCTCTGTCTCGATACACACGTGCTGCACCCGCGGAGTCGTATAACTGCGGCTGATCACGTGCGGAGCCTCGGCCAATGCTTTCTCGGCATCTCCCCGCCGGGTAATATACCTCGCGATACGATTTCCCGTCTCATGAACCTGTGGAGCATCCGGTTCCAATGCCTTCGTTGCATCCAGAAGAGCCGGGAACTCTTCATATTCGACCCTGACCCTCTCTGCCGCATCTTCCGCAGCAGAGAGGCTCTCCGCCGCTACCAGCGCAACGCCGTCACCGATATAACGCACCCTCCCGGGACACAGAACAGGCCGCTCTCTTGGCAGCGACGGGATGCCGGGGATATCCTCAGCCGTAATGATCCGTATAACTCCCGGCATCCGGGACGCCTCCTCGCTGTCGATCGAACGGATGATTCCATTCGGCACCGTGCTGCGGACAACCTTGGCGTATACCATCTGCGGCAATTCAATATCATTGGCATAGACCGCCCTGCCAGTTACTTTTGCTAAAACATCTTTACGTTTATTCATTGCACTTTCCTTTCTCGCAAAAAAGTTCCCAAAAATAAAAAAACAGGATGTACATCTTCAAAAATGTCTTACATCCTTCTACGGCTCCTCGCCCACTTTTTATTATATTCCAATACTCTTACTTTTTGTCCTTTGGCAGGACCAGATTCAGCACGATCGCAGCAAGCGCCGCAACCACCACCGGTGTCTTCGCAAAAATAGTCGCAACCCATGCCGGAGAGCCGCCTAACGCATCTGACGCCTGCACCAGCCCGGAGCCAAGCGCCACGGCTATACCTACGATTCCTGCATTTCTTGCCGTAAGCCCCGCATTGCTGATCATACGGATCCCTGTCACTGTGATCGCCGCAAATACGGAAAGGGTAGCTCCGCCCAGCACACACTGCGGAATACTGGTCAAAAATGCCGCGAATTTCGGCACTATACCGGCAACACCTAAGATAATAGCCGCCAGAGCAGCGATCCATCTGTTCACCACCTTTGTCGTACTGACAATTCCCACGTTCTGGCTGAATGTTACATTCGGAAGTCCTCCCAGAAATGCTCCGGCTATATTGCTGATACCGAACCCTATAATACTGCCCGTAATCTCCTGGCTCGTTGCGTCTCTGTCCATACCGCCTATTGTCGTGGCCGACACATCCCCTACTGCCTGCAGAGAATTGATCGCAAACAAGATGCCGATCGCCACGCAGGATGAGAATTCAAATTCAATCCCAAAATGCATCAGCTTTGGCAGTTGGACGATTCCCGCCTGTCCGATCGAACTGAAATCAACCATGTGAAACGGAAATGCAATGATGTATCCTGCAATAATACCGATTAAAATAGAAGCAAGCTTCACGATTCCTTTTCCAAAGTTATTACAGATCACTACAATAATCAATGTTACGATTGCCACAAACCAATTCTGCCACGATCCATAACTTGGACTTGACTGCCCTCCGGCCATATAGCGGATCGCAATCGGGTATAATGATAATCCGATGCATAAAATAACGATTCCTATCACAAGCGGAGGAAACAGCACTTTAATCTTATTGTACGACAAACCTACCAGAACAGCCACCAGGCCGCCTACGATCTCCGCCCCAAAGATCGTTGCAATCCCATATCCTTCCACGATCGTCGACATACTGGTGACATAAGCGAATCCAACGCCGACGATGAGCGGAAGTCCGGCTCCGATCTGCAGGCCGATCCCCTTCACCCGGATCGGGAATACCTGTAAAAGTGTAGCCAATGCAGAGATCACCAGCGCGGCCTGAACAATGATAACCTTGTCCGCAGGATTCAGCCCTGCCACCCCCGCGATAATGATTGCCGGCGTCACACATCCTACAACCATTGCAACAATATGCTGAAACGCCAACGGAAGCGCCTGTGCCATCCGCGGCATCCCTCCGTTCAAGTCAAACACCAGATCATGCTCTTTCTTTCTGTCTTTCGTATCCATTTTTTATCTCCTTTTCATTTCTACTCCTTTTTACTTGCATGCCGTACCGCCTGTCTTTTTACATCGTTCAGTTGTCTCCTCCCTCCTCTTCTTATATTTTCCAAACAGTACCGGCTCAAGATTGCAAGGATTAAGCATGCATCTTCCATGTAACAAAAAAGGAGCCTGCGACCTTTGTGAAAGGTCGACAAACTCCTTGATTCTGAATACGATTTTGTTATATTTTTATTGTAACAATTTTTTTCTATTATGTCAATATTTTATTAAAATTATCTATACCAAGCATCTATATCGCCTCTTTACATCAGCATATTGATCAGAAAGCTATTGTCCCCCTCCTGCTTCTCATCATCCGCATTCTGGGCGACCTGTCCCATGCGCTCCTGCGCCTTCGCGAGCATCGCCTTGACCTTCTTGACCTCATTCTCGTCGCACATATCGTTGGCAAGACCATTCTCACAGTCTGATAAATCCTTTTTCAGAAGGCTTATGACCATCTGCACCTGCTCCGGCGTCTTCGCGGAGGCAAGCTGTCTTGCACGCTTCCCCTGGTTAAATCCAACCTTGCCTGAGGGCTTCTTCTCTTCCTCCGCACCCTGCGCCTGATCGGCGCCGATCTGCAATTCGTCAAACTGATTCTCCTTCAGGAGATCTGAATCCTTCGCATTCCCTTCCGTGTTCCCCGGCTTCTCTGCCATGATCTCTGCAATACGGTCTCCTGCGAAGATCTCGTCAAGCAGTCCTTCCGGTATCGGCTTCCCGGCAGTCCATCCCGGCACCTTCTCCATAATCGAATCGGAAACCTCCTGCGAAAGCTTAAGTCCCAACTGCCCAAGTGTCCAGCACGCAGACAGACGGTCTTCCCTGTCGAGCGTCTTGTAATATTCATTCAAGGTTCCCTGATAGGCTCTCTCCTCCGCCGCATTGTCCCCCGACATCCCGTTATACTTATAATATGCCTGCTTCACATTCTTAAGAACATGCTCCTTCATCTCATCGGACACATCGATGATCTTCTTATAGTCCGATCTGCCGGTAACCAGCATCCCCTCCACCCCGTATGAATTCTTAAAATGCCCGGATCTTAGATCCTCAATCGTGTTCAATACTGCCTTCATCTTGCTCTTCTCCCTTCATTATCATATCATTCCTTAACATTACCGCCAGGATAAATGTCCTGCCCTTCACCTTCCAGTCAACCGTCCCCTGGTATTTCTCCGCCGCGCTCTTGATATTCATCATCCCGATCCCATGCATTCCCTTGCCTTCCTTATCACTTTCCGGGAACTCCGCCTGCGGCTTTCGCCTCACGCTGCCGCCGAAGCTATTCTCAATCTTCAAAAGCAATAACTGCCCTCTGACCAAAGCTGCCAGCCGGATATATGTTTTCGCCGACGCATCTCTCTTCTTAAGCTTCACGCAGGCTTCCATGGCATTGTCCAGCGCATTTCCGAGAATCATACCGATATCATAGCTTCGGATATGCAGCGCCTCCGGAAAGAGCAGTCCCTCAGCATTCAGTTCAATCTCCGGTATGCTGCGGACGATCTCGTGATATTTCATATTAAGGAGGGCGTCCACAACCGCATTCCCCGTCCGGAATGCAGGCTCCATCTGATCCATAGTCTGATCGATCTCGGACAGATATCTTTTAAGCTCCTTTGTCCCCTGTCCCTCGCTCACCGAAGCTAATTGCTGAACGACAGCCAGAGTATTCCTCATATCATGCTTCATACTCTGAATCCCGGAATGGAGCCGTTCAATCTCTCCGATATGCTCCTTAAGACCTTCCACCTGTTTCTCCAGAACGATCCGGCTGTTCTTCTCTCTGTTCAGCTTCAGGATATCCTGGATGGACTTGACCCCGTACAGGACCGATGCCAGAGACAGCAGAAGAATCGCCGGAAGCACAGCCATCAGTACCGGATATCTGTGGTATAGGAATTCCTGGGAATTCTCTTCTACTACTACGAATGTCACCCGCAGCA
The DNA here is from genome assembly GCA_910575835.1 of Lachnospiraceae bacterium. Lineage (GTDB taxonomy): Bacteria > Bacillota > Clostridia > Lachnospirales > Lachnospiraceae > Sporofaciens. Next base: position 33,409 of record CAJTGB010000020.1, on the reverse strand, counting down.
AGGTACACAGAAGCAATGCCGACAACGCCGGAATCAGGATGAACAAAAGCTGCGTTCTCGGCATATCAATATCCTTCTCCCGGTAATCCCTCACAATGCGCCTAAGAGAACCCCGGATCAACAGAACCGCTATCATGATCTGAAGGAAATGCATCCCTGCCACGCTGATTTCTGACAGAAGCCGGAAGGTCTCAAGCTTCGTGAACGTTCCCGTCTTCAGACACCAGTTCCACAGGGAGAGTAACAGGCCTGACGGCCAGTCCATCAATATGACTGCCAGATAGACGCTGACGCCGATCACAGCCTGGAATGCGACCGCAAGGAAGCATGTGACCGCATGGCGCGCCTGATATAAGAAGAGCGCCAGAACCGCAAGAATACAGAGCGACACCGCCTGCTTCCCGATCACGGCACGGCTCTCATACTCTGCCGGCCAGATCACATAAAGCAAAGTCCGAAGCAGCGTATAGGATACCGCCGCAATGAGACCGCCGCACCGCCCCTTCACTCTGCACTCCAGGAAGCTTCCGTAAAAATACTGCAGATAATATCCCTGAACCAGAAATAATACAAACTGCATAAAAGAAAAATAGAATTCCATCGGTTTAGACACAGGATACTCCTCACTTTCAAAAGAGTTTCTTATGTTAATATCGGCAGAGTGATCCGTTTGTATTGATGAAATGGAATAAAACGACCGTTTTTGGGAATAAAATACTGCCGCTGCCTTTTCACACCAAAAAAGTACAATTCACATCAATGCCGGGGATAAGAAGTAATGACTACACAAAAACTCTTGTAATACTGAAGAAAATACACTATTATATTCTTGTTGTATTATATATAAATGTTTGATCATGTAATGAATCTTAAAGATAGGTGTCTATAATGGATATAGCAAAACAAATCATTGACCAAAGAATAAATAAGATATTAGCAGATAATCAGGAAATTTTTACGGATAACGATAATGAGAGAAATCGTTCCAAAGCATTTTTGCTGCTAGGAGTTGCTGCCTATTTAGACATTGATCTGATGGAGGCAGTACAGTTTTTGACTGATGGGGGAAACGATGGGGGATTTGACGCAGCTTATATTGTGGAAGCACAGGATTCACAATTAAATGTAGTATTGTTCCAATCAAAGTATTCAAGAAAACTGGATAAAGACAGTAATTTTCCGGCTAATGCAGTTGAAAAAGCTGTGAATACCATAAAATGTGTGTTTGATCCTTCTACGCATATTGAATTAAATGTACAGAATAGAAAAAAAGTAGAAGAGATTCGATCTTTTATATTAGACGGTGCAATTCCATATGTGACATTCGTGATGCTTAATAATGGTCTGGCCTGGAATCAAGAGGGTCGGAATCATATTAATAATGCTTTTGCAGGTCAGAGCCAAGTTCGATTTGAGCATTTTTCCCATATTGATATTATGCGCTATATTAATAGGGAACAAGTTATTAATACACAAATTTCTTTGAGCGGAAAGGCTATTCAGGAAAATTTTAATTATAAAAGAGTAATTCTCGGACGTGTTTCCGTAATGGAAGTATACAAATTGATGGAAGAATTTGGGGATAGTCTGCTGGAAAAAAATATCCGTCGCTATTTAGGAAAAAATGTAGTGAATGATGGAATCACAGAAACTCTATTGGATACAGATAAACGTCAGAATTTTTTCTTTTTCAATAATGGGGCGACAATGATTTGCAAAAAATTTAGTTTTAATGCGTTGCAAGAACAGAATTGGATGGTTAAAACGGATGACTTACAAATCATAAACGGTGGACAAACATGTAAAACGATACATCAAACTGTAAAAGAAAATCCCAATCTGGATTTTTCACAGACATATCTGTTAGTACGTCTTTATGAAGTGGAAGACACTGAAAATCCGGGTATCATTCAGGATATTATATATGCGACAAATAGCCAGAATCCGGTGGACTTTAGAGATTTAAAATCAAACGATGAATGTCAACGGATTTTGGAAATCGGCGCACATGATTTGGGATACGTCTATAAACGAAAGAGAGATAATACATTAAATATAAATGTAATACCATCGACAGTCGCGGCTGAGGCTGTCTTCGCAGTATGGCGGGAATGTCCGCATTTGGCAAAATATAGACGTAATGAATTTTTTGATAAATATTATTCATTGATTTTTGATAACCTGAATGCTGCTCAGATGGTGGTTGCTGTACTGATATTTCGTTATTGTGATAATAATAGAAAGAAAGAGAGTGAACTGGATGGAATTAAGGAGCACCGATTGTATAGTCAATATTTTTTGTCATATATGATCGGTAAGCAAATATTAAAAAAGTCAGGTATTACATTGCAAAAAATCACTCATATTAATTTTAATGAAATAAAAAATTACTTTGAACAAAACAAGGAATTGATGTACAGTAAGGCAGAACAGGCAATGGTGAATATCCTAAAAGACTATTTTAACAATGAAAATCTGTCGGAGATAGATGGACGAACGATGGCGGCAGCATTTAGGCGATTTGATATCATGGAGCGATATCTGAAAAATGAAATGTGGTGGGAAGAAAATATGGAATGAGAGTATCCTTTAGACACAGGATACTCCTCCGTTCTGTAAAAACCACATATAAGCCTTCACGAATTCACCATGCTTCTTCTTAGTCAGATAGACCGTCCCGCCGCCGGCAAGACTGATGCTGTCCGCACTGTACTCCACGATATACGCCATGTTGACCAGATATCCCCGATGACACCTGTAGAAGCGCTCATCCAATTGTTCCTCCAGCCCGCTCATGGCGGCATAGATCTCTATCGTCTCTTTTACCGTGTGGATCTCCGCCTTCTTCGCCTTGCTCTCTATATATAAGATATCGCCCTGATCTATGGTAAGGCTTCTCCCCTTCGTTCGGACGAAGAGCTGCCTGCGCCGCCCATCCTTCTTCTTCTTCGCTTCCCCGACCGCCCGGCCGAGAACTTCGCGAAGCTTCCCCTCATCTATCGGCTTCAGCAGATAGTGAAACGCCGACACATCGAAGGCTTCAAACACGTACTCTTTCATCCCTGTAACAAAGATCAGTACCGTATCCTCCTGCTGCCTTCGAAGCTCCCTCGCCGTATCGATCCCGCTTACGCCCTCCATCTTGATATCCAGGAAAATGATATCGAACTTCGTATGAGCGGCAAGCAGGCCTTCTCCTGCGGCGTAAGACCAAACCGTGCAATCCGTGAAATATCTGTGTATGAAGTTCTTGACCTGTTCTCTGATGATCCTCTCATCGTCGACAATCGCTATCTTCAAAGTCTCACCTTCCGCTTTCGAAAACCTGTTATTTGCATTATATCTTAAGCGGTTCCCTATAAACCGCTTCAAGCGCCACATGTATCGCGCCTAAAACCCCCTCCTGATTCTCCAGCTCAGAAAACACCAGCCTGGGAGGATATGGTACGTGTACTGCAAGCATCTCACTCCACTTCTCGGAAAACAATCTGCCGATGCTGTTCCCAAGTCCGCCGGATATGATAACCGCTTCCAAATCCAATACTGCTGAAATATTGATCAGCGAAATTCCTACATACAAAAATATCTCATCCAGAATAAGCTTCGCATAGACGTCGTTTTTCTTATATTTCTCAATCAGCTTATTGATCTCATCCTGGAAATCAGGCCGCATGATATAGTTCTGGATCTTATCTCTGGATATCGTATTCTCCAACACTCCGACCTCGTCAAATTCTGTCCGAAGCTTCGACGGATCCCCTACCATGAATCCAATCTCTCCCGAAGCCCGGTGCGCCCCCGGATATAATTCACCATTGATGATAAATGCAGCCCCGACGCCGACTCCGTAGTTGATCAGCGCAAAATTCTTAAGCTCTCTGCCTGCCCCATGCCACATCTCCCCAAGCGCACCCAGATTGATACTGTTCTCAATGACGACAGGCGCCGTAAATTCTTCCCCGATCTTCGTTCTGATCTGAGCCAGATCGATCGGCGGCAAAAAGGGGGCCAAAGTAACACCGTCTTCTGAAAGGACTCCCGGAACGCCGATACAGATGCTTAAGATAGCGGATTTATCCTTTCCGCTGGCCGCTGCGACATCTAACAGCATCTCTCTGAGTTCGTCGGCAATCCCTATCCCGCCGTCTTCAGTGTTCGTCGGCCTCTCAAGGCTTGACAATTCCCGGCCGAGAAGGTCCGCGAACATCACCCGGATGCGGAACCTCCCAAGATCGACTCCTAATACAAATCCCCGTTCCGCATAATAAGACAGCAGCGTGGATTTGCGTCCCAGGGAATTGTCCCCCTCACCGACCTCCACCACATATCCGATATCGATCAGGCTCTTTACATTGGACGAGACCGCCGGAAAACTCATGCCCAAGTGCCGGCATAAGTCCGCCCTTGACATCGTTCCCCTTGTCCTAAGGCAGTTTAATATCAATATTTTATTTGATTCTCCCAATGCTTCAGGCGTGCCGCCTTTTGCTTCGGGTATACTGTCCTTACTCATAAGACCTCCCCAACGAATATGCAGTCCGCATTTATTGTAATTATTATATCACTTTCATTTCACCGCCGCAATTATTATGTGATCTACCCTATCTGCTGGTACAACTCCACATAAGAATCCCGCATAAAACAAATCTGCTTTTCCAGCAGCGCATCATGTTCTGGATTCTCCTGTATTATCTTCAAAGCATTAACCGCTTCCTCCATAGAATCATACTCTGCTTCCCATATCATGGTATTGACCGCTTCCCGCCCCATGACGGACACATATCTGCGGCCTCTTTTCAGATCCGCCGATTTTTCTTCTAATTCTATAAATCTCTTTTCCAAGGCCAGGAATGCGGCCTCATCTTTCTTATCATAGTTCTGGACAAACCTCATTTTATAAACCATGCTTCACTCTCCATCCCCTCGTCTGATATCTTCTGACATACGGTCTCATAACCCACATGAGATGCAATGCTGTCCTCGCTCTCCACTGCCATCCCTGCACAGAGAGTTCCCAATTCTGCCGCACTTGAAAGCTTTGTTTCACCAAATACAGCGTCTTCTCTTCCCTTCTGCAGCGTAAGCCCCATTGCTATCCCTGCAAGAGTTCCGCCAAGGAACGCGTCTCCTGCTCCTGTGGTGTTCACGGTTCTCGAAGACAGCGGAGGAATATGCTCGATCAGGGATCTCGTGACCGAATAAGCCCCTTTCTTCCCGCAAGTCAATAGTAATTCTATATTCGGATTTTCTTTCACTAATTTAAGATACAGACGTTCGGCCAATTCCTTCTGTTCCAGTTCTTCGCCTAATATGGCTGCTGCCTCCTCTTCATTTACCGCAAGCAGATCACAACTGGAAAATGCCTTCTGCCGGATGAATTCTCCCGCCTCTGCTGCCGGGACCGACAACACGCAATAAGCGCCCTTTTCCTTGCCATAGGCAAGCATCGCTAACCGGCTCTCAACAGGCACCTCCGGGATCACCGCCACGATCGTATTCTCATCAATATCCAGGCATTCCATACAATTCTTTATGTATTCCGGCGTTACATGCAGAGCCGCATTGTTCTTAGCCGTAAAATTGCACCCCTCCTTGTCTGGATACTGCAGACAAATACTGAGCATCGTAGATTCTGTCTCGCTCTTCCCCACGAACCTTACATTCATGCCGCTTCTTTCCATCTTATCGATCAATTTATGTCCGATTTCGTCGCATCCCACATAGCCGATGGGGTAGATGGCTGTCTGCCCTCTCAGCAAAGCCGCTGCATAATGCAGCACGATATGCTGTTTACAATAATCTTTTGCCCCGCTTAACCTTACAAGACGGGATTCACTTCTTCCAAGAGTAGTCATCTCATCACTATGGAACAGCATGCCTTTTCCAATGCCTCCCGTTCCTACGATCTTATTGTATTTTGCATTACCCATACTATCATCCATCACTCTCCAGTCCAATCTTCCTGTCTACTCCCCTGAATTCCCACTCCGGATGCTCTGCGATCGGATGACACGCTGTTTCTCTGGTCGCAGTGATCAGTGCATCTGGATGCTCTTGCAGCAATGTCATCGGAAATTCTTCTGTCACATCAGAAAACAAGGCGATCCTAAGAGCCGTCTGCTTCCACGCCCCGGTCGCGGAATAGACTCTGATCTTCTTTGCCGAAAAACATTCCTTCACCCCCAGGGTGACCGACATCGGCGGCATAAACTGCCATGCAGCCCCCATACTCCTGTGTGCAAGCGCCAGTATGGTATCCCAGTTGTTTTCCTGTACCCTCGCCCTGGAATTACGGATATCATCCGCCGTCACGACTGCATAAGGATTCCTCCGCGCCTGATTGAAGGCAACATGTCCGTCCTGCCCCCATCCGCCCAAGGTATAATCTATACTATGACTCATAATTTCCCTGCTCATCCAATTCACATTATCCGGCGTCAGATAGTGCCTGTTCTCTGCAGGTACACGAAGCTCCTCTCTTACCGCTCCGTAAAAATACTCTTCCATAAAAGTATGAAAATTGTTCGGATCGTTTTCCGGCAGCAATCTGGCTTCCCAGTCAAGATTTTCGTCCATATGATAGCAGACCACATGTTTCATGGCGATCTGCTCTTCATTTATCATCTGTGCGAACGGCTCATACCATTCCTTCGGGCCGCACGGCACGATCAGCCGGAAGACGCGTTGTTCCCTGGCGGCCTTCCAGATCTCATCCGCCAGATCCTTCGCCATCACTCTGCCCATCTCCTGCGCATCCTCCACGATGCGCAGGCGTATCTTCAGGGCAGGATGTGAAACGAGTTCTTCCATTGGAATGCTGCACCATTGATATAGCAAATTCAAATCCATCATTTCCCCGTTCCCCTTTGCCTGTGTTGTTAATTAATGCGTTATTTTTTATAGGTGTTATCGTAGAATTCCTGAACGTTCTCACTCGTGATCGCTTCAATCGGCATATAATTTTTCCTTTCCACCTCACGCCCGTTAAGAAGAGAATCCGCATAATCGATAACCATCTGCGCATGCACCTTCCCGCTTCCAAGACTTATGGAGCCTTTGAGAACCTCGTTGTTCATGATCGCAAGAACCTCCTGCTCCGTCGCGTCAATAGAGAACAGCGCATAATCCTTATATGCATCCTCGCTCCCTGCTGCCGCCTTCATAGCTTCGTTTCCGCCCACGCCTGAACCGGCGCTTAAGCCTAACATTACTCTCAGATCTGGATTTGCCTGCAGAATACTCTCCGTATTTTTCATTCCCTCATCCACAGTCAGCGTGCTCGCATTCGCCACCAGCTTTGCATCCGGCATAAGCTCTTCCATTGCTTCCTCACAGGCTGCTCCTTCCTGCACGCCCAATTCCACAGTCTGGATATCCAACAGCCCCCATTTGAATTCGCCGGATAACTTCATATTAGCATCCAACCATTCTTTTGCCATCTCCGCTAATGCACGTCCTGTCTTTACCGGATCTAATTCCAGAGAAGTATGCGCGTTCTTAAGCCCTCTGCAGTAGTCGACCACATAGATTCCCTCATCCATCGCCTTCTTTGCAAGCGGTTCTACCGCCTCTACATCTATCGCAAGAATAATGATCGCATCCATTCCGCTCTGGATAAAGTTCTCGATCTGGGAAATCTGTTTTGTAGAATCCTGCCCCGCATCCGCGTAGGTCACCTCCAGATTCTTCTCCTTCCCATATCTCTGGGCCTCCTCTACCAGCTCCGACCACACAGGATTCGACAGATTATAGACCGCCATTCCGACCCTGTATGCATCGCCGGAATCACTCTGTGTATCCGTACCGCTTCCTTCCGCTTCCTCTTTGCCCTCACCTGCAGGCTGCGCATCACCGCCGCCGCTGCTGCACGCTGCAATCCCCAACACCATGGCCATAACCAACAAAACTGCTGTCAATCTTTTTTTCATTCGCTTTCCTCCTCATATACTAAACTTCATTGTTTGCATTGATTGATTTTACTTTTTTCACTACTTCGCTCTTTTTTCTCATCTGTGTATCATAGATAACTGCAATCAGCATCAGAAGCCCTTTTACCACAAGCTGCGTATACTGGTTTACATCCATCAGAAGAAGCCCGTTATCCAAGAATCCCACGATCAGCACACCGACCAGTGCTCCGAATACCGTTCCCTTCCCTCCGTTTGAGCTGACCCCGCCCAATACACACGCGGTGATCACATTGAATTCGAATCCTGCCCCATTGGAAGAAAGTCCTGAATTCGTCCTGGATAATAACAGGATCGCTCCCACTCCCGACAGAAGACCGCAGATGGTATAAGCCAGTATCTTCAGGCGTCCCACCGATATACCGGAAAGCTTCGCCGCCTCCTCATTGCTCCCGATGGCATAGAAATATTTCCCGATATAAACCTTCCTTAACAGGACAGCGCCTAAAATAAATACGATCACCATTATGATCAGTGAGATCGGCATCCCTAAGAAATTCCCCTGTCCGAATACGGAAAAATTCTTCGGGAATCCAAAGATGGGAATTCCTTTTGAAATGATATAGCTGATCCCATTCAAGGTATTCATAATAGCAAGTGTCACGATCAAAGGCGCCACTCCTGACTTGACAATAATGATCCCGTTGAGCAGTCCGATCCCCGTGCCCATCAAAAGACCGGTCAGAATCGCCGGGACTGTGCCCACACCCGCATTTACCATAAGCCATGCACAAGTCACATTGATCAGTGAGATCTGATATCCCACCGACAGATCAATTCCCCCCGTGATCATAACAATGGTCATCCCTACCGACACGATCCCAAGAGTACAGATCTGCCTTGATACATTGAAGAAATTATTAACCTCCAGGAAATGGGGTGCAATAAAGCTAAACAGCACCAGCATCCCAATCAGGACAAAAAATACGCCGTAACCGCTGATTTTCTCCATATTCAATTTTCTATTCATCTTCCACCACCTCCGAAATATAATTCAGCACACGTTCCTGCGTAAATTCTTCCTTTTCCAGCATACCTGTCTGCCTTCCTTTGCTGAGCATGACCATCCGGTCCGACATTCCCAGAAGCTCCTCCATATCCGAGGATATCATAATAATTGATTTGCCCTGCCGGACGATCTCTGTCATAATCTTATAGATCTCCTGCTTGGCTCCGACGTCAATCCCTCTTGTCGGTTCATCAAAAATCAAGATCTCAGGATCTACTCCCAGCCATTTCCCCAGAACTACCTTTTGCTGGTTTCCTCCGCTTAGATTTTTAACCCGCTGAAAAATGCCCGGAGTTCTGATCGTAAGATCTTTCACGTATTTCTCGGAAAATTCTCTGCTGTCACTTTCGCGCATTATGCCTCTTTTGGACAATTTCTTTCTCACCGCCATAGTCAGGTTTTCCTGCACCGTCATTTCCAAGATCAGTCCTTGCTGCTTCCTATCCTCCGGTACAAGGCATATCCCGTTTCGGATCGCCGCGTTTGGACTGTTCGGATCGAATTTCTTACCTCTTAAGATGATCTCTCCGCTCTTTATCTTCGCGCTTCCAAACAAAAGCGCCGCCAATTCTGTCCTCCCTGCACCGACTAACCCGCCGAATCCTAATATTTCTCCCTTTTTCAACGTAAAAGAAATATTCTTAACACCGTTGCCGGTCAGATGATTCACTTCCAGAACCGTCTCCTTCTGTGTAAAATTACGTTCGGGATAAGTCTCCTTCAATGTCCGCCCCACCATCAGGCGAACCAGATCGTCTTTGTCTGTATCCTGAATCGCCTTCGTTGCAATATACTGTCCGTCCCGCAGTACGCTCACCCGGTCCGCCAGACGAAAGATCTCCTCCAGCCTGTGTGAAATATAGATTATCGTTACTCCCTCTGCTTTTAACGTCTCAACGATCTGAAACATTGCCTCCACTTCGCGGTTCGTCAAAGGCGCGGATGGTTCGTCCATGATCAGGATCTTAGCATTCTTCAACACTGCTTTCGCAATCTCTACGATCTGCTGGTATCCCGTTGTCAGTTCCCCGACCTTCACATCCGGATCCATCTGAATATTCAATCTCTGGAACAGCTTCTTCGCAAGCTCCGACATCTCCCTCTGACAACTGAAAATCCCTTTTCGCAAGAATTCTCCAAGGAAAATATTCTCAGCGGCTGTAAGCACCGGGACTAAGGTAAATTCCTGATATACGATCGCGATTCCGTTCTCTCTGGACAGCGCGGGCGTTAAAGCCTCAAATTCTCTGCCTTCAACGCAGATACGCCCTTCGGTCGGCTCAATGGCTCCAGAGACCGTTTTTATCAATGTTGATTTTCCTGCGCCGTTTTCTCCGACTAGGGCATGGACCTCTCCGCGCCGGAATGAAATACTTACGTGGTCTAATGCTTTGACACCCGGGTACAATTTTGTAATATCTCTTAATTCTAAAATGTTATCTCCCACGACGCTTCCTTTCCGTATCTTCGCTATCCTCTTAATCTACGCCTGCAAATTCATACATGGTCTGGCACGGATAACTGAAGTCTAATGTCTCCCCTGGTTTTTGTGCTTTCAAGGCCACGCGGCACATATCTAACGCCCCGTCCAGCATAAATCCCGGTATGTTCAGTTCCTCGAAAAGCTTCTTCACATAACTTAGATCCTTAAGCCCCAGCGCTAAGGCAAAGTCCAGACGGTAATCCTTCTTCACATACTTGTCGCTGTAGAATTGGAATACCCAGTTATCAAGAGTCTCACAGTTCAATATGTCATATAGTTCTTCCTGCTTAAAGCCGAACTTTGCCATGACCGGATATAACTGCGCAAACAAGAGCGCCTCGGAAAGCCCGCAGAAATTAATCGCCAGTTTTGCCAGATGACCGTTGCCGATACCGCCCACATAGCGGTAACTTTTGCAATAGCTCTCAAAAAGAAATGAAAGCGAATCCACAACTTCCTTATCCCCGCCAATCACGATATCAAGCGTTCCTTCCTCCGCCTCCTGCGGTCCCGTCATCAGAGGGGCATCTATCAGGCTGCCGCCGTTAGCCTTCACCTTCTCATATAACTGTCTGGTAGAAACAGGGTAACTGGTGGAAGTATCTATGATAACCTTATTCTCTACCCCTTCTTTGATAAAAATGTCTACCGCATCTTCTACAACCTGAGAATTGGGCAGCGAAAGAAATATATATTCACTGTTACTGCATATTTCTTTGAGATCCTTTGCCAGGACCGCCCGTCCGGCAAATCGTTCCATTGCGCTCTTATTAACGTCAAATACCGTAAGCGCATTCCCCGCTTCGATCAGATTCTTACAGATACCTTTCCCAATATTGCCAAGTCCTACAAATCCTATGTTTGCCATGTGATTTCCTCCCTATTTTGTTATTTCTTTGAATTTCCATTCCGGATGTTCTGCAATCGGATGCGATGCTGTCTCCCTGGTAGCCGTTATCATTGCATCCGTATGCTCCTGCAGGAGAGTGATCGGATATTCCGCGTCCGGCTCTCCAAATAATGCTACTCGAAATGCAGTCTGCTTCCAGGAACCGGTATCGCTGAACAGCCTGATCTTTTTCGCCCGGAAGCATTCCCTAAGTCCCAGGGTAATAGACATAGGCGGTACGAACTGATATGCCGCGCCAAAACTCCGCTGTCCCAAAGTAATGATGGTGTCCAGATTATTTTCCTGGACGCGGATCGTAGAATCTCTAAGCTCCTGCAAAGAAATGTGGGAAAACGGATGACGCCTTGCCTGATTATATGCAATATGCCCATCCTGACCCCAGCCGCCGTATGTAATATCAATAGGGCTACTGTAAAGCATCTCCCTGATCCTGTCTGCATTCTTTGGATTCAGAAAATGGCGTTTTTCCTCCTTAACAGCCAATTCCTCATCCACCGGATCGTAGAACCATCTCTGCATACATCCCCTGAAATTGTACGGGTCGTTCTCATCCAGTTCTTCACCTTCCCAGTCCAGACATTCGTCCATATGAAACACCTCAAGGTGTTTCAGTGAAATACGGCGTTCATTCACCATCTCTGTAAATGGCCGATACCAGCAATTGGGACCGCACGGCAGGATTGCCCTGTATCTCCTCCCTTCTCTTCCTGCCTGCTCAATCTCCGCCAAAAGTTCCTCTGCCATCAGTTTCCCCATTTCTTCGGAATCTTCTACGATTCGGAATGGAATCTTTACCTTTTTCTGTTCCAATTCTTCCACGGGGATACTGCACCACTCATATAGCTGTTTCTTATCCGGCATGATTCTCTCCTCCTTCTTTCGTGTATTAAAGCAGTGTGATCTGCATCTCCCACTGATAGGATCTGGTTCCTCTGGGTTCTATCCATTCCAGCATCCTCTGCAGATTGATCGAATTCGGAATGCCGCACCAGGGTTCTGCACATATACTGCCTTCCTTCCCTGTGTATACCACAAGCGATCTGTATTCCTTCGCTGTCACACATCGGACTTCATATCCGTCCCCCTCATTCTTCAGCGTAAACTCTGCCTTGCACGGTGATGTAAATACATCATCCCAGCTCTTTGTCAGATCAATGTCCCGAATCGTCTCTTCATCCTTCTCGTCTGTATAGTTGTAGTGAATATCCATAAAATGCCTGAATGACACTTTCTCTCTGTCCGTGGTCTTAAAATACGGATGCCAGCCGATACAATGCGGCATTCTCTGATCTGAATGATTGGTAATATCCGCCCCTATCGTAACCGAATTCCCTTCTACCTTGTATCTGACTCTTATTCTGTAATCAAACGGATAATTTCTCTGAATTATTGCCGCATTACTATCCATATACAGCACAATTTCCTTATCTTTGTATTCCTCTACGGCAAAACATGAATTCTTCACAAGCCCATGCATCGGCATATAGTATGTATGACCGTCGAGTCTGTAACTATCATCCTTTGTCTTACCGGGGAACGGAAACAGAACAGGAATCCCCCCTGCCGTGACCGGAGACGCCTCCACCTCTGATTCGTTCAGATACAGTATCTCCTTTCCTTTGCAGGAAATCCCGGATATCATACCGCCATATTCCGGCAATACAGAAACCTGAATCCCCGTCTTCGCATCTTCAAGCATATAAGTCTGTCTCATATCCTCCTCCGTAACATCTATAGATTATTCTGGTATTCCTCTCCATTGATCATGGTGTACCGTATTCTCACCTCTTCATCAAACAAATTCAGATCCGCATATTTCCCCACGGTGATAGAACCAAGCTCTTCATACACACGGATCAGCTTTGCCGGTGTAGCGGTCATCATCTTGACTGCCTCATAAATCGGAACCTCTGCATTCTGATACATGGTGCGCACCGCACGGTCGCCTGTACAGATACTTCCTGCGAAGGATGTCCCGTCTTTTAAGACGGCCACCTTATCCTGTATCACAACGTCCAACGCTCCTAACTTATATTCCCCCTCCGGCATATCCGCCGCACACATGGCGTCCGTACAGAGATTGATTCTTTCCGCCCCTTTCATGCGGTAAACGAGCTTCAAGAGTTCCTTAGGAACATGCCTTCCGTCCGCAATCAGCTCCACCGCCATATTATCCAGAACAAGAGCGGATTCCGCTGCGCCTGCCCGGCAATAATAGTTTGGACTATGTACGATAGAACATCCATTGAACAAATGCGTCATATGAGAAAACCCATTCTCTGCCCCCTGCTCCATCTCATCATAAGACGCATCCGTATGGGCGGCCGACATCAAGATTCCCTTCCCTGACATCTCCCTTGCAAATGCCAGAGCATGTTCCACCTCCGGGGCACAGGAAATCCTTCTGATATTAGATACGCCAGTCAGTATCCGCTTAGTATTCTCCTTCGTCGGAGGGAAGATATATTCCGGGTCTTGCGCACCTGCCTGAACCGGCGAAAAGAAATTCCCCTCTACATGCGCGCCTAATATCCTCGGCCCTGACGTCCATGATCTCTGTACCTGTTCGATGGTCAGAAGCGCCTGGGCCACCTTCTCCTTACTGCTGCTCAATGTGGTCGGCAGCATAGAAGTTGTACCGTGCCTCGCGTGAGTATGCAAAACAGTCTCCACCGACTCCTTCGTCCCATCCATAAAGTCAGCCCCTCCGCCTCCGTGAACATGCAGATCGATAAATCCCGGAGACAAATACAGGTTATTACAATCGATCACACGATCCCCTTCCGGCTCAGCCCCCGACTCAAATACTTCTGTAATCCGGCTGCCTTCTACCCTAATCCCTCCATACAGGACTCGGTTTTGTAATATCACCTTCGCATTCTTAAAAACCGTTTTCATTAGCATCCCTTCTTTTCTATTTACTTAACTAAGTTTAATTAATAATATCTTATCACATCCAAAAAGTCAAGCTAAATTTTGTATTTACTAAAAATTACCAGATTTTTTGACATATTTCTCTGGTTTCACAATTAATATAGCTTTCAATTTAATTAACTTTATTTAATATATGAATAAAAAAAATATCACCTTCGTACCCTTTACATAAGGACGTGAACAGAATATCCATCATCCACGAAAAATTGGGTATTTGGAAATCCGTTTTCCGTTACATATTTACTGACGATGGATTTTTGAGAGTTACTATGTAGAGGGTGGTTTCTGCCACCAAGTACATATGGCTGCGGTTCATTTGTGGTGAATAGGACTTGCGGTTGTAGGAAGGGAGATAAAGACCTGTATCGCATTATCGGTAGCCGCTACCGAAAACATCGGAAATGACAGAGGAAAACACTATGAATGAATTGAAATCAAGGATACATGATGAAGCCACTGACCTTGAGTATGTCCTTGCCGGGGACTACTACATCCCGGCTGTCGAACTGCCAAAAGACGATGACCGTCCCATTGAAAAATGGGGACGGATGCACCGGGCGTATCTGGAAGAAACGAATCCACTTCTGCTCAACCACCTGATTTGGACGGGCAGACTGCACACCTACCTTTCTGATTTGGACGAGCAGGCAAAGGGACGCTGCCAGGTACTCATTCAACAGATGGCCGCCGCCGAGGGCGTGACTGAAAATTTGAAGCGCCGGTCACAGTGGGAATGGGTCAAGGTCATGAACAGCATCGTGAACCGCGCCGAGGAAAATATCAAGCGTGAACTAATCTATACATGACCGGTACTCCATCATTTACGCTACCGCTGTCCGTCTGATTTGCAGTCCCCTCAAAAATTTTTCCGGCAGGGCTTAATCAGAACATATGTTTCGGTTATAATAGGGTTCACAACTAAATTAATATATTATATAAACATATTTGAACTTATTGGCAGATACTAACCGACTGTGGAAATGATCCGTGGGCGGTTTTTTGTATCTGCTGTCTCCTTTCTCATACATAGCCAAAAATTCAAAAGCAGAAAGGTGGTGCAAACGACAACTGAATGACCGTCCGAGCAGCTATCACACCGGAAAAGTATGCCATAACCGAAAGCGAGCGTACCGAGGGTGAGACACAACGGCACAGCACCAACAAAGGGATATGTCTGCTAGGAACTACTTCGGGGGAACGGCTTCCCATATCAGAAATTTCTGTTTTTGTATTTCAATGATATGAGAAAGGACACCATGACAAAAAACAACGAAAATCAAAACTGCCAGTATATGACCCGGCGTATTGGCTCCACCACCTACAAGGTGAAAGTAGCCTTTTCCGATAACGGCGGCGAAACGATGGAAGAAAAAATTTTACGGATGATCCGAAATGAGGTGCCAAGTAGCGAAAATTTATACTTCGCTAAACACTTTAGAGAATATCAGCTTGGTAAACACATCATCTATCTGCCTTGCAATCTGCTTTGATTCTATCAGAGTACCGAGTTCTATATTGCCCTGCTGCCCATGATATGAAAGGTTCGCGGAAGTTATTAAGGTCTGCTGCTGGTCAACTGAAATAACCTTTGCATGAAGCGCAGCCATCTTATCATCTTCCTGATGGTAGTTATAGATTTTCAAGAACCGTCCTTTGTATCGAAGTATCTTATCAAATCCGAGCTGCTTATCAATGTCGTTCACAAAGAACTTCACGAACACCCCACGCTGGCTTTTAAGAACGATTGTATCGACCAGTTCTGAAAAGTATGAGGATAAAGAGTATCCCGTGATTAGGATATTTCTTTCTGATCCGTTTATCATGGACTGAACCACATTCATTGTAGTTCTCGCTTTGATGGAAAAGGACGGCGGCGCTGTGACCACGAGTGATAACTTATCCGCTTCCGACATATTCATAGCACCAACAATCAATTCGATGATATCTTCGCAATGTGCATCGGATAATTCCAAGCAACTTCTTTTCAGCATGGGCAAAGCGTTAGCCGTTCCATTTGCCATATCGTTTTTTACCGTATTCAAAAATATCTCTTTGTTTAGATTTCCACCTGGCATAGGTCACTTACCAACTCCTTAAAATATGAGCAATCCTCGCGTCCCGGAATAGGAACAACAAGGCCTCTGTCAAGCATCCTGTTTCCGTTCTCACACGCCGTTTCAGATATCATGCAACATGAGTGGCAGGCAGCACCATTTGAATTTTTGCCAGCCGGCAAGTTACTCATACATTCCGGATCATTCGTGCAAACGAGAGCTTCTTGGAAAGCCTCCCTCATGAGATTTGTCATTTGATCGATATTGCCGAGTTCAACCAAACCTCCGAGTGATCCTTCCTTATCGGAGCTACCTGTGTATAGCAGAATACCTGCCATTTTATCACCAAAGTAAATTCTTTCTCTGATGGCCGAAGAAGAATACCCAGATGACATAGACATCTGTTTTATCATCAAGTGAGCAAAAGTATGTATTAAAACATATGCGGCATCTCTCACGACCGTGATTGTCCAGCCTTTTGACTCGCAAAATTCTCTATACGAATCAGTATACTTCTCCGACAATCCCTTTATAGCAGTGGAATTAAGCCATGATGCAAGCGTGTCTTTATTGAACTCTATAAAAATACCTTCGCCATTTACTTCTGCCGCAGGAAGCCATCGCTCCTGCTTACCCTTGCTTAAGGCAACAACATTCGGTTGCTCATCAGTATCTGGATCGGGAGCGTCCACTCTTGTAAATCCAAGAAGAACACGAACCTCTCTAAGCCTAGTCACACGAATAATACGGCTGAAATATTTCTGTAGATATCCTGACAAGCCATCTTCTTCAGCCTTGAAATGTTTTTTGTTTGACGCGTATGTAGGGTCATTATGGTGACTAATGGCATTGTATTCCATCTGTTTGATTTCTGTGAACTCCTTGATATTGCTCATGCGGCGTTCAAGTGCCTCATCAAACTCGCCCCTTGTATACGCAGAAAAATACATCTCATATATTTTGGTTATTCCATCATCTCCCATAAGCTGCTTTGCAAGTTCTATATCGCGCAGATGTTCGTCAATCAGGTTATACAACGGATTAATCCACGGTGGAATAGAAATCGCGCTCCTACTCATGGCGAAGTAAACATTAGATGCACCACGCTGTGATGGAATGATGGGCTTGCTACATTTATGGTTTTTCACATTCGGCCTGAATGGATGATGTCCGGGGCAGGCGACGCCGTCGAAATTATCTCTCTGAGTTGCACCGCTCATGCTCCGTTTAGCACCACAGGAGCATTCTACCCACATATCCGCAAGCGTGGACGTATTGCCTGTCGAATACATCTTTAAGGTGCCGTTACAATCGGACTCACCTCTGTGTACCCACCACTTCCAAGGAAAGTCCGACATATGACCATCCTCGCAGATCGTGATAAAACGGGACGGATAGGCTGGGCGATGGCACTCAGGGCAAGTGACGCCATATTTGAGATACTTATCCAAGTCAAAATATTTTCTGGCATCAAACAGCTTTCCACATTTCAGATTCGAGCATATGTGCCAGTACGGGAAGGTCACAACCGGAACATCACCCGAAAAACTTGTCCGAGGCATATAGAAGCAATCAACGCCCAAATATGAAGCAAGCCTGCCGTCGATTATTTTTTGTCCCTTCTGTTTCCAATAGGAGATGTCCAGAATCGTAACCGAGTCCTTTACAGCATCGACTACAGAGCCGGGGCCGAAGGTGGTTATGATCTGGTTTGGACGTAATTCTCCAAGTTTATTATTATCAAAAGCCATGTCAATCCTCCGTGTAATAGAACATATTCGCAGAACTCTCGACCTCACGCATTGAACGAAGTGTAGCTTTTTCGTTCTCATCGTGCGGCTGGTCATACGGATTCATCAATCTGTTATAGCGGTCTGTTCCGACAACATAATAACGTAGCGGTTTTAACTGAGCCGCCTGCAGTTTCCACCAGTCAATAAAGCGGTCTATTTCTTCCTCTGCATCTGTTCTTGTTGACGGCTTGATAATATTGAGCCGGTCGATTATCAGTTTCTTCACAGAATCAAGCTGTTCATTAGTTAATGAGCCGATAGCCGCTGCATCTGGATTGTTTGCCATGTTCGGGAAATTCAGTCTTATCGCAGATATTATCAGCGCGTGAATAACACGATCTCTTGCTCTTGCAGAAAACGGTGTTGCTGTTGTTCCTTCAACAAAACGGTAAAGCTGCGAATGATAGCCGGTAAAATTCTCGTAATGCGATAAGTCGCGAGGACGATACGCATTATAAAGCGTAACAACAAGTCCCGGAAATGCACGGCCAATACGGCTTGTTGCTTGAATATACTCCGAGTTTTGTTTCGGTTGACCGGTCACCACCATCAAACCAAGGCGATCAACATCCATACCAACCGCTATCATATTTGTAGCGATAGCTGTATCCAGACAGCCTTTTGACGCACAAGTCGTTTCAAGCTGGTTCAGTTTTTCGGGTATTTTGTACGATGACATGCGGGAGGTAATCTCCACATTGTGATTTAAATACCGCTGCTTATCCAAGCCATACTTATTCTTGATGCGATAAATTCTCTTCGGAATGTCGTCTTGCAGAAGTCTGACGGCACCGCCAAGTTCTCGGATACTGTTGAAGTAACCGACAAGAGAATAGTACGGGTCAATCACATCCTTGTACTCCTCCTGCAGAGAGTACGTATAAGCAGCCTGCAGAATAATGGCGTAAACACGAAGTAAAGCCGTCTTAACAGACTGACCGGGTGCGCAGACACCCACATATTTTCGGAACGGGTCATCATCTACGGAAATCTCTCTGATGAAGAAACTGTCCCCAATTTCAAAGCCATTCGGCGGGAACTGTGTCGTATTCTTTCTCGCGTAAAGGCATCTGGTCTGTGCCTCCGCATTTTTGATTGTTGCCGTTGAAACGACATACTTCGGCTTAATACCATCGTGTATGCACATATCCTCGATAATCGTTTCATAGGCGCCATAAATCGTACCAAGCGGTCCCGTAATAAGATGCAACTCATCCTGAATAATCAATTCCGGAGGCAGGAACAGTCTGATCTTTACCATCGTTGATGTCGGCAAAGAAGCAGTTTTATTGTGGCGGGCGTGTTCCGCTCCAATCGCAACATAACCATCACGGCTGCATTTCCTGTCCACTCTGCCAAAGAGTGCATTTGTATTCACATCCCAAGGCAGGCGCGCAAACTTATCGACGGTCGACAGAATAATGGTCGGGCACTTGGCGTATATTTCTTCATCGACAAGATAAACTGGGATTGGTACCCTGTCGTTTTTATATCTATAAAACTGGCAATCCCGATCGGAGCAGAAAATCTCGATGGACTTCTTGTCAATGTCAATGTTAAAGTTCTCTTCCTTGAGAGGCTTTCCACAGAACGGGCAGGTTAGAAGCTGC
This sequence comes from Lachnospiraceae bacterium, assembly GCA_910575835.1. Taxonomy (GTDB): domain Bacteria; phylum Bacillota; class Clostridia; order Lachnospirales; family Lachnospiraceae; genus Sporofaciens. The sequence continues at coordinate 13,649 of CAJTGB010000020.1, read as the reverse complement.
TTATAGACATGGTTCCTTGCGCTTCTTGCCGCCTGCGGATTATCAGCCTTTTCAATAAACTCATCAAACTTGTTCGGCGTTACTCCGCCTCCTACCCAGAAGCCAATGCTGATAGGTTCTTTACCAAACTGCGGATATGCTTGCCGCCTGATCATTTCGGCTGCAAGCACCATTTTTGTAATACGGTCTCTCTGCTGCGTGGTGAGTAAGCGGAGCGTGTAGCGGAGCATAACGGTTACACCGCCATCTCGATTATATTCCTCTCCATCAGACGCTCTGAGCCTTCTGTTGGCGATAACAAATGCCATAAGGCCAAGGTAAGCCTCTGTTTTACCACCGCCGGTAGGAAAGTAAAGCAAGTCAACGACCTCTCGATCTTTATGCTTCGGATCAACAATTCCTGCAAGATTCATCAGAATAAAAGCAATCTGGAATGGACGCCATCCGAAGTTGTTATCAGGATTCTTCGGATTAATGAAATCCTGGAAATTGCACTCTGTCCCGGTACCGTGCTTCTTTGCATAGCCCTTGATGCTGTTCTGCAAGAAGATTACACGGTTCATAAAGCAGAAAGCCTCGAATGAGGTGTCATCATTTTCAATAATGCTGATACCTTCGCGGATTCGCTTCAGCGCGTCCTGACAGCGGTCAATGACCTTGTTGCCAATCTTATCCTTAAAATCAGGATTGCTCATCCTTGCGTTTCCAAGAAGTGTAGAGTTGATCCACTTTTCGTAGGATTCAGTCAGAGTATAAAGTTTACCGATGGTTTCTTCCTTCTTCGATTTTACAGACATGGTAAATGTCGAGAAGAAGTATCTGTCAAATCCATCCAAAGCGGCGCTGACACCCGGAAACTCATACTCGGGTATAAACGCTGATTTCACATATGTTGTTCTGCCGTCAACAGGGGCATCCCAAACCGCTGCGCAGCCACGTCCACGTCCCATAATCGGGCGCTGTTCAAAATAAAACTCATCGGAGGCAAGTATCTCTCTGCAAATATTCTCTGCGATAAACGCAGCAGAACCGTCCTCCACATAAGCCTTGATTTCCACCTGGAACATAATGGCTTCTGCGCTGTTGGTAGGCTTCTTTCTTTTGTTAATAACATATGCCGTTACAAGAGAATAGCCTCCCTTCAAAGGAATCCGGGACACATGAACATGGACATTGGAGTCGCAGACAAGCCAATAATCCTTCGTTCGTTTAAAATCCTTAAACTGGATATGAACTGTTTCTTCCATCGGCTGGCGCGTATATATGGCACGGTTATGTTCTTTTTCATCCTTGCCGGTATATTTTTCAGAGGACTTCGCATAGTCTCCCCATGTCACATCTAAGTTGATGCTCTCGGTATCACTTTGGATATAGAAACTGATACCGATAGATGAAGGTAGCTGAAAGTGCGTGGTGGAAATAGGCTCGTTGTCATCATCTTCACCAGCCGTAAAATCCTCACCATCTTCAAGTGCCATATCTGCATCAACTTCCTGCTCTCCAGCACCAGAGTAATCTTCGTCGTTGCTTTGGATATCGAGCATACCCACGAGATAGGCATAGCGAGGATTCTCTTCAAGAACCTCTTCCTTTTCTCTGGGACCGATAAGGTCGGTTCTCATGGCATCAATGATTTTCTGCCTGACCTCTGAATATTTAAATCTGTCAGCCATTATGCCTCCTCCTTCACGGCATGAGCCGTACCGAGTGTATATTTACAGGTGTTACCAAGATGAATGTTGTCATCAGAAATCAGCTTGTACTCCCAAGGCTTATGATCCGGGTCTGCCGTTGATGCAAAGCGGCACCACTTTATGCCTTCTCTTGCCTTTGATACGACCTCTTCCGATGTCACTTCATTCAGAGCCTTAACTTCAACCATGAATTTCCCGGCGGTTGTCTCCACAAGGAAATCAGGATTGTACTGCTGACCAGCTTTCCAGAACAAGCCAAGCTGATTAAGCGGAGACTTGATCCAACGTATAACATCCGGGTCCTCCTCCAAAATGATGGAAAACAGACGCTCCGTATCGCTGTCGAAAGCATTCGCCGGGTAATATGACTTCTTGTAGCCGGTAAAGAGATACTTTTTGATATTGCTCTTGTCAGAAAACGGCTTATCGTACTTAACCTTTCCGTCCTCTTTGACGTTCTTCACGAACTTACGGAACAGAATAAGATCTTTCTGAATGATGTGAACATCCTGCGTTTTCCTGTCCATATGCTCATAAATCTGCTTACGAATATCAGCCACAATCAAAGACGCATAGCGGCGAACGATTCTTCGCTTGTTTTCTTCATCTCCTAGTATCTGGCTTAAATACTGCTCAACCACGTCAATAACAAAATCCGCATCGTCATAAGACAACTCGCTGATAGAATCAAGGAGCATACAAGCAAGAGTGTTCATGGCGTCATTGACTTCAAGAATCTGCGCATCCACGACAGAAAGAAGTTGCTGATTGATAGCGTCAAAACGCTCAATCTTCGCCATAGCCACCTCGAAGTCAGCTATTGTGCACTTCACATCAAAACGATTAAACTTTACCTCCGAGGTGGTCTGTACGAGGATTTTCGGAACAGAGATAGCCCTCGCTGAGTACTCTGATACCACTTTTACAAATTCGTCCTTGGTAAGAGGCTGTTTGCCGGATTTACCGCCGGTCGGTGCCTGTATCTGCGGTTGTTCCTGCACAGGTGTAGTGGTTTCAGTTGAATCCCCGGAAAGCATTTCAGGATGAAGGTCAAAGAGAGTCATCTGACTTGGGGCTTCATTCTTGTTCTTCTTCTGTGCAGCCATGAAATTCTTCACATATTCCTGATAAATCTCAAGCTGCGTTTTCGGATTGTTGACCTCGGCAAAGGACTGCACACCAGATGCAGTAATCGCAAAGTCAAGTAGCGAAAGCTGACCATCGTCTACGGTAGCAGATACGCCTACGGACTCTGAAGGTTCAACAGTAGCCTTATCAAGGTCACGATAGCGGAAGATATCACTGCTCTTAATTTCATCCACCAGTTGTCTGTAATGGTCATGAGCAACGATATCAAGAGAGTCTAGGTCTTCGTTGCCGGTCTGTTCTCCGAATGGAAGTCTCAGTCCACGACCAATAGTCTGCATAGCGAGAATGTCGCTCTTTGCCGCATTAAGCGGGATGATGGTAAACAGGTTGTTTACATCCCAGCCTTCCTTCAGCTTATATACATGTAGCACGATTTCAACCGGGTTTGACGCACTCTCAATAGAGAGCAAAAGACGGATATTTTCTTCCGATTCCTCGCCGGTCTGCTTTGAATGTATTTCTATAATTTTGCCCTTATACTTTCCACCTTGGAAATCATTGCTATCAAGCAACGCACGGATTTTCTTTGCGTGATCTGTATCTTTGCAGGCAATAAGAACAATCGGCTTTACATAGTCCAGATCATTATCGCTGCAATACTCACGCAGCACAGCCTTGCGATGCTCATGGAGCGTAAGTCCGTCTCTGATTTTCATCTCCTCGATATCGTCCTGGCTATAACCCGCCATATTGGAACGCCCCATTACAACCGGGATTTTCAAATATCCCTCGACCGCGCCACGCGCTAAGTCGTAAGCATAGATAACATTCGAGGTAGTTTTCGGTGTGGCGGTAAACTCCAATCCGAGGACAGGCTTCAGATAATTAATCGCCTTCATTGACGCCGGAGCATAGTAACGATGCGCTTCATCCATACAGATCACGAGATCATCAAACTGCGCCAATACATCGGCAAAGGAAGCACCCAGCGTTTCCTTAAACTTATGGAAATTGAACTGCGTGTCTGTCTTGCTGTTAAAGATTTTCCCAATGTTGAAAATGAAAAGCTGAATATCCGAAGTCTTCTCAATAATCATAGTCATCTGATCATACTTTATGGGATAGGTATCATAATTCTCGCCATCGTAGACCTTCGGTCTGCCCATTTCCGCCTCAAGTCCTTTGAATATATACTTCGGATGATTCGGATTGGATTCCTTGCGCAGCTTGTCATAAATAGTGTTCCCGGGCGCAAGAATGAAGAAGTGTTTATAGCCCTTCGTTTTGTACAGATAATAGATGCTCGCACCCATCAGACGGGTCTTTCCGATACCCGTAGCCATAGCATAGCAAAATGAAGGAAACTCCAACTCTGTTTTGACCTTGCGCTGTTTCTTGCAATATTCCGATGCGGCCGTCTCAACAACATCCTTGCTGTCCTTCTTATAATCACAATGCGAACTGATGGCATCGAGGCAAGCGAGCGCCTCCTCCTGCGGAGCCCTCAGGCTCATTGCATATTTGATCTTGTTTACTATCTCAGACATTTACGGCACCTCGCTTTCAAAATCGCATTTTTCCAGAAGATCTTTCGGTATTTTCTTGACCTCGATGTTGTCAGGCAAGACCATATCCGACTGTATCTTTGTGCCGTAAATCAGGAGAGACTGACCTTCAGCAAGCCGCGCGGACAACGATTTTATATATTCGGCATTTATAAACTCCGTAGTGATATGAATAAACCGTTTCTCCGAAGAGTGACCGTGGAACACATCCTGCGGCTTATAACGGAATCCCTCAATTTTACAAATTGCCTCGCAGAGCATCTCGAAAGTGTAGGAGGAATTAATCTGGTAAATCGGCAACTTGTCATTCTTAACGAGAAGGCTCGGAGCCAACTCATAGAAGTGATACCCGCCGCCACCTTGCCAATTCATATCTACACTGATACCGCCTTGTTCTCCATCAATAACCTTATCAAGTCTTACTTTACACAAAGTATAAGCATGGTCGCCCAATTCAACCCCTATATATTTTCTATTCATTTTATGTGCTACAGCAATACTCGTTGCAGATCCTAGAAAAGAATCCAACACATAATCGCCCTCATTTGTGCAGATGCTCAATATGTATTTGATCAGTTTTTCTGGTTTAGGAGTATCAAATGCGTTGGCGTTATCAAATAATGCTTTTATCTCTGCTTTTGCAACTCTATTGCTTCCAGCATCCTTAAAATTCCAAAGAGTTTCAGGTGGACGTTCCGACTCAGCCTCTGCAAAGATACGATAATACGCTGTCCACCCATTACGTCCTTTAACCCATTCCAATAAATCCGGGTTGCTATCAACCTTATCTTTTGACCAGCGCCACCGGCCATCAGTACCATCTGTTTTTACCGGAAAAACTTCTTTTCCGTCTGGAGCAGTCAAAGAATAGTACAAATTTGGTCGATCTTCGCGTGAATCAGCTGCCCCCATATACCTTAAAGGCTTTAAGTAATATCTCCTGCCATCGCTGGCAATCTTATTATAGTGCTCTGGTACTTCAGTGCTTACAATTTTCTTTATTTGCAACATTTCTATGTTCTTTGCAAATACTAAAGTATGGTCATATCTTGTTGAAAAAAGTTTAGCATCCATCCGTGGACTATCTGCTTTCTCCCATGCAACATCAGCCACAAAATTTTTCCTGCCAAATATTTCATCACAGACAATTTTTAAATAATGAACTTCATTATCATCAAGTGAAATCCATATGCTTCCATCCTCACTTAAGAGAGAATGCAGTAAAAGAATACGGTCTCTCATTAAACTTAGCCATATGCTATGTTCTACTGAGTCATCATATTGTTGAAATGCACTCCCGGTATTATAAGGAGGATCAATGTAAATACATTTAATTCGCCCTTCATATTCTTGTTGTAGTGCCTGTAATGCGATAAGGTTATCACCATGTATCAGCATATTTTCGCTTGACGAATCACCATAGGACTTATCCACATCCTCGAGAAGAATCCTTGGCTCGACAGCTTTTATATCGTATTTGCCGACCCATGTTAATTCCAATCTTCCTGCCTTCTGCATAATAATTCTCCTAAAACTTTAGCACAATGTTAACCAACAGAATCGGGTTAATATCAAACTGTTTTTCAAATTCTGCGATTTCCCGCTCGCCCTCGGTCTTGAAGCTGGTTCCTTTCTCATGAAAAGACTCCTGCAGTTTTTCAAGTACCTTGGATTTCTCAGTTATCTTTTTTCGTATGTCTATCTTCTCATAAAAGTTATCAGAAGCGCGTTCCTGTTCCTTCATGACACCGATTTCAGCATCCATTTCTTGGTATGACGCTATTAGCTGTTCCATCTGAATGCGCTCCCAGTTTTCAATCTTTCTGCGATTATAAGCCTTGATTGATTCCGATTGTTCCTGATAGCGGTTTACCATCTCAGCGGTCAGATTGTCGTAGATACGCTGATAAAGCTTCATCTCGGATTCCGTCGGCGTGAAATACCGCACATCCATATCGTCAATCCGTTCAAGTTCGGGAACGAGGTCTTTCTCGTCAAAATCTATGTAGGCTCCTTTTTCATCGCAAAGCAACAATACCGGGAAGAGAAGTTTCGAGGAATCACAGAAAGCTCCTATAAACAGAATTCCGTGTGATCCGAAGGCTTTTTCTCCCCAATTATTGACCTTCCAGTAATGAAGATTGCCGTCAACCTCCGGCTCATCAAAACCACTCCAGTATTCCACATCATGCAGATACTTTGCGATATCAGACTTTGTAGCATCAAGTGCCTGTTTCTTTGCGCCGCTGCTTTCGGTGAGCAAAAGGGAGCGGAGTTCTCTTGCTTTTTTATCCCGCTTTGCGTTCAGCTTGCGATCCAGTTTGTCAAAGGCTTTTTTAAACTCCGCTGTGGTATCGCAGGTCTGATAAATCTGCAATACCATTTTTTCAAAACTTGTGCCTGACTCCAATGTGCCAAGAGCAATATCCGATGCGCCAAAAACACCCTCGAACAGTTCAAACTTCTTTGAAAGGATATCGTAAACGCGCTGATCGGCGGCATTCTGCGTATTCAGCAGATTAATGGCGACAACATCATGCTCTTGACCGTAACGGTGGCAACGGCCGATACGCTGCTCAATCTTCATCGGGTTCCACGGCAGGTCATAGTTAATTACCGTGTTGCAGAACTGAAGGTTCAAACCTTCGGAGCCTGCATCCGTACAGATCAGTATCTTTGCGTTATGGCGAAAGTAATCTACGATGGCGTGTTTATATTCCACGCTGCGTCCGTAGTTTGCCTTGCCGAAGTTCTTAACCTGCCACGCCTTATATATTTCTTTGGTCATGGTATCGTCAAAGTCACCATTGAAGAGAAGAATATTTTCATCCTCGAATCCAGTCTTGCGAAGCTCTGCGGCTATGTATTTCTGGGTGCGCTTTGATTCCGTGAAGATTACGATCTTCTGAGTGACTCCTTGTTCCTGCTGGTAGTCGAAAGCAATCTGTATGGCAGTCTTCAGCGCATTGACTTTTGCGTTTGTCTTAATACGCTTTGCCACATCGATGATGATATTCACCTCGTCGAGTTCAGCTTGGATGAATTGTTTCTGAACAATGGTATCTTCATCCTCGGTCTCCTCAAAGCCCGACTCATCGATTTCATCCTCAACATAGCTCCAGAAAAGGTCGAAGCCTTCCTGCGCATTTGCAGACTTGCTGCCTTCGTATAGCTTTTCGAGTCTGTTCTTGAGAATTTCAAAGGTTTCTATCAATGCGAAACTCGAAGAAGCAAGCAGCTTTCTGATAACAAGGATAATCAACCCTCGGTTTGAGGTTGATATGGAATACAGCAGCTCACGCTTCAAAAAGTCGTTTACCCGCTGATATAATTCAATCTCATCCTGCGACAGAGTAAAATCCACCGTCTTGCAGGTTCTTTTTTTGAAATTCATGTACTTTGCCACATCTTTACGGAGCGTCCGGTACAGGACCGGCGAAAGTTCACGTTTAAGGTCAGAGTAATCCTGTCCTTCGATGTAACGTCTGTTAAAGACCTTCTCACTGCCGAATATCCTCTGGTCAATAAATGAGACCAGCCCATGAAGGTCTGTCAGCGAATTTTGAAGAGGCGTAGCGGTCAGTAGAATCTTCGGTATGCCTTTTGAAAGTTCATAAAGGTTCTTAGCGCGCTTGGTTCCATGAAATACATTCCTAAGATTATGCGCTTCATCGATGATGATGAAATCCCACTTCACCTCCGGGAATCGTTTCATAAGTTTCGATGAATAATCGTAAGAGGTAAGCACTATCCTGACGGACTTATTATCCATGAGCCTCTTTTGCCAGTCAGAACATTCCTTTTCGACAGTAATTCTATCGAGGATTACCGAATCCAAGCCGAATTTATCTTCGAGTTCCAATTCCCACTGTTTTCTCAGAGACGCGGGAAGAGCAATTAATACTCGTTTTGCTCCCGACTCAAGCACATACTTCAGCACAAGTCCTGCTTCTATGGTTTTTCCAAGACCAACCTCATCAGCCAATACGATGCCACCAGTTTTTAACGCTTGAATAGCAGCGCAGAATGCATTAATCTGATGCGGATTTAATTCTATATTGGCATCCAAAAGGAAGTGGAACGGAGAAGCCTCAAGTTCCAACTTCTTATATTTGCTGAATTGTTCAAGCAGCAGGTTACCTTCCATCTGAATCTCCTTTGTATAGCTGTCCTAAAATTCCCATAGCGATTCCCTTGGCCATCATCGGAGGGACAGCATTACCTATCTGTACAAACTGCGATGTCCGTGGCCCCTCAAAGAAATAGCTGTCAGGAAACGATTGTATTCTAGCCGCTTCACGAACGGTAATGGAACGATTCTGTTCTATATCGGGATGAATGAAATAGTGGCCGTCCTTTGAAAGGTGCGCCAAAATAGTGTGGCAGCACGATTCATCTCCTTCAACTACCTTAAACCTGTCAGTAAATGAATGCCTGTTTTTGTGTGTTTTCAATTCATCCGGAAGATCGTTGTAATTAAGACGTTTATGACCGTCATTCCACAGCTCAACCGCTCGTCTGTAAATCTTGATATCCCGATCTATATTCGGTCGGCAGTTATGGTGGGTCAGCACATCATTTGTCGTCCGTATTCCTGATTCCGTGACATAGCTACTGGCTTTTGAATCTGCATATTTATCGGAACTCTCGCCGGGATGCAGTTTGGGCAAATCAGCGAAGAGATTATTTACAATGGCATCCGTTTTGATTTCAAGAAAATCGGGATATTTCAGCCCGCTTTTCTTTAACCAGCCCACAATAATCATCCGGCGTCTGTTTTGGAGAACGCCAAATGTATGAGCATTCTGTTCACGGCATTCAATTTCATATCCAACACGCTTCAGGTATTTCTTCATGTTCTTCCAAATTGCTCCGCCATTGGCAGATTCAATTCCCGTAACATTCTCAAAAACGAACATTCGAGGCTGATAACGTTTTAAGAACCGCGCATACAGCTTATACAAGTAATTACGCGGGTCTTCCGCCATCGGCACTTCCATATGACTGCTTTGCGCCCTCCCAACAAGCGAATAAGCTTGGCAGGGTGGGCCACCTACAATAACATCGATTTTAGTGATGCCTCGAATTTTCATTATCCCATCAATGGTTTTGAAAATTGCCGGGAGTGTCTCGTCAGACATCGTCTCATTGATGATGGTTTTTGTTATCGAAGCCGGAATCTGCTTCATAAAATCATCGCGAGAGATTTTCCCTGACACATATTTTTTATATAAGCCGAGATTGTTCGTGCCTTTCAAATAGTAGTAAGCACTTCTCGTCTCGAGCGTTTTAGCCGCAAATTCATTCATTTCGACATGGGCTACAGGATTAAACCTAGCCTGAAGAAACCCTTCCGAAAGCCCACCGGCTCCCGCAAAGAGATCAATGAAATTGTAGCTGTATTGCGCATCTCTCTTTGGCATATAGTTCCCTCGTCATTCCTCGTTTTCAGACGGAGTGTCTCCTTTGCCTGCCTCTTTACCTTGGCAAATTTCTGATGGTAGCGTTAGACTTCAGATAGTCTTCTTAAACTGACACTTGGGAAGAACTCCTGTATAGCAGTCAAGTTTGCCTCAGTAAGGTGCAAACCATATTCCCGACTCCTATTCACAAACTTCAAATGTGATTTTGAAATTAACCAGCAGAGCATCATAGTAGGGGGTGGATACGGAGAAATAGTCTTGACTATTTAACTGCTCATCAAGCTGGGCTTCTAGTGCCGCCTCATTGTGGTAAGCCATGACTTGAGGATTTTTTAGGGCGCCGTTTATACTCTGCTTCAAAAGCCGTGTCCAAAAGCACACCAATACAGACTAAATTATACACCAGTTGTTCCCGGAAAACAATTAATCTTCCTAAAGTTCTGCGAATTTCTGCCATAGCTGGCAGGATAAGAAACAATCAGAAACACAATCCTTCATTTCGAGAGAGATTTGATGGCATGAGTGGCATTCAAGCAATACAAAATGACAGCGCCTTGTGGGTACTGTCCTCTGCTTGTTCAGAGATAAATCAACCCTCTAACTTTTGGGCAAAAATATCCTTGATAAATCCCGTCTTGGTTGGTAATGCTGTTGCTCTCTCCCTGAAGCATATTGTCACGGCTAAGTCTGCAATAGAGGGCAGTAATTTTTTCCGACTGTCTGTTCAAAATAAACTCCGACAGTCGAATATGATATTTGTAGTGATGTTATTTTGGTTATTATATCTTCCTTTTGTTCTCTGTTGAAGTGGGTACAGACAACATAATAAATACAATCCATCTCCTTTACAAAATCTAAATCTTTTGGTTTTGTAATTTATATTTTCTAGTTCGCCCTCCTCTTACTAGTTTCCACGCTGTATTTCCGTATAAAGCTCTGAATCGAGATAAATCGTAAGCATATTTGCCCCGATAAGCGTAGGGTGTATCTGATTGCATATATCGGCCGTCAATTTTGCTCCGATTTCTCCACGACCTGCCCCAGCCTGTTTCTATTCCTATTGTCAGACCGTCAAATCCCATAGTCCACAGTTTGGTAAGTTCTTCATTGGTTTTCGGGGTAACATCAGTAATCCTTGCAAACGAACCGAAAGACTTTACGGACGGGAGATGCTCGTGGATTAGCTCTGCAATGGCAGTTAATTTGTCATAAGACAAAACAAAGGGGTTAGCTCCCGTCAAAAACACTCGACGGGTATACCCGCTGTTCCAACCTTTCATTGCTCTTTTAGCCTCCTGCAGATTACTCTCAATATCCTTCAGAGGGGACATTCTAAATTTGAACGGCAAGTCACTATATAAGGTACAAAACTTGCTCCATTTATCAATAACCTAAAAAAGCAGTTGGAATTATACCCCGAACCTAAAGTTAGTATTGAAGAAATGGCTCAAAACGCATTCATCAGTAAATACCATTTCATCCGAAGTTTTAAGCCAGAAGTAGGGCTTACACCGCATCAGTTTCAACTTCAAAACCGCATCCGCAAGGCACAACAATTGATGCACACTGCTGAATCAATAACAGAAGTGGCTTTGATCACAGGTTTCTACGACCAAAGCCACCTCATAAAGCAATTTGAAAAACAGGTAGGCTTACCTCCGCTAACTTACAAATTATCTTCCCAAACAATTAAATGATGTGACTCTGTATAATTTTGACTTGTGCCTAAAATTGGCTTACAGCTCGTAAGCCAATTTATTCAGACAACTCGTTCTCTATTTCTTCAACCGTCGGCAGGCTGCTCTTAAATTCTTCACGAAGTACTTTCGTCAATTCATATTCCGCAATCCCGATTGGCTGTGAAATATCATCAAGTGCATACTCGGCGACAACATCATCCTTATCCTTGCAGATAAGAATTCCAATCGTTGGATTGTCCTGTTTTGTTTTCATTTGCTTATTGACAGCAGTCACATAAAAATTTAATTTTCCTGCAAATTCTGGCTTAAATTTCTCTGTTTTTAACTCTACGACAACATAGCAATGCAGACGGACATGATAAAAAAGCAAGTCCATATAGAAATCGCTTTTACCGACACGCAAATGTACCTGTCTGCCTAGATAAGAAAATCCAGTACCTAATTCCAATAGAAACTGAGTAATCTGGTTGATAAGAGCATCTTCTAATTCCTTTTCATCATATTCTTCCCTCAGTGTCAAAAAATCAAAATTGTACGGATTTTTCAATGTCTGTTCTGCTAAATCAGACTGAGGTTCTGGCAGCTTTAACTGAAAATTAGTAACAGCTTTACCCTGTCTACTATATAGACCTCCGTCTATTTGATGCTCCAAGACAGTCCTGCTCCAACCGTTATCCATCGTTTTCTGTATATAGAATAAGGCTTCTTGAATATCTTTACACTTATACATAATTCTCTGGTTATGTCCCCACGGGATACCTTTAACCATTTTTTCAATTAGTTCCATTTGGCTTACAGCCTGTAAGCCATTTTCATCGGAGTTGTAAAATTTGTACCAATAGCGTATACTTTTCAAATTTTGTACCGAAAATCCTGACATATCAGGAAAAGTTTTCTGCAAATCTTTGCTCATTGTTGTAAGAAAAGCATCGCCCCACTTTGCATTTTTCTGCTTTGCAACGATATCTCTGCCTATATCCCAATACAAATCAAGCAGCTCATAATTTACCTTAACAGAAGCTTTTATTTGGCTATGTTTTATTCTGTCTTTTATATTCGCTATCCATGCCTTATATTCATCATCCACCACAAAGCCGACCTCTCTATTTGCCACTTATATTCCTCCTTCAGTATATCCTATCCAGAGCTTGCGTATTCGTCTCCTAATTTTACCATACACTGATGAATTTTTCCACCTCCGCAAATGTTAAAGGTGGCATGCTCCACTCTATAGAAGTCTAATCTCGCATCCATTAACATCTGATATATCGGCACCTTCTTAGGGCGTTCATACTTCTCTTTTATTTCTTTCAGTTCACGTTCCTGCGTTATATTTTCTTTTGCCTCCAATTCCTGCATTATATTCCGATCATGCCTTTCTTCGGCTATCTTCTTCAACTCTTCCATCGTTTTTAGTACGCTTGGAGATACTCTGTCAATCATAATCGAATAATTCACACTATCTTCAATATCCTTCGCATACTTTTCAAAAGCCTGGTCTAATGCAGCAAGTTCTTCTTCCATCGTGAGTTTTCTATAGCGTTCTATTCTTCCATTACTCATAAACTCTATCCCGTTAAAGTCATCACCTGTGCTGTTATCTTTTATCCACACTTCCCTGGTGCCGTCATTATACCCATCTACAATCTTATTATACATATGTGTATATGCTTTCATCAAATTCCCGACATGACCGTTAATATCTAAAAAATCCGCTTCTTTTGATTGTAAATCATTATACATCTTCCGCAAATCTTTAGATATAATCTCTGTACTGTCGCATGTCGTTAGTGTATTGACATTAAGATGAGACTGAATGTAATCGTACACTTCCTGCTCTTCTTGCGGCATTGGTATATAATGTAAATTTCCTTTTATATACTCAAGACCCTCTTGCGAAATATGAACCTTATCTTTTGAAACCGGATTCATAAACAGCGTTAACTCATGTAATTTCCCCATGATATTTGAGTTTTTATTATTTCCATTCCAATGTTAACAACTTAGTAGTGGCATGATATCACAATAGGATTAAGCTATTAAACCATTAAAATACACTGAAAAAAGGGCAGACTTCCCCCTTGGTTGCTATCAGCTGTTTTTTTAGATATGGCGTTTGTATTGTAGAATATAAAGAAACTGGCACCACCACCTTTCTTAAATGGTATTAGTGTGTAG